>NZ_CP036528.1:696566-1296566 GCF_004331915.1 Ureibacillus thermophilus
TGTAAACGATAAAATAAAATCAACAGATTCCGCTCATTTGGATTGAACACTTTTTCACTATCAAATACACTTCTAATAAACTAGTTTATTAAGTTTATTGGAGGTTGTACTAGTGGAGGAGAAGCTTGTGTTATATATTGAAATCCATCAATTACGTACTAAAAGATTGCGAATTTCACAAATCGCAAGGAAATTGAAAATCTCACGTAATACAGTTTATAAGTATTTAAATATGACATTTGAAGAAGCGGTGGAGGAGTTTGGCACGATTGAGCGAAAGAAAAAGTTAGATCCCTATCGGGATTGGATTGTGACATGGTTACAAGAAAATCCAAGCATGAGTGGAGCACAAATTTTGGACTGGCTTCAAGAAAAGTTTCCTGACTTACAAGTTGGAGAAAGTACAGTTCGTCGGTATGTCAAAGAGATGAGAGAAATTTATCAAATTGAAAAAACGGATGAACCCCGAGAACATGAAGCTGTTGATGAATTACCACCAGGAAAACAAATGCAAGTAGACTGGGGACAAACCATTCAGAAAACAATAGATAATAAGGACATCAAACTTTATTTTATTGCCTTTGTATTATCTCACTCTCGACAAAAGTATATGGAATGGCAAGACCGCCCCTTTACAACCAAAGACACCATTCGTTGTCACGAAAATGCCTTTAGATATTTTGGGGGAATGACTGAAGAAATTGTTTATGATCAAGACAATCTTATTGCGGTAAGCGAAAATGCTGGAGATCTTATCTTAACAAAGAAATTTCAGGCATATGTGAACGAACGTAAATTTCAGATTTACCTATGTCGAAAAGCAGATCCCCAATCGAAAGGAAAAATTGAGAACGTTGTGAAATATATCAAGTATAATTTCGCAGCACATCGTATCTTCTCAACAATCGGAGATTGGAATGAAAAAGCCTGGAATTGGCTAGAACGTACTGGGAACTATAAAGTGCATCAAACAATAAAAAAGAGACCTTACGAAGTGTATCAACTGGAAAAGAAACACTTACGAAAGATCTCCTCACCGCTTTCTTTAACAGAAAGCAACCCTATTGAAATTATAACAAGGAATGTGAATAAGGACAACACGATTCGTTACAAATCGAATCGCTATTCAGTACCTATCGGCACATATACGAAATGCTCTACAGTGAATCTGCAAATCAATAATGAAAAATTAATCATCATAGAACCTACAACTGGTGAAATACTTGCCAAGCACACGATAAGTTTAGAAAAAGGAAAGCTAATTAAAAATACGAATCATGCACGAGATCATACAGAATCGCTTGATATGCTTAAACAAAGAGTGCTTCATTTATTTCCTACTGGAGAAGCATCGAGACAATATATTGATGAAATCTGCCAGAGATATAAGCGCTATCGCCGTGATCAATTACTCATTTTACAAAGGGTTGCCGAAAATGATCCTCATTGGATTCCAATGGCGTTAGAGAAATGTATCCGTGAAAAACTGTATAGTGCAAATGCTTTTCAAGATGTCGTAAATTACTTAAAGCTACAAGAATCTAATCCCATTCTTGAAATACAGGTCAATTCTACTAAACTTGTTTCTTCGATAGCTGTAGAAACAAGGGATTTCAATACATACATTCAAAGAATGGGAGGAAAAACAAATGAATAAAAGTGTTCCAGAAATTCAACAAGCCTTTAAACAATTGAGATTATCCGAAACAGCGGAGGAGCTCCCAGAGCTCCTTCGGAAAGCAGAGCAATCATCTTGGACATATTTAGAGTTCTTAGAACAGATAACTACGTATGAACTAAAAAGACGTGAGGAGAAAAGTATTGAAAGACGAATGAATTGGGCTCGTTTCCCGTTCTATAAACCTTTAAGTATGTTTAATATAGATGAGCAAACAGCCATTACAGAGCGGCAATTAAGGCAATTACGTGAATTTCAATGGTTAGAACAAGCATACAACTTAATATTACTTGGACCACCTGGAGCGGGAAAAACTTTATTATCCGTTGGCCTTGGAATTGAAGCGATTCAAAAAGGCTTTCAAGTGTATTTTGTGACCATGGGGGAATTAATTCAGCTATTAAAAACAGAAGAATATGTCAATAAGTCAAAAACTAAGTTAAAGAGACTGCGTGCATCAGATCTTGTGATAATTGATGATGTCATGTATATGGCAATGGATCAACGAGAAGGCACATTGTTCTTCCAGCTTATTCATCAATTATATGAACGAAGTTCGTTAATTTTAACATCCAATCGAAGCCCAGAACAATGGATAGAACTCGTAGATAATCCAGGGATGATGACTGCAATACTTGACCGTCTGTTACATCGAGTTGAAGTGATTCATATGAACAACGAAAGTTACCGATTAAAACATCAAGAAACAATTTTTTCTTAGCAAAAAGTGTTCATCCGAAATGAGCAAAAATTGTTCATTTGGGGTTGACGTTTACATGAGACTGTTAAAGCAAATTCCACTAATTCATTAATCGAATTAATGATTTGCGAATTTCTTAAATTACTTACAGAAGAAGAAAAAGAAAAATACAATGATTTCTATAAGCACTATATTGAAAAAGAAAAAGATTAACTAATTATCTATTTTTGTAAATTTGGTTAAAAGAAAAGTATTGTTTTCACAAAATCAATGACTATAAATTCTCTATTAACAATTTGAGCTTTGCTGCAACAAATTCTCTATGAATCTTCTTCCTCCAACAACTCAAAATTCTCTTCCAAATCCCCTGTAACACCTCCTCTCTCCATTGCTTCCTGTTTAATACGCTCCAAAGCCTTTGGAATTTCAGCCTTTATTTCAATAAATTTTTGTATCAATTCTTCACCTTCGTATCCTTGGGATACAAGATCTCTTAATATATCTACCGAAAAATCAACTTCTTCAATATCCTCCAAAAAATTCACTGTTTCATTTGGCAAAATCACAATTGCTTTACCTATAAATTCAATAATCACTTCATGTTGAAAATTTAAAGCATCATAAAATTCTTCAGGAATCGTGATTTGTCTTTGCTCGGAAATCTTTACTTTTTTTGCCCCATGTTTAACCATCCTCTTTCTTCCTTTCTAACGAAGAAATTCTTTGATACTTATCATAGCAAGTATTATTTTTCACCTTTCCTTGTGCCTTTTACTACAATTCATTTTTTAATACGGTGTTTAATTCCGTCAATTTTTTATTTACTTTATTGATAAGCAATTGGAAAAGAACTCGACAGTGTGAAGCATCATGCTATCCAGTTGGTGTTGTTATCCCATTATTTTTTATTCCTTGTGATATCTTATGTTATTTCTCATCCCAACATGGACGTATATAGAATTTCATATTTACTGTAAACAGCGACTTGACTTGTACTATTTTTGTTTTTCAAACTCCCTATTACTCTTATTTCAATTTTTATCCTAGTAATATTTTATGACATTCTTTCTTCTCGTAATCCCTTGTGTATCAAAGAATTAGCAAATTATGAGGCTAAAAACGTCTGACGTTCGATTCACCCATTATTGTCATTTTGCCATAACGTCTGACGTTTGACTCATTTGCATTCTTAAAAACGTAAATATTTTAAGGATTTTAAACCCCTAAAGAACGTCTGACGTTCTTTATCCCCAACGTCTGACGTTCAAAATTAAAAATCCTTTATTCTCAATACTTTGAAGGCTATTTTTACGTCATCAAATTATATATGGCCTTAATTATTTCATTTTAATTTGAATATTAATCCGTGATTAATAAAACATTTTTATTTCCTAAATACACCTTTATAACATCAATTCTTTCATGACCAACCTCTTTTGTTACGAATGAAGCAGCTTGCTCAAAACTATATCCCTTTTCCATTTCCTCTTTTATTCGATCTTGAACGTAATTATATCGTAATCCATGAAACGTTAAGGGACTTGATTTTCCTTTATACATTCTTTTTTGTTTTCCTTCTTCTGTAACAAATTTTTCTCTATGATTTTCTAAAAACTTTTCTACCCTATTGATTGCATGGTGTGTTTTTTCATTTGGTCCAACAAATACTTTCTCGCCTCTATTAACTATTTTTAAACGATTTAGTAACATTTGTCTTGCTTCATTGGATAATGGTACTTGTCTCCACTTTCCATTTTTTGCTTCACCACGTACCTGATAAATCCCTGTACGCAATGCTTCTTCTGCTTGAGAACGTTTCATTGCAACAGCCTCTGCCACTCTTAGCCCCATTGTTCTACATAAAATCATGACGTCCCTTGTATCTGCTGCTGTTTTGTTTTCCGAAGCTTTTTCATTTACAAAACTTAATATATTTCTATACTCCTCATCGGTCCAGCCCCGATCCCCTTTTACTGCTGGGGTTTTATCTAATTTAAGTTCATATAATTTTTTTAAATCATCATTATCACTTAATTGATACTTTGCATTCGGAATCATATCGTGTAAATATCGAATGGCAACTAAATCATTCTTAATTGTTTTGGGAGAAACCCCTTCTTCTTGTCTTTTTTTGATGTATGCGACCACATGCTTATCTTGTAAGTTTTTAATATTTTTAAGTTTAAATTCCTTATGAACAAAATCCAAAAAATTTCTGCAACTACTTTTATATCTTGCTCTCGTCTTAAAAGATCCTGTACGGGTATGACGAAATAATTTTTCCATTTGTTCAATTAAAGGAGTTATTTTTATATTATGTTTCATAATTTAAACCCCTTCCTAGAATTTTAGGCATAATACACCCATTGGCCAATTCTTCAATCCTCAACATTTCTTCAAAAAAGAATTGAAATTAAATACGTTGAAATCACGAAATACAAGGAATTGAAGAATTTTGGTCTGGGCTTTCTCTTTGCCGATACTACAACGTAAAAAAATAATTATTTGTAATACTCGGCAAAGAGAAAGCCCAATCTTCTAATCCAATTATTCATTTGTAAATATGAGTGCTATCCGGAACATACCCATTATTGGCTGGGCGAGCATTCGCTCTGTTCCATGCGTACCGCCAATGTAGTAGGCACAACTTTCTTGCAGGAACTTCCTCCTAGTACGCATTCAGCCATATCTTTAAACTGCCTGGCTCTAATGGCAATCGGCTCTTTAACACCTGCCTGCATTGTGGATACGTAATGTGTATCAATCAAAATACAAATAACCACGCCTCAAGTTCAAAGCGTGGTTTAATTCATTAATGTGATCCTTTCTTAACTTACACATTTGCAAAAAATAACCTGTCCTATTTAATATTGGTCTTTTTTAAAAAATCTTTTCATTAGTAAACTAAAATCCATTTTCATACTTATCCTATCCTCCTTCCATTTTTCCTTTTTAGCTATCCATCCTTTTTTACTAAAATTTAATATCAATCCTAAGTTTTTATTAAACAAAAAAGCGATAGTTCACTCTTTTAGGAGTTAAACTATCGCTCTTTTTATAAATATCCATAAAACAACTTTATACCTAGAAACTACATTTTACTAATTCTATTACAAATTATAAACTAAACAATCTAAGGACACAAATCATTATGCCGAATCTCCTTCTATAAAGAAGGTATGACGGCTTTCGCTAAAATAGCGACTAAAACAACAAATTCTCTACAATAAATTATATAATTTTTTTGATTTTTTTCAATTGAGCATTTTGCAAAATTAGATTTTTTGGATAAAAGTATAAAAAATAAAGCACTCGACAAATAGCTACCAGCATGTTATTTTACAAAATATTACAATAATCCTGTTTTTGGGCATACCTGCAGAATTTTTCACATTGAATTTTTTTAAGCGGCTTTCTTCCCTTTATTTTCCTTTGCCATCGCTAGCGCTGAAACAAGTAATACAATAGCGTTCAGGTACTCAGGTTCGTTAAAAAAAGAGTCATCATCAAATAAAGAACATTGTCCATCTGGAGCTTGGTACTTTGATTTTTCTGATTTTGAGCCATAAAGAAGCTTTATTAAATAGCGAACTTGTTGTGACAACGATTCAATTTGTTTCAACAGTTCTTCATTTCTCTTATTGGATTGCGCGAGTTGTTCTTCTAATAATTGAATTAATTTTTCATTCGAATCATTGCTCACATCATTCACCACATTTCCGTACAAATTCAATAATGTCTTGATTATATCACTAGTAATCATTGGTTAAAAGACACCTTTTTTAGATTTTTGTATGGCTTTCGGTTGATGAATTGCGAGTCCTTCAAGTAACCAACGAAGTTGTTGTTGTGTGAGCCGACGAACTTCATTTTCATTTCGTGGCCATTGGAGTTTGCCGTTATCCAATCGTTTATAAAGCATAGCGAAGCCATCTCCATCAAAGTATAAACATTTATAACGATCTTTCCTTCGACCGCAAAACAAGAAGATTGCCTCGCTGTATGGATCGAGTTCGAATGAATCCTGAATTAGCGTTGCTAGACCGTCGATTCCTTTTCGCATATCTGTATGACCGCAAATGATATAGATATTTTTGCATTTTGTAAAATCATGAATCATTTCGATTCAACTCCCTGATAACCGCTTGAAGTAATTGAGGTTTGACACCGGGGTAGAAGGAGATTTTGCAATGGTTGGCTTGAATGACGCATACTGGTCTGAGTGGGCCACGACTTGTTGGGGATGGAGTTGGATCGGATTCGGATTCCAATTTGACTGGCACGATATTAAGTTTTTCTGTTGTCAAAAAAGAACACCTCCTCTATAAATGTTACTTTCATCTTACAGGGATGTGTCATTGATTTGTAGGCGTTGTTTGATTTCGGGCTTACAATGAAAGCGATGAAGGGAATTAAAATGTTAGTCATATTCGTCGGGTTTGTGTTCATATTATCCGCTTGTTCGCCCAAACAACCTCCGAAAGCCGTAGAAACCTTTTCGGGCAATCATCTGGAAGTCATTGCGAGCAATCTTCAAATACCATGGTCCATTGACAAGTCAGGAAACACTTTTTATTTATCGGAGCGAGCCGGAAATGTGGTGAAAATTGAAAACGGGCGGGTGGAAAGGCAGTCCGTCAATTTGGAAAAGCCCTTTTCCAAAGCATCAGAAGCCGGTTTGTTAGGATTTGTCTTAGCCCCCGATTTCCAAGAGTCCAACAAGGCGTTTGCATACTACACTTATAATCATTCAGATGGACAATATAATCGCATCGTTCAGTTAAGGCTGGAAAATGATAAATGGATTGAGGAAGAGGTATTGCTTGACCAAATACCGAGTGGGGCAGTTCACCATGGCGGAAGGTTGAAAATCGGCCCTGATGGTAAACTTTATGCAACAACGGCGATGCATTACAGTCTGATAGTGCTCAAGATGTTAACTCATTAGGTGGAAAAATTCTCAGACTTCACTTTGATGGATCGATTCCATCCGATAATCCTTTTCCTAACTCTTACGTATATAGTTTTGGACATCGAAATCCTCAAGGTTTAACATGGGCACCAGATGGAACGATGTATGCAAGTGAACATGGCAATAGCGCCAATGATGAAATAAACCGTATTGAACCTGGTAAAAACTATGGTTGGCCAGAGATTGAAGGAACTAGAGAAAAAGAAAATATGGTTGCTCCTCTCTTTACATCAGGCTCAGACAATACGTGGGCTCCTTCCGGAATTGCCTATTTTGATAACAAGCTTTACGTTGCCGCTTTAAGGGGTAGTGCTGTATTGGAATTTAACTTAAATACTGGTGCATATAGAAAAATCGTTAATGGACTTGGTAGAATTCGTGATGTCTTAATTGAGGAGAATAACTTGTACTTTATCACCAATAATACAGACGGTCGTGGAAACCCAGAAAGAAATGATGATAAATTATATCGCATTTCGCTATCAGCTATCGATTAAACATGGGGCTGCTCACAGTCATGATTCCTTGAGAACCCCATTATTGTTCAGTTTTTAAATGGATTTTTCCACTCCATTAACACTCCATAATTACAGGATTCTTCATCTTCTAAATAGTTCTCAACAATCGCAATAGGGACACGCCCGCAACTTAACAGAAAAGTGATAACGGGATCTTGTAATGTTCCGTTGATGACCGCCTCTAAATACTCTTCCGCACTCATCTTATCCGCATATTTGCTATAGCCCGGTATTCTTCCACCACCTAAAAGGCGATCTAGTTTCTTTTCGATTACAATATGATACATTGTCTGCATCATGAGTTTACCAAGGCCTAATGAACGAAAGCTTGGACGAACAGAAATATCGACAATATATAAAGTATTTCCATTTGCATCATGATTTGTAATATAACCATTGTCGGTTATTTCTGCCCAAGAATGTTTTGGTTTGGCAGGGTCAAATTGTACACAGAGACTTGTTAAGGAACTAGCTATTTTTCCATCAATTTCAACACAAATAGCACCTTCGGGAAAAATATTAATATGATTTTTTAATTGTTTTTCATTCCACAACAGTTCTTGTGGAAATGGCGGAGGGAAAGATTCAACTTGAAGGTCGATTAGTTGTGTAAAATCTTCTTTTTTATAATTACGAATGACGATAGGAACGGCTTTTTGTCCGATAAAAATAAACTGTTCGCTTCTGTACATGGATTCTCCTCCTCTACCAATCCGTATATAAATCGGTTCTACGATCTTTCCAGGTTGTTACTGAACCATGGTTCCTTACTTCATAGAGAAGATTTAAATCTAAATCAGCGGTAATAATCATATCTTGATTGACTTCTCCTTCTGCTAAAACCCCTCTTGGAGGGAAAGGAATATCATTAGGAGTGATAATAGCTGCTTGACTAAAGTTCGATCTCATAAAGTCAACAGTTGGAAGTGAACCTACAGTTCCTGATAGAACGACATATACTTGATTTTCTATTGCCCGAGCATGACTTGTATATCGAACACGATAATACCCATGTTGGTTATCGGTACAGGAAGGACAAAAAATGATATCGGCTCCTCGCGCTTTCGCTATACGTACAATTTCAGGAAATTCAATATCGTAACAAGTTAAAATCGCAATCTTTCCATATTTGGTGTCAAAAATTTTTAATTCTTCTCCTTTTGCCATATTCCAAGCGCTGATTTCAACTGGCGTGATATGCAGCTTTTCTTGTCGCATAATGCGGCCTTCAGGGTCAAAGAAAAATGCGGTATTTCGTAGTTGATTGTTAACTTCTACTACATGTGTTCCGCCGATAATATGGATATTGTATTTTTTAGCAAATTTAATAAATAAATCTTCATATTGTTCTGTATAACTAGGTAAATCATGGATTGTTTGATTTGAACCATTTTGCTTTTTGAAAGAAAGTAATTGAGTTGTTAAAAATTCTGGAAACACGATAAAATCCGAATCAAATTCCAAAGCGGTTTTGATGTAGTGTTCACATTGCATGGCAAAATCTTCGAATGATTGAATCGTGTGTAAATGATATTGAACTGCAGATACTCTTAATTTCATATGCTTTGCTCCTTTATTACAGTAATTGAAAGTTCGGATATTGCTTCCATACTGTATTTTTATCATACTGTTTTTTTATGATGAAATGAAGTAGAAAATACTTATAATGAAAACTTTAATTTTTTGGGGATGGCTATGTGTGGTCGATTTACGTTGTTTTGCTCGTATCATCAGTTGATTGAAGAATTTGATGTAGCAGAGGCTTTTTCCGAGGAGTTATACAAGGAAAGTTATAATATTGCTCCAAGTCAACAAATTGTAGCAATCATTAATGATGGAGATAAAAATCGTATGGGGTTCTTAAAATAGGGATTCCTTCCTTCGTAGGCAAAAGACGGAAATATCGCATCAAAAATAATCAATGCCCGATCTGAAACTGTCGACGAGAAAGCAAGTTTTTAAAAATCATTTTATGAACGGAGATGTATTATCCCGATGACTCCTTTTACGAATGGAAAAGGGAAGGAAATTCGAAAGTCCCAATGCGAATAAAAAGGAAAGATGACGAAGTATTTGCAGTTGCGGGATTATGGAATACTTGGCGCAGTCAAGAGGGAGAAAAGATTCATACGTGTACGATCTTAACAACGAAGGAAAATGAATTAATGGCCCCAATCCATGACCGAATGCCGGTCATTTTAAATAAGGAACAGCAAAAAGAATGGTTAGACTCTCATTAGGGGTGAAAGAAATTAAAATCGCTGCTTAAACCTTGCCTTTCAGAGTGGTTAACTGCCTATCCAGTATTTAATCTAGTAAATTCTCCGAAAAACAATTCAAAGGAATTAATTGAAAGAGTTTCTTTATGATAATAAAGGAGGCGGGGACATAAACAAAAAATGAAAGGGGGAGTTGAAATAGTTTTGATAAAAAATTGAACTAACGAAAAATTGATTGAAGTGACGGGGCGACTCCTGCGACGAGCCGGGCCCGTGGAAAGCGTCCCCGGAACGGAAATCAATTTTAATAACATATCAAAAAAGAGGCTGGGACAAAACTAGCTTCTAGATAGGAAAAAGGAGAATTTGAGCCAACTCAAATTCTCCTTTTTTCCATTTATCCCCATTGTTTTTGGTATTTTTTATTGAAAAAATGAAAAACAGCCCATGAAATTTCATTCCAAAATTTCATGGGCTGTTTCCATTTTAGAGGGGGTTTTGTCCCAGCCTCTTTTTTTAGATTTGTCCCAACCTCTATCCTTTAAACTGTTTGACTCCCCATGATTTTTAGCATATATTGATGAGATTCTTCTAAAGTAGTCATGGTGTTCATCATAGAACATGCGGCATCAAGAATAGGAAAAGCAAGGGCTGCTCCTGAACCTTCGCCTAATCGCATATTCATATTCAACATAGGCTCTAACCCTAATAACTCGTTTACAATTTTTGCTCCAGGCTCTTCTGACAGATGGGATGGAATAATGTAATCCTTCACTTTCGGTTCTAATTTATAAGCAATAAGTGCAGAAACTGTGGAAATAAAACCGTCCACTACTACAGGAACACGATTTGCTGCAGCACCTAGGACTACGCCTGCCATTCCCCCTAATTCCAAACCGCCAACTTTCGCTAACACATCAATTGGGTCATTTGGATTTGGCGTATTTATGTCAAGAGATCTTCGAATGACGTCAATCTTATGTTGAAGACTATCTACCCCAGCTCCCATACCTGTTACAATAGCCGGGTCACAACCACAGAATGCGGATAGGACAGCACTACTTGGAGTGGTATTACAAATTCCCATTTCTCCAGTTGCTAAAACATGGATACCTTGTTTCACTTGTTCATCGGCAATTTCAATACCTACTTCAATCGCTTGAATCGCTTCTTGTCGTGACATTGCTGGTCCCTTAGCCATATTATCCGTTCCGTATTTCACTTTTTTGACGATGACTCCAGAATCTTTTGGTAAATCTTCTTTAATGCCAATATCTACTGGAACGACTTTTGCACCTGCTGCTTTTGCAATAGCACATACTCCTGTAAACCCTTTAGCAAAGCCAATTGCCTGCATTACCGTTACAAATTGGGGGTTATTTGAAACATTTTCTTCATATACTCCGTGATCCGCAGCTAATGAAATAACCGCTTTATTGGATACATCAAGCTCTAGTTTCTCAGATATTCCAGCAAGTTGTATCGCGATTTGTTCTAATTTTCCTAAACTGCCTGGCGGTTTACAAAGAGCATCTACTCTTTCTCTTGCTTTTTCCATCACTTCTTTATTAAGTTGTTTAATGTTTTGTAATGTCGATTGCAATAGTTCCAATTGAATCTCCTCCATCGATTATTGAAATAAGAAAAGTCTGCAGTTTATTGGCATGCCAAATAAACTACAGACTTTACCATCGTACTGTATGTTTTCAAGTAATTAGGCAGGTCTCCTGGCTTAGGTTCATCGCAAATATAGGCCTTCCCAGTTTCCCAGTGGCATTTTCTATATTGCTCCCCGATACAGTGGTGGGTCCGCTAAAGATTCTCACTTTATTCCCTATTCTCCCTAAATGGGCACCTAATTACGAGGATATTCTTTTTAAAATACTGTATGATGAAAATAAATTCTCGTCAAGATTTTTCGGTTGCCTATTGCATAAAAGGCTTGATGAATGTTGAAATATGGAGGAGCTTAATATCTTGACGATAAAGTATGGAAGCACAGTAGTGAAGGAGTTAAAACATGCATGCAGTGTTAAAGCTTTCAAAATATTTAAAGCCCTATAAGCATTTTGCTGTGTTGGCGCCGATTCTCATGATATTAGAAGTAGCGATGGATTTAGTACAGCCAACCATTATGCAAAAAATCATCGATGATGGAATTGTAATGAATAATACACTCTATATCGTTGGGATGTTTATTGTGATGATTGCATGCGCCATAATCGGTTGGCTTGGAGGGGCAGGCTGCAATTTTTTCAGTTCTAAAGCAGCGGTCAACTTTGCGGCCGATATTCGGGCAGACTTATATGAAACGATTACTTATTTTTCAAACAGCAATAAGGACAAGTTCACGTTAGGAAAGTTGATTACCAATTTAACAAACGATGTTGAAATGCTGCAAAGAGCATTGAATATGCTTTTAAAAGTGTTTGTCCGAGGTCCTTTCATGTTTATTGGGGCCGTCTTGGTCGTATTCTTCACGGCAAGGGATTTATTTCCTATATTATTTTTCGTTGTTCCTGTTTTAATCATCTGTTTATATGTGTTTATTAAATTATCCATTACATTATTCCGAAAAGTGCAAGAAGCGATTGACGGCGTGAATACACGTGTGCAGGAAAATTTGTCAGGCATCCGCGTCATTAAAGCATTTAACCGCATGCGCCACCAAGTGAAGCAATTTACAGGAGTCAATGAAGAATTAACGAAGCGCAATATGACAGCCGACCAAGTCATTGCCGCTTTAATGCCTATTACACAGTTTGTTGTGAATATTGGCATCGTGCTTGCGCTTATGCTTGGTGTGGTAAAGGTGGAGGCAGGTGCCAATGAGATCGGGGTGATTGTGGCGTTCATCAACTATTTAATGATGATTATGAATGGCCTTATGAGTTCCAGTAATGTATTAATTCAGATTGCGCGGGCGATTCCAAGTGCGGAACGGGTTGTGGTTGTATTAGAAGAACAGCCGGACATTACGAATGCAGAAAATCCAGTGAAAAAAGAAATCCTTGGTGATGTGAACTTTGAGCATGTAAGTTTTTCCTACAATAAACAAGTGGAACCGGTGTTGAAAGATATCTCCTTTGAAGCGAAAGCGGGTAGCACTGTCGGAATCATCGGGATGACCGGCAGCGGAAAATCCACATTAATAAAACTGCTAGCGCGCTTAATGGATGTGGATGAAGGAACGATTTATATTGACGGCTTTCCAATTCAGCAATATGACATCGAAACATTAAGAAACGCGATGGCTTTTGCGCCTCAAAAAGCGACATTGTTTTCAACAACCATTGAGGAAAACTTGAAGTATGGAAAAAGTGATGCAACGAAAGAAGAAATTAAAGAGGCACTTGTAGCATCCAATGCCATTGAATTTGTTGAAAAGCTGGATAAAAAAGAGCAGCATGAGTTAACCCAAGGGGCAACGAATTTATCCGGTGGTCAGAAGCAGCGGCTTGCCATGAGCCGGGCATTAATTCGAAAACCAAAAATTTTAGTATTGGATGATACCACTTCAGCAGTGGATAGCATCACAGAAAAGATGATTCAAAAGAATATGAAAGAATTGAAAGGCAGCACGAAGTTCATTGTGTCATCCAAAATTTCATCCATTCAACACGCAAATCTCATTCTTGTTTTAGAAGATGGCCGCATTGTTGCTAAAGGCACTCATGAAGAATTATTAAAAACAAGCGAACATTATAGAGAAATTGTAGCAACTCAAGTTGAAAAGGGAGGTATACTGCATGAATAGATTGCAGGAATCCCTTTCAGGCAAAGGCAGAGGTCCAGGGAGGGGTCCGGGCGCTCCGGCGGCAAAGATAAAAAACCAAAAGGCGACGATTAAACGGATTTGGAGTTATTTAAAGAAACAAAAAATTAGCATTATCAGCGTTATTTTTTTTGTTGTCATTACTTCCATTTTGAATATTCTAGGTCCATTCATGATTGGATATATAATCGACCATCATGTTTTGCCCCTTGATGTAAAAGGGACGGTTCGGATGGGAATATTGCTAGCAGCTATTTTTATTGCATCTTCCCTTTTGACTTGGCTGCAAACCTTTGTCATGATTCGGGCATCATTAAAAACCATCCAACATTTGCGTCTGGAATTGTTTGAAAAACTTCAATCATTGCCGATTTCCTTTTTCGATAAAAAACAGCAAGGTGATTTAATGAGCCGCATGACGAATGATATTGATAATTTGAATTTTGCCCTTTCCCAAAGCGTGATTCAAATTATCTCGTCCATCTTATCTCTTGTAGGAACGGCCGTTGCGATGCTATATTTAAACTGGATTTTAGCCCTTGTGACGCTGCTTATCATTCCGTTAATTGTAACGTCGACAAAACAAATCATCAAACGAAGCAGTGTGAACTATCAAAACCGGCAGCGGGATTTAGGAAATTTAAACGGGTATATTGAAGAAACGATTTCCAATTCGGAAATTGTAACGCTTTTTGGGAAAGAACAAAAAACGATTCAAGACTTTCATGAGGCCAACGAGCGATTGCGTGGTTCAGCTATGCAATCGGAAATGGTATCAGGGCTTTTAGGGCCAACGAATAATTTCATCAACAACCTCGGACAAGGATTGATTGTTGGCGTTGGTGCGATTTTGGCAGTTCATTCCCTTGTGACGGTAGGCGTCATCACGTCATTTGTAACCTATGCTAGACAGTTTTTCCGCCCAATTAACCAACTTTCGAACTTGCTAAATACCTTTCAATCAGCTATTGCTGGAGCTGAACGGGTGTTTGAAGTATTGGATGAACCAATCGAAATCACGGATGCGCCCCATTCTCTTCCTCGCCGCCCGTTGGAAGGAAATGTGGAGTTCCGCAATGTCTATTTCTATTATGAAAAAGATAAGCCGGTATTAAAAAATATTTCATTTAAAGCAAGTGCAGGTGAAATTGTAGCTCTTGTTGGCCCTACGGGTTCAGGAAAAACGACTATTATCCAATTGTTGAGCCGATTTTATAATGTATCAAGCGGTGAAATTTTAATAGATGGTGAAAATATTAAGTCCTATTCCATAGAACATTTACGGGATTCCATCGGCGTCGTTTTGCAAGATACGTATTTATTTTCAGGAACTGTAAGAGAGAATATTAGGTTTGGCAAACTGGATGCAACGGACGAGGAAGTCGAAAAGGCGGCGAAAATTGCCTATGCCCATTCCTTTATTAAATATTTGCCGCAGCAATATGAAACAATGATTGAATCCGGAGGCAAAAATTTAAGCCAGGGGCAAAGACAGCTCATTGCCATTGCGCGGGCAATTTTAAAAAATCCGGACATTTTAATTTTAGATGAAGCAACTTCCAGCGTGGATACGATGACGGAAGTGCATATTCAAAAAGGATTAAATAATTTAATGAAAGGCCGTACAAGCTTTGTTATCGCCCACCGTTTAAAAACGATTGAAAATGCAGACCGCATATTAGTAATTAATGACGGGGAAATCATAGAGCAAGGAAATCATGATTCATTAATGGCATTGAAAGGATTTTATGCTCAATTGCAAAAGCAATCTCTTCAAGGAGAAGAAATTTAGATTTTGCACTGCTCCAAGGATATGGGGCAGTTTTTTTGTTTAGAATTACGTTAAGTTTTTTCGACAGATATTGTACTCATACAAGCCCTTCTTCCAGCGTATAGTAGTGCAAAAGGTTGCAAAAGGCGGTGTAGTAGATTTGAAACGATGGATTGCACTAATTGTGATTTTGCTCTGCTGTTTTTTAGTGGTTATGTATGAGACAAGCGCATCCGACAATCGATTTTTCCTTCCGGAGCCGCTTGGTGGGGTGAAAATCGTTGTGGATGCAGGCCATGGTGGGATTGATGGGGGAGCATCGGCAGAAAATGTAGTAGAAAAAGATATTACACTAGCGATTGCGAAAAAAGTGGAAAGAAAATTAAAACGATTGGGTGCGGAAGTAGTTATGACAAGAACAACGGATGGAGACGTACTTTCAGAACATGCGCCAAGTGAAGAATTTTCCACTTTAAGAGAAAGAAAAAAACAAGACATCTTTTTGAGGGAACAAATTGTAAAAGAAAGCAATCCTGATATTTTCATCACCATCCACGCAAATGCTATTCCAGGAGAAAAATGGAGAGGCGCACAAGTGTTTTACCACAAAGAAGGTCATCCAAACAGCGAGCTGCTTGCAAAATCCATTCAATCTTCTATAAGAGATAACTTACAAAATACAGATCGGGAAGCTTTGGCCATTAAACAAATTTATCTATTGAAAAAAGCAGAGGTTCCAGCAGTACTTGTGGAAACAGGATTTTTGAGCAATCCTGAAGAAAGATCTCTATTATCAGATGAAAAATACCAAGAAAAAATGGCAGATGCAATTGTAAGCGGTATTGAAAAGTATGCAAATTTGGAGATTGAATAAGCAAAGTAAATATAGCTATTAATAGCAATCGGTGTGTTATACTTATACTAGTATTGGAAGCAAATATAGGGGAGTGTTTATCGTGATTAATGAACAACAAGTTCGCGAAATTGTAGGACAACTTGAAGATCCGTTTTTACATAGACCATTAAAAGATACAAACGGTATTGTTAATGTATCAATAAAAGAAGAAAAAAATCATGTAAGCGTTAAAGTAGCAATTGCCAAAACGAATACACCAGAACAATTACAATTGCAGATGAAAATCGTTGAAAAATTAAAAGAAGCCGGTGTTTCCACAGTAGGCATTCGATTTGAAGAATTGCCAGCTGATGTAATTGAAAGTTTCCGTGGAAAAGCGACAGAATCGGAAACTCATGATATTTTATCACCTTTATCCACAGTAAAAGTCATTGCCATTGCATCAGGGAAAGGTGGAGTAGGAAAATCTACCGTATCTGTCAATTTAGCGGTGTCTTTAGCCCGTTTAGGTAAAAAGGTGGGCTTAATTGATGCAGATATTTACGGTTTCAGTGTTCCTGATATGATGGGAATTGAAGAAATGCCGACTGTCAAAAATGAGCGAATTTATCCTGTGGAACGCAAAGGAGTAAAAGTCATTTCCATGGGATTTTTCGTGGAAAATAACGCACCGATTATTTGGCGCGGTCCAATGCTTGGAAAAGTACTAGATCAATTCTTCCGCGATGTCGAGTGGGGAGATATTGACTATTTGCTACTTGATTTGCCGCCTGGAACTGGTGATGTTGCGTTAGATGTTCACCAAGCATTGCCAACTTCAAAAGAAATTATTGTCACAACTCCACATCCAACAGCGGCATTTGTAGCAGCGCGGGCAGGAGCAATGGCTGTTCAAACAAACCATGAAGTGCTTGGCGTCATTGAAAATATGTCTTGGTATGAATCCAAAACTGGCGAGCGGGAATATGTCTTTGGCAAAGGCGGCGGCAAAAAACTTGCGGAAGAATTGCGCACGGATTTATTAGGTCAAATTCCTCTAGGACAACCGGATTGGAATAATGAGGATTTTGCTCCATCTATTTACGAACCAGACCATCCAACAGGCAAAATTTATATGGATATTGCTCAAAAAGTAATTGATAAATTGGAACAATAAAGAAAAGAGCGAAGGGGCTGTCCAGAAAGTGTAAATCTTTCTGGACAGCCCCATTTCGAATAGTAAAATCATATGAAAAATCTTTGCTCCTGCGGTTGTAACATTAAACGCGCTCCTCGTCGTAATTTATCTGCGGCTAAGCGTGTGCGACAGATGCAAAGGGGGCATCTTGAAATGACTTTTCAGACGCGCCCCGTCGCTTTTTTGCTAATGGATAAAACCGCATTTTTTGCGCCATTAGCTACATATCTCCACCATCTGATTGTCCTTGTCCTCCGCTAGAATCTTTTTCCTTTTCGTTTTCCTTTGAACCTCCAGATTCTCCACTCTTCTTAATCAACTCTTGCCATTTTGTTTGGAGTAATGGACTCTCAATTGTTTCCATGACCACTTTTTCAATTTCTTTTCTCAGCTCAGCACTCTTTAAGATGGATTCCAATTCTTTTTTCATATCCGGTTGTCCAAAAAATGTAATTAACTCTTGTTGAAAGGATGCATCTTTCATTAACTGCTTCATAATTTCGGTTTGCTGATCTTTCATGCTTTTTGCCATGGATTCTTTAAATTTTGGATCTTCGAAGGTTTTTCTCCAAAATTCTTGAGCATGTTCTGACATCAGTGAATTATTGATGGCTGTTTCTACTTCATTGTGCTCCAGTACCACCAGCTCCCTAAAACTAGGGTCTTCCAATAATTGTCGAATTGCTTTTTTCCCTTCTTCCGTTTGAATGGCATCAACAACAATCTTCTTCACTTCTTCATAAGAAGGTTGGGCAGTCGTAGCATCGGAACAACTAGCGAGCAACAACAATAGGAATGTTATGGTTAGCAATCGATTAAACAGGGGATTTTTCACCTTTTCTCAGTCCTTTCTATATAAAGGCTCTATTTTTCATTATTGTTCACAATTCCTTTTATAAATATGTACAGGTTTAGAACTTAGATAGCTTTTTTAAAAAACCATTGATAAAATAATGAATGAATTGAAAAAAATAAGGGGAGCATTATCGTGACAATACGAAATTGGTTTAAATTTTTCTTGATGTGTATGCTGATCGGCGGTGTCGTCACAGGAGTGGCAGGCATCATTATTCGTTGGAATTTTTTCAGTGAATACTTATCAAATGGAGAAATAGGAGAGTTTATCGCCGCCTTTCTTTGGATGATAATGTTGGGTTTCACAATGAGCGTCATTTCCCAAGCAGGATTCTTTGCTTACTTAACAATCCACCAAATCGGGGTGGGCGTTTTTAGAACGTTAACTTTATGGAACTGGGTACAAGTCCTATTGATGATTGTTGTGGTAGGAGATTTAATTATTTTCCGTTTTGCTCCAGCTGCTGAAAATGCAAAAGATTGGCTGTTTTATATAGGTTTACTCATATTATTAATTTTTGGGGCTATTGCCACGGCAATTAAGAAGGTACAGTTAACAGGGAAAAAGCATATTTTAATATCAGCCATGTTCTTTATGATTGTAATTACTAGCTTAGAGTGGATTATTCCTCTGATGGGACGCCAAGGCAATATTGATACATATGTCGCTTTGCTGTTGTTCCCGCTAGTAGCCGTAAACGCTTATCAACTGTTAGCTTTACCAAAATACAATAAAAAATCCGATGAAGACCGCAAAAAGTTAGAAGAACGCAAAATAGCCAGAAAACAGGAAAAAACCGCAATGAAAAATGCAGCAAAATAAATCAAAAAGCAATAGAGTTTGATTTAATAAATGCTCTCAAAAAAAAACGAAAAGCTGTCCAGAAGAATGATCTTTCTGGGCAGCTTTTTCTTATTTTACATATGCCGACAACGTATTATGTATTTACGGCATTTTTGTAGATTTAATATTATAGCCAAAAATGTTTTCCTCTAAAGAGATAAATTTATGGGATTGCATAAAAGCAGTAATATTTTTAAAATTCGGTTTGGATTCTTCATGAAGTTGTATGCTGATAATAGCACCTTTCACTTGATTCAATGACTGGCCATCCTGATAAATATGCGATGGTGATAATAAATTAATTTCTTCATTAAACATAGCTCGCTTCAACCCTTCAGAGTATTCATAATCTCTCGTCATAAACCACAGCGGCTTTTGATGAAAATATTTTTCATAAATTCCTACTTCCTTTTTTAAGGTTTCTATGTTATATTCTTCTTTGCCCATTCCACCTAGTAAACCAGTGGGAATGTTTTTCTTTTGAATTAATTCCACTAGTTGAGGTGAACGTTCAATCCAACTTGCATCAAGCATGAAGATAGGATAAGGGGCGTTCAGGGATTCCAACCATTCGGGAAGTCCCTCATGGGTAAAAGAAACTTCGATAATTAATGATTGTCCATAATTTCCTTTTGATATGATAAGTGGTTTGTCGGTCATTCGGAAGACGGAAACAATTGAACTTTTTTGTGGATAAATCAACAAGAAAATTACCATAATAGATAGTACAATGATTATTTTTCGAAACATCAGTCAAACTCCTTTTTAGGCTTTTTGAGAATAAAAAAGATTCCTAAAAAAACTTATGAAAAAGTGTTGACTTTAATGATTGAAAGATGATATTATATAAAAGTCGTCGAAAGACAAAGAAAAATGTCGAATGAACCTTGAAAACTGAACACCAAAACGTTAATGTTTAAATAATCTAATTCGTTAACCCTCGTTGACGGATTAGAGACGGACAAATTTTGAGCTTAATCAAATTTTCTTTTTTGGAGAGTTTGATCCTGGCTCAGGACGAACGCTGGCGGCGTGCCTAATACATGCAAGTCGAGCGGAGCCCTCAATCCGAAAAAACTTGGGATTGAAGGGCTATTCATCGTGCGTACCAGAGGGTGCGCATTTTTTTATTTATCTCACATATTTCGGGCTTACCCTCTAAAATGGAAACAGCCCATGAAATTTTGGAATGAAATTTCATGGGCTGTTTTTCATTTTTTCAATAAAAAATAAGGACCTCTTCTGTTAAAATAAGTTACATATGCGAGTCTGGTGATGATGGCGAAGAGGTCACACCCGTTCCCATACCGAACACGGAAGTTAAGCTCTTCAGCGCCGATGGTAGTTGGGGGCTTCCCCCTGCGAGAGTAGGACGTTGCCAGGCTCAAAAAGTTATTACTGGCAGAAAGTCGGTAGTGGCTTTTTTTAGACTCTATAATATTTGGTGTTGGTGGATACAACCAGCACCATTTTTTTACACAAAAAATGAGACATGTGACGCAACTCTGGTAAAATGTAATCGACCAAAACCACATTTACAAGGAGTGATGTCACAGTCTTACCATCATTCTATACGAAACCTACTCAATATAAAAGACAAAAATATCACATTTGATGAAAATTTTTGTTCTACCGAAACGATTAAAAAAGCTATTATCAACCAAATGTTCACTACCTTCCAAAGCATTTGTGTTTTGATGAGTTTAAATCAGTGAAATCCGCAGCTGGAGCGATGTCCTTTATTTTCTGCGACTCTGAAACGGGGGAGATTGTGGATATCGTGGAGGACAGGAATTACATGTCCTCAAAGAGTATTTCTTACGGTATTCCAAGAAGGCGAGAGATGCGGTAAAAACGATTGTCATCGATATGTACAGCCCTTATATTTCCAAGAAGTTTTCCCTAAAGCGGAAATCATACTCGACAAATTCCATATCCTCCAACTATTTAGCAGAGCTTTAAACAAAACGCGCATCAACGTCATAAATCGGGATAAAAAGAATTACAATAAATTGAAAAAAATACTGGAAGCTCCTTCTGAAAGATCAAACAAAACTTGATTATAAGAACTATACATATCATCGTTGCTTTAAAAAGCATATGTGTGAGGTGGAGATTCTCCACTATCTCATTGATTTAGATTCTGAATTAAAAGCGTCCTATGAGTTATATCAATACGTGCAACATTGCATCAAAATCAAAGACTTTGAGCTCCTAAAGAAAACATTAGAGAATAAACAAAATATCGTTTCCCGCTATATGAAACCCGCCATCAAGACAATCAACAAATACATCAATTACGTTGAGAATACGTTGAAATACGATTATAACAACGGCATTTTAGAGGGGATTCATAACAAAATCAAAGTGATTAAACGCATTTCTTTCGGTTATCTCTGCTTCCACCATTTTAAAAATCGGATTCTGATTACCCAAAATTTAATCACAATGAAAAAAGCTTAGAGGATTCGAAGTTGCTTTAAGCTGTGCGGTTACGTATACCAGGAAAGTCACAAAATTTTTTCACCAACACTATTTGACAAAGAACCTTTTTTTATGCCCCTAACTGATCAAGGAAGCGAGGAAAAAAACTTTCTAATTTTACTACTTGAAAAAAATGAAAATATGGTTATAATATAATTTGTACTCAATCAATATAACTTTATTAAGATCGTTCCGAAGTAGCTCAGTGGTAGAGCAATCGGCTGTTAACCGATTGGTCGTAGGTTCGAATCCTACCTTCGGAGCCATTTTTTTTGCCTTTTTTTATCTCCTATCTTTATACCATCCTCTATAAATGCAATTCTCATAATCCTACCTTATAAACTATCAACCTTTTTTATTCTTCCGTCATTAAACCAAGAATGTTAATAGGGATAGTGATTGTTTTATAATAAAATAATTTTCCCCATAGATATCATCTTTATCAAAAGTTATTTCAGTAAAAACATCATACTAAAATAATTTAGTATTTACCCCCATAATCCTTTTGAATTTGAGAGATATGTATAATAAAAAAACTTAAAAAAATTATAGAATTTTAATCATAAATAATAAAAACAAATAGTATATTATACAAAACATTACTGTCTATTAACTTCGAGTGAGATAAAGAAAGAAGGGGGAAGTTGTTTGGGGCCGATTTTAGAAATAGAAAACGTTTCATTGCATTTTGGAGGAGTGAAAGCTTTAGATCAAGTTTCATTTCACATTAATGAGGGAGAAATATTCTCGCTTATTGGTCCAAACGGGGCGGGAAAAACAAGTATGTTGAATTGTATCAGCGGACTGTATCGGCCGACAAGCGGCTCCATCCGCTATAAAGGAAAAGATATTACGAACATGAAGCCTTATGAACGAACGACATTAGGTATTGCGCGGGCATTCCAAAATATTGCTTTATTTGCGCATATGTCAGTGTTGGACAATATTAAATTGGGAAGACATACATTAATGAAATCCGGCGTGTTTAGCGGCGGAATTTATGTTGGAAAGGCATCAAAGGAAGAAATTGAACATCGCGAAAAAGTGGAAGAAGTGATTGAATTTTTGGAGCTGCAAGATATTCGCCACAAACCGGTGGGAACCCTTCCTTATGGGCTTCAAAAACGGGTTGAAGTAGGACGGGCATTAGCATTGAACCCGGAGCTTATATTATTGGATGAACCGATGGCAGGAATGAACGGCGCGGAAAAGGAAAGAATGTCGCAATTTATATTGGATATGCATGAAGTAATGAATACGACAGTAGTTCTGATTGAACATGATTTAGGGGTAGTTATGAGTCTATCTCATCACATTGCGGTGCTAGACTTCGGTAAACTGATAGGGTTTGGCACGCCAACTGAAGTTCGAGAAAATCCGGATGTGATTAAGGCTTATATCGGAGAGGAAACCGTCTTGGAAGGGGGAAAAGCATGATTAAAGAGGCGACGCTGCCATCTCTATTAATTGAACGCGCCAATCAAGATTTCTCTGGGGTGGCCTTTAGGCAAAAACAATTAGGGATATGGAAAGAAATCACTTGGAATGAATATTTAGAGAATGTGAAAAAACTATCTATTGTTTTACAAAAACATTATAACTTTAAAGCGGGGGAAATCCTTGCAATCATCGGAGAAAATAAGCCTGAGTGGATATATGCCCAACTTGCTGTCCATACCATAGGCGGCATAGCTGTTGGAATCTACCAGGAATCTTTGCCGGAGCAAATTCAATACTATTTGAATGATACAAAGCCGAGAATCGTCATTGTTGAAGATCAGGAGCAAGTCGATAAATTATTGTCGATAGAAAAGGAAATTCCTTTTGTTGAACATATCGTTTACTATGACGTTCGGGGCTTGAGGCATTATCAGCATTCAAAGTTAGCATCCATGAAGGAATTATTAAAAATGGGAGAGGAACTCTTAAAAGAGCATCCTTCTTTCTTTGAAGAAGCGATTCGCTTTTTAAGCGACCAACAAGAAGCGCTTATTGCATATAGTGCAGCCACAAGCGGAGATCCAAAAGCAGCTGTATATACCCATTATCAATTAATTGAAGCTGCCAAAAACTTAATTCAATTGGATGAAATGAAAAAAACGGATGACTATTTTTCCTTTCTCCCACTTTCATGGATTCATGAACAAATAATGAGTATCGTCATTCCAATGTTGACTGGACACACCGTAAATTTCCCGGAACGGCCAGATACGGTGATTGGCGATTTAAGGGAAATTGGGCCCCAAACGATAATAGCTTCTCCAAGAGTGTATCAATCAATTATGTCAAACGTGCAGGTGCGTATAGAGGGAGCAAGCTGGTTCAAAAGAAAAGTCTATTATTTTTTCAAAAAATATGGGGACAAACGGGCAAAGGCAAAATTGGAAAAAACCCGCTTATCTGCCATGGATCGATTCATGTACTTCCTAGGAGATGCCATAGTCTTTAGTGCAATTCGCGATCATTTAGGATTTGCAAGAACGAAAAGAGCCTATGTGGTCGGCGCAGCACTACATCCTGAAGCTCTCTATTTTTATCATAGCATAGGGGTGAATATAAAACAGACTTATGGCGGAACAGAAGTTGCAGGAATGGCCATTGTTCAACGGGATGATGACATTAAAGCAGGCAGTTCTGGTTTAGCACTTCCGAATACAGAAGTAAAAATTGAGGAAGATGGTCTTGTTTATTTAAAAAATAATGCCATCTTTTCTAGATACTTAAAAGAAGAACATCAGAAATTGATTGTGGATGGATGGATTTCTCTCGGGGATAAAGGTTTCCTTGATAAAGATGGTCATTTATTTATCTTAGACCGACAAGAAGATGTTATCTACATGCCAAAAGGAGAAATATATCCTCACAAGATTGAAAATATATTAAAAACTAGTCCATATATTCAAGAAGCGGTTGTGTTTGGAAAAAACCGTCCATTTTTAACGGCATTTATCAATATTGACATGATGACGGTTGGAAGATGGGCAGACAAACAGCGGGTGATATATACAGAATATTCTGATTTATCAGTTAATAATCAAGTGATTGAATTAATCCAGCAGGAAATAATCAGAGTAATGGACGAATTGCCGCCGCAAGAAAGGGTGAAAAAATTCATCTTATTACACAAACCATTATCAGCGGATGCTGGAGAACTTACAAGAACATTAAAAATTAGAAGAAACTATGTGGAAAACACTTATAAAGAATTGATTGATGCGATGTATTCCCGTCATGAAACTATTCAAGTGCGATTATCAGAAAAAGATTCTATGAAGGAAATCCAGCTGCGCATCATTCAATTGGAGCAGAATTTGGAGGTGCCTGAGGATGTTCTTCTTGCAAATGCTTATTAATGGAATAGTTGTTGGCAGCATCTACGGTCTAGTTGCATTAGGATTTGTTTTAATTTACCGGGCAAGTGGAGCGTTAAACTTAGCAAATGGCGAATTTGTATTATTTGGTCCATATATTTGTTTAGTACTGATGACAGCATTGAATGTGCCGTTTCTTGTTGCGTTTATTGGTACGTTAATCATAAGCGCAATCTTGGGATTAGTTGTGGAGCGACTAGTCATTCGGCAATTACAAAATGCACCAACCATCTCGGTTATTATGGCGACTCTTGGATTATCCAGTTTACTCGCAGGTGCTGTTCACATTATTTGGGGTCATACAACAAGAACATTCCCTCCTGTATTTCCTCAGACACCGTTAAATTTAGGAGGCATCATTGTAACGCCCGTCTACTTATGGTCTTTCATTATTGTCATGATTCTATTAATCATCTTTTCATTATTCTTCAAGTTTTCCAAAATCGGACTTGCAATGCGGGCAGTGGCTGATGACCGGCAAGCCGCTTTATCGATGGGGATGAGCGTGAAATTTGTATTGGCGGTAACTTGGATCATCGCCGCAATGGTAGCTGGAATTGGAGGAATATTGCTAGGAAATATTAATGGCGTTAATCCAACCATGTCAGCTATCGGTTTAACCGTTTTGCCTGTCGTAATTCTTGGAGGACTTGATAGTGTCATCGGTGCGATTGTTGGAGGATTTCTCATTGGCATCATTCAAAACTTAGCAGGAGGATATTTAGATCCTCTCGTAGGGGGAGGCTTAAAAGACGTAGTACCATTTATTGTCGTTCTTTTAATTTTAATGTTAAAACCGCATGGATTATTTGGCAGCCGCGGTATTGAGAGGGTGTAATGGATGAGGAATTTGTTTGTAAGAGAATGTGGAAATTACAAAACTTCCTATAAAGAAGATATGAAACTTTTTGGTACAAAGAGCGAATTCATAAAATGGCTCATTCTAATAGTGATCTTGCTGACACTGCCATTTTACGCATCCAACTATTGGGTGGGGATGCTGACTTTGTGCGCCATTTCTGCAATTGGTGCAATCGGATTGAACATTTTAACCGGATTTACCGGCCAGATTTCAATAGGAGTGGGAGCTTTTTTAGGAGTTGGAGGATATACAACAGCCATTCTTACAACCACTTATGGTTTAAGTTTCTGGATATCTCTTCCACTTGCAGGGATTGTTACAGCTGTCGTCGGCGGTTTGTTTGGAATTCCTTCCCTTCGTCTGAAAGGCCTGTATTTAGCTATCGCAACCCTTGCAGCTCAAGTGATTATTACATTTATCATCAGCCGATGGGATAGCGTCACAGGCGGGACAGCAGGCATGGTTTTAAGCCGCCCGACCATTGGAAATTTTACGTTTATGTCTAATTCTTCTTACTATTATTTATCCATCATTATTTTAATTTTAACGGTCCTTTATTCCGTCAACTTATTGAGAACGAGAGTAGGCCGAGCCTTTTTAGCGGTGCGGGATCGGGATATTGCAGCGCAAATTATGGGGATTAATCTGTTTTATTATAAAGTCTTGGCTTTTATCATCAGCTCTTTCTTTGTAGGAATTGCTGGTGCATTGCTAGCACATTACACAATGATTGTAAGCCCTGAGCTTTACAATATCCAAGTTTCCATTCAATATCTCGCCATGGTGCTCATTGGCGGACTAGGAAGTATTCTTGGATCAATTTTAGGAGCAATCTTTATTACGTTATTGCCGGTTGGGCTCACATCTGTTGTTGATTTATTAACTGCTTACATGCCAAATCTTTATCAATTATTCTCAGCTTTTAAGGAATTTGTATTTGGTTTGGCAATTATTCTATTTTTAATTTTTGAGCCAGGGGGATTAGATCATATATGGCAAAACATTAAACATTATTTCAAAGTTTGGCCATTTTCTTACTAAAGTTTATAACCAAATTTAAATATATAAAAAACAAGGGGGATTTCACGTTGAAACACAAAAGTTTATTGGGGATTTTATTAGGGGTGTTCTTACTCCTTCTAGCGGCTTGCGGAGGTGAAGATTCTGCAAGTACAAGCACTTCATCCGACAGCTCATCAAGTTCTAGCGATAGCAGCGGCAAACGCACAGTAGTTGTTGGTGGATTGTATGATATCACCGGAGGCACTGGAGATGTAGGGACTCCATATGCGGAAGGGGAAAAAGCGTATTTTGAGTATTTGGAAATGAAAGGTGGAGTAGAAGGGCTTAACTTAAAATTAGTCGGCAAAGACTATGCTTACCAAATTCCAGAAGCCCAAAAACTTTATCAAGAATTGCGTGACAAAGAAAAGGCTGTCGCGATTTTAGGTTGGGGTACTGGCGACACTGAGGCATTAAGACAACAAGTTGCTGCTGACCAATTGCCGTTCATTTCAGCATCCTACTCTGAAAACTTAAAAAATCTTGATGAGAGTCCATACAACTTTTTAACAGCTGCATCCTATTCCGACCAAGGACGCGCTATTCTGAAATGGATTGTAGAGAATCATGAAGGAGATAACCCTCCTACATTGGCGCTGCTTTACAATGATACAGCTTTCGGCCGTTCTCCAATTGAAGACATCAAAGCCTATGCAAAAGAAGTTGGAGTGGAAGTGGTGGATGAACAAGTAATTGATGTTCAAGCAACAGAAGCGCAATCTCAATTGTTAAATATGGAAAAGAAAAATCCTGATTATGCGATTATCCAACAAACTTGGGGTGCAACTGCGACAATTTTACGAGATGCTAAAACATTAGGCATCGACACGCAATTTATCGGATTAAACTGGGCAGCCGGTGAAGGAATTATTGATATTGTCGGTGCCGATGTGGCAGAAGGGTATATTGGCATTCTTTCACATGCTTTCCCATACGAAGATATGCCAGGCATGGCAGAGATGAAAGAATATTTAGATGCAAAAGGCAAAACAATCGATGACATCAACCAAAAATTCGTGCAAGGATGGGTAGCAGCAAAAATTATGGTAGAAGCCATTAAAATTGCTGCAGAAAAATATCCAGAAGGAGATTTAACCGGCCCACAAATTCGCGAAGGGCTTGAGGCAATTCAAAATCTAGATTTAGGCGGACTTGCTGCTAACGTATCATTTGCTCCAGACAACCATGCAGGTACTGAAAAGACTCGTTTAGGAATTGTGAAAAACGGAAAATGGGAACCAATCACAGATTACTTCAGCTATAGAGACTAATAAAGATGTTGAAAAAGGGACAAACAATCATGTCCCTTTTCTCTTTAATGGTGATGAAAGGGGAGAAAAAATGCTCCAAGTAAGCAATTTAGAAGCGGTATATCAAAAAATGATTCTAGCGTTGCGGGGAATATCGCTGCACGTGAAAGAAGGCCAAATTGTTGCCCTGCTTGGCAGCAATGGAGCAGGGAAATCGACAACATTAAAAGCCATTTCCGGCCTTTTAGGAGCGGAAGATGGACATATTACTGACGGGACCATTGAATTTCAAGGGGAATTAATTCACAATACTTCACCTGACCAATTGGTGAAAAAGGGCATCTTTTTATGTATGGAAGGTCGTCGAATCTTTAAAGATTTAACGGTGGAAGAAAATTTGTATGCAGGCGCCTATACAAGAAAAGATCGTTCCAGCATTAAAAAAGATATAGATAAAATTTACGAATACTTTCCAAAACTAAAAATGCTCGAACATCGAAAAGCAGGCTATTTATCAGGTGGAGAGCAGCAAATGTTGGCCATTGGAAGAGGATTAATGGCAAAGCCAAAATTACTACTCCTGGATGAACCATCACTAGGTATTGCTCCATTGCTTGTGAAAGAAATTTTTGAAAACATCAAGAAAATTAACGAGGAAGAAGGATTGACCATTCTAGTAGTTGAGCAAAATGCGAACATCGCCCTTTCCATTGCTGATTATGGTTATATTATTGAAAATGGAAGAGTTGTAATGAAGGGAGAGGCTTCAGCTTTATTAGAAGATAAAACGATCAGCGAACATTATTTAGGTTCAGGGAAAGATCTGAAAGAAGGAAGAAGCTATCGACAACGCCAACGAGTTGTATGGTAATGATAGCAGCTTTTTGAGAGAACTCTCCCGCCTTATTGATAGTAAAGGGAAGGTCAATCTAAAAGGTGGGAGATGAATCATGGATAGAGTAGTGTTTGCATCAACTTATATGGGCAGCGTATCATTCTTCAAAAGTATGTTTATTTAGTTACACTAGTGTCGCAAAAAAATATCAATAGACATAATAAATCTGAATTTTCTGCAACTATATTTTTTCGATCGGGGATACTTAGATTATGAGCGATTTGACCGTATGACGGATGAAAAATAAAATCTGAAAGTTCCAAACTTATTTATGCGACGTTAGTGTTTTTTAGAAAAAAATTATTTTTTTCTATTGCATAGTTAAAAAAAACATGATAATATTGTTCTTGTCTTGCGGAAAGGCAAATGGCCCCTTGGTCAAGTGGTTAAGACACCGCCCTTTCACGGCGGTAACACGGGTTCGAATCCCGTAGGGGTCATTATTTATTTTAGGAGGATTAGCTCAGCTGGGAGAGCATCTGCCTTACAAGCAGAGGGTCGGCGGTTCGATCCCGTCATCCTCCACCATATGAATTTTTGGAGGGGTAGCGAAGTGGCTAAACGCGACGGACTGTAAATCCGTTCCCTTTGGGTTCGGCGGTTCGAATCCGCCCCCCTCCACCAGTTATTGGGGTATAGCCAAGTGGTAAGGCAACGGATTTTGATTCCGTCATGCCCAGGTTCGAATCCTGGTACCCCAGCCATTGTTAAATGAAAAACTCGGATATGTAACCCTTCAATAAAGTGTTAAATGAATAGTTATAACAAATGAGATCCTTTACTCAGTACGAGTAAAGGATTTTTTTCGATTTTAAAACGATTGGAGTAACGAAAAACGGAGATTACTTTGCACAAACTATTCTCCAGAATCCCTTTTAGATTATATCAATTAAATATTATGCAGCTCTTAAAAATTTTTTTAGCATTTTGTTTATATCGTTTAGCTATATGAAGTGAATATTTATACAGAATTGTGTCGAGTTGAGTCACTATATATACCTAACATAAAATTAAAGTATAACTAGGGGGTGTTATTTTGAATCGAAAAAAAATTTCAATTATTGGGGTACCATCAGATTATGGTCAGCAGCGTCGAGGTGTAGATATGGGGCCTAGTGCAATGAGATATGCCGGGGCAATTGAGAGGTTGGAAAAATTAGGTTATGATGTGGTGGATGAAGGAAATGTATCTGTCCGTAAATTAGAGAAAAGTAAACGAAATGACCATAAATTATTAAATTTAGAGGAAGTATTAGACGTTAGTGAACAATTGGCAAAGAAAGTTGATGAAGTGATTGAACAAGGAAGATTTCCAGTCATTCTTGGAGGAGATCACAGCATTTCCATCGGTTCCATAGCAGGTATAAGAAAACATTATCAAAATTTAGGTGTGATTTGGTTTGATGCACATACAGACATTAATACACCTGAGACAACGCCATCCGGTAATATCCATGGAATGCCTTTAGCGATTAATCTTGGACTCGGGGATGAACGATTAATCAATATTGCGAAAGGTGCGCCTTTCTTAAAATTTGAGAACGTTGTTATTATTGGTGCCCGTTCGATTGATGAAGGGGAAAGAGAGTTAATTAAAAATAAAAAAATTAAAATATTTACAATGCATGAAATAGACCGAATGGGCATGTCTAAAGTAATTGAAGAAACGGTGGCTTATTTAAAGGCTCGCCAAGTGGATGGTGTGCATATTTCTATTGATTTAGATGCACTAGACCCAATCTATACGCCGGGAGTTGGAACGCCAGTACCTGGAGGTATTACGTATCGGGAAAGCCATTTAGCGATGGAAATGTTGGAAGAGGCAAAAATCATTACATCATGCGAATTTGTGGAAGTGAATCCCATTCTTGATGAGCGCAATAAAACTGCTGATACGGCAGTTGCGCTAATGGGTTCGTTGCTCGGAGAAAAATTAGTGTAAAAATCACTATTTATTTCTATATATTAACTATTCTATACTTTATTAGAAATAAAAATTTTTTTAAGAAAAATGAAACTTTTTATGGTATTCGTTCGTACACTATTTAACCTACAAAAGGTGGAGAGTTAATGCATGGATGCGTTAGTGAAAAAGAGAATAAAGCAAGTGCTGAAAGGGGATCAAAATGCGTTTGCAGATATTGTGAGCCTTTACCAGCACAAGTTGTACCAAATTTGCTACCGAATGCTTGGAAATAAACAAGAGGCTGAAGATATCGCCCAAGAGGCTTTTGTTCGAGCCTACATCAATCTGCATACGTTCGATTCTAAGAAAAAGTTTTCGACATGGCTTTATCGAATCGCAACGAACCTTTGTATCGACCGGATTCGTAAAAAGAAGCCGGATTATTATTTAGATGCAGAGGTAGAAGGAACTGATGGATTGAATATGTATTCTCATATTGCTAATGATGAACAGTTACCGGAAGATGCAACTCTTCAAATGGAATTTCAAGAACGCATCCAATATGAAATTAGCAGATTGCCTGAAAAATATCGTACGGTAATTGTATTAAAATATATCGAAGAATGTTCGCTTCAAGAAATCAGCGAAATCCTTGATTTACCACTAGGAACAGTGAAAACTAGAATTCATAGAGGTCGTGAAGCATTAAGAAAGCAGTTAAACGAACTGTAAGGGGGGAATTGCATGAATACGTGTCCACCACAAATTATTGAATTTATGCACGAGTACTTGGATGGAGACATTAGCCGTGAACACGAACAAGAACTTAAGCAGCATTTGAAGACCTGTACGGCATGTCAGGAACATATGCATCAATTAAGTGATGCAGTAGCATTTATAAAAAGTGCGGCACAAGTTACGGCACCTCCACATTTTGAAAAATCAGTGATGAAGCGTCTTCCACGGCCAAAAAGTCGAGTGGGTATACAAAAATGGTTGCGAAGACATCCGTTCTTAGTAGCGGCGGCTATGTTTATTCTATTTATGAGTGCAACGCTGTTTGGAAGCTTTCATGATGATAAATTTTCCGTAACGAAGCAACCGAATTTAATTGTTGAAGGTCAAACTGTGATTGTTCCAAAAGGTGAAGTGGTGAAAGGAGATGTCGTTGTTAAAAATGGAGATATTGTCGTTGAAGGAGAAGTTGACGGCAATGTGATTGTTATAAATGGAGAGTATATGGCATCATCAGCAGTGGTGACTGGACAAATAGAAGAAATTGACCAAATATTTGAGTGGGTATGGTATGAGGTTAAACGAATGTCAAAGGATTTATTTGTCCCATTAAATAAGGAAAATGATTAACATGATGGAAGGGGGCGTCTGAAAAGTTGAGACGTCCCCTTTGCGGCTTTAGCTAGTGCTTCGCCGCAGATAAATTGAAATGAGGAGGCGCTTTTTGTGACCACCGCAGGGAAAGTTTTTAAGAGAATATTCCTATAAGAAGTAAGGCTGTTTCCGAAAGTGTTCGACTTTCTGGACAGCCTCTTCTTTTTTATTTCAGTACAAATCCGTTTTTTCTGCTTTGTGAAAATATAAGAAACATTTATGAAAAAGTTTCGTTATTCTAAAAGGCTGAAAGGATTTGATTATGATATACTTGTTTTGTTAATAGTATGTGAAGGGTGAACTTTTATTAAATTTAGAAATGAACAATATTTGTATACCAAAAGCATAACCTTTAATGTCTATAACTTTTTGTGATTGATTTGGTAAGATAAGTGGGGGATGCCACATGGATATAATTGAGCAATTTACAGATTTGACACCTGTAAATATCATTTTTAGCTTATTAGACGTAATACTCGTATGGTATGTGATATATAAAATATTAACCCTTATCAGGGGGACAAAAGCGGTTCAGTTATTAAAGGGACTATTTGTTATTATTATTGCCCGCATTGCCACTGAAGTGTTCGGTTTGGATACTTTAGGCTGGATGCTGCAAGAAGTTATTGATTGGGGATTTCTGGCTATCATTATTATCTTTACTCCGGAAATCCGTAGAGCCCTTGAGCAAATTGGACGAGGCAGACTTTTTCAACGTTCAGTCAATCAACTAGAAGATGAACAAGCACGATTAACTGAATCCATGAAAAAAGCGGTCAGCTACATGGCTAAAAGACGGATTGGCGCATTAATTTCCATTGAAAAAGAAACAGGTTTAAATGAATATATAGAAACCGGCATCCGACTTGATGCAAACATTTCTTCTGAATTAATTATCAATACATTTATTCCAAACACCCCACTTCATGATGGAGCGATGATTATACAAAAAAACCGTATTGCCGCAGCTGCTTGTTACTTGCCTCTATCTGAAAGCACTTTGATTTCTAAAGAGCTGGGGACAAGGCATAGAGCTGCGCTAGGATTAAGTGAAGTGACAGATGCCATCGTAGTGGTTGTGTCAGAAGAAACCGGCTCGATCAGCATTGCAGTCAATGGAAATTTACATAGAAATCTCTCTTTAGAGAATTTCGAATCGCTGCTGAAAACATTATGGTTTGGCCCCGAAGGTGAATTAGAAGCGTCCTCTAAGTGGACTTGGAGGGGGAAAAAACATGGATAAATTTTTTGATAATATATGGGCGTTAAGAGCAATAGCTTTCATTTTAGCAATCCTCCTTTTCTTTTATGTCAAAGCAGAATTAACGGACAAAACTGAGACAACCACATCCAATAATCATGTTGATATTATTACAGATGTCCCTCTTGAAGCCTATTACGATTCAGAAAATTTCATTGTGACGGGGCTGCCAGAAACGGTGGATGTAACCATTGAAGGCCCAATGCAACTTGTATTGCAAACCAAATTTAAAAAAGACTTTAAAGTATTTGTAGACTTAAATTCATTGTTAATCGGGGAACATCGGGTGACAATCCAGCATGAAAACTTTTCAGATAAATTAAAAGTGACAATTAATCCACAAGTAGTGGATGTTGTCATTGAAGAAAAAGTGACGAAGGAATTTAAAGTAGATCCAGAAATCAATAATCAGTTATTTGCTGATGGCTATGTGTTAAAATCAATGAAGGCTGAACCGAGCAAAGTGGCTGTGACCGGTGCTAAAAGTGTTATTGAAAATATCAGCTATGTAAAAGCTACGGTTTCAGCTGAAAAAGGAATCAATGAATCCTTTACCCAAGAGGCAAATGTGAAAGTTCTGGATAATAATCTGAATAAACTAGACGTGATGATTAACCCAGACAAAGTCAATGTAACTGTGGAAGTGAGTGAATATAGTAAAACAGTACCAATTGTATTAAAGCAAACAGGATCACCACCAGCAGGAGTTACCGTCAATCAATTAGAAACCGATACAAAATCGGTTGAAGTGTTTGGTCCAAAATCAGTCGTTGATTCCATTAAATCGTTAGAATTAGAATTTGACGTATCACAGGTGGAACGTTCAGGAAATTATGATGTGAACTTAAAAGTACCTAAAGGAGCTACTAAATTAGGTACAGAAAAAATTACAGTACGTGTAAATGTAACAAAAACGAATCAATCTGAATCAGGTGTTGACGAAACAACGAATGCAGAGCAAAATAGCCATGAGTAATATTAGCATGGGAATAAAAATGAGTCCTTTCAAAAGTCATCATAAATCTATTCAAAAACATATTTTTACTTGGTTTTGATTCCATCAAAAATAAAAAGTATGGAATGTCAAGTGTTGAAGGAGAGAATAGTTATGGGAAAATATTTTGGAACAGACGGCGTACGTGGAGTTGCAAATACAGAACTTTCGCCGGAACTTGCATTTAAGATTGGACGCGCGGGGGGATATGTTTTAACAAAAAACGCAAAAGAAAGACCAAAAGTCATTGTTGGTAGAGATACGAGAATTTCCGGCCATATGTTGGAAGGAGCATTAGTAGCTGGATTGCTTTCGATTGGTGTAGAGGTAATGAGATTGGGTGTAATTAGCACACCTGGAGTTGCTTATTTAACGCGTGTCATGAATGCAAATGCGGGGGTTATGATATCTGCATCCCACAATCCGGTTCAAGATAACGGAATTAAAATTTTCGGGCCAGATGGTTTTAAATTAACTGATGAACAAGAAGAAGAAATTGAAAAATTGCTTGAATCAGAACAAGATACACTTCCTAGGCCTATTGGTGCTGAATTAGGTTCAGTAAGCGATTATTTTGAAGGCGGCCAAAAATATATTTCGTATTTAAAACAAACAGTGGATGTTGATTTTGAGGGCATTCATGTGGCCCTTGACTGCGCAAACGGAGCAACATCTTCTTTGGCAACCCATTTATTTGCTGATCTAGAGGCGGATATTTCCACAATGGGTGCTTCACCTGACGGATTAAATATTAATGATGGGGTAGGTTCAACCCATCCAGAAAAGCTAGCGCAATTTGTTTTAGAACGGGAAGCGGATGTAGGATTGGCTTTTGACGGCGATGGAGACCGCTTAATTGCTGTCGATGAAAAAGGAAATATTATTGATGGCGACCAAATCATGTTTATCATCGGCAAATATTTAAACAGCAGAGGGCTTTTAAAGAAAAATACCGTTGTTTCAACTGTTATGAGCAACATGGGATTCTATAAAGCGCTAGAAGAAAACGGAATGACGAGCGTACAAACGCCGGTTGGAGACCGGTATGTCGTTGAGGAAATGAGAAAAAATGATTACAACTTAGGCGGCGAACAATCCGGCCACATCGTTTTCCTTGACTACAATACAACGGGTGACGGTATGCTGACAGCGATTCAATTAGTGAGCATTATGAAATTGACTGGAAAACCGTTATCCGAACTAGCATCAGAAATGAAAGTGTATCCTCAGCGCTTAGTCAATGTTCGGGTAGCAGATAAACATAAAGTAAAAGAAAATCCAAAAGTACAAGAGGCCATTAAAGAAGTGGAAAACGTACTTGGCACGAATGGCCGTGTGTTAGTTCGCCCTTCTGGTACGGAACCATTAGTCCGAGTAATGGTAGAGGCGCCGACAGAAGAAGAATGTGAAAGCTACGCAAACCGCATCGCAGAAGTGGTTAAAAAAGAATTAGGTTTAGCTGAATAAGGAGTGAGACTGTGCAGATATTCATGTAGGTGGATATTCTGCACAGTTTTTTTCTGAAGGAAAATATTCACAAACGGCAAGCTCCTCCATTTCCCTGAACGAATTCCACAGGAGTTGATTATTTGAATCCGGAATAGGCAATAGTAAAAATGTGAAATCTCAAAGGGAGTGGTGATTATATGGCAAAAGTTGCAACGCTAATTACCGATTTGTTTGAAGATGTCGAATTTACAAGTCCTAAAGAAGCTTTAGAAAATGCTGGTCATACCATTGTGACCATTGATAAAGAAGGCAACAAAACAGTAAAAGGAAAAAGGGGAGCCAAAGTAGATATTGATTATGGCATTGAAGAAGTAAATCCGGATGATTTTGATGCTTTGTTCATCCCCGGCGGATTTTCACCGGACCTTTTGCGAGATGATGACCGCATCGTAGATTTTGTAAAAGCATTTATGAAAGCCAATAAATTTGTATTTGCCATTTGCCACGGGCCGCAGCTTTTAATTTCCGCAAGAGAATTGGAAGGACGTGACGTGACAGGCTATAAATCCATTCGAGTGGATTTAGAAAATGCCGGTGCCAAATTCCATGATGAACCGGTTGTAGTTTGCAGAAATCAATTAGTCACAAGCAGAACACCAGATGATTTGCCTGAATTTAATAGGGAAATCGTCAATTTATTAAAAGAGAAAGAGTTTCAGGAATAATAATGTTCTAATACTTTTTTGAGGCTGGGACATAAACAAAAAATGAAAGGGGCAGTTGAAAGAGTTTTGATAAACAATTGAACTAACGAAAAATTGATTGAAGTGACGGGGCAAGTTTCTGTCGCGCACGCTTAGTCGCAAAGCGGAGCAAGCTCAAGGAAGTAAATTCAAAGCTTTCCTGCGACGAGCCCTCTCGAGACCACGAGGAGCAAAGGAATGACTCAGAGGAGAGTCTAGCCGGGCCCGCGGAAAGCGTCCCCGGAACGGAAATCAATTTTAATAATTTTTAGATTTGTCCCAACCTCAGTTGATCCATAGAAAATTTAGTAATGATTTTTGTAAATCGTTGACGGATAGCAGCATATTCTGTATTATGAAGGGTGTTTGATTTTTTTTTAAACACACTTCTAATATTTTACAAAAATTGCACAGCGCGACAAAGGAGGGTAGTGACGCGCTATATAAAACCAGTGGAAAATAATTATAGCGCCCGGACTAAGGAAATCGGACGTTCAATCCTTAGTTGACGAGGAGGAGGTTTATCGAGTTTTCGGCGGGTACCTCCCGACCGCATTGCCCGGTCGTAATTTCGTTCTTAAAACATAAAAGCGATTTTATGGACAAAGGAACGAAAAGGCAATACGAAAAAATATTAATAAAGCGGTATCAATCCTACATCTCTTTTTTGAATGGATTGAATTAATCAGAATTCAACGGCAAAAAAGAGGCAAATGTAGGGAAGTTTTTTATTGTCTTTTTCAAAATCTATAAAGATATCGCTTGCAATTGGAGGAATATCTATGTGTGGAATTGTCGGATTTAATGGCAGTTTAGATGCCAAAGAAATCTTAATTAGAGGACTAGAAAAATTAGAATACCGCGGCTATGATTCAGCAGGGATTGCTCTTTTAAATGAAAATGGCGTTACAGTTTTTAAAGATAAAGGCAGAATAGCTCACTTGCGTGAAATCGTGGATGATCAAGTTGAGGGAACTATCGGCATTGGCCATACGCGTTGGGCGACTCACGGTGAACCAAATCAAGTCAATGCTCATCCCCATCAAAGCGCATCTGGCAGATTTACGATTGTTCACAACGGGGTTATCGAAAACTATTACTTGCTTCAAAGAGAATATTTAAAAGATGTTCCAATGAAATCTGATACGGATACAGAAGTAATTGTTCAGCTTGTTGAATTATTTGTTAATGAAGGATTGTCCACAGAAGAAGCTTTCCGTAAAGCAATCTCACTATTACATGGTTCTTATGCCATTGCCCTTTTAGATAAAGAAGATTTGGATACAATTTATGTGGCGAAAAACAGATCTCCTTTACTTATCGGCGTGGGAGAAGGATTTAACGTTGTTGCTTCCGATGCATTAGCGATGCTGCAAGTGACAAATCAATTTATTGAAATCCATGATGAAGAAATTGTGCTTGTGCATAAAGACAAAGTAGAAATTTCTACTTTAGATGGCCAAAAAATTGAACGCAATCCATATACAGTCGAGCTTGATGCAAGCGATGCCGAAAAAGGAACATATCCTCATTACATGCTGAAAGAAATGGATGAACAACCTGGTGTCGTTCGAAAAATTATTCAACAATACACGAATGATGCTGGCGAATTGATCGTTGATGAAGCAATATTAACGGCATTGAAAAATGCAGATCGACTCTATATTATTGCAGCGGGCACGAGCTATCATGCAGGGCTTGTTGGGAAACAATATTTTGAAAAACTTGCATGTATTCCAGTGGAAGTGCACATTTCAAGCGAATTCGGTTATAACATTCCTTTGCTTTCTGAAAAACCGCTGTTCATCTTCATTTCCCAATCAGGGGAAACAGCTGACAGCAGACAAGTGCTTGTGAAAGTGAAAAAAATGGGCCATCCAACTTTGACGATTACAAACGTAGCAGGCTCTACTCTTTCCCGTGAAGCGGATTACACATTGCTTCTTCATGCTGGCCCTGAAATTGCAGTTGCGTCAACAAAAGCTTATATTGCACAGCTTGCAGTGCTTGCTATTGCCGCTTATGTTACTGGAAAAAGCAAAGGAAATCAGATTGATTTCGATTTAAAAACAGAACTTGCCATCGCTGCAAATGCAATTCAGTCTATTGTCGATTCTAAAGAGGAATTGCATAAAATCTCAAAAGAGTATTTAGAAACTACGCGAAATGCCTTCTTTATCGGACGCAATATCGATTATTATGTAAGTTTGGAAGGCGCTCTAAAACTAAAAGAAATTTCATATATCCAAGCGGAAGGTTTTGCCGGCGGGGAGTTGAAGCATGGAACAATTGCGTTGATTGAAAAAGGAACGCCTGTCTTTGCCCTTGTTACGCAAGAGCCAGTGGCATTAAACATCCGCGGCAACGTAAAAGAAGTGGTAACCCGTGGAGCCAATGCATGCGTGATTTCCATGGAAGGTCTAGATGAGCACGATGACCGCCTTGTCATTCCGAAAGTTCATCAATTGCTAACGCCGATGGTTTCTGTCGTGCCACTCCAATTTATTAGCTACTATGCAGCTCTTGACCGCGGCTGCGATGTCGACAAACCACGAAACTTAGCAAAATCCGTAACCGTAGAATAAATAAAGTAATCAAAAAAGGGGGCGTCTGAAAAGTTGAGACGTCCCCTTTGCGGCTTTAGCTAGTGCTTCGCCGCAGATAAATTGCGACAAGGAGGCGCGTTTTGTGTCCACCGCAGGGAAAGTTTTTAAGAGGATATTACTATAAGAAGTAAGGCTGTTCAGAAAGTGTTCGACTTTCTGGACAGCCTCGTTTTTTATTTTAAAATTATTTCATCTACTGAATAATTTTCAACTTATATTCACATAGTTTTCCTGAGAATAGAGTGAAAAATTTTTAGTACGAACATTTTTTCAGAGGTTTTTCATATTGCTTATTTACACTTCTATTAAAAATCAATATGAACAGGAGAAGATGTATGAAATATTTGAAATTATTGATGGCACTAACATTCTTTTTTACACTGATTTCTACGTCTAGTTACATTGCATTTGCCGATGATGATTTTGGGAAGCATCATGAGCATTACGAATGGGAGTATGGCAAAAAAGAACATATAGACGATCGCTATGAAGATGCAGGAGAAATGATTGGCTGGGGAACCGTTATCACATTTGCAGTGGCTGGGTTAATATTTCCAATGAGAAGATTAACAAAACCGATGATTACGACATTTCCGTCAATTAAGCAATTTTATATATCGATCACGAAATTTTTAGGTAAATACCACATACTGATTGGAATTGCCACTCTCATTTTAGGTATCAGTCACGGAATTCTCATGTACCTTCATGAAGGAAGATTAGAAGATGAAGGGGTAAGTGGGTTAGTATCAATAATTGTATTTACAATAGCTGGTGTTATTGGGTTGATGTTATTTAAAAATAAAAAGGTTAAAAGCTTACGAACAACACATATGACGTTAATCGCTTTTTCAATAGTTATTGGTCTTTTCCATATTTTCATTTCCTAAAAATGTGAATTTAGTTGAGATCTCATTTGATTCGACAAGATTAACAATAAGTCGCAACTAAAAAAGCCTTGATACAGCCCAATTCTTGCTGTAACAAGGCTTCTTCTTTATTAAGATAAAGTATAGGATTTAGTATCAAAAGGAATTTCCTTCACATCGTTCAGCTTGTTAACGTAAAGAGCCATAGCATGGGCAACGTTTGATAGAAGGCCGATAAATTTGAATAATAAATCGCTAACCGGGTTTTCTTTATGTACATGATACAAGGCGCGGTAAACAAGCTTTGCATCATTTCTCACACGATGCAAATGTAGTGCTGCCAGACATCCTTGTGGTATGACGAAATGTTTCATTGCTTCGCCCACTTGTCCGCTATAATAGTCGTACCGTGAGCTTAACCATTCAACATCTTCTTCCGTGATAGCCAGGTTGCCCCGAACAGAACCATTGGCGTGATACGTTAATTGCTGCAGGCGAATAAGATCATCTTTTATAATTTGTTCATGCTCTTTGGTTAAATAGGGAATCACCATGCCAATGCTGACAGTTAAAGCATCTGAAAGCACTTCATAATCCACTTTGCAGCTTTTTTCTTTCATATAGCTATAACAAATATAACGTAAATCTTTTTTCATTGAATTTTACTCCTTCACTATGTTAATACATCAACAGGCATCATCTGTTTTTTCTTCGTTAAAGGTTCTTGATAAATGATGGATTTCACCTGAAATGTTTTGGCAATATTTTCAGTATTTAACGCGTCAGAAGGGGCATTATAAGCCACAAACTTTCCATTTTTTAAAAAAATACATTGGTCACAAATGCGGGTAGCTAAATTGATATCATGAATGGCTGCTATGACCGTTTTTCCTTCCTGTACGAGAGAATGAAGAATGTCCGTTACAATGACTTGATAGTAAATATCTAAGTCAGAAGTCGGTTCATCTAATAGTAAAATATCTGTTTCTTGAGCAATGGCTTTTGCTAAATAGACAAGCTGCCGTTCTCCTCCAGATAAAGAAGGGACAAATCGATGTTTCAAATGGCTGATGCCGACTTGCTCCAACGCTTTTTTGACGGCCAGCTGATCGGCTTTCATCCAGCGGGAAAACCGTTTTTTGTGTGGATAACGCCCCATTTCGACCACTTGTTGCACAGTAAAATTCGTTTCTAATGTGGTCGTTTGGGGCATATAGGTGATGCGTTTGGCGATTTCCAAAGGTTTCAGCTGTCGAAGGGACCGATTAAAAATTTTAATGTCTCCGCTATCAATCCGATTAATGCCGGCCAAACATTTTAATAAGGTAGATTTTCCCGTTCCATTCGGTCCAATGAGGGCAATAAACTTCCCTTTTTCAACAGTGAAGGAAAGGTTATTAAAAATGGTTCGGGCATTCCGATGAAAGGTTAAAGATTGAATTTCAAGAGCCGCTTCATTCATAAAAGTCCCTCCATTTTTTTCTGGCGCAATATTAAGAAAATAAAATATGGAGCGCCTAAGAATGCAGTAATGATCCCAATTTGAATTTCAGCTGGGCGAATAACGAGGCGCGCGATTAAGTCAGCCAATGTTAAAAATAATGCACCACCTATCAGACTGGTTGGTATCAAATAACGATGGGTTGGCCCAATCAACAAGCGAATCATATGAGGAACAATTAAGCCGACAAATCCAATGGCGCCAGTCAAAGAGACGCAAACCCCTGTTAATAAAGAAGCGCTAATTAATAAAATGGTGCGTGTCCGTTGCACATGGATGCCCAAGTTTTTCGCTTCCTCTTCCCCAAGCAATAAAATATCCAACTGCTTGCGGTAGCTGAATATGAGAATATTGCAAAGGATAAAAGGGAGGATTAACAGCTTTACATCATCCCAATCCCGTCCATTTAAATTGCCCATAAGCCAGTATAGAATTTGCTGCAATTGGCCGTAGCTCGCGTATGTAATAATAAGAGAACTGCAAGCGGAAATGAACGAACTGATGGCGACCCCTGTTAAAAGAAGAGTTAACATGGATGTTTTGCCGTTTGATGTAGAAATGATATAGACAAGAAGCAAAGTGAGGAGAGCCCCTAAAAAACCAAAGACAGGAACAAAAAAGGTACTGATATGGGATAATCCAAAATAAATAGCAATGACTCCTCCTAAAGAGCCTCCTGATGAGATGCCAATGATGCCCGGTTCTGCCATCGGATTGCGGAATAAGCTTTGCATGACCACCCCACACACAGCTAAACTGGCACCAACAATGCTTGCTACAATGACACGTGGCAAGCGAATATAAAGCAAAATCTGTTCAAAGGTAGAGTCCGTTTCAAAATAGAAAAAAGGAAGTTTCGCCAAAAAAACTTGAACGGTTTCAAAAAAGGGAATCGTCACGCCACCGAAACTCGTGGCGATGACGATACTGAATAGAAATAATATAAAACTGGCGATAAAAAAGACGGGCATTTTCAGTTGCTTCATCTTTTGTTACTCCTTAGATAAAATCGCAGCCATTTCTTCTGCTCCTTCGATTACATAGTGGGAGGCAGTGGTTACATTGGCGCTGTCTAGCACATAAATCTTATTGTTTTTAATAGCTGGCACGTCTTTTAGTGCAGGGTCTTTTTTCCATTCTGTTACGAAAGCCGGCTCCCCATTGTTTGTAGTAGACCCCCAGGCAGTTGTAAAAATCACATCTGGTTTTAATTGAACCAATACCTCTTTTGAAATTTCCGGGTAGTCAGGGTAGGATTCGCCTACAATCCCCGCTTCCGATACAACATTAATTCCGCCGGCTAATTTAATCATTTCACCGATTGTGGTATTGTCTGTCACACTGGAGGAGTATTCCGTGTAATAAAGAACGCGGGGTTTATTTTCTTTTTTGTCCGCTTTTTCTTTTAATGCATCGATTCGTTTTTGAATATCCGAGATTAAGTTATTCGCTTTTTCTTGTTCTCCGACAATTTTCCCCAGCGTTTCAACGGTTTTTAAAATACCTTCAAAGGAAGTGTCATCGATGACTTGGAATGTTGTAATTCCGGCATTTTCTAATTGATTCAATACATCTGGATTAACGTAAGAAGGAATAATCACTAAATCTGGCTTTAATGCTAAAATTTGCTCGGCTGTTACGGTTTCAAATTTCGTTTCAATTGAATCGGTTTTGCCTGCAACATTGGAAATCGCTGGATCACTAGAAATCGCTGTGACGCCTACAAGATTTTCAGAAGGTACTAAATCCACCAGCAATTCATCGACAGCTAAAGCAGTCGAAACAATACGTTTCGGTTTTTCCGAAATGGTAATTTCCTTACCACGGCCATCTGTCACCGTCAGCGGATAAGCCGATTGTTTAGCTTGTTCGGATGGTTGATTTGTCGAATTTTCATCATCATTATTGGCAGTATCGGTATTACAAGCTGTTAAAAATAATAAAAGCAATATGGGTAGTAGCAATTTGGTGAATTGATTCATCACAAATCTCCTTTTCTATAAAATTTTTTATATGTTTAGTGTGGCCACACATTAAACCAAAATAAAAAGCCTATATCCCAAGTGGGAATACAGGCGTGAAAGCGTTAAAAAGCACAAAAAAGCATAACTTGCTTGCACCCGTTCTTTTCCCACCCGAAAAGACGTTTGCAAAGTGTTTAAGCAGGCTTCCTGACTCGGACTTCCTCTTACTCCTAACCCTTCCCGAATGTAACATTCAGTGGTTACTGTTAGTTTCATCCATCCTCACAGTAGCGGGGGCTGTACTAGATTTTCACTAGTTTTCCTTTTACCTCTTCCAAGAAGAGCACTTAAACACCCTCGATATGAAATTAACTATAATCTAGCATAAATCATTTAATAAATGCAATAGTATAACAAAACTTTACATGATTGCACCACATCGGATATACTAATCAGCAGTTTTTCTTTTTGGGAGGGAAGATATCTATGGCAAAAGACTGGCGTTATATTAGTTATCCGTTTATGCGGGAGAAAAGTTGCTTGGTAGATTATGAAATTATGACAGACAGCTTAACGACAAAAATAGGAGATTGCATAAGTGTAAGCAAAAATGAACATAAGTTTGAAGAAATCACTCAAATTTTAAGAAAAATCCAACCGTTAGCTTATCATGCAAATGGATCTGTAAGAGGTCGTTTAGCGATTACAGAAGAAGATTTAATGTGGCTGGAATCTGTATATGATGATTTTGTCGAACGAGCAGGCGAGACAAATAAGCAATTCGTTTTGCCACAAGGTTCTGAGTTGGCGACGCGATTGCATATTTGTCGAAGTGAAGCGAAAAAGAGCTATCGTGCTTTACACAAAGTAAGCGAAGAGAGAGAAGTGCCGGAAATTTTGTTTCAGTTTTTAGGACTTTTAGCGAATGTATTTTTTGTAATGGCAATTGAAGCGAATAAATTAACTAAAACCGAAGAAATCCCTTTTATCAGCAAATCTTATGGAAAAACTAAATAAATAGTTTATAGATAGCCCAAATTTATATATATGGCAAGTTAGTTAAGAGAATACTAGATGAAAACGATTTGTAAATATTTTAGATTTACTTTTTAAGATTGTAAGCATGAATTTTATATGATAACATACACTATATATTGTGTAGTTTAAAATTTAATAACACAAAATGTTGAGTATAAAGTTATGGTGGTAATTTTTAATACCTTAATAGGGAATCCAGTGAGAATCTGGAGCTGCCCCCGCAACTGTAAGTGTGGACGAATTAGCAAACCACTGTATCGATTTACTGAAAGGTGACGATACGGGAAGGGCTATAGTAGGAGGATACACGAGCCAGGAGACCTGCCATACTTTGTAGTTTCTATTCTTCGGGGTGTGAGAAGGAGAAACGATAGGAAAAGATATATTTTACATATGTTTTATTTCTGTCGTATTCTTCCTTTTTCCGTCTATTCCCCGAGAATGACGGATTTTTTATTTTTAGGGAGGAATTAAGGTGACAAGAAATCAAAGTATTGAACAGGAAACACTTTCTGAATTCATCGATCGTATTTTTAATGATTTCAAGTTGGCATCAGACCAATACAAAGAGAAGATTCGAAAAGCAGGAGTAACCAATCCATTCGATGAGAGAGATGCAGATATTTTAATTAAGTATGCTCTTGAAAATATTGATGAAGCAAATACAGAATGGACCTATATTGCAGCAAGAATTTTTTTACAAAATCTTTATTATAAAGCAGCAAGAAACAGAGGATATGAATTTAATCATAATCGTACTTATGGATCGTTTTATGATTTGATTCGGATATTGACCGAAAAAGGAATCTATTCCGAAAAGTTATTAATGAAATATACAAAACAAGACATTGAGTATTTTGAATCAGTTATTGAACCTAAACAGGATTTGTTATTTACATATCCAGCTATTCTATCTTTGGCAACCCGTTATTTAGCAAAGGATTATGAGAAAAATGTTTATGAATTGCCACAAGAACGCTGGATGATTATTGCGATGTACCTTATGCAAGACGAAGATAAATCCATGAGAAATGAGTATGTAAAAGAAGCGTATTGGGCTTTAAGCAATCTGTATATGACTGTTGCGACCCCAACACTTGCAAATTCCGGAAAAACACATGGGCAGTTATCTAGCTGCTTTATTGATACTGTAAATGATAGCTTACAAGGAATCTATGATAGTAATAGCGATGTTGCCCAGCTTTCTAAAAATGGAGGCGGTATCGGTGTTTATATGGGGAAAATTCGTGCAAGAGGTAGTTCCATCAAAGGATACAAGGGCATGTCAAGTGGTGTTATACCATGGATTAAGCAATTAAATAATACAGCAGTCAGTGTTGATCAGCTTGGTACAAGAAAAGGCGTTATTAGTGTGTATTTAGATGTATGGCATCGTGATATAGAAGATTTCCTTGATTTGAAACTCAATAATGGTGATGAACGGTTGCGTGCGTATGACATATATACAGGAGTATGTATACCCGATTATTTTATGGAACAGGTAGAAAAACGGGGAGATTGGTATTTATTTGATCCATATGAAGTGAAACAAGTGATGGGTTACTCGCTAGAAGACTTCTATGATGAAAAGAAGGGCGATGGACAGTGGCGTAAAAAGTATCAAGAATGTATTCAAGCCAATCTTTCTTCCAAAAAAAGAATTCCAGCAATAGATATTATGAAGCGAATCATGAGATCCCAATTAGAAACTGGCGCACCGTTTATGTTTTATCGTGATGAAGTCAACCGCCAAAATGCCAATTCCCATCAAGGTATGATCTACTGTTCAAATTTATGTACGGAAATTGCGCAAAATCAATCTCCAACAGAATTTATTGAAGAATATATCGAAAACGAAAATATAATTGTAAAAAAATATAAAGCTGGTGATTTTGTTGTTTGCAATTTGAGTTCTATCAATTTAGGCCGTGCTGTACCTGATAATGTTTTAGAACGTTTGATTAAAATTCAAGTTCGCATGTTAGATAATGTAATTGATATTAATACGCTGCCAATTAAACAACCAGAAATCACGAATAAAAAATACCGGGCCATTGGACTTGGAACATTTGGTTGGCATCATCTATTAGCTTTGAAGAATATTGAATGGGAATCAGAAGAAGCAGTACAATATGCAGATGAACTTTATGAAAAAATAGCTTATTACACGATTCGAAGCAGTATGGAGTTAAGCAAAGAAAAGGGCAGTTATCCATTATTTGAAGGAAGTAAATGGAGTTCTGGTGAGTATTTTATTTATAAAGGTTATACAGACGAACGATGGATGCAACTTCAAAAAGATGTTAAAAAATATGGAATTCGAAATGGATATTTAATGGCCATTGCACCTAATGCGACAACTTCGATTATTGCAGGTTCCACCGCTAGTATTGATCCTATCTTTAAACCTTTTTATATTGAGGAGAAAAAGGATTACCGAATTCCGACAACTGCACCTGATTTAAATCATAAAACGTATAATATTTATCGCCGTTCAGCTTATATTGTGGACCAAAGATGGTCAATCAAACAAAATGCTGCTCGTCAAAAACATATCGATCAAAGCATTTCATTTAATATTTATGTTCCAAACACGATAAAGGCATCAGTGCTTTTAGATCTGCATTTTCAAGCATGGAAATCAGGTTTAAAAACAACCTATTATGTTCGCTCTACATCGAATGAAGTAGAAGAATGTGTGTGGTGTCAAAGTTGAAGGCTTTAATAGCTTATTTATCTTATAGTGGAAATACAAAAGAAGTTGCAGAAATTATTGAGGAAGTATTAAAAGAAAAGAAATTTCAAGTGGATATGCATCGAATCGGAGTCAATTTGCCAATCAATCTTAAAATGTACGATTTAATATTTATTGGTACTTTTACTTGGGCAAAGGGTGCATTACCTATTGAAGTTAAGGATTTTGTATGGGAAATAGGCTATAAACCAAAAAATATTGCAGTATTTGGTACTGGTGATACTCAGTTTGGGGGCGATGAATTATTTTGCTTAGCGGCTGTGAAATTAGCAAGATTCTACAATAGTCGTTGGGAACCTTTAAAAATTGAACAATCTCCTAGAGGAAGTCAAGAAAAAATCGTAAAAAAATGGATAGAAGGGATTGTTAAAGATGTCACCAAACTTGCTTGAAAAGGTAAAAACATTAGATCCAATGAATCCAAATCGAGCAACTGCACTGTTTGGAGGAAAATCGAGTGGTATTTTAAATTGGAATAATATTAAGTATCCGCATTGGTATAAAACATATAAACGCTTGTTAAGTAATTTCTGGAAGTCTGATGAAGTGAATATGTCGAATGATGTGAAGGAATTTCCAATGTTATCAACGGAGGAACAAGATACGTTTTTAAAAGTAATTAGCCTTTTAGCGACATTAGATTCATCGCAAACAAGGACCATTCTACTCACATCCTTATATGCCACAGATCCATCAGTACAATCTATTTTAGCTGTCATTGCACAACAAGAAGCAGTGCATAATGAAAGCTATTCTTATATATTATCTTCCGTAGTATCGTTAGATAAACAAAATGAAGCTTTTGAAATTGGTAGAAGTGATCCGATTTTACTTAAACGTAATCAAAATATAATGGAGATATATAATCAATTTGTCGAGAAGCCATCTTTAGAAAATATATTAAAAACATTAGTATATTCCACAATACTTGAAGGATTATTCTTCTATTCAGGTTTTGCTTTCTTCTATAATTTAGCGCGCCAAAACAAAATGGTTGGAACATCTACAATGATTAGTTACATTAACCGAGATGAATTAGAACACGGTCGTTTTATTTGTGAATTAGTTCGGGCAACATTGGGAGAAAATCCTGAGCTAAATACAAAACATTTTACTGATTGGGTTTATGAACAATTTAGAAATTCTGTAGAATTGGAAGTGGAATGGTCTCACTATGTGTTAAATGGTGTAGAAGGCATTGATTTAGATGAAATGGAAGGTTTTATTAAATATAGAGCGAATAAAATGTTACGAATGATAGGATTAAGTGAAATATACGCAATGCATATTAATAATCCAATGAAATGGATTCGTGCATATGTAGATAATTTTGATGAAACAAAAACGGATTTCTTTGAACAAAGAAATCGTCAATATACGAAGATTAGTGATTTGAATGGTTTTGATGAACTCTAAAAATTATTAATATTAAAAATCCAAATCTCTGAAGGGTGTACTAATATTTTTAGCAGCCCTTCTTTTTTTGTTGAGATAAGTTTGAGTATATATGCCTATCATTTTTTATACTAGTATGTTCAAAAATGTTAGAGTTGTTGAAATAAACTTTGGTGCTCTGATTTCTAGATTGAAATTTTATGTATAAATCCAATAGTAAATTTCCATAATTAAATCAGGATTTTAAAAATTGTTAAAAGGTAGGGATTATTTTTGGGAGAAAGTAAATATGCAGAATTAAATGAAGAACAACTCAAGGAAATAAAACGACTAGAGGAAAAATTAAATGTAACACTAATTGCATATGAAAATTCAATATTAGAAAGTCAAAATCAATTTGATATCACAGCGAATTAAATTGAATGGATATTGTTATTGACAAGTAGAAAATACACATATTTGGTGAAGGTCTCTAATTTAAAGAAAAAGGTTCGATTGAAAATGAAGAATATCCATAGGCCTTCACCTATCCCTTCACTTGAGATTTTCAGTATTCAGGAAGAACCATCCCCTATCAGCAAAGCATCCGTGAATTCTGCCTTCCTTGTCTCCATTATGGTTTTCTCTTTATACACGCCCACATAGCAGATATCCCCGTATGATTCAAAATCTATCGATATTAGTCAAAATGAAATGATAGAGAAAAGCATGCATGAAATCGAAATTTTAGATGACAGAGAATTTGATGATTTATATAATCAATTGGATGTTGCTCATCAAATGATTGTGGACGGAACTATTCGCGAATACGTGGACTGTGTCAGCAGCGCCTGCGAAAGCAAAATTCCATGCAATCAATGACCGATTATATGAGAATGCCTGGAAGTCGCAATTTTTATCCAGCTTGATGATGCCGATTATGCAGTTTATCGGAAATTTTGGCTATGTAGCTGTGTGTATTGTTGGTGCTTACCTTGTTACAACTGATGCCATCACCATTGAAACGATTGTGGCGTTTATAATTTATATTCGTCTATTTACTCAGAAACCCAATTTGCTCAAGTGGGAACAAATTTACAATCGGCGCAAGCGGCCAGTGAGCGGGTATTTGAATTTTTGGAAGAAAAAGAATTGGATGCGGAACATCCGAAACTTGCAAAAGTGGAGCATGTTAAAGGGGAGATAGAATTTAAAAATGTGCAATTTGGATACCGCCAATGGACAAAAACAATGATTAACGATTGCCCGTGTAATGATAAAAAATGCGCCGTTATTGATTTTAGATGAAGCAACGAGTTCTGTGGATACACGGACAGAACTACAAATTCAGCGCGCTATGGAACAATTGGAAACAGGAAAAACGTCCTTTATTATTGCCCATCGTCTTTCAACTATTAAAAATGCGGATTTAATTTTAGTCATGAAAGATGGAGAAATTGTGGAGAAAGGAACCCATCAAGAACTTCTTGATAAAAATAGATTCTACGAAGAATTGTATAAAAGCCAGTTTGAACAAGTATCGTAACTGTTTCAAACTAAAATATGGTATAATTAGTAAGCGAGTTTTTGACGTACACTTGACATAAAACGGTTTTTGCATTGTTTCTGCAAGTGAAACGATAAAATATTGAGCGGAGGATTTAAATGAACAAAATGAATATGCCAAAAATGATGAAGATGATTACTATTCCGTTAGCTTTAAGTGCCATGCTAGTAGGATGTTCAAACGGAGATGATGAATCAGTAGCAACGGTGAATGGAGAAAAAATCACAAAAGCGGAATTAAACGAAGCTCTCACGGAACAATATGGACAAGAAGTATTAAATAATTTAATTGCCAATAAAATTGTGGAGTTAGAAGCGAAAAAACAAAAAGTTTCCGTAACGAAAGACGAAATTGAAGCGGAGTATAAAGACTATGTGGACCAATACGGAGGGGAAGAAAGTTTCAAACAATTGCTTTCTTCTTATAATATGGATGTAGAGGATGTAAAGAAAGATATTAAAAATTATTTACTAACAAAAAAAGTAATGGAAGACTATGTTGACATTAAAGACGACGAATTGAAATCCTACTTTGAAGAAAATAAGGATTCCTATAATCAAGCAGAACAAGTTGAAGCAAGCCATATTCTAGTGGACGATGAAAAAACAGCTAAAGAAGTCATTAAAAAATTAAATGATGGAGAAGATTTTGCTAAACTTGCAAAAGAATATTCCACTGATACAGGTACAAAAGACAAAGGTGGCTACTTAGGCTACTTTGGCAGAGGCGAAATGGTTGAAGCCTTTGAAAATGCTGCATTCTCCATGAAAGTAGGTTCCATTTCCAGAGAGCCAGTCAAAACTGATTTTGGTTACCATATCATAAAAGTGACAGACAAAAAAGAAGTAAAAGAAGCCAAATTTGAAGATGTGAAAGACAAAGTATATCAAGATTTATTAGAACAAAAAGTAAACGAACAATATACAAAATGGCTATCCGAAAAAATGGATGAATATAAAATTGAAAACAAATTATCAGGCGATAATAAAGATAAAAAGGATAAATAATTAAAGGGGGCTGTTCAGAAAGTGTTCGACTTTCTGAACAGCCTTACTTCTTATAATAATATTCTCTTAAAAACTTTGCTCCTGCAGTGGTCACAAAACGCGCCTCCTCGTCGCAATTTATCTGCGGCAAAAACTCTAGCTAAAGCCGCAAAGGGGGCGTCTTGAAATGACTTTTCAGAAGCCGCCCTTTTTTTGCCATTAAAAAACGGCCGTCTTATTTTGGAATAATTTATGGCAGAGATGAAAAGGATTTGTAAAATATCCCCCACTTCCCAAATGTTTTACAGTTACTTTAATGTTTTTTCACAACTGTCTTATAAGATGATGGTGAAAAAATGAGAAGGGGGAATAGTAATGAATTTTCCATCAGTGGATTATTCATGGCTCGGAAACGGGACGGTCATTGCGATTATCGCCATTGTCCACGTCATTATCAGCCATGGTGTAGCCATTGGAACATCCGTTTTGACCGTATCTTTGGAACATCGAGCGTTTAAGACGAACAATCAAAAACTAGATGGGTTGGCCAAAAACATTGCGAAATGGATTTTAATCATCACTACAACAGTAGGAGCGATGACCGGTGTGGGAATCTGGTTTTCGACAACGGTCATTCAGCCGGATTCGATTGGTTCTTTATTGCGAATCTTTTTCTGGGCTTGGGTAACAGAATGGGTTTGCTTTATCACCGAAGTCATTCTATTAATCATTTACTATTACACATGGGACCGTTGGCAAGATCCTGAGAAGAAAAGAAAACATATATATATAGGAGTTGGCTTAAGTATTGCTTCATGGCTGACAATGGCCATTATCACAGGCGTGTTGGCAGCAAAATTGACACCCGGGAAATGGATTGAGACATTCTCATTCTGGAATGCCTTCTTTAACCCAACGTATTTGCCTTCTTTAGGATTCCGAATGTTCTTAGCTATCTTATTGGCGATTGTACTTGTTTCATTATTCATACGTCTATTCGTAAAAGACCTTTCACTGAGGGAAGAATCCTTTAAAGTATTCGGTTTTTGGGGTGCGATTTCTTTGCCAATGACCTTCGTTTTAGGGCTTTGGTATTTATGGTCCATTCCAGATCAAGCCTACAATATGATTGTTTTGGCAACAGGAATGACCGAAAGTACATTTAAAATCATCAATGGTCTTGCATTATTGATTTTACTGGTTTTTTCTGTTTGGCTTATCCGAAGCCCGAAAAAAGTGCCCATTATCCTTTCTATAGCAGTGTTTGGTGCGTCCATCGGATTTATCGGAGAATTTGAGGTGGTAAGGGAATACATTCGAAAACCTTTCATCATTTATGATTACATGTACGCAAACGGACTTCTCGCCCAAGATCGGGAAAAAATGAATGAAGAGGGCTTTTTAGCCAATGCGACTTGGGCAAAAGAAAAGGAAATTACGGAAGAAAACAAAGTGGAGGCCGGAAGAGAAGTTTTTGTAGGCCAATGTATTGCTTGCCATACCATCGATGGTTGGAGAACAAAAAGGGCGTTAGGAAAGCGTTTAGCCGGATGGGATGAAGAAGCATTGAAAAGCTATATACCAACCATGCATACGGTGCGGGTTGCCATGCCTCCTTTCATGGGAACTGAAGAAGAATTGGATGCCTTAGCAGCCTATTTGAAATCAGAAATTGACCGCGTAAATAATGAAAAGGAGGTAAGTCAAAATGAATAATTTGCCGATTTCTCCTGATAATGCGTTACCAATTCCGGCACCTCTGGGTTTAATGGAATTATTAATCATCTTAACCTTTATCATTCATATTCTATTTGTAAATTTTACGGTTTCACTTGTAACGGGAGCAGTGGGATTAGAGATTGCCGGGAAAATTAAAAAAAGTGCTTTCTTGGATAAGATGGCAAAAAGTTGTTCTTTCCACGCATCCATTCATAAAAGCATCGCTGTTGTAATGGGGGTAGCTCCACTGCTCATTATCAGCGTGATTTATACTCAATATTTTTATTCCAGCACCATTTTAATCGGGAAAATATGGATCAGTGTCATTCCTTTATTAATCATTGCATTTCTTTTGTTATATCTTTATAAATTCACATGGGATAAGTGGCAAAATAAAAAAGCGCTGCATATTCTTGTAGGATTTGCAGCAATGTTGATATTGTTATATATCCCGCTTATTTTCATCGTGAATATTACTTCGATGCTGTATCCAGACAAGTGGGGCGAGGTTCAAGGATTTTTCCCTAGCTTATTGTATTATCCGCAAATTTGGCAAAGATATTTGCATTTCATCCTTGCCAGTCTTGCTACAGGCGGCTTTTATGTATTCCTGTTTTACGCATACAAAAGCCGAAAAAAAGGCGGTTTGGAAGATTATGAACAAAGCCTGAAATTATTTGGTGCCAAAGTGAGCTTATGGATTACAGTAGTGCAATTAATTGCAGGATTCATCCTGTTATTCGCCTTTAAACCGGAAGTCAGAATGTTGTTCATGGGTGAAGATTTGTTATTAACTACTTTATTAATGCTTTCAATCGTTTTAACCATTATTTTATGCGTCTTTTTATTCCTTGCGGGATATAAAGATTCTTTCAAATCCTTTGTTTTATCGGCGGCTGTGTTCGTGTTAATTGTGGGCATTATGGGATGGATCCGTCATGAAGTAAGAGAAACTTATTTATCCCCTTATTTTGATGAATTCCCAAGAACAGAGCAATCGATGGAAAAATAATATGAATTGCAAGCGGCAGTTTAGATGAAGCAGAAGCTTACTAAACTGCCTTTTATGTGCGCCCGGCATGTACATGAACGATAGGGTGTAAGTCCCGAACCCCGAAGACAGAAGTCAGCAGAGGTCATCGTATTAGTTGGTTTAGAACTACTAAGAAGGACCGAACAATTAAGAGAGAATAGCCCTTGGCATTCAGTGGGTCATGATGAACACAGAAAACGCAGTACCTCACTTGAGGAAGGAAGCGGTGAATCCCGTGGGGGACCTCTTGGAGGGTGGAGTGACCACTGGCATAAAGAGAACAGCTATTCACGGAAGTTATAAAAACTTGCGTCAATTATCTTAATTGAACCGCCGTATACGGAACCGTACGTACGGTGGTGTGAGAGGACGGGAGTTAACCGCTCCCTCCTACTCGATTTGTAAGAATATCGATGAAAGGAAGTATTTGAATTTATAAAATATTCGAATTTATAAAAAATAATTGCATAATTTACCAAATAAGATTATAAATATTAATATATTCTTATTTTTGTAGCATCAATTCTCGTATAATCTTTTTAATTGTCATAAAACAAGGAGGGGTTTGGATGGGAAATGTTCCTAAAGTGTTGCAAAATTTGCGTCTTCCCGTGATTGGGGCACCGATGTTTATTATTAGTACACCAAAGCTAGTGATTGCCCAGTGTAAAGCAGGAATTGTGGGTTCTATGCCGGCATTGAATGCAAGACCATCTAGTCAATTGGATGAATGGCTTGCGGAAATTACGGAAGAACTCGCCAGCTACAATGCCAAAAATCCGGATAAGCCTGCTGCACCTTTTGCCATTAATCAAATCGTTCATAAAACGAATGACCGTTTAGAAAAGGATATGGAACTTTGCGTTAAGTATAAAGTTCCTATTATTATTACGTCCCTTGGTGCACGGGAAGAGGTATATGAGGCTGCCCATAGTTATGGCGGTTTTGTATTCCATGATGTCATTAATAATACCTTTGCCAAAAAAGCCATTCAAAAAGGGGCAGATGGACTGGTGGCAGTGGCGGCAGGAGCTGGTGGACATGCTGGAACCCAAAGCCCGTTTGCTCTTGTACAAGAAATTCGGGAATGGTTTGATGGTCCATTAGCTTTATCGGGAGCGATTGCACGCGGACACTCTATTTTAGCTGCACAAACAATCGGAGCCGACTTTGCATATATTGGTTCTCCATTCATTGCAACCCATGAAGCCCGGGCGGCGGAGGAATACAAGCAAATGATTGTGGATAGTTCTGCAGAAGATATTGTTTACAGCAATCTTTTTACAGGCGTACATGGGAACTATTTGAAAGGCTCCATCATTAACGCCGGCTTGGACCCGAATAATTTGAAAGAAAGCGACCCTTCAGCCATGAACTTTAAAGAAGCCGGCAAAAAAGCCTGGAAAGACATTTGGGGAAGCGGCCAAGGAATTGGGGTTATCAAAGAAATTACTTCTACAGAGCAGCTGGTGGATCGATTATACGAAGAATATCATCAAGCCTATGAGGAGTTAATTCAAAAGAGAGCCGTATATGCGAATCAATAAAATATGCAGCACTTCCTAATGGTAGACAGATTCTCGCATCTGTTTAACATAGGAAGTTTTTTGTTTGCATTTATATTTGGTGCGGAAGCTGCTTCTTTTAGTGCGTTTACAACCTTATTTCGTGCGGATGAAGTTTCCATTAGTGCGTTTACAACTTAATTTGGTGCGAATTAAAAAATTATACCCAACTGAAAAGGGAAAAAACATTTATCCATTGCTTAAAAGAGAACACGACTATTCCAATGCCGTGGCTTTAAAAGGACTTTCTGAAACAGAAGTGGAATCATTATTCCATCTTTTGCAGCGAGTAAGAAAAAATGTAGAAAAAGATTGGGAATACGTCAAAAAAGGGAATAAACGAAATTATTAGCGGCAAGGAGAGATTTTGTATGGCCATTGAAATAAAAAGATGCACCCTTGAAGATATCAAAACATTGCAAAAGGTCGGCAGGGAAACCTTTTATGAATCTTTTAAAGACCAAAACTCCCCTGAAAATATGAAAGCCTATTTGGAAAAAGCTTTCAATTTGGAACAGCTTGAAAAGGAACTAGCCAATAAGCACTCACAATTTTATTTTGTAATCGTTGATAAGGAAGTGGTGGGGTATTTGAAGGTCAATGTTGATGATGCACAAACGGAAAAGATGGGCAAAGAATACCTGGAAATTGAACGCATTTATATTCGACAAACCTTTCAAAAATATGGACTCGGCAAATGTTTGTTTAATAAAGCTGTTGAAATTGCAAAGGCATTAAATAAGAAAAAAATTTGGCTTGGGGTTTGGGAAAAGAATGAAAATGCCATTGGTTTCTATGAGAAAATGGGATTTGTTAAAACTGGCTCCCATGTCTTTTATTTGGGCGATGAGGAGCAAACGGATTACATTATGGTTAAAACATTGGAAGGTTGATGCGGAGCAAAGAAATAGTTTTGGGAGAACCCTCGTATTTTGGCTGTTTTCCAAATGCGGGGGTTTTTTATTTTCAGAAGGATACAAAAAGGATAAATTTGTATGTTACCTTGGTATTGGAGGGATGGAGATGGCTTTCAATCTGCTTTTAGTAGAAGATGACGAGGAAATACGAGAAATTATAACAGATTATTTCACCGAAAAAAGCAACGGGACGTTTATCGTAAATGCAGCGAAAGATGGAGAGGAAGGTTTACAAAAATTGTATAGCGACGATTATGATTTGGTGCTTCTTGATGTGATGCTGCCGGAGTTGGATGGATTTACCCTTTGCCGGGAACTTCGAAAGTCGAGCGATGTTCCCATTATCTTTCTAACGGCAAGGGAAGCGGAGAATGACCGTTTATTCGGCTACCAGCTAGGATGCGACGACTATGTCACAAAGCCCTTTTCGTTGGCTGAACTGTATGCCAAAACCAATGCTTTATTGAAGCGAGCAAAGGGAATGGTGCGGCATGAAATTATGAAGGCGGGAAGCATTACATTAGATCCTTACCGATATACGGTGTTTGTCAATGATGAAGAGGTAATGCTTGCACCAAAAGAATTTGCCATTTTAAAAATTTTGATGGACCATCCTGGTAAAGTCGTTAGCAGGGAGACGTTGCTTGTCCGGATTTGGGGATATGATTTTGAAGGCAATGAACGGGTAGTGGACAACCATGTAAAAAAATTACGAAAAGCTTTAGGCAGTGCTTCATCCCAAATCAAAACCGTATTCAAAAAAGGATACAAGCTTGAGGTGAATGAATGAAAAGGGATCATCCAAAGAGAAAAATCTATTTACGTATCTTTAGTTTGTTACTAGCTATCTATCTAATATTAATGTTGGCGTTTAGCACATTTTTTTTATCCAAGCAAAAGAAAATCGCCATGATGGACCTTCAAACGGACGGTTTATATTTAAGCACCAGTATAGAAAGAATCATTAAAGACTATGTTAGTAACAATCAAATTATAGATATAACCAAAGTAAGAAAAGAATTGGTTAATACATTATATTTGGAACCAGATACAGAATTGGCTTTTTTTACGGGAGATTACGAACTAGTATATAATACCAACCCTTATTGGACTGCCAGCTATACTTCACAAGTGGTTGGAAATAATTATTACACCGATTACGCTTATATTAATCCTGAAGACTGGTTTAGTGATGAAGAAAGTCAAGAGATTGAAGATTATTTATATGCTGCACCAAAGGCTGAAAAAGTTGGGGACTTATCAGGATATGCGGTTTATGTAGAGGGTTTTTGGTTGGATAATGAAATGATGATTCCTAAAACAATCTACGTACATAGAATGTATGCAGATGAGTTTAACAAAAATGGAGAGTTAAGTAGAAGTAGTGGTGTTCCTGGCGACGTAATTGTGTATGAAACGAATTATGAAAATAAAAAAGGTTTACCCTATTATGACCAAACTGCAGAGATCATTCCAAATAATTTAGGTAATCCGAATAACGAGGAACAGAATGCATTGCGGAAAGCAGTCATAAATCCAGCCAATTTAAATCAATTGATTCCCCCATTATTCATGAAACTGGAGAAATCAGAAGTATACTCGGAAAAAGTCAACCTTTTCAATTATCGCTTTTATTGGATTGAGCCTTATCAAAGGACCCTAGAAGATGGTAGCTACAGCCCTTTTTGGACTGTCGTAGGCCGCAATGTGAACTTATGGGAACAAACTGTGCCGACATTAAAGTTTATCTGGGCTACCGGTTTCATCATCATAATCTTTGCGTTCATTCTTTCTAGTCAAACATATAAAACGATTCAAAAACGAAAAATACTTGAAAAACAGCGCAGGGAAATGGTCAATGCTTTGGCTCACGACTTAAAAACGCCTTTAAGTATCATTTCTGGTTATGCTCAAAACTTACAGGAAAATGTGCTGGCGGAAAAAAGGGAACATTATATTGCTCAAATTCAGGAAAATGTAGGAAGAATGGATAATATCATAAGAGAAATGCTGGAATTATCGAAGGTAGAATCGGATACTTTTCAAATGAATGTGGAGGAAGTATCCCTTCGCGGCTTATGCCAAGAAGTGCTTCAACGGTATAAACCGATTTGCGATGAAAAAGGAATTAATTTGCAGCTGGAAGGGGAGGCCGTTGTAAAAGCGGACGCTTCTTTATTGGCAAGGGTAATGGATAATTTTGTGATTAATGCCATTGAGAATACCCCTGAAGATGGCAACATACGAATCAGCATTCATGACCATCTGCTTGAAGTGTATAACAGTGGAAGCCGAATACCGGAAGATCAAATAGAGGATGTTTGGCTTCCTTTTAAGAAGGGGGAAGCGTCCCGCGGAAAAACAAAAGGGACAGGGTTAGGACTAGCCATTGCCCGCTCCATTTTAGAATTGCATCATTTTTCTTACGGAGCAAAAAATCTTGATGATGGTGTTGTCTTTTGGTTTAAGTTTCAGTAAGTTTGTTGCTTTTTGCAAATAATCCGTTGAAAATGCCGATGCTCCAGAAGCTTTTTAAATAATAATTTAAATCTCATATTCGGGAAGGGGAATTCTTAATAATCATTGGATATTTCTTACAGAAAGATGGAAAAACTTTTTGAAGGCTGCTAGGAGATAAAATGGAACCAAATGGCATAATAATGGAAAGGCTATCCGAACAGTCAATGAAGATTGAATATCGGATAAGCCTTTCAATAATGATTGTTGCTTGCGTTCTTTATTCTGCTCTGCAATTTGTTTGAGTAAAGCGATGATTTCTTTATTTTGTTTGACTTGAATTTCACTATTGATGCGAATGATTCGGATTCCTCTAAACACTAAAGCAATTAATAATATAGGTATAAGCCAAAATATTAATAAAATGATTTGAGCCCAATTCTATTCCTACACCTTTTTTATACTTAAATTTACTATAATGGTATAAAAATTTTAAATGAATAGGGAATGGGCTTGTCTAAAAAGTCCATAAAAACAGAGCGAATGGAGAAAACAATGAGTTTTTCCATTCGCTCTGTTTCCTTATTTTTGAAATTGGTTTGGGAATGAAGGCAATATCATTTTCTTGTAATTTTATTTCTAAATCTAGAGGCAAAACTAATTGATTCATGTTATAATATTTGAACATAAGGACCCTTCTTTCTGTTAGGTTTTGTGTGCTAACTTAATTTTAACAGAAGAGGTCCTTATTTTTTATTGAAAAAATGAAAAACAGCCCATGAAATTTCATTCCAAAATTTCATGGGCTGTTTCCATTTTAGAGGGGGTTTTGTCCCAGCCTCTTTTTTAGATTTGTCCCAACCTCTATTTAGGTTTCTTTATTTACCCGATCTTTAGGCAAGAAAAAGGCTACTAAAAGAATACTTGGCAAAAGGGATATGATTTTCATCGTTAAATCGATTCCAATGGTATCAAGAAGCCAGCCAATCGCTACCGAACCAATTGCGCCCATCCCAAAGGCAAATCCTGTTGTCAGTCCTGCCATAGTTCCAATTTTCGAAGGGACCAATTCTTGCGCATAAACGACTGTAACGGAGAAGCTAATCATAATTAGTGTTCCGATCATGATAAGAAACACGGGTACAAGCCAAAGGGGCAAGTATGGCAGCAATAGGCATAAAGGAATCGGCACTACAACCGAAAGAAGAATTACGTTTTTGCGCCCGATGCGGTCAGATAATGAACCTCCAAAAAATGTTCCAATAACGCCAAATGCCATAAAAATAAAAATGAAAATTTGGCCGATGCGGGTTGTTAAGTCATAATGGTCAATTAAATAGAATACATAGTAATTTTGAATGTTTGTCGTATAAAATGAACGGGCAAAGATGATGGTAAACAGCAATAGCAGGGCAATCCCCACTTGTTTTTTTGTTAATGGCGGGAGAGAAGAGATTAGTATCTTTTTTTTGTTTTGATCCAACTTTTCTAAGCGCAACTGGCGGGCATACCACTTAGAGATATATGACAACAATATAATGCCGATTGCAACAAGTAAAAGAAGAACGGCTGCTCCCCGCTGTCCTAGAGCATCTAAAATAAAAGCGCCGATTAATGGAGCGATGGCTTGTCCAGAATTTCCGCCAACTTGATAGATGGATTGGGAAAGTCCACGTTTATTTCCTGCAGACATAAAAGAAACGCGGGAACCTTCGGGATGGAAAATGGCAGAACCAAACCCGAGGAAAATGGCTGCAATTAAAATCATGTAATATTGGTTGGCAAAAGCGAACATGCTTAACCCAATGAAGACGCTTGTCATCCCAATGGGCAATGCATAAGGGAACGGTTTTTTATCACTGATGAATCCAATAATTGGCTGAAGGGTGGATGAAACCATATTTAGAATAAAGGTAATAAGCCCCAGCTGTGTGAAAGTAAAGCCTAAATCCCTCGAAAGATAAGGGAACATGGCAGGCGCAATATTTTGAACTGTATCATTAATTAAATGTCCTGCTGCAATGGCTATCATGATTGGATAAATAGGTACTTGATTATTTTTCTCTACCAATGTAGCGTCACACCTTCTGCATAAATTAGAAAAATCCGTTATTTTCCATTTTAAACAATTCATCATAGAAATGAAAAGAAGGATTTTGCTATTTCGCGATTTTGTGCTGTTTTGAAGAAAATTATACAATCATCATATAGAAAAAATTTTTTATTTAAACAAAGGGGTTTTTACTTGTGATGGCAGACCAGCATTTCAATTGGAAACTTAATATTAGCATTTTTCTTGCAAGCCAAACCATATCGCTTTTCGGTTCTTCCATTGTCCAATATGCCATCATGTGGTACATCACTCTAACAACTCAATCGGGCATTATGATGACAATCGGGATTCTTTGCGGGTTTGTTCCTACCTTTTTATTATCTCCTTTTGGAGGGGTATGGGCGGACCGGTATAACAGGAAAATGTTAATCATGTTATCAGATTCAGCTATTGCTTTTGCTACACTGATTTTAGCCATTGTTTTCTTAAGCGGTTATAAGTCCCTTTGGATGCTCTTTCTAATCTATATCATTCGTTCGATTGGGGCAGGTATTCAAATGCCGGCAGTAAGTGCAATCTTGCCGCAAATGGTGCCTGAAGAAAAGTTAACAAAAGTGAATGGTATCAATGGAAGCATTCAAGCCTTTGTCATGTTGATATCACCGATAATTAGTGCGGCATTGCTTTCTATCATCACATTGGAAATGATGTTTTTTATTGATGTAGTGACAGCTGCTATTGCAGTTTCTACATTATTGTTCTTTTTGAAAATTCCACCTCATCAAAAGGCTTCTGAGAAACAACAAACCAGCTATTTGGAAGATTTTAAAGAAGGCGTTTCTTATATTCACAATCATGTTTTCTTAAAAATGCTGTTTACTTTTTTTGCGATTTTTTTCGTACTGGCAGCACCTGTGTCCTTCCTGACGCCATTGCAAGTTACCCGAGCATTTGGAGGGGATGTATGGAAGCTTTCAGCCATTGAAATGGCCTTTTCCATTGGCATGATTTTTGGAGGTGCTGTTATCGCTGTATGGGGCGGATTTAGGAATCGAATGTATACCATGGCATTATCCGGCTGTCTTTTTGCTGTATGTACATTGCTTTTAGGAATTGTGCCAGATTTCTGGGTGTATTGCGGGATTATGGCGGCAGCGGGCGTAACGATGCCTTTATTTAATACGCCGACTACAGTATTGTTGCAGGAAAAAGTGGAGGGAGATTATTTAGGAAGGGTCTTTGGCGTGTTTAATATGATTTCCACCTCCATGATGCCATTGGGAATGCTCATCTTTGGCCCAATCAGCGATTTTGTGAAAATAGAGTGGCTGTTAATTGGCACAGGTATTGCTATGATTTTGCTCAATTTTATATTATTAGCAAGCAAAGTGATGGTGGAGGCAGGAAAGCCGGTGGAGAAAACATAAAAAAAGCGCGGCATTTTCGCCGCGCTTTTTTTATGTGCGCCCGGCATGTACATCAACGATAGGGTGTAAGTCCCGAACCCCGAAGACAGAAGTAGAGGTTAGCTCAACGCAAGGGTGTCCGTGGTGACGCGGAATGTGAAGGAAGCTGGAGGCAAACTTCCTGTCCGAGGAACACGAACCTCATATAAGGCTAGGGATGATTGAGTGAGTTTGCAAAACAAAACAAAGCTCTTTCTGTCGAAGGTCATATCGAGTAAATGAGGCGGATAGATGGTGTGAAAGTGCATGTACTTACCCGGGGAGGTCTGGCGGATAGGTGAAGTACGCTTCATAACCTACTTAGTGATAAGTAGCTGAACCGTCAGAAGTCAGCAGAGGCATAGTATTAGTTGGTCTAGAACAACTAAGAAGGACCGAACAATGAAGAGAGAATAGCCCTTGGCATTCAGTGAGTCATGATGAACACAGAAAACGCAGTACCTCACTTGAGGAAGGAAGCGGTGAATCCCGTGGGAGACCTCTTGGTGGGTGGAGTGACCACTGGCATAAGAAGACAAGCTAATCACGGAAGGAGAATAACGATGCGTTCGATATGCGGATGAGTGTAACATTTACGTGAAAAGTAAACGAGCAGGACTTCGCACAATGGCAAGCGTATGAATGGGGAAATACTCGGAAGAGTTATTGGCGTATTTCAAATAGTCCAATATTACACAGAACCCTTGGTAACTCCTATTGGAGAAACCAAGGGCTGAAAAGTCTTGAAGCTCGTTATGAAAACTTGCGTCAATGATCTTAATTGAACCGCCATATACGGAACCGTATGTACGGTGGTGTGAGAGGACGGGAGTTAATCGCTCCCTCCTACTCGATTAATATGCTAAACCATATAATGCTTTGATATGTGATAAATAGCGCACATGACTGGCTTCTTTCATTAAAGAAGCAGGCAAGCCTTTTAGAAGGATATTGTTTTGGCCGACTGTTGCGACGCCATCTTTGCGTCCAAGGCTTGCAAGGGTACCAGAGTTCACTGGGCTGAATTCTTTTAGTTTTTGACCTCTAATTGTTGCATATAGGTTATAACCTGCGCATTCGCCCATTTGCCATGCGTTTTGAGCAGTTGGTGCATATAATGGACGGCCTCCGCCTTCAGGAAGGGCAACAGAGGCATCCCCAACAACAAATACATCCGGATGGGATTTAGAACGTAAATATTCATCAATGATGGCTTTGCCGCGGTCGCATTCAAGGCCGGATTCTTGTACGATTGGCAGAGCTGCAACGCCGCCTGTCCATACAAACGTATTAGCTGTAATTGTTGATCCGTCTTTTAATGAAATCACATTGCCTTCAACGCCTGTTACAGGTAGGCCAGTCAAGAATTCAACACCACGAGCTTCTAAAGATTTTGTTGCACGTTCAATTAATTCATCAGGCAATACTGGTAAAATTTTCGGACCAGCTTCAATTAATTTGATTTTTAATTCTTTAGGGTCTACAGCATATTTCGCGCAAATATTTGGTGCGTTATCCACGATTTCGCCGACAAGTTCCACACCTGTTAAACCGCCGCCGCCGATAACGATTGTTGCATCCGCTTCGTCTTTTGTTTTTGCATAAGAGGCAATTTTGCTTTCAATATGATTGTAAATTCTTTTTGCGTCATCCACAGATTTCAATACCATTGAATTTTCTTCCAAGCCTGGAATGCCGAAGAAACCAGTTTGGCTGCCAAGGGCCACAACTAAGTAATCATAAGAGATGACTGAGCCGTTTGCTAAAAATACTTCTTTATTTTTCACGTTGAATGATTTTACTTCTTGGATTACTGTTTCAATATCTTTCCCTTTAAATAATTTTTTTAATGGGAAGGAGATTGCTTTTTCAGAAATTGTTCCACCGGCAAGGCGATGCAATTCTGTGATTAATTGGTGGTCGGGATATTTATTTACAACTGTAATTTTGGCTTCATCTTTATTTGCATATTTCCGCAATGTTAAGGCAGTTAAGACACCACCATAGCCAGCACCTAAGATGACGATGTGTTTTGACATAGTATTCCTCCGTCCTTACATTATTAAATAACAAACCATTCAATTATTGATTTTTGCGTTCAGCTGATACTTCTAAAAAGGCGTTTGCAAAGCGTAAAAGTTTTTGTACTTCAGGATTTTTTAACAATTTCAATACGCCGAATAAACCGATTGCTTCCGTAGATTCTTCAGCGCGATCTTTCGCTTCAATAGCAGTTTGCGCCAAGCCTTTTACAGTGCTAATTACAGGTTCGGAAACTTCTTTAATTGCGTTCACTGTATCGCTTTTTAATACCTCATCTGTTGCTACCTGCTGTGCTAAATCGTATGCTTTTGTAAGAAGTCCAACAACTTCAGCAAGTTTTGGGAGTTGTTCAACTAAATATGTCAAGGACTCTTGCACTTCAGGTTTTAATAATTGATCCAGCAAATCTTGCTGCTCTTTGCTAACAGAGGACTGAACTTGATTCACTAATTCTTCTGACATACCCATTCTCCTTTACTTATCTTTGTTCCCACAACATGGGAAGAAAAAAACTCAACAACTATGTGAAACATTTAACAAAGTTAACTATAGTTTAAATATAATACAAATATCCTTTAAATCAAAGTACTGTTTTTATTGTCAAACATATGATTATAAATCCATCAAATTGAAAGCGTTTTCCATTTTTTATCATTTATTTATTAAATGGGGAAATTACCGCTTTTTGAATTGCTCTAAAATTTTGACAAAACTATTACGAAATTGTTGAGTTTTTTTGAATTCTTTTTCCAATAATTGAATTATACGCTTTCTCTAATTTATTTTCTAATATTATTTTGCTTTTTGTTATTATAAATTGATAAAAAAATAATATTTTTTATTATTATGTTGTTGAAAATGGAAAAGGGGCTGTCCAGAAAGTCGAACACTTTCGGAAACAGCCTTACTTCTTATAGTAATATGCTCTTAAAAACTTTCCCTGCGGTGGTTACAAAACGCGCCTCCTCGTCGCAATTTATCTGCGGCAAAAACTCTAGCTACAGCCGCAAAGGGGGTGTCTCAAAATGACTTTTCAGACGCCCTCTTTTTATGAAATGTATATTCTCCATTGGTCGCTTCTGTTAATGCTTTTTCTTCAAGTGGAATACGTATGGACAATATGATAAAATTTAAAGCTGTGAAAAAAAGGGCTGTGATATAAGCTTGAAACATCATAGGCAGTAGAACAATTTCGCAGCATACGACAATATAATTTGGATGTTTAAAGAAAGCATAGGGACCTGTCTTTACGATTTTTGCTCCTGGGAGGACGATAATTTTTGTATTCCAAAACATTCCTAATGAAATTAGACACCAAATTCTTAAAGCTTGGACTAATAAAAAAATGAAAAATAAATAGATGAAATATGGAGATAGGGAACGCTGAAATAACATGAATTCAGCAATAAGACTAATGAAAAAACTAACATGGAGCAAAATCATGAATGGGTAATGAAAAGCCCCCACCTCATAAGCGCCAAGTTGTTTCATATGTCTTTCGTTGCGTTTGGCAATGATTAATTCGATGATTCTTTGCATGATGACAAAAGATATAATGAAAATAAAAATTTTCAATTTACTCCCTCCATTGCAGCAATACCGATTCCCCGCTAAATCCTGGCCCAAGGGCTACCAATAAACCGTAAGAACCCCCTTTCTTGATTCTTTTCATATATTCATCCAACACATACAGTACCGTCGGCGAAGACATATTGCCGTTTTCTTGAAGAACTTTTCGGGAAAGCTTGATATGTTGGTCGCTTAGATTCAACGCTTCTTTGTAGGCTAACAACACTTTTTTGCCGCCGGGATGGGCAATAAAATGTTCCAAATCCTTTATTGATAGCCCAACTTCCTCGAAAAATGATTCAATAAATGGGCCTAGCCATTTGGAAATAATGGTAGGGATGCTTTTTGAAAAAATGACATGAAGACCATCATTTTTGATATCCCAGCCCATGACGTCCTCAGAGTCGGGCATCCATTTAGAAGCCGTTCTTATAATAGAAGGAACCATTTTTTGATTTTCCACATTGGCTTCATCGCCGCATACAAGGGCGCAAGCAACGCCATCTGCAAATAGGGAAGCCCCCACTAAATTGCTTTTGGAAAAATCGTTCCGTTGAAAAGTCAGACTGCATAATTCAACGCACACAACGAGCACTTTTTCTTTCGGATGGGCAAGGCAATAATCATAGGCTCTGCTAATGCCTGATGCTCCACCGACGCATCCAAGCCCCCAGATGGGCAACCGTTTGATTCGGTCGGAAAATGTAAGTTGATTCATAATTCGTGCATCAATGCTTGGTGTGGAGATGCCGGTGCTGGATACAAAGAAAATGGCATCAATTTCTTCTGTAGAAATCGGCCTTTTTAAATACATTTCATTTTGGAGGCATTTTTGGATAGCTTTTACGCTATAATCCACAGCTAATTGAATGTATAATTGATTGCGTTCTTCAAAGGTATGCTCTTCTTTATGCCATTCAAGGGGCACACAAAAATGCCGCTTCTCAATCTCCCCATTCTCAAACACTTTTAATAGCCGATTTAATTGAGGAATATTGTTTTGAAATATTGTTTTAGTAAATTGCTCAATTTCTTGTTGATGCAGTGTATAAGGTGGTTGATACTTGCTAACAGAAACAATTTTAGGCATTGCTGCTCTTCCTTTTTTCTATTAGCATCCCCCACAGATTTTTAAGTATGCATAAAATGTCACTTCCAATTTCCGCTCTGTTTATCATTTAAAGAGAAAGTTTTTTGCAATAATTCCAAATAAAGGATAAAGTATTCAATGCAATCTTTTACCAGTTCGGTGAAAGTAGAGAATTCCGGCCCCTTTTGATAATGCAAATAGTCGTTCTTTAATACTTCCAACAATTTTTTGGAGAATAAATGAATGTTAGTAGAATGGAATTTTTCTAAACATTGAATGAGACTGCTGAATAGCACGGTATCCTCTGAATCAGGATGTTCGATAATGGCTATATCTTTTACAAGCACTTCAAGGGATTTAATATAACCGAAAAAGGCAAGATCATCATGGCCATGCAAATCGGCTTGAACCGATTGAGTATATAGATTTTGAAATTTTTTTGATGTGTTTTGAATTAACGTTTCGTTGCGGAAAGTATATTCTGGAATCGTTAATATATATTGATTTTGGGCATTGCTTAATTTTTCAGAATGGTTGATGACAAAATAGTCCTTTCTGCAAGATGGGCAAACAAAAGATAATGCATGAATGTGAAAATTTTTATTTTCAAAGTGATGAGTATTTTCAAGGGTTGGGTGTATATCTAGATTGCAATGAGGACATTTATTCAAAATTATGTATTCACGGTTGTCATACAGATATTTAATTTTTGTCAGTTTTTTCTCCTTTTTTTTTATCATTCGACAAATCTCCTTTATGCGATTAATAGGCATAAATTTCTTTAGATATAATTTCCATTTTAATAAGAAATTATTCAAAATTTGTATAAAGTGGAAAAGCCACCCGAATTGTTCGAGCGGCTTTTCGAATGTTTAATTATTGTTTAAATAATGGACGACGGCATCTCTTAAAAATTCTGCTGCCCCTTCGCCTTTTTTGTCGTAATATGCTCTAAAGCGTTCATCTGCTACATACATTTCCACAAGTCCTTGATGAGCCTCTTTTGAATAAGAAGACCAAGTGTAAGTGAGCCATTGTTTATGTTTTGCGGCCAGTTCCCGGGCAAGAGGGGAAGCAGGGTCACCCGTTCTCTTAGCCTTATCCAACAGATTAAGAATTTCTTCTGCCAGTTGTTTGAATGCCTCAAAATCTTCTTTTGACATATTGCGGAATTTATTATTGGACCCGTTGACTGCATCGTCGCCGTACTTTTGACGGATTTCTCCGCCGTATTTTTGTTCATTTTCTTCTATTAACCGCTCTTTGAAAGCTTCAAATTTTTCTTCATTATTCATTGTCATCTCTCCTTTTTCATGGGCGATTGTTTTTTTCACAGAATCAATCAATTTGTCCAGTCGGAATCTCTTTTTCATCAGCTGTGCCAAATGGCTTTCCAAAGCTTTGATTGAATCAAAGTTTGGGTCATTCATAATGGAAAGAATTGTTTCAATGCTGACGCCCAATTCCCGGAAGAATAAAATTTGTTGCAACCGGTCGACTTCTTCTTGGCCATAAATCCGGTAGCCGGAGCTGTTGATTCTTTTTGGTTTCAATAAATTGATTTCATCGTAGTATCGCAACGTTCTTGTGCTGATTCCTGCTAATTTCGCTAATTGGCTGATTGTGTATTCCATTGAAAGCCCTCCTGATAATCTCATCATAAAGGTTAACGTAACGTGAAGGTCAATAGAAAAATCAAAATAATGAAGAAAAAGTGGCTACAAAATTCAGCATGGATTATATTTAAATTTGAAGTGAAGGAATGAAAGGTTGTCGAAAATGGAAAATAAAGATTTAAAAATTGTGAAGCAGCCAAAATATCAAAAGATTGCCGCCGATATCGCCTCCAAAATTGTAGAAGGCAAATATACCATTGGTGAAAAAATTTACGCCAGATCTTCCCTTGCAAGCCAGTACGGGGTTTCAGCGGAGACGGCAAGAAGAGCAATCGCTGTTCTTCAGGATTTGGAGATTGTGGAAGCGACAAAGGGCAGCGGTGTTGTCATCAAGTCTTACGAAAAAGCGGCAAATTTTATTAAACAATTTTTGGATGTCGAATCCATTCATCAAATTCAGTTGGAGATGTTTGAAAGCATTGATCGGCAAAAAGAAGAGCTGGAAAAGTTGAAAGAGATTACCGAAAGATTGGTCAGCCGTACGGAACGATTTCGTTCAATCAATCCTTTTGTTCCTTTCCATATTGAAATAAAAGGGGATTCTCCGTACTTGTCCAAGACCATTGGGGAAATCAATTTTTGGCACCACACAATGGCAACCATTGTCGGTATTCGAAGAGGAGAAGAATTGATCATTTCACCGGGACCCTATGCAACCATTGAAATGGATGATGTAATCTACTTTATTGGTAATGACGAATCCTTGGAAAGGGTTCAAAAATTTCTATTTCCTAATTAATCAGGGCTTACAAAAGCAAATTTGAGCTTTTGTGAGCCTTTTCTATTAATTTTTAGCAGATTTTGAGAGTGGTAATTTGACTAAAGTAACAACTTATTGTTATTATAGAGTTGTTACTTTTTCCCGTAGCTGGTTTGCTGAGAGGTGATGAACATGGAAAAAATTAAAGTGGAACATGTGACGAAAATATTTGGGAAACATGTGAATGCTGCCTTAAAACTTGTAAAACAAAAAAAGCGCAAGACGGAAATATTGAACGAAACCGGTGCGACAATCGGGGTATACGATGCAAATTTCACGGTGAATGAAGGTGAAATTTTTGTCATTATGGGACTATCCGGAAGCGGTAAGTCGACATTGATCCGTATGTTAAACCGGTTGATTGAACCTACAAGTGGAAACATCTACATCGATGGTCAAAATATATCGAAGTTGAATAAAAGGGAATTAAGAAACATCCGGAGAGACAAAATGAGCATGGTATTCCAGAACTTTGGTTTATTTCCTCATCGAACGATTTTGCAAAATACGGAATATGGCCTCGAAGTGAAGGGAGTACCAAAAGAGGAAAGACGATTGAAAGCAGAAAAGGCTTTAGACAATGCCGGTTTATTGGCTTATAAGGACCAGTATCCAAGTCAATTGTCAGGCGGTATGCAACAGAGAGTCGGTCTTGCAAGAGCCCTTGCAAATGATCCAGACATATTATTGATGGATGAAGCTTTTTCTGCTCTCGATCCACTCATTCGGAAAGAAATGCAGGATGAATTGTTAGAACTGCAACAAAAAATGAAAAAGACGATTGTCTTTATTACCCACGACTTAAATGAAGCTCTTAGAATAGGGGATCGCATTGCATTGATGAAGGATGGACAAATCATCCAAATTGGAACAGGAGAAGAAATATTGACAAATCCGGCAAACGATTATGTTCGAAGCTTCACGGAAGATGTGGATCGTTCAAAAGTGTTGACGGTGGAAAACGCCATGATACGGCCTGTGTCCATCAATATTGAAGCGGACGGTCCAAAAGTCGCTTTACAGCTGATGAGGGAGGAAAAAGTGAGCGTCATTTTGGCTGTTGATAAGCAAAGAAATTTCAAAGGTTATATTACAGCCAGTGATGCTCACGAAGCTTCAAAACGGGGTGAAAAGCATCTTCATGGAATATTGAGGCAAGATATGTTGACCGTTTCACCAGATACGTTGATCCAAGATGTATTAAGCCCGATTTCCGATTCGTCGACACCGATTGCTGTTGTAAAGGACGAGAAACTTATGGGCGTATTGATAAGAGGAGTCGTTATTGAAGCGTTATCTGCATCGAACAGAAGTGGAGGTGTTGACGATGAATAAAATGTTGGATTCGATTCCTTCACTCCCGATTGCCGATTGGATTGAAACGTTGATGGATTGGCTGACGGAAAATTTTGCATCCATGTTCAGTTTCATTCAAAAAACGGGCAAGAATTCAATGGAATCCTTTACTGATTTATTGTTATATATTCCACCCATTGTATTTATCTTGATTGTTGCAATCATCGCATTTTTTGCGACGAAAAAAAAATTTGGTTTAGCTGTATTTTCGGTTGTAGGGTTGTTGTTTATTTATAATCAGGGACTTTGGAAAGAATTGATGAACACCGTCACTTTGGTGGTATTTTCAAGTATTTTCGCCATCCTGATAGGCATTCCCATTGGTATTTTAATGTCAAAAAGCAGAGTGGCGGAAAACATCATTAAGCCAATTTTGGATTTCATGCAAACCATGCCGGGGTTTGTATATTTAATCCCGGCTGTCGCCTTTTTCGGCATTGGTGTTGTTCCAGGGGTATTTGCATCGGTTATATTCGCATTGCCGCCTACCGTAAGATTTACGAATTTAGGAATTCGCCAAGTACCGAAAGAACTGGAAGAAGCGGCGGATTCCTATGGAAGTACGGGATGGCAGAAGCTATTTAAATTAGAGCTTCCATTAGCAAAATCGACCATTATGGCAGGAATCAATCAAACGGTGCTCTTATCATTATCAATGGTTGTGATTGCATCAATGATTGGCGCACCTGGATTGGGACGCGATGTGCTGTCCGCATTGCAAAGGGCACAAGTTGGAAACGGATTTGTTGCGGGAATTAGTCTGGTGATTTTTGCTATTATCATTGACCGTTTAACGCAAAGCTTGAATAAAAAGAAATATTAACTAGGGAGGAAGATTTTCATGAAAATAAGGAAGTTTATGATATTTGTTTTCGCAATAGGCTTAAGTGCCCTATTGGCCGCATGTGGGGGAAATGAGGAAGAAGGGACTGCCAAGAAGGGAGAGAAAGCAATCAATTTAGCCTATGTTGAGTGGGATTCGGAAATCGCATCCACCCATGTCATCGGGAAAGTATTGGAGGATTTAGGTTATGAAGTTACACTGACACCATTAGACAACGCCATTATGTGGGAAGCGGTTGCCAATGGAGAAGCCGATGCATCAGTAGCAGCTTGGCTTCCGGTAACCCATGGTGCTCAATACGAAGAATATAAAGAAGATATTGTCGACTTGGGTGAAAATTTGGAGGGTGCCAAAATCGGATTGGTGGTTCCAGCATATATGGAAGATGTCAATTCGATTGAAGATTTATCAAATCATGCGAATATGCAAATCACAGGAATCGAATCGGGTGCCGGTGTGATGCAGGCAACGGAAAGAGCCATTCAAGAATATGCTAATTTAAAGGACTGGGAATTGGTTCCATCTTCATCAGGAGCGATGGCGGTCGCTTTGGGAGAAGCGATTAAAAAGAATGAAGAGATTGTTGTGACTGGATGGACGCCTCACTGGAAATTTGCAAAATACGAATTGAAATATTTAGATGATCCAAAAGGAGTATTTGGAGGTGAGGAATCTATTCATACCTTTGTGAGAAAAGGGTTAGAGGAAGAAATGCCGGAAGTCTATCAAGTATTGGATAATTTCCACTGGACAACCGAAGACATGGAGGAGGTCATGCTTGATATATTTGATGGCATGAGTCCGAAAGAAGCGGCTGAAAAATGGGTGAAAGAAAACGCAGATAAAGTGGCTGAATGGACTGCAGAAAAGGAATAAAGGTAAGAATTCCAAAAAGGAAGGCTACCTGGAAAGTGAACCTTTCCAGGCAGCCTGTTTTCATTTTCCGTTTTCATCATATCCAACTACGGTCCAAACGCCTGATTCATCTTTCCGAATGAGCCGTTTTAAATAAACGGTATGAATGTTTGTATCTGAATCATTTACTTCTACAATTGCCAATTCATTATCGCTATGAAGAAATTTTAAATTCTCCAGTTCGATTGGATCATTTCCTTCAATGCCGCTTGGCGAAAGCTGCAGGCTGACGAACACTTGCGTTGTTGCAACAGGATCGAGCCTCCAAGGGGAATGGCCTTGATCGACGCTTTTTTGAGTGTTTTTTTCCACTTCTAAATTATATTGAACTTCCACTTGAGGTGAAATTTCCTTAGCTGAAACCGGAAACATGATGTTTTCATATATTCCAACACTTTCCAATTCAAAGGTCAGCTCCGTTGATTCTAGGTAGGCCGGAATTGCATTGTAATCCATGATTTCCACAGTGAAAACCTCCGTCCTTATCTTGGATGATTTCAAATTTCAGAGAAAATTGAAACATTGAAAAAACATTTTTACATTGATTCTTAATGTTAGTTTTATTATTTACAAATTTAGAAAAAAAATTAATTAAATTTGTCAAGTATTGTATGAATTTCTTTGTTCAGTTTTTCAATGTTTGCATATTCAACTGATGAATGAGTTAGCTGATATTTTTCCTTCAATCGGAGAATGCTCGGAAATTTCGCCGCGTTTGACGGCTGAAATGAGTTGGTTAAGAACTGAAGAAATTTTTTCTTCATGATGGGCAATCAAAACAATATCACTGCCGGCTTTGAGTGAGAATATAGCGGCTTTTTCCAGTGAGTATTGGTTCGTAATTGCTTTCATTGTCAGATCGTCCGTGATGACAACCCCATTATAGCCGAGTTTTTTTCTCAATAGATTGGTGATAACCGTTTTTGACATGGATGCAGGATAATGCTGATCGATTTGAGGCAGTAAAATATGGACAATCATTACCGCATCTGTGCCATTTTCAATATCTTGCAAATGAATAGCGGATAATCGTTCATCATAGGATCGAATATCAAAAACTAGTGGTCCATCAAATCCAAGAGACAAATGATGGGCAGGATAGTCGGCATATTCTCCAACAGGCGATTTTTCGATTTTTTCAGGAGAACCCAACATTTTTTCAGCCTCTTCTCGTGTCGTATTTCCTGCAATGACCGGGATATGAAATACTTTCCCTTCTTCAGCATTTTTCATTATTTGCCGAATGAGTTCTTCCGCCGTCAGTTCCTCGTTTTGTGATGGCGGGTTTTTAGGAAAATCTCCATCATTTGAGGGTTTATGACTTCGATTTAAAAGTCAATATAATGCCTAAAGCAGCAGTCATTATGAGAATTAGAATTGCAATAATCAATTTCTTCATTTACAATTTTCTCCTTTTATCTTTTTGTTAAAATAGTTGTATGGACAAAAGAAAAGTAACAATAGACATGGAAAGAGTATAAAGAGATTCAATCGACAATATTTCCAAGGAAATATCAATTATTTTCGACAAGTATTAAATGTTTCAGGCATAACATATCTAATATATGGGGTATTTGGTAGAATAATGATTAAAATAAAGAAGGGAGGAATATGGCAATTTTGTTTCTTACTATTTTCATCGTGATAGGAATCTTATTCGCCTTTCGTGTTTATACATATGAAAATAGCGAATTTAGGAAAATCACTGGGTATTCTTTATTTACTGTTTTGACAAATCTACACATAAAAAATACATATTTATTAGTGCAATCATTAAAATATTTACAAGGAGAATATAAATTATTATTAAACTTAGCCTTTCCAACAATGGATGGAAAAAGAATACTGGATGCAATGGTCATCCATGAATCGGGCATTTATGTCTTCAATATTCAACATAAAAACGGTTGGATTTATGGCCGGGAACAGGATGACCAATGGGTACAGGCGACTGATAAAAAAATAAACTGCTGCCATTTACTAATCCGATTATTAAGACGAAAAAATTAATCTTTGATTTAAAAGATAAAATTGCCAATGAGAAAAGTGATTTGTTCCATTTTTTAATTCTTTTTTCAGACAATTGTTCCTTTAAGAAAATCGTTGTAAAATCAAACAATGTCTCAGTCATAAAGGCAAATGAAATGAAGTGTTTTTGGAAAGCCGGAACGGAACAAAAGATTTCTACAGTAGAAATCAATTCGATCTATAATACTTTCAAACAATCAATATGCCGAGGACCCAACCGCTTTATTTCAGAAAAATATGAATCATGCTACAAACCAATAGAATCAACACCTTTGAAAGGAAATGGCAATGGAGAAACGCTCAAAACGGCAAAACAGCATTAATTATATGAAAGAAAATAATAGGCTTTTTTGTTGTCCGATTTGCAAGGGGGGAATGGACGTACTGGCTGAAGGGGAGGTTGTTTGCGGCAATCGCCATAGCTTTACCATTGCAAAACAAGGATATGTTAATTTTTTGACGAGGGCGGTTCGTTCCATGTATACGAAAAATTTGTTTGAATCGAGAAAAATGGTGATCGATGCCGGTTTGTACAATACTTTGCATAATGAAATAGCCAAAATAATTGGGAATTCTGCCACAGCGATTTTAGATACTGGCTGTGGCGAAGGTTCTCATTTAGTGAATGTCTGCGAGCTATTAAATGATGAAGTAGTTGGAGTAGGAATGGACATTGCAAAAGAAGGAATTCTTACGGCAGCGAAGTATTATGAAAAGAAAATTTGGTGTGTTGGGGATTTAGCCTGCAGCCCATTTAGAGAACAGTCCTTTGATTACATCTTAAATATTTTGTCACCAGCTAATTATGGTGAGTTTAATCGTTTGTTAAAAAATGGAGGAAAAGTAATAAAAGTCGTTCCCCAATCAGGATATTTGCAGGAATTGCGTAACAAGTTTTTGCTCATTCCGAGAAAGAGGATTATTCTAATGAACAGACCGTCAAAAGATTTTATGAGCAATTTCTGGATGCAAAAAGACATCGGATTACGTACAAAATGCCAATTGAGAAAGAACTTGTTCCAAAATTGATGGAAATGACGCCATTGGGATGGCATGCGGAAACAGGAGCGATTGATTTAAATGAAGTGACCATCGATTTGGAATTGTTGGTGGGGAGCTGTAAACGGTAATTCCATTGAAAGAAGAAGACGTTTTTTTTAAAATAGATTAATAAAAATAGATTAAGGGTAGGAATCTGCTGTGTTATATGATATTGGAGCAAAAGTAGTCGGACTGTTTTTATCATTAAACGGCTCAAGGGCAAAGGAATATGGCAAAGAAAATTTGCCAAAGGATGAAGGGTATGTTTTAGCCTGCACCCACAATGGGTATGTGGATATTTTAAATTTAGGTCTTTCCATTTATCCTAGACAAATACACTTTATGGCAAAAAAACAATTGTTTGATATAAAAGGTCTAGGGTGGCTGATTACGAAGTTGAATGCTTTTCCTGTTGACCGTGAAAATCCTGGACCAAGTGTGATAAAAATTCCGCTTCAATTATTAAAAAAGGGCGAAATTGTTGGGATTTTTCCAAGCGGTACGAGAACAACGAATAATTCGGAGCTAAAGCAAGGCGCTATCACCATTGCGCAACTGGCAAAAGTCAAAGTTGTTCCGGCCGCTTATATTGGTCCAAAAAATTTGAAGGAAGTGTTTCAGCGGAAAAAAGCGTATTTGATTTTTGGCGAACCTTTTACAGTCCCTGCAGGAAAAGAAGCAAGGGAAGAATATACAGCTTTTTTAGAAAAAGAGTTTAAAAGGTTAACAGATGAATTAAAGCAAAAAATGGAGAAGAAGTAGCACTTTCCGTCATCGGAAGGTGCTTTTTCAAAAGGGAGGATTTGCAATGAAACGCGTATTATTTGTCTGTTTAGGGAATATTTGCCGCTCGCCAATGGCTGAAGCGGTATTTAGAGATATGCTGAAAAAAAGAGGATTGGAAGACAAAATTGAAGTGGATTCAGCTGGTACAAGCTCCTGGCATGTCGGTGAACCGCCGCATTATGGGACTGTTAATAAATTGAAAGAATATAATATTTCCACTGAGGGGATCATTGCACGGCAATTAATAAAGGAAGATTTTGATAAATTCGATTATATTGTTGGAATGGATGAAAGCAATGTCAAAAACATCCGCAATCTATTGCAGCAGCCGGACCATCCAAAAATCTTCCGCTTTTTGGATTTAACAGAATATAAAAAGGATGTTCCGGATCCGTATTATACAAAAGACTTCCAAGAAACTTATGATTTAGTGAAGGCTGGATGCGAGGCGTTGTTAAACAAAATTTTAGAAGATATGGAAGAAGAGGGGCAAATATTATAAGGGTATCTCTAAAGAAAATCAAGAGGCGATTATTTTCATTCAACAAATCATGTTGTATAATGTTACAGTCATATAAATTTGAATGAAATTTTAACTGATATTTTAAACTTAGGAAAGAGAGTGAATCCAATGGGTCGTAAATGGAACAATATTAAAGATAAAAAGGCGGAAAAAGATAAAAATACCAGTCGAATTTATGCGAAATTTGGTAAAGAAATCTATGTAGCGGCGAAAAAAGGAGATCCGGACCCAGAGTTAAACCAAGCGTTGAAAGCCGTATTAGAAAGAGCGAAAACTTATAATGTTCCTAAACATATTATTGACCGCGCTATTGAAAAAGCAAAAGGTGCGGGCGGAGAAGATTACGATGAAATGCGCTACGAAGGATTTGGCGTTGGCGGTACAATGGTCATTGTAGATGCGTTAACAAATAATGTAAATCGTACGGTTTCAGAAGTTCGTGCTGCTTTCGGGAAAAATGGCGGAAACATGGGTGTAGCGGGCTCCGTTTCTTATATGTTCGACCCTACTGCCGTATTTGGAATTGAAGGAAAGTCAGCGGATGAATTGTTGGAAATCTTATTAGAAGCAGATATTGATGCACGGGATGTATTTGAGGAAGATGGAATGACTATCGTTTACGCAGAACCAAATCAATTCCATGCAGCGCAAGAAGCGTTCAAATCTGCAGGAATTGAAGAATTTGCAATAGCTGAACTGACAATGATTCCTCAAACAGAAGTGAAATTAACTGGCGAAGATAAAGCAAAGTTTGAAAAAATGATTGACGCATTAGAAGATTTAGAAGACGTGCAACGGGTATATCACAATGCAGATTTAGGCGATGAATAATTAACAGGGATTGCTAAGAAGACCTTTAATAAAAGAGCGAATGGAGAAAACGCAATGTTTTCCTGTTCGCTCTTTTCATTTCTCAAGCGTTTCATGGAAGAGGAAATCTTTTGGAACTTTTTTGTCATTTAAATCGTAAGTAAATAGAAAAATGGTGATGCGGTATGAGAAAATGGATTATAACAATCATAGCAGCAATCATGGCAATCGGTGTGGCATTTATTGTTTGGTCCAATTACATGATTAATCAAGGAGCAAATCCTATTGCGGACGGTTCGAATGAATATGCAATTCTACTTGGCGCAAAAGTAGAGAAAAATGGAGAACCAAGTTTGACTTTGCTGTATCGTTTACAAGAAGCGGAAAGGTATTTAAAAGAAAATCCTCATGTCACCATCGTTGTTTCCGGGGGACGGGGAGGAAGTGAACCAATTAGCGAAGCAGAAGCCATGTACAACTATTTAGTAGAGGCAGGGATAGAAGAAGATCGGATTATTCAAGAGGACAAGGCAACATCTACTTATGAAAATCTTCTTTATTCCATAAAATTATTGCCTGATGATACAAAGAGTGTGACGATCATTACCAGCGATTTTCATTGTGCAAGGGCAAAGATGCTTGCCAAAAAACTAGATTTAGAAGCGGATTTTGTGGAAGCGAAAACGCCAAAAATAGTAGAACAAAAGCTGCGTTTTCGTGAAAGATTGGCATTGGTTAAATCTGTAGTTTTTGACAATTAATATTTGTTGTTTATATACAAATTTTGTATGATGGTTTTAAAAAGCGATACGGAGGGTGTATAGGAATTGTGAATAAGTGGTAGACTTGAGTTGGGAGTGAGAATGGATGACAAAGAAACTATGGTTTCAAGTGGGAATTGGTTTATTAATTGGACTATTAATCATCAAATATGTCATAGAGATTCATTGGATTTTTAAGCCGGTTGTGATCATTATTAAAACAATTTTTATCCCGGTCTTAATAAGCGGAGTTCTTTTTTACATATCTGAACCTCTTCAACGTTGGCTGGAAAAAAAGGGGCTGCCGAGATGGGGAAGCATTTCTACGATTGTGCTTGTATTAGCCGGGGTAGTTACTGGACTGTTGTTCATTATCGGAAATCCGATTACAGAGCAGGTAAACCGATTAGTGCAAAACGCTCCAAGCATTGGGGATAAAATTATGGATGCAACGGATTTTGTTTTAGAAAACAAAGATAATTTGCCGCCGCAAGTTGAGAATTTCATAGATTCAGTGACCAATTCCATTCAGGATATTGTTGTTGTCGGAAGCAAAAGCATTGTCAACTTTGTAAGCGGTACGGTTTCAACAATCTTCACTTTAATTTTAGTACCGTTCTTTTATATTTTTATGTTAAAGGACCATGAGAAATTTGCTCCGAATATTTATAAAGTCTTTACAGGCGAACGCCGTACATGGGTGAAAAAGACGCTGGAAGAAATCAATGAAGTGTTGAAAAACTACGTGCAAGGCCAAGTGCTTGTGAGCTTAATACTTGCTACGATGATGTTGATAGGGTATTTAATTATTAGACTTGATTATGCACTGTTACTGGCTATCGTTTCTTTCTTTATGAATATGATTCCTTTTATCGGACCATGGATTTCTCTTGCTCCAGCCATCCTTGTTGCCATCATACAAGATCCAATTTTAGTGGTTTGGGTGTGTGTAATTACTTTAGTGGCCCAGCAGTTGGAAAGCAATTTGATAACGCCAAATATCATGGGAAAATCTTTGGATATTCATCCCTTAACGGTCATTACCGTGGTATTGGCGGCGGGGAATATCGGCGGATTTGTTGCAATCATGATTGGTATTCCTACTTATGCAGTGTTAAAAGTTATTGTGAAAAATATTTATGAAGAGAGAAAGAAAATTAAGGAAACAGCGACGAAAACGCTATAAAAAATTTTCCTCTATTGTATACTGGGAGGGGAATTTGAACGATAAAATAGAAAAAGGGGATTTCTATGAGCGGAAAAAAAGCGGCATTAATTCTTATTGGGATTATTATTTTAGTAAGTATATTGGTTATTATTGTGTTATCGATATTTTTTGCCGTTTATGAGCCATCTATCAACCAAACAATTCAGACATTCGATTGGATTTCATCTGAGAAAATAATATAAACACGAGCAATGGTACTCGTGTTTTTTTGGCTCTATAATATTTGGTGTTGGTGGATACAACCAGCACCAATTTTTTTTGAACAAAAAATGAGACAGTGACAAAACTCTGGTAAAATGTAATCGACCAAAACCACATTTACAAGGAGTGATGTCACATGTCTTACCATCATTCTATACGAAACCTACTCAATATAAAAGACAAAAATATCACATTTGATGAAAATTTTTGTTCTATCGAAACGATTAAAAAAGCTATTATCAACCAAATGTTCACTACCTTCCAAAGCATTTGTGTTTTGATGAATTTAAATCAGTGAAATCTGCAGCTGGAGCGATGTCCTTTATTTTCTGCGACTCTGAAACGGGGGAGATGGTGGATATCGTGGAGGACCGAAGATTACCTATCCTCAAAGAGTATTTCTTACGGGATTCCAAGAAGGCGAGAGATGCGGTAAAAACGATTGTCATCGATATGTACAGCCCTTATATTTCCAAGAAGTTTTCCCTAAAGCGGAAATCATACTCGACAAATTCCATATCCTCCAACTATTTAGCAGAACTTTAAACAAAACGCGCATCAACGTCATGAATCGGGATAAAAAGAATTACAATAAATTGAAAAAATACTGGAAGCTCCTTCTGAAAGATCAAACAAAACTTGATTATAAGAACTATACATATCATCGTTGCTTTAAAAAGCATATGTGTGAGGTGGAGATTCTCCACTATCTCATTGATTTAGATTCTGAATTAAAAGCGTCCTATGAGTTATATCAATACGTGCAACATTGCATCAAAACCAAAGACTTTGAGCTCTTGAAGAAAACCTTGGCAAATAAACAGAACAGCGTTTCCAGCTATATGAAAACCGCCATCAAGACAATCAACAAATACATCCATTACGTCGAGAATACGCTAAAGTACGATTATAATAACGGCATTTTAGAGGGGATTAATAACAAAATCAAGGTGATGAAACGCATTTCTTTCGGTTATCGATCCTTCTATCACTTTAGAAACCGAATATTCATTACCCAAAACTTAGCGAAAATAAAAACAGCTTAGGGGAACCTCGAATTTCCCCTAAGCCATCTGATTACATATTATCAAATAATGTCACTGAAATTTATTCACCAACACCATTTGACAAAGAACCGTTTTTTTTAGAAGAATAAATTTAATATATAGTAAATGCAGCCAGCAATCACTGCTGAAATTGGCATTGTGATAATCCAAGTCAATACAATTTTGCGGGCAACTCCCCAATTTACTCCCTTTGCACGTTGGGCAGAACCAACGCCCATAATGGATGAAGAAATTACATGGGTAGTCGATACAGGCAAGTGTATCAATGTTGCACCAAAGATGACCGTTGCAGATGCCAAGTCTGCAGCAGCACCGTTGACTGGACGAATTTTCATAATCTTTGTCCCAACGGTTTTAATGATTTTGTAACCTCCGACGGAAGTACCTAATCCCATCGCAAGGGCGCAGGCAATTCGCACCCAATCTTGTACAGTATTATCATGTTGCATACCTGCTGCAATTAAAGCCATTGTAATAATCCCCATGGCTTTTTGGGCATCGTTTGTACCGTGCGTAAATGCCTGTAATGAGGCAGTGAAAATTTGCATTGTACGGAAACCTTTATTGGTGCGATAAAGATTCAAATTCTTAAACATCAGTTTAAACAAAGTCATAAATAAAAAGCCGACAGCAAAAGCGATGAAAGGCGAAAAGATTAAAGCTTTTAAAATTCCAAGAAATCCGGAGTAGTTTAGAATATCAAATCCTGCTGCAGCAATGGCGGCTCCTGCAATGGAACCGATTAACGTATGGGATGAGCTTGATGGAATCCCAAAATACCAAGTAATTAAATTCCATAATATTGCAGAAAGCAATGCTGCTAAAATTACGACTGAACCGGTTGTATCATCCGGTGTTTGATTCAACGAAAATGGGTCTACGATGTCGCTGGCAATGGCTTTAGCCACACCTACGAATGAAATCGCACCAAGGAAGTTCATAATAGCAGCAAGCATTACAGCTGTGCGCGGTGGTAGTGCACGAGTTGAAACAGACGTAGCAATGGAGTTTGCTGTATCATGAAATCCGTTAATAAAGTCGAATGCTAATGCACAAATCACGATTAATATTGTTATGATAAAAATGGTATCCATATCCTATTTCTCCACTCCGTTTTTACGCATTACGCATGATGATTGTTTCTAGGGTGTTTGCTACGTCTTGACAATAATCTGCAATGTCTTCTAATTGATTGTAAATATCTTTGTATTTAATTAAACGGATTGGATCTTTTTCATTTAAAAATAATTGTTTGATGGAAGAACGGGATATTTCATCACACTCACGTTCATAGTCCTTAATTAAAATAATATGGTTTCTCATGGAAGGTAAATCTTTCTTATTTAATAAGTCGATTGCGGCTACAATTTCATCTGCACTTCTTGTTATGTATTTTAGAAATGCGCGCATGTTGTCATCCAATTCAGGAATTGAGAACATTTCCAAGTGTGCAAAACATTGTTCTATACCATCTAATACATCGTCCATCTTGATTGCTAATGCTAATATATCTTCCCTTTCGATAGGCGTCATGAATGATTTGTTTAACATCACAATCAGTTCATGAATCAAATTGTCCCCATCTGTTTCAAACTGTTTTACTTTGATACTTAATTCCTTTAAATCAGCCATAGAGTCAACATTAAAGTCATTGGCAAAATGAACTGCATCTCGCATGTTTTCTGCAATCTTGTGTAATGACGAAAAAAATGGATCTGATTTTCTTGGATTAAACATGAATGTAATGCCCCCTGATATGAGTTAGTTTATTCAAACATTTTTATGATAGCAAAAAATAATTCAAAACCATAGAATAGAGGTGCCGAAAATTACAAAATTTACATTCCTGTAATATTAGTTGTAACAATTTTTTCAGACAAAAAAGCCACTATTAAATTGGAATAGCCACATCAATATTATGGATTTCCTTTATGATAAGTATTCTTTCAGTTCCTTTTCTAAAAAAGGTTTTGCTGATAAGAATTCAACAAAGGCTCTGTAACGTTCCAATTCTTTTTTGTTCGCTTTTCTTCCCGTTTTATAGGCGCGGATTAAGATATTTTTTGGCGTATGTTCCAAATCAATAAATTCCATTAATTGCACTTCATAGCCGACTAATTTTAATAATTCAGCGCGAATGGAATCTGTTGCAAGGGCAGCGAAACGTTCTTTAATTAACCCATGCTGCGTCATAATTTCTAATTGAGGGGCATTTAATTGACGATTCAATTCATGCTGGCAGCACGGCACGCTTAAAATGACTTTTGCTCCCCATTTCACTGCGCGGGCCAAAGCCATATCCGTTGCCACGTCACAGGCATGCAATGTAACGACCATATCCACAGAAGTTTCATCATGATAGTCATTAATGTCTCCTACAAGAAATTCCAAATGATCATAATGCAAATCTTCCGCAATCTTGTTGCATTCCTCAATGACTTCTTTTTTCAAGTCTAAGCCTGTCACTTTAATATCCAAGCCCTTTTCAATTTTTAGATAGTGGTATAGAGCAAAGGTTAAATACGATTTTCCTGAACCAAAATCGAGTATCCGGATTTGCCGATCTTTCGGCAAGTAATCCAACGAATCATCAATAAATTCAAGAAAACGGTTAATTTGACGGAATTTATCGTACTTCTGTTTTTTAACTTTTCCTTCAGGCGTTTGCACACCTAGACGCACTAAGAAAGGGTAAGGAGTAGATTCTTCCAATAAATAATTTTTTTTGCGGTTATGGGCTAAAGAGACTTCTTTTATGGATTCCATTTTTTCTTCTTTCCAGAAGACTTTATTTTTTTTGGATAATTGGATTTGAATGGTGGAGTCTGTAAATTGCCCGTGGAATTGTCTGAATTTTTGGAATAAAACTTCTAGGAAAGCATGAAAATTTTCTAACAAAACATTTTCGTGTTTTAAAATTCTTTCATACTGATATTCCAATTGAATGTGGTATTGACCTTTTATTTCCACCGGTTTTAATTTAACTCTTTTCAGTGTGTCGGATTTTTTTCTAGGTTGGCTAATTGTAGCTGAAACTAATTTTTTTTGTTGGATTCGTTCAAACAATTGTTGCTTCATTTCTACAAATTCCATTTGTTATCAACCTTCTTTTGAATAAGATAATCGACATTAGTTTAACATATAATTAATTAAATAGCTGAAAAAGGAGGATTTTATCAAATCATGATATATTGTTTCCGAAATTTTATTAGAAAATCGAATTTTTTGAAATAATATTATATTCAATAAAATAATCCTATGGTAAAGTAATAATAGAATACAAAAAATCTTCTAAGATTTGATTGATTTCTGCTGTCCTATGCCTAAATAAACGGAAAAGGAGGAGAATGATATGCAAGATTATCAATTTCAGATGTTAGCGATTGTATTGTATATGGTTGCCATGTTATTCATTGGTTGGTACGCATTTAAGAGAACGAGCAACTTAAAAGAATACATGCTAGGCGGCCGTGGATTAGGTCCAATCCAATGTCATCAACTTAACGTTACATTTAATGGAAAATAATATTTAATTTAACTTTTATAAAATTAGGTAATAAGCCTCTTGTAATTTTAAAAAGTCCAAAACTTGCGTCAATGATCTTAATTGAACCGCCGTATACGGAACCGTACGTACGGTGGTGTGAGAGGACGGGAGTTAATCGCTCCCTCCTACTCGATTTAGTAAAGAATTCTAGCCGAGGAACAAACTTCCCGTGGATCAGCCAAATAAATGAGCTAATCTTTCGTCAACGACTCGATCTCCCTTAGAGAAAGCCCTGTGATTTTGGCAACATACTCGATTTCCATTCCGTCAGCGAGCATTTTTTTCGCAATGTTTATTTGCAGCTGTTTAACCCCTTTTTCATATGCTGCCTTTTCCCGCTGTTTAGCTTCATGCAGTTCTTTTTCTTCATCTAAAGTTTGCTGAAGCCGTTTTTCATAAGCAGTCCATTCCTTCTTTTGCTGGCTCAATTCATGCCATTTGTGAAAGGCGAGTCGTATTTCTTCATCCCGCAAAGATAATAAATTCATTTCCTTATAAAGGTCTTCATAGAAAATGCCGAATCGTTGGTCCACGATGCCAAGCAAAAGCAGCCATCTCGCCTTTGCATCATTCCACAGATTCACTTTCTTTGCTTCAAAAGCCTTTATTAAAGTTGGATATTCAATAAAGTGCAACTCAAACACATCCAAAAGGGGAGCTTCTGCCTGTCGTTCCTTTAGTAAGTAGGTTGTATGAAAGCTTTCTGTTTGATTGAGCAATTCATAGTTTAAGAGGTTTATAAAAAAGACGGGGCAGATGTCTTTATAGTTTTGGTTTGAATAAGCTTTGGCAGCGTAGTAGAGGGAATGTTTCACAATATCAAAGCTATTGCGAACATTGATGAATATGTGCAATTTTTTCCCGGTGTTTGTCATGCATAAAAAGGAAAGAGGGGCAAGGTCCTCATCTTTATTAGCGGGACTTTGAAGAATTCGATGGATTTTATCCTTTGGAGGGCGTTCCAACAAGGCATTTAAAAAAGGAATAATAAGCTCATTGCCAAAAACTTTTTGAAAGCTAAAATCAATTTTTAAATCCATTAATTTTTGAAGTTTATAGGTGTTCAGGGAAATCACCTCTTTCCAACGGTATAGCCCTACAATTTGCAGGAGTTGGGTCTTGTCGTAATCAAAGAACAGCTTTTCATAAATTGTATTGGAAGTTTTCTTGAATACTTCAACTTATGAGCAATTAGTGGAAGAAATACAGATGCTTATAGAAGAACGCGTCTCAGCGGAATGAAAAGTTAGCGCGGAGGAGATGACATTAAGTGCGGATAGGAACAGGTTTGGGTAACGTTTGGTGCAGAAAGGAACAGGTTTAGTGCGGATAAGACAACCTTTAGTGCGGATAGGAACAGGTTTAGCGTGGATAAGACAACGTTTAGTGCGGATGAATAGGAAATTGTGCATATAATGTTAAGACTTGTTTAAAAAACTTTAATTTTTTATATATGCAAAAGTTACTTTTCTAACTAGACATCAATGGGTAAAAATGCTAATTTTATAAATAATTTTTTAAGGGGTGTATGTGATGATAGTGAAACAAGATATTCGCAAATTGCATCATTTTATTAACGGAACATTTGTACCTGGCACCAGCGGCCGTTTTTCAAATGTGTATAATCCATGCACGGGAGAAGTGATTGCCCACGTACCACTGGCAACTCGGGAAGAAGTTCGCCAAGCCATTGAAACGGCAAAAAGTGCATTGCCACAATGGACGGCGTTATCGGGAGGAAAACGGAGTGAAATTGTGCAAAGATTCCGTCAACTAATTAAAGAACATGAAGAAAAATTAATTGAAACCATTTGTGAAGAAAGCGGGAAGACGAAGGAAGACGCAAGAGGAGAAATACAGCGCGGCTTGGAATCGGTAGACCTTGCCATCAACGCACCGCACATGGTCAAAGGGGAGTATTCGGTAAACGTAGGGGGCGATATCAACATGTTCTCCCGAAAAGAGCCGCTTGGGGTTGTGGCAGCAATTTCTCCTTTTAACTTCCCAGTAATGGTGCCGTTAGCGCAAACAAGCATGGCAGTGGCAGTGGGAAATGCAATTATTTTAAAACCATCAGAAAAAGTGCCACAATCAGCCCTTTATCTTTCAAAGCTATGGAAAGAAGCAGGATTGCCAGATGGGATATGGACGGTTATTAATGGAGATCAAGAAGCAGTCAGAGAAATCCTTGAAAATGAAACAGTAAAAGCTATTCATTTTGTAGGCTCCACTCCAGTAGCTGAATATATCTATCAAACGGGTACAAAATATAATAAACGTGTTGCGGCTCTTGGCGGCGGAAAAAACTTTATGATTGTGATGCCGGATGCAGATTTAGAAAAAGCGGCAAATGCCTTTATTGGCGCAGCTTATGGTGCAGCTTCACAGCGTTGTATGGCGCTATCAGGAGTGATTCCTGTCGGCAAAGAAACAGCAGACCAATTTGTGGCCATTTTAAAAGAAAAAATTGCGAAGATAAAAGTTGGCCCATATACTGACGAAGAAGTAGATTTTGGTCCGGTCATTTCAAAAGAATCCAAGGAAATAATTCTTGGCTATATTGATCGAAGTTTAAAAGAAGGGGCAAAATTGGTGACAGATGGACGCCATCCGGAGATTGCGAAAAACTCCAATGGCTTTTATCTAGGTCCAACTTTATTAGATGAAGTGACACAAGAGATGGGAATTTTTAAAGATGAGGTATTTGGTCCTGTGCGCATCGTTGTGAGGGCGGATTCTTTACAAGAAGCAATGAATCTTATTAATTCTCATGAGCTTGGTAATGGGGTAACCATCTTTACAAATAATGGGGCAGCAGCCCGTAAATTTCAAGATGAGATTGAAGTAGGAATGGTGGGTGTCAATGTACCAATTCCTATTCCAGTAGGCTACCATAACTTTGCTGGCTGGAAGCGATCAAATTTTGGCACAGGCGTCATGTTCGGTCCGGAGCAGGCGAACTTCTTCACAAAAAGAAAAACAATTTCAGAAAAATGGATGGATATGGAAGAAACGTCGCAAACAACATTTTCTTTCCCAAGTAAATAAGATGGTGATTAAGGCTGGCGGGAAGGAATATCCTTTCTGTCAGCCTTTTATTGAAGATTTAGAGCATATATGGGAAAATCTAAAGGTAATGTTCAAATGTTACATTAAAATAATCTTTAACACTAAGGGGATGTACAATGAAAATAAGAGAATTTACGTTGACCACCGTCTTTTTAGCGATTATTTTATTATTTGCACTTACACCAATTGGATTCATCCATTTAGGTGTTATTAAAGCAACGATAATCCATGTCCCGATTATTATTGCGTCCATTCTATTAGGGCCGAAAATTGGAGCATTTCTAGGACTCGCATTTGGCATTTCGAGCGTTGTTACGAATACGATGGCGCCAACTCTATTATCTTTTGCCTTTTCACCGGCCATTCCGGTATTAGGGACAAGCCACGGAAGCATGTGGGCGTTGTTTGTCGCTATTGTTCCAAGGGTGATGGTGGGGGTTCTTCCACATTATCTTTATCAGTGGCTTCAAAAAGTGCTGCGAAAAGAAAAAATGTCTTTGTTTTTAACAGGTTTGTTCACCACTGTTTTCCATACGTTTTTCGTCATGGGATCAATCGCGCTCATTTTCTATGATGCCTATTCGAAGGCTGTAGGTGCAGATAATATGAGCGGCGTTATCCTTGCAATTTTGGCGGTGTTTTTCTCAAACGGCATTGCCGAAGCGATTCTGGCTGCTTTTGCTGCATCGCTCGTTGTGCCGCCGCTATGGAAAGTGGCAAAAAAATATAAATGAAATGGGAAAGGGATTTATGTTCCTTTCCTTTTTATTTGATACACATAAAAACCTTTCCTTTTCCAATGATTTTCCCAATCCGGCTTTCCTCGACTTTTTCTTCTAACAGTACCTCATAAAATTTGCCGTCCCAAATGACAAAGGGTAGGACCAATTAAGAGCGTGGACAGAAGAAGCAATGAAAAAGATTATTAAACATTAAATAGTAATTTTTTTCATATACTTATCTCTCCATTTTGTTTATAAAAATTACTAAAGATTTCAGAAAAGAAATTACAAACAAGCTTACTAATATAAATTTTTTTGATGAATTGCGTTAATTCCTTTCAAAGTGACATCAAATCTATTAAAATATGTAAGTGCGTGTGGTTATGAATGAAGGAATAGATGGAAGAGGTCAGTCGACAACGTTCGGCTGGCCTCTTCTTATTGTAGAAAAAAGAATGAATATTGAATTATTTCCCGAGAAATGTCTATTTGAATTGTCGAAGATTTGAGGTTTATGCATATACCTTTTAAAATAATTTTGTATAAACGGAAGAATTAGGAAAAATATACTTTTTTTCCTTTACATTTTTAATTTACAGAATAAAATGAAAATTGTGTAGTTCTAAGTTGTGAAATTGCAACGTTTAAAAAACACATTTACAAAATGCATTAACTTCGTCTAAATATGATAAAATCTATAGGATTAATAGATTTTGGTATCGATGTATAGTAGAACAAAATTACCATAATTCGCTTTAGACAAAAGGGGGAACAAACATGGCAAGGCAGAAAGAGATTTTTATTGCTTTTTTTCGTTCCGGCATTTTAGGATTTGGGGGCGGCCCATCTTCTATTCCTCTCGTAAAAAAAGAAGTGGTGGATATATATAAGATGATGACTGACGAAGAATTTGCAGATGTGTTAGCCATCGGAAATACCTTGCCAGGTCCCATCATAACGAAAATGGCCGGATATATTGGCTACCGTGTAGGGGGATGGATTGGATTAATCAATGCGTTATTTGCCACTATTCTTCCAACGGTCATATTAATGATTCTTTTCCTTACGACCCTTAATCAATTCAAAGGGTTTGATTTTGTGAAAGGCATGACTAATGGAGTAGTTCCTGTTGTAGCTGTCATGCTTGGGGTGCTTACTTGGGATTTCTTGAAAAAATCAAAGAACGCTCTTGGTTGGAAAATAGGCAGTATTCTTTTGTTTGCTTCTATTATAGGAATTTTGATCCTTCAACTGCATCCGGGCATAATCATTGGGTCATTGCTCGCTGTTGCATTGCTTCTTCCAGTGAAGAAGGAGGGCAATGAATGATTTACATACAAATTTTTTTAGCCTTTTTCTATCCAGGAATTTTAGGTTACGGTGGAGGGCCGGCTTCCATCCCATTAATTGAACATGAAGTGGTAGATAAATATGGATGGATGACGACGACTGAGTTCAGTGAAGTGTTGGCTTTAGGAAATGCCTTGCCTGGACCCATTGCGACAAAAATGGCCGGTTATATCGGCTATGAAGTGGGAGGCATTTTCGGAGCGATTGTGGCCTTGTTGGCAACAGTGGGTCCCTCTCTATTGGCAATGCTCATTTTACTCAATATTTTGTATCGTTTTCGCCAATCTCCTCGGGTGGAGAGATTGTCTAGTTTCGTATTGCCAGCGATTGCAGTATTGCTTGCAGAAATGACCTTTGACTTTGTGAAAACTTCTTATGACATGATAGGATTCATTGCTTCAATCTTGCTCATTATAGGAGCATATGTAGCTCTTGAAAAATTAAAAATTCATCCTGCTTATGTAGTGATGATAGGTCTTATAATCGGCGGCCTTTTTTTATAAAAATATGGAAAATGATGATGAGATTAGAAGCATCCAAATTAGAAAACTTCTATCTTTATCTTTTTTACAGATGAAAATAGTATCATAATTAATAATATGTTGATAAGTTATGTTTGTTTTGAGTAGTAAAAAAGTTTATAAAAAAATCACCGTAACATTTAAAATAAGTTAAAGGTTGTATATAATAAATATAATAGTTTGGAAAAATATTGGATACTATCGAAGCGAACGTGTATTTTATAGAATGTGGTGAGATTGGTGAGATACATGAATCATTTACGATTTAAATTTCTGGTAGGCATGGTCGTTTTATTTATATTAACTTCCGCACTAATAGCAATCATTAACTATATACATCTAAAGGAGCAAACAAAAGAGGAAAATGCGTTAATCTTAAATCGCATTGAACAAACGATAATAGATTCTATCGAAACCTATGAAAAAGCCATTCAACTCCTAGATACCAACACCGCTACGACCATGCAGAAAAATACGGAAAAAATAATAGCTTTATATAAGGAAAATCCAAATTTTGATGAATGGGATTTCCAAAAACTATTTCATGAGCTGGGTATGCATATTTATATCATCAACGAAGAAAACGTGATTACCCATAGCAGTTACCAAAAGGATATCGGACTTGATTTTCGACAATGTTGTCAGAAACTCGCGTCTATATTAGATGAACGAAGAAAGTCTGGAGAGTTTTACCATGATGCGATGGATATTGAACAGCAAACGGGGGATGTAAAAAAATTTAGCTACATGGCAACCCCTGATAAAAAATACATTATCGAATTAAGCTACAACTTAAATGATAATAAAGTTTTCAATGCCTTTAACTTCTTTCATACCATTGAAGAATTAAAAAGTTTATACCCCTATATTCACGATATAAATGTTTTAAATTTCGGCGGATTAGCTTTAGGAACGCCGATTTCAGAAAGACGTTTAACGGATAAAGAACGAGAAGCCTTTGAGAAAACCCTTAAATCCAAAAAAACAGAAGAAATAACAGGGGATTGGAAAGGCAAACAAGCTACTTTCCGCTACATCTATTACGATTCAATTTTTAATGAAGATCAAACGCAAAATAAAATTGTTGAAATCATCTATGATAAAAAACTTTGGAGCGCCAATTTGGACGAGTATCGAAAAATGTTTGTCATTCAAATTCTCATCATAATAAGCTTTATTTTAGTGCTTTCGTTTGCTGTTGCACGACCTATGTATTTGGCTTATCATGACCGGCTAACAGGCCTTGCTAATCGTTCCGCTTATGAGGATTTATTATCATCAGTGAAAGCGAAAAATGGCATGAAAACAGCCTTTCTGATGATTGATTTGGATTATTTTAAAGAAGTCAATGATGAACTGGGACATCAAGAAGGGGATATAGTGCTGAAACAAGTGGCTGAAATTATCCGCTCGGCAATCCCGAAAAATGCATTAGCCTACCGTTATGGAGGAGACGAATTTGTAGTTATTCTAAATTCAATAACGATTGAAGAAACAGAAAAAGTGGCTTGCAACATTATTGCCAAAATAAATGATTTTGTTGAACAAAATGAAGATGTGAAAAACCTAGGAGTATCTGCAAGTATCGGCATTTCATTCTGTCCGGATAATGGAAATAATAAAAATTTGCTCTACGAAAAAGCGGATGTTGCATTGTATGAGGCAAAGAAAAAAGGGAAAGGCCAATATGCCATCTTCCAAAATAATCAATCATCATAAAGCTTGGCGTCTAAATTTGTTGGGCGTCTTTTTTTTATCTACAACATAATTTGAAGTGTATAATTAAATAGATTATTAATTAGAAAGAGGAGCAACGATCATGGATTTACGCCATCAAATCGAGCAGTATATTCCTTATAATGCCCAGGAAGAAAAGGACAAAGAACTAATTCTCCGCTATATGGATACATTCGACAATTTATTAACCCGCGATAATGAATTTGCACACTTCACAGCTTCTTCCTGGGTAGTGAATAAAGACCGCACAAAAGTATTGATGGTTTACCATAATATTTATCAATCTTGGTCTTGGGTTGGAGGACATGCGGATGGAGATGCCGACTTATTAAGAGTAGCCATCAAAGAAGCAAAAGAGGAGACAGGCTTAAAGCAAGTGACGCCCGTTTTAGACGATATATTTTCCATTGAAATCTTAGGAGTGGCCGCTCATGAAAAAAGAGGAAAACACGTGGCGACCCATGTGCATTTAAATGCAACTTTTTTGCTGGAAGCGGATGAAGGAGAAATATTGCACATTAAGCCTGATGAAAATAGCGATGTAAAGTGGTTTTTGCTAGATGAAGCAGTGGAAGCAAGCACGGAGAGGGATTTGCAAGTGGTATATCGCAAATTGAACGAAAAATTGCGTTTATTGCAGAAGAAATAGTTCGTTTTATAGAAAATGTTATGCTATAAAAAATAAAAAGAACCGCACAATGAAATGCAGTTCTTTTTTATGGAGCATACCGGGCTCGAACCGGTGACCTCTACACTGCCAGCGTAGCGCTCTCCCAGCTGAGCTAATGCCCCATCTACATAGTATTATAAGGATTTTTTTGAATTTTTCAATAGGATCTAAATGCTAAAATCAATTATTTCTGTATAATGATAATTTTTTTCTATTATATTCATAAAAATCTTTTATTAGACGAATGTACCATTCCTCCTTACAATTAAAATTAAGGGATTTGTTCATAAAATGTTCAAAATCCAGAAAAAAATGATTTTTCTGTTTACGAATTTATAAAGGAAATACTAAAAAATTACTATATATACGAGGTGACTTGTTGATGGAAAAAGACTTAAGCCAATTTATAAGAAACAAAGCATTTTTAGACAAAATCGTTTCTGCTGAGGAAGCAGCATCTTGGATCAAAGATGGCATGAACCTTGGTATGAGCGGATTTACTTTATTTGGTGAACCCAAAGTGTTCCCGAAAGCACTTTCAGAGCGCGGCAAAAAAGAAAAATTCAAAGTGAATGTGTATACAGGTGCTTCTTTAGGTCCAGCTGCTGACCAAGCAATGGCTGAGGCTGATATTGTGAACTTGCGTGTTCCATATCAAGCAAACCCTGTAATGCGTAAGAAAATCAATTCCGGCGAAATGTATTATATTGACCAGCATTTATCTCATACAGCGGAAGAAGTAAGAAAAGGCACTTTAGGAAAAATCGACTATGCAATTATTGAAGCAGCAGCGATTACAGAAGATGGGCTTATTATTCCAACAGGTTCTGTAGGTAACTCGCCAATTTTCGTTGAAAAAGCTGAAAACGTTATCATTGAAGTAAACATTTCTGCTCCTAGAGCATATGAAGGTTTACATGACATTTTTATCCAGAAAGAACAAGGTGAACGCAAAGACATTCCACTTTACAAAGTTGATGACCGAATCGGCGAAATTGGAATTCGCGTAAATCCAGAAAAAGTAAGAGGCGTTATTATTTCTGAAGAGCCGGACATTCCTTCGCCTCTATTGGAACCAAATGAAGAAACACAAGCAATTGCAGACCACTTGATTGACTTCTTAAATAAAGAAGTGGAAGAAGGAAGATTGCCAATTTCATTAGCTCCACTACAATCAGGTGTAGGTTCTGTAGCTAACGCAGTTCTTAAAAATATGAAAGACGCACAATTTAGAGATGTAGTTGTGCACTCTGAGGTATTGCAAGATGGTATCTTCGACTTAATCGATGCAGGTATCGTGAAATTCGCTTCAGGTACTGCGTTCTCATTATCTAAAAAACGTGTTGATTCCTTAGCAGAAGACTTAGAAAAATATAAAGGTAAAATTATGTTCAGACCACAAGAAATTTCGAACAATCCAGAAGTAATCCGTCGATTAGGTGTTATCTCATTCAACACTGCTTTGGAAGTGGACATTTATGGTAACGTAAACTCTACTCATGTGAGCGGTACACATATTATGAACGGTATCGGCGGTTCTGGAGACTTTGCGCGTAATGCAAGAATTACAATTTTCGTAACGCCTTCTTTAGCAAAAGGCGGAGCAATTTCAGCAATTGTTCCATTCGTTTCTCATGTTGACCATACAGAACATGATGTAGACGTAATTATCACTGAACAAGGTTATGCAGATCTTCGCGGACTTCCTCCAGTGAAGAGAGCAGAAAAAATCATTGAAATTGCTCACCCAACATACAGACCTCAATTGCGTGCATACTTTGAAGAAGCGAAAGAAAAAGTGGGTGGTCAAACACCTCATATCTTAGAAAAAGCCTTCTCCTTCCATCAACATTACAAAGAAAAAGGTACAATGTTGTTTGAACAACCAGAAGAAGTAAAATAATGTAATAAATTGGGGTTACGTGTCGCAACACGTAACCCCTCTTTTTATATTTTTATTAAAGTTTTGTGCTGAATTTGAAGTGAATGATTCAAATTTTTAGTTTTTAACGATTACATACTGGTTGGAAAGTTTAAAGCATATGTTTTAATATTGAAACTCAAAATTGTTATAATTATAATATGTTACTAATCATACCAAAAAACTTGAATATGAAATTTATAAATTTCACTATTCAGCCATAAAAATATGAACAAAGAGCAAACGATATGTAAATGTTGGAAGTCCTTATTGACGATGATATATTTTTTTTATTAATGTTTTAGTGAATATGAATATTGAGGCGAAATTTTATGAACCAAGAATTATACTTTTCCTTTTGCAAACTGATGGATGAGTTAGGTAGAAAAGACCATATTACATTTAATCACTCTAGCAGAGTAGCAAAAATCGCCATGTTTTTTGCTAAAGAATTAGGTTTGTCAAAAAAAGAAAGACAAATGTTAGAAGTCGGAGCATTGCTTCATGATATTGGAAAAATTAAAATTGATGGGGCTATTTTGAAAAAAAGCGGAAAATTAACAAAAGAAGAATTTGATGAGGTTAAAAAACATCCTTTATATGGATTTGAGATTCTAGAAAATTGGGGTATATCCAAAGTAATCTCCCAGCTTGCTTTATATCATCATGAACGTTGGGATGGAAATGGTTATCCATACGGTTTAGCAGGGGAAGAAATTCCTTTCCTTTCAAGGCTATTAAGTTTAGCTGATACTTTAGAAGCTATGACAGGAATACGCCCATATCGCAAACCTTTCACCTGGAAGGAAGCGTATATCGAAATTGATAATAACGCTGGAACCCAATTCGACCCGCAATTAGTGAAAGAGTTTTTAAAGTGTATGGAAAAGAAAGAGTTGTTGTCGATTATACCGAGCCTCTAAATTAATAAAAACGGAATTCCCGTTTCACTAAAACCTGCTATTTCAATAAGATAAATATAAAACAACCACTTTTGCTTTGGAACTTTGTGAAGTGATGAGTATTCCACAATGAGGTGTACAAAGTGCAAAAGTGGTTTTAATTTTTTGGAGGAGAATGAAAAGATTTTGGATCTATGGATTATAAATTCGGTTAGTATTGAAAAATATATCGGCGAATGATATATTTATATCAACAGACGATATATCGGAAGGCGATAGGTGGTAATAAATGAATGAAAAAACGCCGTTGACTGAAGGAGTTTATTATATTTTGCTCGCATTGTACGAACCAAGGCATGGATATGGAATTATGCAATATGTATCTGAATTGAGCAAGGGGAGAGTGGAACTGGGTCCTGGCACAGTTTACGGAGCTATTAAGTCGCTTTTGAAACGAAAATGGATAGTTCCTATTGATGAGGAAGGAAGGAAAAAGGAGTACGTAATAACAGATGAAGGAAAACGAGTTGTGGAGGCGGAAATCAAGCGGCTGGAAGAATTGTATCATAATGGGCAACTGATCACCAAAGGGGGAAAATCAGTATGAGAAAAGTAAAATATCGCATATTTCTGGACTATGACAAAGAAGAAAAATGGGTGAATGACATGGCGAAGGAAGGATGGCATCTAGAGAAGTTTTCAGTGGGTCGTTTTGTATTTGTGAAAGGGGAGCCTGGTGCATTCATATACCGTAATGAGTATTTGGGAAACTTATCGGAAGAGGAAAAAGTAGAATATTTCGCGCTACTCCAAGACAGCGGTGCTACAATTGTACATGAATCCTTTAACTGGATATATGTAAAAAAACCTGTGAATGAAGGTCCGTTTGAACTGTACACAGATGCAAGCTCAAAGATTGACTATTATAATCGTCTCTTAAATAGTTTACTCATTGTGTTGATCGTGAACATTGCGGGTGCAACCATTAATTTTTCGATAATGGGCTTGTCAAACAAGGGAGTTTTTAATTTAGGTGCAGGAATTTTGCATCTATTGGTGGCAGCACTGATATGCATCCCGATGGTGAAAATAGATAAGAATAAAAAGAAATTAAAAGAACAGTTATTTGAGTGATTGCTTGTGCGTGCCTCTTCCACAGTAGGAAGGGTTCTTTTTTTATGCTGAGAGGATAGGCTGAAGCAGATAAAATACTTTCTTTGCTTTAATCGATATAAAATAGGAAAAATCTTTTTCGATTAAGAGTGACTTATTCATGTAGCTTGTGTGAAAAGCGTGATTGGATGTTTGAGAAGTTTCAGTGGAAATTAAGATAATAAAGATAGTGAAACAAGGTAACCACGTCAGAACAGGAGCAAGAAAATGGAGTACTATAAATTTTTAAGACAATACGTTGGAACAAAACCTTTAATTTTGCCGGGCTCGGTGGTCATCATCGGCAATGGCAAGGGAGAAGTGCTGTTGCAAAAACGCCCGGAAGGCAGATGGGGGCTACCAGGAGGCTTGATGGAGCTCGGGGAAAGCTTTGAAGAAGTAGCGGAACGGGAAGTGCGGGAAGAAATTGGCCTCGAGATCCGAAATTTGCAACTCCTGCAAGTCTTTTCAGGAAAAGAATTTTACACTAAAACCCCAAACGGCGACGAATTTTACAGCGTCACTGCTGTCTTTTACACCGAGGAATATGAAGGAACCCTTCAATTCCAACCATCCGAAACCCTCGAAGTCCGCTTTTTCCCTATGGATCATCTGCCGGAGAATATGGTGGGGAGTCATGGGAGGTTTGTGGGAGTGTTGAAATGTTTAAAGTAATGTGTGTTATGAAATAAAATTGAATATTTGTTAAAGGAACGTCAAAATAGGCGTTCTTTTTTGTTATGCAGTATTTCTATCAAGGCTACTTAAAATAATTTAGAAAATAATAGAAAGTCAAAAAGGTAGGATTATCGTCAATTTCAATTGACCTTTACTCACTCTAGCATCCAATAGTATAATTTATTGATATTGGGTTAGTATTTCGGTATTTAGATACTAACTTTGAGGAGCTGAAATTGATGGACAATGTACAACCCTTTTTAAAATGGGCTGGTGGAAAACGACAATTACTACCTGAAATCAGAAAATACTACCCAGAAAAATATAATACCTATTATGAGCCTTTTGTTGGTGCTGGTGCTGTATTGTTTGATTTGAAACCGACAAATGCAGTTATTAATGATACGAATGAAGAATTGATAAATGTATATAAAGTAATTAAGGATAGAGAAAAGCTAGAATTATTAATAAATGACTTGAATGCACATAAAAATGATCCTGATTACTACTATTACATTAGGAATTTAGATAGAGAAGAAGCTTATAAGAATCTTCAAGATTATAAAAAAGCAAGCCGGTTTATTTATTTGAATAAAACTTGTTTTAATGGATTATATCGAGTGAACAGTAAAGGACAATTCAATGTTCCTTTTGGAAAATATAAAAATCCAGACTATGTAAATGAAGCTGTTTTGAGATCTGTTCATGATTTTTTAAATAACAATACCATAGAAATTTTAAATCAAGATTTTGAAGCGGCTGTAGAAAACGCATCATATGGTGACTTTGTTTACTTTGATCCACCATATCATCCGATTTCTAAAACTTCTTCGTTTACCTCTTATACTGATAACGGTTTTAGTGAAAGTGACCAAAAAAGATTAAGAGATACTTTTAATAGACTTTATGATAAAGGTTGTTATGTTTTACTAAGTAATTCTAATACAGAATTTATTCATGATATTTACTCTGAAATTAAAGGAATTCAAATAATAAAAGTTGGTGCAAATAGAAGTATAAATTCAAAAGCAGATAAAAGAGGGAAAATAGAGGAGGTTCTGATTATAGGAGATGGGAGAAAAAAAGACAAAGAACGACAAAGCTTGGGAGGAGTTATTCCAAAAATACAATATACTTAATGAAATAGAGAAAAATGGATTTTATGAGATCCTTGCAGATCAAATCCGTGAATATAGAGAACCGCGATTGATGTGTAAATTTGATCATAAAAATAATTTACCTGATATATTTGAGAAAAATAATTTAAACATCCTTCCTTTATCTACGAAATCCTATATCATTGGGGATTTTAAATTATTTGAAGATATAAAATATGATGAAAAACAGAAACCGCAGCAAATGAGTATCCCTGCATATATCGAAAGTGTTAAACCAACAGATTTATATAGTGAAGCTTCTGCATTGCATTGTGCATATATAACGGGAATGATCGATGATTTTATAAATGAGGAATCTATATTTGCGGTCAGTGGAAGAATGGGATCAGGAGATTTTCATTATAATGTTTTAAGCAGTGTAGGTACTTCTAAACAAATTAATGTGAGTGGAGCTCAAATTGAAATTGATGGCGGTTATGAAAGTCACTCAAACTTTGTTTTAATTGAAGCCAAAAAGCAGAAAGTTAAAAATTTTAATATCCGTCAATTATATTATCCATATCGGGTATGGAAAGGAAGAATCAATAAAACGATTAAACCGGTTTTCTTTACGATTTCTAATGATGTATTTTATTTTTTTGAATTTAAATTTGAAGATGATAATATATTCAATTCTATTTCTTTAGTTAAACAGAAAAGCTACACCGTGAATTATGAAAAAATCACACAACAAGATGTAGATTATGTAGTAAATAGAGCAACAACATTTGTTTCAGAACCTAAAGTACCATTCCCACAAGCAGATGATTTTACAAAGGTTATCGATTTACTTTCTTATCTTTATGAACGGGATATGACTAAAGATGATATTGCAGAACAACTAGACTTTGATAAAAGACAATCTGATTACTATTACAATAGTTGCCTTTATTTGGGATTAGCTAATAAGTATACGAATGAAGAAGGAACATTTGCTACATTAAACGATAAAGGAAGAGAAATAGTGCGTCTTCCTTTTAGACAAAAGCGATTAGCTCTTGCAGAATTAATTTTGCAACATGAGATATTTAAAGAAATATATGATAAGACTGTCACAGAAGGAGAAGTAAGTACAGACTACATTGTCAGTCGAATGAAACATCATAAATTATATAATATTAATTCGGAATCAACATTTAAGAGACGCGCTTCAACAATACGAGGTTGGGTTAAGTGGATAATGGAGTTGCCAAATGATTAGTTTTTCCATTTATATTTTGTGGGGCTAGTTAAAATAACTAGTTCTTTTTTTATTTATATATAGAACGTATGTTCTTTTTATATTATAATTGAAAAAAATGTAGGGGGTGGCAGATTTGTTAATGACGGTTCCTTCAAAAAATGGAAATATTTTAATTAGAGAACAAAGTGCTATTTACATAAGCAATATAATTGAACATAAAAAGGTAGAAGGAGGACCTTTCGTTAAATGGGCAGGTGGAAAATCAAAGCTAGTAGAAATTATTTTGAATATTGTAGCAAGACATATTAATTTAGATGAAATTGAACATTATATTGAGCCTTTTGTGGGTGGAGGAGCTATGTTTTTTTATTTGGCATCCCGTTATCAATTTAAGTCGTATACTATCATAGACATTAATTTGGATCTTATAAATGCTTATAGAGCAATTAAAGAAAATCCAATTTTGTTAGTAAAAGAAATGGATAAAATCCAAAATAAATATAATGATTTCTCATGTTTTAATGATAAAGAGATGTTTTATTATGAAATTCGAGATAAATATAATAACTATGCTAATAAAGAAAATTTATTTGAATTTATAGACTTTAACCGGGCGGCTCAATTTATTTTTTTAAATAAGTCCGGTTTTAATGGATTATATAGAGTAAATAAATCTGGTGATTATAATGTTCCATTTGGCAAAAAAGAAAAAATAAAAATTTACTGTATTTTGCAATAGAAAAGTGCAGAGAAATGCAATTAAAAATGCAGAGGTTTGCCACCCATTTAATTCCTTTTCGACAATGCGTGGGACAGTCTATAGTGAGAAACTAATAAACTAGCTAGAGCTTCTAATCGTTTTCGTCGAATAATTAAATTATCTACCAACAAAAATTCTTTAATTCTTCCCGGTAAATACTTATGATAGCGCGAATATTCTACAACCCTTGGTTTATGAATCCATGTTTTAATTATTGAAAGCCATGGTAATGCTTTTCGCTTTTTCATATATGGCCGATAGTCATCCAATAATATCTCCCCATTAGGTGAAACAATCTTTAATTGATCCCATGTTAATATCATTTGTAATTGACTATAGTTGCCACCCTTAGGGACATGAACCAACGTCTGATCCACTTTCACTTCATTATATTTGTTTACTTTAACAAGATGCTCTTTAAATACAGGATAGGGCTTTTCCGGTAATGCTAGAAGATAATCCCGTTCTTCCTGCCATAAGTCCTCAATACGTACGTTTTTGGCATAATGAATTCTATTTCTGTCCGCCTCTAATTTATGAAATAATTGATTAGTTAAACCCTCATAGCTGTCCATTATTGGAGCTGAAGTAAAAAAGTTATAGCGTATATATCCAACTTTATTCTCAACATTTCCTTTTTCATGGCCACTTCTTGGATTGCATACCTGCACATCAAAGCCATAATAATGCTGAAATTGAACAAATTCATCAGTTAATTGTGCTTCTTCATTTTTTGTCCTTTTTTTCTTCACAGCGGGGGTCAAATTATCGATTCTTATCCTTTTAGGTACTCCCCCAACCTGTTTAAAAAGAATATTGAGACCATGTAAGAAGCATTCTTGATTTTCAGCTGGTAACGGTACTGCAAATCCAGCATTACTATGAGGAAACGTCATAACTAAAGCATGAATATCCACAATTTCTCCATCTTGTACAGCTTCCATTACTCCAAAGTCTACTTGAGCTTCACCCGGAGGATGTTCTAATCTTTCATACCCTTTATCCTTTTCTTCTTGGTGAGTATTCATCCATTCAGAGATAAAGTAACAAACAGTACGATAAGAACCTTGGAAACCCATTTCCTTTAGTTCTTCAAATATTTGTTTCTTTGTTCTTCTTAATTTTTTCCTTAACTTTAAATCCTCAAAAAGCCAATCTGAAACAATTACTCCCCACTTTTCCTCATACATCATCCCTTTCTTTTTAAATGATTTCTGTTTAGGGAGTTGATCTTCATCCGCATACTTCTTAGCTGTTCGCCAATTAATTCCCATTGTTCTTTGTATTTCTGAAATAGATAAACCTTTGTTATTTCTTAAATGTTTGATACAATTAATATCAGACATTGCTAGCATCCTTTCTTACCTCCACTACCAATTGCTTGACACAATTACTGTAGTGGGACTTGGGGTGACTGGCAAGTCTTTTTTTGTTTATGCACAGAAATTTAGTGCAGGACTCTGCATTTTTCCTTTGCAAAGCTCTGCACTTTTATTTTGCCATACACAAATTTACGACGATAAAAATCTTTTAAAAGTTTACGAAGTGTTACAGAAAACAACTATTGTCCATGGGGATTATAGACAAATTGCAGATTATTTAAAAAGGAATACATTTGTATATTTTGATCCGCCATATAGACCGATATCGAATACCTCTTCCTTTACTGCTTATAATCATAATGGTTTTAATGATGAAGACCAAATAGCTTTGGCTCAATTTTGCATGCAACTATACATTCAAGGAATTCGTTTTGCATTAAGTAACTCCGACCCGCATAATACAGATCCATCTGACGATTTTTTTGACGATTTATATAAAGGATTTAATATTTATCGCATAAGTGCACCAAGACAAATTGCTGCCGAATCTAAAAGTAGGAATAGAGTGACAGAGCTCTTAATTGTGGGATAAATCTATCTAAATAAAAATGTTGGGTATACTTTTTGTTAAGAGAATATTCAACGTTTTTTTATATACCTCAGATAAATCTCTTATAATTAATAGATATCAAAAAGAGAAATTTGTTTTGCAATAATCATAGGGCACATTCACCTTGTTTTTGTTTGTTTAGTCACTTACCATTATAACGAAATTTGTGAAGGTGCCTATTTTTTATAAACTATAATTCTTTGAAAATCAAGGGTTAGGAATTTGAATTAACATAATAATATATATTAAAAAAATAACAAAAATATATTTAAGAATATTTTAAATATTAAAATAATAACAATTGAATAAAGGTGATGATGATTTTATTCATCCCAAAAGGCGGTTGTAAAACCACGAAATCAAATTAGCTACTTTCACATGATTTCAGCTAATCCATCTATTTTTCAGCAATGGTCAGTTGCAAGAGGTGGCTCAGACAATCTATAAGTCCTAAAATTTTATTATGCAATTAGTCATAACAAATTTACAAATTTATGAAATTAAATTAAAATATGATAATTCTACACCGATAAATAATGAAAAGATTTCCGTTTTTAACGTGCAAGAAACGTAAATAGTTAAGTATACTTTTAGGTAGAAACAATGCCGAAACCCGGAACTGCGATTTTTTCATTAATGGAAATAGTGTTTCTTTATATCATGGGGAACATTTATGGATATTTCAATCATATAAAAAAAAAGAGTATTATCTTTTTAGCCGATTGGCAGGATTTCATCAGGCTACCCTAGGTAATATCTTTTTCCTGAAAAGACCTCAATAACCCTCTCATCGTTCAAAGCAGCTTTCGAAAGTCGATTTCTTTTATCCATTGAAGGGGAGAAGTGAATGGAGTATAAACAATCTATAGATCCCGATGTATTGGAATTGGTATGGAATAATTCAACCGTTGCCTTGTTTACTGTTGATTATGAGGGGAAAATCTTAGTGGCGAATCCTGCCTTTACAAAGCTGCTTGGATGGAAACCGGAAGATTTTCAAACCCACGCTCATTTTCAAGATCAAAAGGAATATGCCCAATTAATAAGCACCTTAAAGAGCGGAAAAAATGTCCCGTTTTACATTACAAAACGAAAATGTAAAGATGGCAGAGTATTGGATATCTTGGCTTCCTATGGGATTGTAAATGATGGCGAAATACTGGCGGTGGGTGTATACAAAGACTTTATGGAGCAGATGGAAATTCAGCGGAAATTGGTGTTAAGCCAAGAATGTTACCGCAATTTATTGGATCATTTTCCTTATGCCATTTTTTTATTGGAGGACGATGCAATTATCTATACCAACCAGGCTGGCCTCCATCTTGTCGGTGCAAGCATTCAAGATGAGGTAATCGGATTGTCCATCGAGGAATTGCTGCCCCTGGAAGAATACCTCTCTTTAAAAGAAGGAAGTCAAACAACTGCTCTTTTAAAAAGGATGGATGGAGAATTCCTGTGGGTAGAAATGACGAAGAGGAAAGTTTTGTTTGAACAGGAATATGTAAGCCAACTTGTCATGAGGGATATTACCGAACAGAAAAATTATGAGGAACAATTAAAATATTTTGCCTATCACGATCCATTAACAGGTGTGTTCAATCGACTGTATTTTACGAATGAAATCAAAAAAAAAATCGAAGAAGCTAGCCGGAATAATTTTATGTTTGGCATCATGTTTATTGATTTGGATGATTTTAAAAAGGTGAACGATTCTTTTGGGCATGATGCAGGCGACCAATTATTAGTCAAATTTGCGAATCGTATAAAAAAGAATATACGGGAAGGAGATATTCTTTGCCGTATAGGCGGGGATGAGTTTCTAGTTTTGATAAAAAATATTCGAGGAAAGCAAACGCTAGAGAAAATTGCACAGAGGCTGCAAAATACATTTCAAGTGCCGTATCAGGTAGGGAATCATTCTATCGTTGTGACATCCAGCATTGGCATCGCCATATTCCCTCAAGATGGCATAGATGAAAAAACATTGATTAAACGTTCCGATCAAGCTTTGTATCAAGCCAAGAAACTAAGAAATGGATTTCAGTTTTATCAGGAATCGCAATAAGCGGAAGAGCATATTTCATTTTTGATAAAGGGAAATTCAGTCTTTTGAATACGGCCTTTTAGGCATATTTATCAGCATAGGATTCCATTCATCCCTCAAATCGTATATGATAAAGAAAACTTTGAAAGAAGCGGGGAAATCGTATGCACATTAAAATGGATGAAGAAGTAAAAAAGAGGATACGTTCAAAGGGCAATCAGTTAACCGTTCAATTGCTGGAAGTGCAAGGCTGCTGCGCTCCAACGGTTCAAGAACTTGTCGTATCATCATTTAAGCCGAAAAAAATGCAGCAATACCAGGAATTCATTGTAGAGGATATATCCGTCTATGTGCAAAAACCCCTTCTCATGAATGAAAAATTAACCCTTCAAATGAAGGGATTTGGCCTATTCAAGACAATATCAGCCAAAGTGGAGTAAAACGCCAGGGAAACATTCAAAAAGTTTCCCTTATTTCTTTTTGAAATTGCTTGAATGAATGGAATCTACTTCTTCGCCATTTAAACAAGTGGTGTAAATTTTGTTGTTTCCTTTCTTAGAAATTTTACTTGGCTTGAGCCTTCCGCAAATTTCGACCTTCCGCATTTCAGGCATTTTTTTGTTTCCATTTCCTCGACCGCCTTATTTTAAGTACGAAAAAACAGCCTGATGGTTTCAAATCATTTAGTAAAATCATGTATAAAAGAAGAAAATTGACGAACCCTAAAATAAAAAAATAGGGTGATTGGATGAAAAAACAGTGGGCAATTAAAATAATGTTCTTAAGCTTCTTCCTTTTTGTTACAGCTTGTGGAGATACAGCGGAACAAATGGATCAAAATGATGAGCAAAAAGAAATTGCAACAGAAGAAGAAACAGAAACGAAAGCTGCTGACGCCATCAAAGATGATACTGGCTCTGTACCGCTCCACTTAAAAATTGCAGAGAATCCAGCGTTCCCAGTGGGCAGCAAAGTGAAAATTTTTGCAAATCATATGGAAGGCATGAAAGGTGCGGAAGGTGTAGTAGTTGCGGTTTATGATACAACGGCCTATTCCATCTCCTATCGACCAACAACGGGTGGGGAGGAAGTGAAAAATTACAAATGGGTGATTCATGAGGAATTGGAAGGTGCAAGTGGAGCGCCGATGGAACCGGGAAGAGAATTGGTCATCAAGGCAAATCATGTGGAAGGAATGGAAGGTGCAAAGGCAACCGTTGAGTCGGCAGATGAAGGTCCAGTGTATATTATAGATTTCACAACAACTACCGGAGAAAAAGTGGAAAATTATAAATGGCTTGTGGAAGAAGAGCTGGCTTCTGTTGAAGAGTAAATCCGATTCCAAGCAGCAAAAAGGGGCGTCTGAAAATGACTTTTCAGACGCCCCCTTTCATTGGAATTCATTATAATGAATCAATAAATCGTTTAATGCGGATCATTGCTTCTTTTAGTTCTTCCATTGAAGTGGCATAGGAGCAGCGGATATGTCCTTCGCCGCTTTCGCCGAAGACATCGCCAGGCACGACAGCCACGCTTTGTTCTTTCAATAACCGCTCTGCAAATTCTTGGGAGCTTAAGCCTGTTGATTCAATGGAAGGAAAGGCGTAGAAGGCACCGCCCGGCATATGGCAAGTGAGCCCCATTTCATTAAAGGAATTCACAATAAAATTGCGGCGGAGCTTGTAGCTTTTCACCATTTTTTCCACATCTTCCTGACCGTTTCTTAACGCTTCAATTCCCGCATATTGCGAATTAGTGGATGCGCACATCAATGCATATTGATGTACTTTCAACATCTGTTTTGAAATTTCTTCTGGTGCGCAGACAAAGCCAAGTCGCCATCCCGTCATGGCAAATGCTTTCGAGAATCCATTGATTAGAATCGTTCTTTCACGCATACCTGGGAGGGAGGCCATGCTAGTGAATGTTTCATCATATGTAAGTTCTGCATAAATTTCATCAGAAATGACAAGTAAATCATATTTCTTCACAACATCAGCAAGGGCTTCCAATTCCTGTTTATTGAGAAGTGTGCCAGTAGGATTGTTAGGGAAGCAAATTAACAATGCTTTCGTTTTGTCCGTAATGGTTGTTTCAATTTGGCTTGGCAGGATTTTAAAATCATTTTCTTTTAATGCCTGCACTGGAACAGGTACTCCGCCAGCAAGGGTTACCATTGGACTGTAAGAAACGAAGCAAGGTTCTACAACAATCACTTCATCTCCCGGATCTAAAATCGTTCTCATCGCTGTATCGATGGCTGAACTTGCGCCAACTGTTACGATGACTTCAGAAGGGGAATATTCAACATGAAAACGATTTTTCACATAGTTCGCAATTTCTTCACGCAATTCTAAAAGCCCTGCATTGGGTGTATAGGAAGTATAGCCATCTTCAATCGATTGAATGGCTGCTTCTCGGACGTGCCAAGGAGTAACGAAATCAGGTTCACCGACGCCGAGGGAAATGACGCCTTCCATCCCTGCTGCTAAATCAAAAAAACGGCGAATCCCTGAGGGTTTTAAATCTCTTACGGTTTTTGATACATAGGATTTTCTTGTAGCCTTCATGTTATGACACCACAATTCTCTTATCTTTTTTCTCTTGTTCTAAAATGATTCCATCATGTTTGTATTTTTTCAAAATGAAATGTGTTGTTGTTGATACAACAGATTCCAAAGTGGATAATTTTTGGGATACGAAGTTGGCCACTTCATTTAATGTTTTTCCTTCCACAATGACAGATAAATCATAAGTGCCGGACATTAGATATACAGATTGCACTTCATCGTAGCGATAAATTTTTTCTGCAATTTCATCGAATCCAACGCCTTGTTTAGGGGTTACTTTCACATCGATCATCGCTCGTACGCCTTGATGATGGTCTACTTTCGTCCAATCAATCATTGTCAAATATTTTACAATGACTTGATCGTTTTCAAGTTTTTTTAGAATGGATTCTGTTTCTTCTACACTTAAACCCACCATTTTGGCAAGGTCTGCTGTTTCGATTCGTGCGTCCTTCTCCAATACAGCAAGAATTTCTAATTCCTTTTCATTTAATTCCATGGAAAAACCTCCAACTATAGCAGAGTTTAATTAGATTGTAGCACTATGAATTTAGAGTTCAAGATAAAACTAGAGGAACAAATAATTTTTTATAAAAATTTAGAAATATTTGCATAAAGTAATAAAAAGGTCTGTCAGTGATGAAAAAACTTCATTGATGTTTACTTATTATGTTGATTTTAGCTGTGTGCAATACAACTATATTAGCTAGGAAAAATTTCAAAGATAGTAGAGGAATGATGTGGAGATTTCTAATATTGTTTAGTCCTTGGAAGATGGGAGCGAAGAAGGGGAGGAAGTGAAAGAAGCATGTATTTCAGCTAACAAAAACAAAGAATGCAGGGGTGGAGATCTGGTTCCCTTTGATGTGGGAGGAGAATGACGAGGGTGGGCTCTTATTTTCTTCATTTATTAAAAATTTGATATTTTCTATTTTTAAGTAAAAAAATAATAGAAGTGTATTAGGAACGTTTTAAAAACGATCGAAAGGGAGTGAAAATGAATGGAGATGGCAGGATCAATCATAGGAATTGCCTCTGCCGTTGCAACTCTTGTATTTTGGGGAATTTTCTCCTTCGATAATCCTTACCAGGCGCCAAATTCAGAAGTGGTTGGCAACTTATTTGTTGCTGCTGTTATTCCTGCCGCCTTTGTGGTCATCGGTCAATTTTTGAAGCCCAAATGGTTTGTATTTGTCGCTTTCTTATCATCTCTTCCCATCGGAGTTTACTTTTTGCTGTCTTCTGGAATAATTCGCTGCTTTAGCCTTGTATCAGTAGGATATTTCATCAGTTTTTTATTCATAATCATTAATGAAAACAGAGAGAAAAGTTTTCATCCTATTAAATCCAACATTAAATAAACCGCAGTTCCCCAAATGAAAATGGCTGAGCATTTGTTGAAAAGCATTAAAAGACTTCCTGATTGATCTAATTTTTTAAAAAACGCACCAGCAAGGGTTAAACCGAAAAACCAAATCCAAGAAACTAAAATACAGGCAAAGGTAAATAAAAATTGTTCCGTTCCGACATATTTAAGTGCGCTTGTACCGATGACTCCCACCGTATCTAAATAGCATGGGGATTTAAGATGGAAACGGATAGAGCAAAAAGAATTTGCTTTTTTGCCGGCAAAGAAGTGTGGGTGTCATTGGTTTGGGGTTGGCTTTTCCAAATAGAGTATCCCATGTACAGTAAAAACATCACGCCCGCCGTTAGAAGTCCTGTCCGCAGCCATTCAAATTGCCATACGATGACGGAAAGCCCGAAAACGGCAAGTAAAATGAGCATTGTATCGCATATGGCAGCGGTGACGGCAGCGGGGAGAGCCCGAAACAGATTGGGCTGCATGGCGCCTTGAGAGAAAACAAAGACATTTTGGACACCCAACGGCAAGATTAGTCCAAAGGCTAAAAGAAATCCGTGTATAAGTGGCAGCATGGAAAGCATCTCCTATTTCAATCTATCATACTGTATTGCAGCGAAAAGAAAACAGCCAATTCAATGGATTTTTTTTGGATTCGCTGCCACTCCTAATTAAATGCAGATGGGAAACGGAGAATTTATTAATGAGGGAGCTGTCGCCTTCGTTGCTTCCCAAAGAATGAAAGGAAATGTCCAGAACGTGAAAACTTTCCAGACATCCCCATTTCTAATAGTAAAATTCTTTGGAAAATCTTTGCTCCTTCGGTGGTCACATTAAACGCGCCTCCTCGTTGCAATAGGGGCGTCTTAAAATGTCTTTTCAACCCCCCTTTATTACGTATTGCGAGGCTTTCTTACTTCAGCAGGCGGATTGTTGTGAATGGCTTGATTGAACTCTTTAGAATATTCTTCTCGTTGGATGGTTTTATTCTTCTCTTGTTTCTTTTTCTTGAAGCTTGTTTTGTTTTTCTTTGCCATATAGGTCACCTCCAAAAGTGTTGAATTTAATGTGCGTCAATTTGAACAATCTATTCCAGCAGCATATAAAAATTTTTAACATAGAGGTGCAACAAAAGGCGGTTTTTTTCGCTCATTTTTTTAAGTTCATGCCAATTGAAGGAAGAATGGAGATTTGTCGGGGAAACATAAATTGGCGGGTTGTTTATGAAATGGAGAAGCGAGAGCAAGCATCGAAACTCACTATCGAATATATCAGGGTAAAGCTCATACCAAAAGAAATCGGATATCGCGTTAACGAATCTACTGAAATAGGTACATTGGATGAACACGGGGTGCTCACAGTGAAAGATGATGGTTGCGAAGGCTGCCATAAACTAAATGAAATTCCTGCAGCCATCGAGTGGGGAAGGCAAATTAATCTCTTTACATTGCATTTGGAGGAATAAAAAAAGAGGGCTTGTCTAAAAAGTCCATAAAAACAGAGCGAATGGAGAAAACAATGAGTTTTTCCATTCGCTCTGTTTCCTTATTTTTGAAATTGGTTTGGGAATTCAATTCGTGCGGATGCCACTTCAATTCGTGCGGATGCCACTTCAATTCGTGCGGATGCTACCTCAATTCGTGCGGATACCACCTCATTTATACCTTATCTTCTTCAACTGGTGCGAATAAATACCATTTGTGCGGATACACTCTATGCATTGTGTATTAGTCGTAAAACAAAAAAATAGCAGCACAAACCTTAATCTAGGTTTGCACTGCTAGCAGTTTAATTAATCTTGTTTCATCATAGCAGCCATTTCTACATCTTTTGAACGCTTTAATGAAACTGATAAAAATGCAATCGTTAGTACGATAAAGGCAATCATATAGCCAATAAGAATGAAATTATTGTGCCATAAGAAGGAGATGTCTCCACTTGAAATAGTTGCTTTAAATGCTTGGATTGTGTAAGTCATTGGCAAGAAGGCATTAATTGGCTGCAATGCATATGGCAGCAATTCCATTGGGAACGTACCAGCACTTGTTGTTAATTGTAAAATCAAGATGATAATCGCAATGAAGCGTCCACTGTCTCCTAACAATGTCACAAGCATTTGAATCAATGACATAAAGACAAAGCTTACGATGATGGATGTTAGGATAAACAATGGAAGGTTTTCCACTTCAAGATTTAATACAAGTAACAAAATTAAGTCAACAAGCAATGCTTGAATCAAACCAACGATTGCTACAATGCCAAATTTGCTTGCAAACCATGTGACTGCATTTTTAGGACGAATTACTGGTCGTTTGAATTCAAACACAATGGAAAGCATTAGTGCTCCGACGAATAGTCCCAGTGACATAAAGTAAGGAGTGAAACCAGTTCCGTAGTTTGGTACTTCGTTGACTGCATCTTTATCAACAACAACTGGTTCCCCCATCATGTCATAAGTGTCTTCATTTGCCTTCACAGATCCTGCTTCTTCAGCACCTTCTGCAAGTTTGTCAGCAAGTTCGGTTGAACCATCCAATAATTTTTCTGTACCGGATGTTAATTGGACGGCGCCGTCAGAAAGTTTGCCAGCACCTTCTTGTAATTGGCCAGCACCAGATCGTAATTGTTGCATGCCTGCACTTAACTGGTTCGCACCGTTGTTTAAGTCAATAGAACCGTTATAAAGTTTGCTTACTCCGCTTTGTAATGTTTGTTGACCAGCATTGATTTGGTCAAGACCTGCAATCATTTGATTAAAGGCTGGTGCAGTTTGAGTTTTTAATTGTTCTTCAATGCCATTTGCTGAAGCAAGCAACTGGCTTGTTAAAGAATTTTCAAACTGCGTCAAACCTTGATTAAGTCCTTGGCTGACTCCTGCAGTAATTTGAGGCTCTAATTGAGCTTGTAATTGAGTTTTATATTGCTGTTCAACTTGTTCTTTTGTTGGTGAATTGCTTGCAAGTTGTGCCATAAAGTCAGCTGCTTGTTCTTCTGTCATAAAGCCATTTGCCACAAGGGCTGATTGAATTTGAGTAAGGGTTTGTGTTTGAGTCGCAACGGTTTGTTCAGCTAATTGACTGGATAAACCATTTACAATTCCAGCTGTAAGTTGTGAAGACATTTCGCTAGATAATTGAGTTTCTAATTGGTTAATGCCAGCGCTGATGTTTTGGACACTGCCTTTTAGTTTTTCAGAAATTCCCGAAGCAACTTGTGCTGGGAGTTGGTCTTTCATTTGTTTCAAACCATTTTCCACTTGAGATGTGCCATTTACAAGTGCTGGAAGATTATCATTCAACTGTTTTAGGCCTTCTTTTAATTGGCTTGAACCAGAGGCGATTGATTCAGAACCGTTAGCGGCAGAATTCATGCCTTCATTGAATTCAATCATTTTAGAGGCCAATGTAGCAAGGTTTTCACTTAATGTCTTGGAACCGTCATTTAGTTTCGCAATTCCTTCTTTTAATTGACCTGAACCATCGCTTGCTTGATTTAATCCATCCGCAAGTTCCGTGATGGAATCAAACATGGTTTCAGCATATGTTTCAATGATATTTTTTGAGATTTCTGCTTTTACTTCTTTCATTGCAGTTTCCCCAATTTGGGAAGAAAGAAAGTTGGTGCTTTCATTTGGAACATATTTGAGTTCTAATTTTTTTGGCTCATCATCGAGAATCGTTGTCGCATTTTCAGAGAAGTTTTCTGGAATTTCTATGAGCAAATAATAATCTCGATTTTCTAATCCTTTATAACCTTCTTCTTTTGAAACGACATGGAACGCAAATTTCTCACTATCTTCGAGTTTCTTGGCAAGTTCATCCCCTATATGTAAGGTTTTGCCTTCAAATTCAGCACCCTTATCGTTATTGACGATGGCAACAGGCAATTCATCTAAATTCGCATAAGGATCCCAGAATGCCCAGATGAACATTCCGGCATACATTAAAGGAACAAGCGCAACTGCGATAATCGAAATGAGAATTTTTCGATTGGAAAGTAGAAATTTTAATTCCTCCAAAAAAGACGAATTTTTCACATTGTTACCCCCTAAGAAGTGATGACTATTTTGTTCATTTGGTCATCTTCGAGTAAATGAATAAGGACATCCTATTGTATGTCCCATGAAATAAAAATTATGTTGATAAACCTTCAAAGAAGTACAGTCTAAATAGATTAGACAATTCTTCTTTACCGAGAGGAGGGTGTTGCTGTTCCCAATCAAAAATCAAAGCGACATATGTTTTTAGCATGATAAACGCGGTGATTTCAGGATTACATTCTTTAATTTCACCACGGTCAATGGCTTCTTGGATAATCCCTTTCATATAATCCACGATGGCTTGTTCAACTCGTTGAATCACATCCACCACCGCTTTTGTTCCAATCTCTTTTTCTTCCTGGAAAAGCTTGATGGTGAGTTGATGCGATTTTCGAAACTCTAAGAGCCTTAAAAGTACTCGATGAATATTTTCATCAAAGCGTTTTGTCGGATCAACAACTCGTTCTGCTTCATCCTTCATATGACGGATGAGAGAAGATACGATTTCATCTAAAATTTCTTCTTTGCTGTTGAAAAATGTATAGATGGTTCCTTTACCTACATTGGCAAGTTTCGCAATTTGATCCATTGTCGTTGCTTTATAGCCAAACAAAGAAAAGGATTTTTGAGCAGCTTCAAGTATTAGTTGCTTTCGATCGACTGCCAAGCCATTCACCTCCTATTTGCCCGAGATTGACCAAATGACAAAATTGGTCATTTGTTTCACGTACAGTAATATATCACTGTTTATCTTTTTTTGCAAGAGAAATAAAGTTTTTTATCATTTCTATAGTAAAAAAAGAGGAATAAAGGGAATGTTCATTTCATGAAAAAAATAAATTACGCCATCTCATCACACGGGAAAATAATCTTGCATCTTTCGCCATTTTTCCGTAGTACGGATGTTGATAAGGAGCTAAACATTGCTGGAATAAATCATCGCAATACCAGGAAGGTCCATATATGGAATAGCAAATATCATGCTGCATGCAACAGAAATCGACAGGATTTGTTGGGGCACCTGGACCTGAACAGCCTGGTCCACAATAGCGATAACCAGGGTAGCAGATGCCGAAAATGGATTTTCGCGGTCGGAACATCTCGAAGCTCCTTTCTGTTTTGTGTAGTTACTTTATTATATGAGAAAAATATAAGAAGCAACGGGCGCTCTATTTTTTGGGGAAAAGAGAAAGGATTGATTTCTTAATGGAGAAAGTGAACAATGGATTATTTTGCAAAAAAAGGTGGATGGGGCAAAGGATTTCGGTTTTTTAAAGAGGAGAATCACTGTTTCTTTATCGAAAAATTTCAAGTTTGTGCAATTCTTGTTGTATAGGTTTTAATGCTTCCTGAAGCGTTTGTTGCAACAATTCTTTCAGTTCATTATACATGAGATGCCCCCCGTGCTATTTTGTTTGAACAAAATTTCTATCTATATTTTATATTGGAACCTATCTTTATCACAATAATAGAACTAAAATTATTAAAGGGGAATCCTTCCTTTTGTCGAATTATGTATGAAAAAGGAAGGTGTTTTCCAGTGGGAAGAAAAACGAAAATTAAAAAAATCAAAAAAGAAGAAAAGGTAGCCCTTGCTGAATTGGAACTTCTTTATGAAGAATTCAACGAAATTAAAGAAGCCATAAAACATTTGAAAAAGCATGATAAACATTTCGATTGCTTTCAATCCTTGCCGGAAAAGAAGCAAGAAGAATTGTACTCACGAAGAAAAGACAGGAAGTTTGCATCAATCATTGTTGAATTGTACGCAATCGTTGAGGAATTTTATCAAAAGGTTTATTTCATTGTATATGATGAGGAGAGGTATAAGAAACAAACTGAACAGGATGCTATCACGGATATTTGCGAACAATTAGAACATAAAATTTCATTGCACAATAATACGGAATCTTTAACGCATCTAAGAAATTTCATGATTCAGAAAGAGTTTTCATTTAAATCCGCCAGAACAGCATATGAAGAAGAGTTGGAGGCATTTCGTAAGAACAAGGATGCCATCAAATACTTATTTGAGCAGGCAAGGGAAGCTATTAAAATAAAATAAGCAACGTGAAAATGCATCTTTCTGTCAAAGTAAGAAAAAGCTTGCTATAATAATTCTTACGAAAAAAGTAAGAAAGGGTGCGAAAGTATGAACGCTTACGAGGAGTATATGAAAGCCATCGTGCAGCCAATGCGTCAAGAATTGGTGGATGCTGGTTTTACTGAATTAACAACAGCGGATGAAGTGCATGAATTTATGGCAACAACAAAAGGGGTTTCTCTTGTGGTGATAAACTCTGTATGCGGTTGTGCGGCAGGCAGCGCACGACCAGCTGTACGAGAAGCGCTTAAAGAAATAAAACCTGACCATTTAGTAACGGTCTTTGCTGGACAAGACCGGGAAGCGACTGCTGCGATGCGTTCTTATTTTGAAGAGGTTCCGCCAAGTTCCCCATCTATTGCGATTTTGCGTGATGGTCAGTTGGAATACTTCATCCCAAGGGAACAAATTGAAGGGTATGAAGTGGAGCAAATCCGAGATCATATTGTAGGCGTGTTGAAACAAGCATGCAACGCATAATTGTTACGACAGCAGGAAGACCTGATGAAGAATCTTACCAATTGGCTAAACAGGTAAGCGAAGATTTAGGAGTGCCATTTATACCGCGGAAAAAACGTTCTATTAGCAAAATAAGTTTGCTTTATGAAGCGAATGTGTTAGTTGCTGGGAAAAATAGGTTGGAGTATTATGGGAAAGGCTCTCATATGCCTTTCTTCTTTCATCCCGATACAGCAGCTTTTCGTCTGAAACGGCTGAAAAGAGGGGAATCTGAGCCTTTCTTGGAAGCTTGTGCACTGCAAAGCAGCGATTCGTTTTTAGACTGTACGTTGGGAGTAGGTTCAGATGCAATCATCGCTTCTTATGCTGTTGGGGAAAAGGGGAAAGTGATTGGCCTCGAAGTAGATCCTGTTATTGCCTATATCGTTCGCCGTGGTTTAAAAGAATATGAAACAGCGGAAATTTCGTTGAAACGGTCGATGGAACGGATACAAGTGGTTCCTTGTGAGGCAGTTGAGTTTTTGAAAATGCAGGCCGATGAATCCTTTGAAGTGGTCTATCTGGATCCGATGTTTGAACAGACCATTGAGGAATCGAATAACTTTGAATCTTTGCGAGAAGTGGGGAGCCATCATCCATTAACAGAAGAATGGGTGAATGAGGCATATCGAGTGGCCAAGAAGAGAGTTGTTTTAAAAGCCCATTTTCGTTCAACTCATTTTGAAGATTTTGGTTTTGAGCGTAAGGTACGCCTCACTTCGAAATTTCATTTTGGGGTATTGGAAAAATAGGTGGTTAAAAGAGCGAATTCGTTTATTTCGCTCTTTTTTATGTGCGCCCGGCATGTACATGAACGATAGGGTGTAAGTCCCGAACCCCGAAGACAGAAGTAGAGGTTAGCTCAACGCAAGGGTGTCCGTGGTGACGCGGAATCTGAAGGAAGCGATCGGCAAACTTCCGGTCTGAGGAACACGAACTTCATATAAGGCTAGGTATCATTGGATGAGTTTGCTAAACAAAACAAAGTCCTTTCTGCCAAAGGTGGTACAGAGTAAATGAAGCAGATAGATGGAAGGAAAGATTACATTCTTACCCGGGGAGGTCTGGCGGATAGGTGAAGTACGCTTCATAACCTACTTAGTGATAAGTAGCTGAACCGTCAGAAGTCAGCAGAGGTCATCGTATTAGTTGGTTTAGAACTACTAAGAAGGACCGAACAATTAAGAGAGAATAGCCCTTTGCATTCAGTGAGTCATGATGAACACAGAAAACGTAGTACCTCACTTGAGGAAGGAAGCGGTGAATCCCGTGGGAGACCTCTTGGAGGGTGGAGTGACCACTGGCATAAAGAGAACAGCTAATCACGGAAGGAGAATAACGATGCTTTTGAATCAAATCCTGTCACGGGAGAACATGCTTCAAGCACTAAAACGTGTAGAACAGAATAAAGGAAGCCACGGACAATTTCATTCTATAAAAAAGGACGATTTTTTTGTACCCTAAAAACAGAAAAAAGGGCTGAGCCGAAGGTCGATTCAATCGACTTTTCGGACAGCCCCTAATCTATTTGAAAGGGTTGTCTCAGGGGGCACTCCTTTAATTCATTTGATTCAAAAGAGCCATTTCCTTTCCTTGAGAAACAATCCTTTCTGTTATCCCTTTGTTTTCTTGAAAAATAATTACATATCCGCTTCCATTTCAAATCTAGCGTATACAAACTCATAAGTCTCTTCTAACATCCGATCAGAAATGTTTGCAAATTGTATAGGCTCTAGTCCAAAATATGTCACTAAAAATTGAACAATATTTTTGCGCTCCGTATTGCTTAACATATCCATCCCCTCCTGTGTGATATATAACAATTATATTCTATAACAAACTGATATACAACAGATAAATGTCTAATTTTTCTTAAAAAATGTGAACGGTTTATTTTTTTATTTGTGAAGAATAATGAAAGAGAAAAACTAGGGGAAAGTGCCTGCTTTAAAAATATGGAGTGAGAAATTATGAATTTTTTTAGGGGCGATGCCCATAAAATCTATATCCACCTTAAGAAAAATAGGAATGCAATCAGACAATCCAAATATTTAAAGGAGCTGCATGAAGTTCGGGAGTTTTACGAGTCGTTGGAAAGCGATGTGCTGCAATTGATCTATTATCGTTTAGTAAAAGAGCAGAATGGGTCTGGTATGATACCGATTTTTGTTTCATCCATTCCCTTTTTGTTCTTAATCTTTTCCCAACAGCTTCAAAAAATTTTGCTGCAAGAAGGCTCAAGAAATTGGCTGATTTTTGTTGTTTTTTACATTGTAGGAATTACGGCGGCACTTATTTTTCATTTTCGGGAGAGGGCATGGGCATCCTCCCATGTGGAAATGATTAAAGATATTTTGGAGGAAAGAAAAACTTGTAGTTCAAAAAAACTACAGCATTAAGTCAGTTATTAACTTTTACAATATGGACAACACTGTATGTATAAAATGAAAAGGAGGACAAGCTATGGCAGAAACACCATTAAATATCGGTATCATTTTAGGAAGTACGCGGGAAGGGCGAGTTAGTCCCCAAGTGGCAAAATGGATTAAAGATATTGCAGATCATCAAAAGAATGCAAAATTTGAACTTGTAGATATTGCTGACTACGACTTGCCGTTTTTAGGAACAACTGAACCGACAGACCAGCGAATCCAAAAATGGAATGAAACATTAGCCGCCTTAGATGGATTTATTTTCATTGTAGCGGAGTATAATCATAGCATCACAGGCGCTTTGAAGAATGCTCTTGACTTGGCGCGGGAAGTTTGGAATAACAAAGCAGCAGGCATTGTGAGCTACGGTTCTGTGGGAGGAGCTCGGGCTGCAGAACATTTGCGAGGCATTTTAGGGGAATTGGCGGTAGCGGATGTAAGAACACATCCAGCATTCTCGCTTTTCACAGATTTTGAAGACATGACGAAGTTTAAACCAGCTGATCACCAAAAAGCAATAGTGGATGAAATGCTTGATCAACTACTTAAATGGACGGAAGCTTTGAAAACGATACGAAACAATTATTAATACTATTAAAATCTGCTCTTGAATAAACAAAGGAGCAGATTTTTTTTTGATTAAGGAAAAGAGAGTTGGTGGATATTATAATATAAAATATAGTTGACTTATAGGAATTATTAGAATAAAATAACTGTGAAATCATGATGTAGTTGATTGGACAAACCAAAGGCTACAAAATTCTCGGCTCTTCTAGTGGGAATTTTGTGGTCTTTTTTTATTTCAACTTGAAAGGAGACCATTATGACACAATTCAGTTTTATTTCCCATTTGGAGTGCCCAAAGTGCAATGAACGGTACGAAGAAAATAAAATTCAACAATTATGTAAATGCGGATCCCCATTGCTCGTTCGTTATGACTTGGAAAAAGCAAAGAAAAGTTTCTCGAAAGAAGAACTTTCAAAACGACCAAAAAATCTTTGGCGTTACCATGAAGTACTTCCGGTGAAAAATAAAGAGCATATTGTTTCATTAGGTGAAGGGGGAACGCCGCTTCAACCTTTTACGATATTAGGGGAAAAATACGGTTTGGAAAATTTACACATAAAGGATGAAGGAATCATACCGACTGGTTCTTTTAAAACTAGAGGCGCAAGTGTAGGAGTATCTAAAGCGAAGGAACTTGGCGTTACTAGACTGGCAATGCCAACGAATGGGAATGCAGGTGCTGCTTGGGCGTTATATGCGTCAAAAGCAAACATTCAAGCAACGATTGTAATGCCAATTGATGCTCCACTCATCACAAGAAAAGAAGTGTATATTGCTGGCGGCGATTTGCATCTGATCAATGGATTAATAAGCGATGCTGGGAAAGTAGTTGCTCATTTAGTTCGGGAAGAAGGAATTTACGATGCTTCTACATTAAAAGAGCCGTATCGAATTGAAGGAAAGAAAACGATGGGCTACGAAATTGTTGAGCAGCTTGGCTGGAAAGTACCGGACGTTATTTTATATCCAACAGGTGGCGGCGTTGGAATCATTGGAATTTATAAAGCTTTACTTGAAATGCAGGAGTTGGGCTGGATTGAAAAGGGAAAACTTCCTCGTCTAGTTGCGGTGCAAGCGGAAGGATGTGCTCCAATCGTAGAAGCTTGGAAGAAGGGTGAGAAGGAATCCGTATTTTTCGAAAACTCCGCAACATGTGCATTCGGAATAAATGTACCGAAAGCCCTTGGAGACTTTTTAGTGCTTGAAGCGGTTTACGCTACGGATGGTTGTGCGATTGCCGTTTCTGAAAATGAAATATTGGAAGCGCAAAAGCAAGTGGCTTCATTTGAAGGAAATTTTATTTGTCCAGAAGGGGCTTCCACTTTTGCGGCAGCCAAAAAGTTGCGTGAACAAGGTTGGATTCAAGAAGAGGAGCTTGTTGTATGTCTGAATACAGGACTCGGAGTGAAATATCCAGAGACTGTAGAAATTCAAGGAGTGCCTATTTTACAACCAGGGGAAACAATCAGTGCAAAATCTATATAAGACTTGCGGGAGAGAATACCGATGGACTGGCATTACATTATTGAAGTATTACCCTTTTACAAAACTGCGTTATGGCTAACGATAAAACTTGCGGCAATCGGAATCTTTTTTGCCACCATGGTAGGCTTCATTTGTAGCACGATCCAGTATTTTAAAGTCAAGATACTGAGCAAAATCGTGCAAGTATATTTGGAGATTGCTAGAAACACGCCATTGTTAATCCAACTCTTTTTCTTATATTTTGGACTGCCAAAAGTAGGTGTCATGTTAAGCGGGGAAATGTGCGCCATTATCGGCTTAACCTTTTTGGGAGGCAGCTATATGGCCGAAACGTTCAGAGCAGGTATGGAAGCTGTCTCAAAGTCGCAAGTGGAAAGCGGTAAAGCGTTGGGATTAAGCAGTTTTCAACTTGTGCGCTATGTTATTTTTCCTCAAGCTTTCTCTTACAGTGTGCCGGCCTATGGAGCAAACTGCATTTTCTTAATTAAAGAAACGTCCGTATTTAGCGGCATTGCCATTTTGGAACTGACGAATACAACAAAAAACTTGATGGGGATTTACTATAAAACGAATGAAGCGTTATTCATGCTTGTCGTTGGCTATTTGATGATATTGCTCCCGTTTTCATTGTTTTTAATGTGGCTAGAAAGGAGAGTTCGTTATGCTGAATTCGGGCGTTAATGTTTTATTTGAAGGAATTAATTTCCTTCGTTTGCTCGAAGGACTCTTCCATACGTTAAGAATTGCCTTGATTGCCATTGTGATTTCGATTGTAATGGGCATCATCATCGGCATGATTCGCACGACGAAAAACAAGGTTGTGCAATTTCCTTTCAAACTGTATTTAGAGTTATTTCGCATCATTCCGATATTGGTATGGCTGTTCGTAATTTATTACATTATTCCGGTGAATTTCAATGTGGAACTAAGTGCAGATGTGGTGGCGCTGATTGTGTTCAGCTTATGGGGAACGGCGGAATTGAGCGATATTGTGCGGGGGGCCATTATCTCTCTGCCGAAGCATCAGGTGGAATCAAGCCTTGCCCTTGGGCTGAGCAAGTTTCAAATGTATCGTTATGTTTTGTTGCCACAAGCGGCAAAACGTTCCATTCCACCGATGATTAATTTAATTACTCGCATGATTAAAACAACGGCCCTGCTCACAATGATTGGGGTTGTGGAAGTGATAAAAGTTGGTCAGCAAATTATTCAGTTTTACAACTCAGAATATCCAACCGTTGCGTTCTGGATATACGGAATCATCTTTTTCTTTTATTTTTGTATTTGTTTTCCGTTGTCTTGGATTTCTCGGAAGCTGGAACAAAAATGGGCAACTTAAGGGGGGAGTAGAATATGGCGCCGATATTGGAAATTAAAGGTCTTGTCAAAAAATTTGGAGATCGGGTCGTACTGAATGGAATCGATTTACAAGTAGAACAAGGAAAAGTCATTGCGATTTTAGGGCCATCCGGCTGTGGTAAAAGCACATTTTTGCGATGCATCAATGGACTGGAGGAAGTGCAGGATGGACAAATTATTTTCGAAGGTGAAGATTTAACGAAAACATCAAAATGGCGAGAAGTCCGACAAAAAATCGGCATGGTGTTCCAAAGTTATGATCTTTTTCCCAACATGACCGTAATGGAGAATATTCTACTTTCACCCGTTAAAGTTCAAAAAAGAAAACGGGAAGAAGTGGAATTGCAAGCTAAGGAACTATTGGAGAGAGTAGGCCTTGCTGATCGAGCAAACGCTTATCCGAGGGAACTATCAGGGGGCCAAAAACAACGAATTGCCATTGTTCGTGCCCTTTGTACCAATCCGAAAATTATGCTGTTTGATGAAGTGACCGCCTCTTTGGATCCAGAAATGGTTCGGGAAGTGTTGGAAGTAATTGCCCAGTTGGCTAAACAGGGAATGACGATGCTGATCGTGACCCATGAAATGAACTTTGCCGAATTAGTGGCAGACGAAGTCATTTTTATGGATAAAGGAAAGATTCATGAAAGAGCCCCTGCAAAAGAGTTCTTTGCAAATCCACAAACAGAAAGAGCTAAACAGTTTATCAATATATTAAATTTTTAGGAGGATGTAATCATGAGGAAATTGTATTTATTCTTATTCATTTCAATACTTACGATAGTATTGGCAGCATGCAATAACAACGAATCGACAGAGAAAGAAACGGCAAACGATGAAAGCAAATCAGTCATTGATGCGATTAAAGAACGTGGGGTTTTGCGAGTTGCGGTATTTAGCGATAAACCGCCATTTGGGTATGTGAATGAAAAAGGTGAAAATCAAGGATACGATATCGTTTTAGCGAAACGAATTGCGAAAGATTTACTTGGTGATGAGTCAAAAATTGAATATGTGATTACTGAACCACAAGCTCGGGTAGATTTATTGAAATCCGATAAAGTAGACATCGTATTAGCAAACTTTACAGTTACAAAAGAAAGAGCGGAACAAGTAGATTTTGTACTTCCATATATGAAAGTGGCAATCGGTGTTGTATCACCGAAAAGTGCACCAATTTCATCCGTAGAAGAATTGAAAGGAAAAAAATTGATTGTACCTAAAGGAACAACGGCTGAAACATTCTTTATGAAGAATCATCCAGATGTTGAATTAGTAAAATATGATCAAATCAACGAAGCATTCGAAGCGTTAAAAGATGGACGTGGTGATGCTCTAGCACAAGATAATGCTTTACTATTCAGTTGGGCAAATGAAAATCCAGACTTTACAGTGGCATTGACTACACTAGGTGAGCTAGATTATATTGCCCCAGCTGTGAAAAAAGGAAATACAGAATTATTAGATTGGTTGAATGCTGAAATGGAAAAATTATATGAAGAGAACTTTTTTACAAATGCATATGAGGAAACATTAAAACCGGCTTTCGGTGACACAATTCGTGCTGAAGAAGTAGTGGTTGAAACGAAGCCTAATAACTTCTTGAATTTTAACTAAAATCAACGATGCTAAACTTGCTGGAAACTTCTATCCAGCAAGTTTTTATGTTAATATCTTAAAAAAGTTTTTATTTCAATTTAACGGAATAAAGTAAGATAGTTGATAAAGATATCGGAAGTTTTATATGATAGCAATAAATAAAAATGGACAAAAGATTAGGATGGTGAATCATGAAATTAGATGATTGGTTGAACAAAGGGGTTCCGGACATCGCCAATTCATTACTAGATGTTCACAAAAGTTACTTTCCAATTGAACAATCTCTTGGCTTTGAAGGACAAGAGAAGATCATTAAAATTTTGAAGAATTTACGCAGCGTGTTGTATCCTTGCTTTTGCGACACATATAAAGATGAACTTCGAATTGAGACAAACATTGGAAATCTATTAAGATTAACTGCGCTCGATTTAAAAAATATCATTGCCAAAGTGCTGGCAAATAGCGGGGAAAGTAAACCAGAAGCGAAAGCGGAAGAAATCGTCGTTGATTTGCTCAATAAATTGCCTGAAATTCGCGAAATCTTGCAAACAGATATTCAGGCTGCTTATAACGGGGACCCTGCAGCTTTATCTTTGGAAGAAATTTTACTCAGCTATCCTTCCATCACAGCGATTACTATACATCGGATAGCTCATGAACTGTATGAAGCTGGCGTTCCAATTATCCCACGAATTATGTCAGAACATGCCCACAGCTTAACAGGCATTGATATTCATCCGGGAGCAAAAATAGGAGAGTCCTTCTTCATTGACCATGGAACGGGCGTTGTTATTGGCGAAACAAGCACTATAGGCAAAAATGTGAAAATTTATCAAGGTGTAACGATTGGGGCAAAGAGCTTCCCGTTAGATGAAAACGGAAATCCAATTAAAGGCATTAAACGCCATCCGGATATTGAAGATAATGTAGTCATTTATGCAGGAGCAACGATTCTTGGTGGAGATACGAAGATTGGACATGATTCCGTCATCGGAGGAAACATTTGGCTTACTCAATCTGTTCCACCGTACTCAAGAATTTATAATTCCCAACCGCTTCCAAATATTAAGCAATCGAAAAAAGAATAAAAATCTTGTCCCTTAAGCATAAGAGTGCTTAGGGGGTTTATTATTTAAGGAGGAATGAACATGCCGTTGAAAAAAATCACGCCTGAACAATTAATGCAAAAAATGCAGCAAAAGGAGCAGGTTGTGATATTAGATGTCCGGGATAAAGAGAAATATAACAATTTTCATATTGAAGGGGACAACATCCAATCATTGAATATTCATAAAAGCAAAATTTTCGAGATGGACAAAGAAATTTCTGCTTTGCCAAAGAGGACTGAAATCATCGTTACTTGCACAACCGGCAATTCAACAACTAAATGTGCAACAATTCTGTCCGAGCTGAATTATGATGTTGCAGTTTTAGAAGGGGGACTCACTGCTTGGAAGGAATTGAATATCGGAAAGAAAAATAATCTTTGAACGCAAAACTAGGGAACTGAGAGAATGGATAATCGCCAAAATCGTGAAGATAATCGCCGAAGTGGAGAGGATAATCGCCACTTCAAAGAAAATAATCGCCAAACGCAAAAAACTAGGTAATAGAGAATGCGGATAATCGCCAAAATCGTGAAGATAATCGCCGAAGTGGAGAGGATAATCGCCACTTCAAAGAAAATAATCGCCAAGCGCAAAAAACTAGGTAATAGAATACAAAGACTCAATCTCTCAACGTTAACCATGGAATTTGGCAAGTGTATGTATGCATTTTTAATTGCCATTTCATACATTTTCTACTTGCCAAAAACAACAATCAAGAGACTAAGAGTAATACGATTAAGCAAAAAAATTTATCCGATGAAGAACGCAACAGGTTAATGGCAGCAGTTGGGGGAAAGATTTTTCATTATGAATACAAAGCGGAAAAGGAAAAATTATTGCGGGTATGGGTGGAACGTTATGAATACGGAAATTTAGTTGAACAGGCTGGAGACATCGGGGGAATCATTGAAAATGAAGAGGAGAAATTCTCGTTTATTTTCTAGAAAATCTTGAGTGGGAACACTATTATTTGCGTAGTGCAATTATCAATGAAACAGGTCATTCTATGTCGAGTAGCCCATATTTCCAAACCGGGTGAAACTTTAGAAGTGGGATCTTGGAGTTCGATTGTCAGTGATGAGGTTCCTCTGACAGAGGATGTAGTATTAGGGTATATGGGACTTTTTGAAGCACATGACGGGAGCTCGATAAGTGTCAAGTACTAGTCAATCACCTCCTCAAGAATTGGTTGAGGAGAATACACATATTCCTGTACTTTACCTCATTCGAGCTTCATTAACGGATGATACCGACTTGGACGTCGAGTAGGAAGGTGGAATGATGATGAAGCGTTCGGAAAAAACATTAAGAGTTTGTGAGAAGGGTCATCGATATTATAAAAGCAGTGATTGCAACACTTGTCCAACTTGTGAAGCAGAACGAAAACCAACAGAGGGTTTCTTAGCTGGATTTTCCGCCCCGGCAAGAAGAGCACTTGAAAGCCAGGGGATTACAACTGTTGAAGAACTTTCGAAATATACGGAGAAAGAAATCATGTCCCTTCATGGCATTGGTAAAACTGCGCTTCAGAAAATGAAAGAGGCTTTAGATGAAGCGGGATTAAGTTTTAGTAAGGAATAATTTTAATCTTGAAATTTTTTCCATTTGCCGTCATAAATAAATGAACACTCTCTAATATCGGGCTTTATTTTAAAATTTTTTCTCATCGTCGACTTCACAAACAATTGCATTCGATGAAATTTCCGCATGGTCGTTACTTTTCATTATTATTGCTGCTTCAATTGCCTTCTAAAAATTCAGAAAGGGGAGTAAAAAATGGATATCAATCAATTAAAAAAAGCAATTTCAAATCTCAGCGAGCAGGAAGTCAAAAGTTTATTACATTTGATTATGATCCGTTCTGAACATATTGATGAAGACTTCCCAGAATTTATGCAATCCTTGAAAAACGCCCTTATTAAAAGAGAAAAAACACCGAACATGAAAAATCCTGAAACCATCCATATAGTATTCGGTGCTTCTGTAGCTGGTGGTTTGAAACACGCTTTTAAAGATCAACAAACAGAGGAAATCATCGAATTACCGGATTATTTTGCAGAAGGTCCATTGAAACATTATCATACCCCAGAAGGTTTCGAACAACGTTATCAATGGTTTAAAGAAAACTATCAGTGGGATTCAGAGCATGCAGAGTGGTACAAATTTAAAATGAAAGAAGCGTTTGAAAAAATTCAATCGATTAACCCTGAGCAGCGAGTGGTGATTTGGACTTCTTCAAATGCAAGTGAACAAACAGGATTACGCCTAGTGCTTTATTTATTGAAAGAAAAAACAAATGCGGTATATAAAATCAATACGTATGAAGCTTATCACAAACTTTACAAAGGAAAAGAAGAAGATTTTCCTCGCCATACGGGAGAATTAAATATTGAACAGTTGCGTGCATGTTACGAACTTGTAAAAATGAAGGAATTGACGGTAGAAATGCGCCATTCTTTAGCAAAAGAAGGGGAACAATTATTCACTTCCGAGTCGATTTTACGAACGTATAAAAATGGGCAAATTTTGAGCGCTGAAAGTAATCGGGATGACGAGTTCATCATTGAAAAATTGAAGGAGATTCATGAAACGCAAGGGAAAAAGGATTTCCTTAAAGCTGCTAGATTAATTGGAGAAGTGCTTGGTCATATGCAGCAGCATACGAGCTATGAATGGCTTGAGTACCGCTTGCGCCAATTAATTGCCGAAGGGAAAGTAGAATATCAAGGCGAACTCCGAGGCATGAGATATTATGAGGTCAAATTGAAGGAAGCGCTTGTTGGTTAAAGCATGTTTATACATGCTTTCAGCTTGTAGACAAAGTCCCAAACTAGGGGCCAAATCTACAGGCTTTTTTTGTATAATAGGGATAGAATTCTTGGTTAACGGGGGAAATTTAGGATGTTATCGAAGCGTACTGACAATAAGGATAATCGCCAAAATCGTGAAGATAATCGCCGAAGTGGAGAGGATAATCGCCACTTCAAAGAAAATAATCGCCAAGCGCAAAAAACTAGGTAATAGAGAATGCGGATAATCGCCAAAATTATGAAGATAATTGCCGAAGCTGGAAGGATAATCGCCACTTCAAAGAAAATAATCGCCAAGCGCAAAAAACTAGAGAATAGGAAGAGCGAATAATCGCCAAACACGAAAATACTGATAAAGCAATAAAAAAGAGCGAAATCGAAAACTTTCGCTCTTTTCTTTATTAATTCCCCAACGCTTGCAATGGAGCTGGAATGCGGCCGCCGCGGCGAATGATTTTTTCGGAGCTGAATGGATTTACTCCTATTACTGGCGCTCGTCCTAAAAGTCCTCCGAATTCGACCATATCGCCTTCTTTTGCTCCTGGAACAGGGATGACACGTACAGCAGTCGTTTTCTTATTAATCATTCCAATGGCTGCCTCATCAGCAATCATGGCAGAGATGGTGCTGGCAGGTGCATCGCCAGTAATCGCAATCATATCAAGTCCAACTGAACATACGCAAGTCATTGCTTCCAATTTTGAAAGTGATAGTGCTCCTTCTTCAATCCCGCGGATCATGCCGTTATCTTCACTGACTGGGATGAAGGCGCCACTTAAACCGCCAACATAAGATGAAGCCATGGCCCCGCCCTTTTTCACCGCATCATTCATTAAGGCAAGGGCAGCAATAGTACCGTGAGTTCCAACCCGCTCAAGGCCGATTTCTTCAAGAATTTCAGCCACACTGTCGTTCATAGCATTTGTTGGAGCAAGGGATAAGTCCATAATGCCAAATGGAACACCTAAGCGTTTTGCCACTTCCCGGCCGATTAATTCCCCGGCACGTGTGATTTTAAATGCGGTTTTCTTTATAATTTCCGCTACTTCTCCTAAATCCGCATCTGGATAGCGTTTCAGTGCATTGAGCACCACTCCGGGACCGGAAACGCCGACATTGAGCACGGCTTCTCCTTCGCCAGAACCAAGGAAAGCGCCGGCCATAAAAGGATTATCTTCCACAGGATTGCAGAAGACAACAAGCTTTGCACAGCCAAGGCCGGATTTGTCTTTTGTCAGTTCGGCCGTTTCTTTAATGATTTCCCCTAATTGGCGAACCGCATCCATGTTGATTCCAGCTTTTGTGGTGCCGACAGAAATGGAAGCGCAAACCCGCTCAGTAGATGCCAAGGCTTCTGGAAGAGCCTCAAACAACACTTGGTCGCCTTTTGCGATGCCTTTGTGGACAAGGGCGGAAAATCCACCGATAAAATCAACACCAAGGGTAAACGCAGCCTGATCCAATGTTTTGGCAAGTTCCACTGCTTGTTCTTTTGTCGCATTGCCAAGAAGGTCGGCAATTGGCGTTATCGCAATCCTTTTATTAATAATTGGAATACCGTATTCTTTTTCGACTTTTTCAGCAGTCGATTTTAAATCTTTCGCGTAATCGGTGATTTTATCATAGATTTTTTGCTTCATTTTATCGAAATCTGAATCCGCACAATCCCGGAGATTAATCCCCATTGTGACGGTGCGTATGTCCAAATTTTCAGTTCGAACCATTCGGATTGTTTCTAACATTTCATGAATTTCAAAGTTCATGTTTGCACATCCTTTCACACACGATGCATTGCTCGGAAAATTTCTTCCAGTTGTACAGTAATGACAACCCCGATGGATTTTCCAAGGTCATTCAGTTCCTGTTGCAAAGATTCTAAATCTTTTAGTTCAGTTACGTCAATGACCATCATCATGGTGAAGAAGTCTTGTAAAATAGTTTGACTAATATCTAAAATGTTAATATTTCGTTCGGCAAGCACGGTTGTGACTTTTGCAATAATTCCGACTTGGTCTTTCCCAATAACGCTGACAATAGCTTTTCTCATTTGTATCACCTCTATTGATGTAATAAAAAAAGAGATTGGTTTTCCCAATCTCAAAAGCACAAGAACAATAACGGTTTTATCATTCTTCTGTCCTTTTGCCTGAGATTGTGAATCCTTCGGCGCCACAGATGTGGTCTCTCCAGAAGCTGCTCCTGACTGTAGTGTTACCCACAGCATTCATCGCTACACCTATTCAATTCGATACTAGATGATACTAACACCTTTGTTGAAATTGGTCAACTCACATTAATTGAAATATTAAAAGATTTTAATAATTTTGTTGAAATATGTATGTTTTTTTATATATATAAAGGGGAATAGATTTAATGAAACTTTAGAATTTTGCGGTCTTTCTCATTGACAATAAAATTCAGGCATGATATATTTATCTTGAATTCAAAATAAATTGATTCAAGATTTTTTAATCATATATATCTCGAATTCAGAATAAAATAAACTGGGAGGAATGAAAGATGGCAAAATGGGTTATTGATAAAGCGCATTCAGAAATTGGTTTTGAAGTGAGACACATGATGGTATCAAAAGTAAGAGGGCATTTTGAGTCTTATGAAGCGGAGATTGAAGCGGACGATTTAACAGATTTAACAAATGGAAAAGTTTCATTTACATTTGATGTGGCAAGCATCAATACAAAATTGGCAGATCGCGACAATCACCTAAAATCTGCAGACTTTTTTGATGTGGAAAAATATCCAACAATTACATTTAAATCAACAGAAGTGAAGAAAAAAGATGATGATGAATATGAAGTGACAGGGGATTTAACAATTAAAGATGTTACAAAACCAGTCACATTCAAAGTAGAATTCAATGGAAAAGGGAAAAATCCTTGGGGTGTTGAAGTTTACGGTTTTGAAGCAGAAGCGAAAATCAACCGTGAAGATTTCGGGCTTACTTGGAATGCAATGCTTGAAACAGGTGGCGTGTTAGTGGGCAAAGATGTGAAAATTAAAGCTGCATTGGAAGTAAACCCTGCAAGTGAATAAGTTGGATGAAAGCCGATACCTAATAAGGTCGGCTTTTTTATATGCCCATTTGCAGAAAGCGATATAGCTAAAAAAAGAGCGAATTTTTCATTCGCTCTTTTGATTTAATAAACTATGCTTTCTTCCATACGTAAAATACACGATTAAACCAATTATCATCCAGATGAAGCATGTGAGAAATGTAAAGGAAGATAATTGGGTAATGATGAACACGCAAAGGATGAATGAAAGAATCGGTACAATAGGAAATAAAGGTACTTTAAATCCTTCGTTTAATTCTTGAAGGTTCATTTTTCTTACAAAGATGACGCCGATCGATACGGCTGCAAAGGCAATCAAAGTTCCCATATTTACAAGTTCTGCCAATTTATCAATTGGAATAAAGCCGGCAAATAATGAAATAAACAGCGCATAAATCCACGTATTTTTTAATGGAATTTTACGGCGTGGATGAATTTCAGACAGCACTTTTGGAAGCATCCCATCGCGTGCAAAGGAGTACACAAGCCGAGTTCCTCCATACAGCATAACGAAAATCACTGTCATCATACTGATTACGGCCCCTACGGAAATTACGCCGAATACCCAATCTAGGTTTGCCAGCTCCATCGCATAGGCTACCGGATTCCCTACATTCAACTCCGTATACGGCACCATTCCTGTTAGAACGAGGGAAACAGTCACATATAAAATCGTACAAATGACAAGGGTTCCAATAATCCCAATCGGCATATTTCGCTTTGGATTTTTAACTTCCTCGGCCGCCGTGGATACAGCATCAAATCCCAAATAAGCGAAAATCACTAAAGCCGCGCCGGATAAAATCCCTTGGAAGCCAAAAGGAGCAAATGGTTGCCAGTTTTCAGGCTTCACATAAAAAGCTCCGGCAATAATAAAGAGCAAAATAATGCCGATTTTAATAAACACGATAATACGATTCAGCCGGGCAGACTCTTTTACACCTATCGTTAAAACTCCAGCTAAAAGCACAATAATCAGGATGGCCGGCAAATTGACAAAAGTTCCGTTGGCGGGGCTGAAGGAGCCGGACAAAGCTATAGGAATATGAAGTCCGAATCCTTCAATAAGCGATTGGAAATAAGCAGACCATCCTGTCGCTACTGCCGCAACGGCTAAACCATATTCAAGAAGAAGGCTCCAGCCGACGATCCATGCAATCAGTTCGCCAAACAGTACATAGGAATACGTATAAGCGCTGCCAGCCAAAGGGATTGCTGAAGCAAGTTCCGAATAGCATAATGCAGAAAAGGCGCAAACAATCGCCGCTAAAATAAATGAAAAGACGATGGCAGGGCCTGTATGCATGGCTGCAACGGTCCCCGGCAAAATAAAAATTCCTGTGCCGACTACTGCTCCCACTCCGAGAGCAATTAAATCAAAGGCATTCATCGACTTATTAAATTGGGCTTTGTGTTGTTGATTCAACGGTAATTTTCTAAAGAGTTGATTTTTCATAAGTGATCCATTCCTATATTAAAATAATAAAATTTTGATATTTAGAAAAATCTAAAAAGCGCTTTTAGTATAACACTTTTTCGCGTTGAAGTGTTAAAGAATATAAAAGAAATAATATTTAATAAATTAGCAAATTTCTGATAATTTTATTATTACCAAATTATTCTAATATAATTTCTACGATCTATTAATTAAGGTGTCCAATTTTTTTAACTTAATCAAGGTATGTCTAAAAGAAAATTCTCATAAAATCAGACAAATATAATGGGGGAGGGAACCTCGATCAACTTCATGGTTTGCTTAGGTCTCTCGTTATTGCTCTTTGGGATTTTGATGGCGAAATGGACCGCTTTCACATTGGTGATTTCCATTGTTGGCTGTATGGCCATGTTTGGAGGGTTCCTTTTAGATGGACGGACAAAAATAAAAAAGCCATTCCATCACAATGGCTTTACGTTAAACGATAAATGATAAAACGTTCATTCCAAATTTTTTCATTGATTGCAGGAATAGGAATTTCCATCACTTTTTCAAAGGGCGTGGACCGGTTTAAATAATCAAGGTAGTCGATGGTTGGATAATATAAAATCACATCCACTGGCCGTTTCCTTTCTTCTGTTGAACGCATAATATGGTGAAGCGCTTTCATGAAAATGGGCAAGGAAAAGGGGTTAAAAAAATAAAATTTATTTTCGTTCGGCTGAATTGCGTAGTCTTCGGCAAGGCAGCAAAGAAACTGGATATTTTCCTCCTTCTTCCGAAATTTTTTACAATAATTTTCACGGTTTTTTATCGCTTTTTTGATAAATTGTTCGTTCAAATCAATGCCTAAAACAGATGCGTTTGTTTTGTTATGAAGGAAAATGCCAACCCTTCCTAAACCGCATCCAAAATCCACGATGGTGTCATTTTCATTGATGTGATAATGCTTCAACAATTCTTCCAACGCCAAATAAGGAGTCGGCTCATAGCGGTTATAATGGGAAGATTGATAAATGCCATTGTTTATTCCGCAAGTGTCGATATGAAGAAATCGGTCATATGCTGCTTCGTTCATCTTTCTTTCTCCATTCATTTAAAGAGTGCGTTCTCATCATTGGTTGAACATTTATGAACATAGTATAATGGAATCAATGATGGTTTTACAGAGTGAGGAGAACGCATATGTTAAAAAAATTTTTTGGCCGAAAAAATGAACCACTAAAAAATAAAGTCGAATTTTGTGTATCCAATGAAGCCTTTGCCCATCCGGATGTGTACGATGTATTGGAGCAAAGGGAAGATGTCATTGTAGAAGATGCAGGATGCAATTCTTACTGCGAAATTTGCGACTGCCACTATTATGCACTTGTGAACGGAGAACCGGTTGCAGCAGATAGCGCGAAAGAATTATTGGAAAAAATTGAGGAAGCATTAAAGTTGAATTCCGTTCAATAGACGTTGCGAAACTCAAGTAACAGTTCCCGCGCTTTTGCATATATCAAAAGTGAACAAAGTTATGCAATGGAGGGAACGCGATGGCTTATCCCATGTATGGACTTGAACAGCTATTAATCGATGCAATATATTTTTTAGGAATTTTTATTATTGTGGCTACTATTATTTGTGTGATCTCCGGAGCAATTTATAGTTTTTTATATGGAGGCGTTTAAGGATTCCCTTAAGCGTTTTTTTATTGTCAAAAAATATGGCAATCCCATTAGAGGGAATTAAATACTTCTTAAATTGAAGGAGTCATCCATGGAACAAATGAAAGGCAAAGCGTCTAAAATCTTGTTGGAACAAGCATTTCAGCCATTGTATGAAAAAATCGACCGGCCTGAACAGGAAGTAAAAAGTTTGAGAGAAGAATTAAAAACGATCGCATTTCCCTTATTGAAAGCATAAATTATTTTATTTCGCACAAATGAAGGCTACAACTTTAACCACATTATCTCTCTTTTCTATGGCTGTCTGTGAGGACTCATTGTCTTGCGGAACAGCTTTTTTATGAATAAAATATTTTTGTGAAAAAGGCCTATAAAATTGTTTCCTGATTTTCATTTTTAGTTTGTAGTTGAGAAAAATATACTTTATAATTTTGAATTTTTATTCTTGCAAATTTGTAGTATATTAATAAATAGTAAAAAATGATTAATTATTTTAAATGTTCATAAATAGATATAGTATTTTTGATACATTTTTCGATATTAATAAAGGAGCATTAACTTTATATGAATGATAAAAATGTTTCAAAAAAGATGGAGCAATCTTATGACATTCATCAATTAAAGCAGGAGTTAAAAGAATTAAGAGAGCTGAAAGATATCCTTGATAAAACTTCCATCATCATCATTTTGGATGAGCAAGGAAGGATTACATATGTTAACGATTTGTTTTGTGTAACGGCTCAATATTCCAGGGAAGAATTAATTGGAAAAACCCTTCAAGTAGTGAATTCCGGGCATCATTCTAAAGAATTTTTTAAACAACATTGGCATGAAATTTCAAGAGGAAATATTTGGAAAGGTGATATAAAAAATAAAAAGAAAGACGGTACTTATTACTGGGTTCGTTCAACCATTATTCCATTTTTAAATAAGAAAGGGAAACCCTATAAGTATATTGCCATTCAGACGGATATTACGAAAGAAAAGGAATTGGAAGAAGAACTGAAACAATGTAATAAAAAGTACGAATTAATTTCAGAATATATTGAACATTTAGTGGCGCTGGTTGATGAGCAAGGGAAGTTTTACTATATTTCCCCCACATTTAATAAACTCCTGCATGATGATTTGAAACATTTGGAACATCAAAATTTGTTTGATTTAGTACATACAGATGATTTGGATAGGATAAAAAAGGAAATGCAACGATTATTAAAAAATGGAAAGTTCACAACGAAACAGGAATTTCGATTGCTCCATAGTGAAGGAAATTATATTGATGTGGAAGCAAAGTTTAAAATCATTCATGATGAGGATAATGCAAGAAGACCATTTATATTATTGGTGATGAGTGATATCAGTGTTCGAAAAAAAGTAGAGCAAAATATTTATCATTTAGTTTATTACGATAGTATTACCAATTTGCCAAACTGCTCTTACTTTATGAAAGAGCTTCGTTCCTATGTACGGGATATTCAATTAACGAAGGAAAAGTTTGCGATCTTTTGCATTGATTTAGACCATTTTAAATGGATTAATGACGAGCAAGGGCATGATGTAGGGGATATGGTCATTGCAAATGCGGCCAATAATATTAAAGAAGCGCTTCGGGAACAGGATGTTGCGGCCAGAATGAGCAGCGATGAATTTATGGTGCTAGTTAAAAGCATAAAAAATCAAGAAGAAGCGATTGCTATTGTGAAAGCCATTATAGAGAATTTCCGAAAGCCGCTTTATTTGAATGGAAAAGAGTATGTCATTACATGCAGCGTTGGCGTTGTATTTTATCCAGAGCATGGAAAAACGCCAGAAGAGTTGATTAAAAATGCGGATTATGCTTTATCTGAAGTAAAACAAAAAAGTAAAAATAACTATATGATTTTCGATAAGCAGTTTGAAAATGTTTCTTTAGAGCGCCGCATTATCGAAAATACCATGAGAAAAGGGTTGAAAGAACACCAATTCTTTTTAGAATATCAGCCAAAATTCAATATTCAAAACAATCAATTAGTTGGAGTAGAAGCGCTGGTTCGCTGGAATCATCCGGATTTAGGGGAAATCCCTCCAGCAAAGTTTATTTCCCTTGCTGAGGAGACAGGGTTGATTGTTTCGTTGGGAGAATGGATTATAAGAGAGAGTTGTAAACAAGGTAAAGAGTGGCAGGATAAAGGATTTGGTTCCTTTATTGTGGCAGTCAATGTTTCTATGCGCCAATTGGAATCGCCGGATTTTGTTCAAAAAGTCGAGCAAATATTAAATGAGACAGGATTTGATCCTAAGTTGCTTGAATTTGAGTTGACTGAAAGTGTATTAGCGGATTTAAGCAGCATCATACCTGTACTGAAACGCTTGAGAGAGCTTGGCATTCATATTTCTGTCGATGATTTTGGCACAGGCTACAGTTCTTTAAGTTATATTAAACATCTTCCTGTTGATACCCTAAAGGTGGATGCATCATTTATTAAAGACATTCATAATAATGAGGAAAGTAAAGCGATCTTCAAAGCGATTGTAAATATTGCGGATACGATTGGACTAAAAGTGATTGCGGAAGGCATTGAAATGGAAGCGCATGTGGATGCTTTGCTTAATGGCGGATGTACTATTGGTCAGGGATTTTTTTATAGCCGGCCATTGAAGAAGGAAGAGTTTGAAGAATTTATTCAAAGCAGCGGATTTATGTCTTCCAAGTGAAACGAGAATCTCTTGCACTAATCGCAAGGGGTTTTTTGCTTTTATTTGAAAATAATAACTTTTTAAAGAGTTATTTCTATTAAATGATTATAATTGTTGGTTTTAGAAGGAATGAATGAAGGAATATTCACTAATAAATACTATTTTTGAAAAACAGTTCGCCAAACAGCAATTCTCCATAAAAAATAGTCATAATTTATCGAAATATTCTTTTAACAATTGAGGATAAAAGTATTATACTATTTTAATAACAGAAATATTATTCTGAATATTCCACAAAATATTGGAGGCTTTACACTATGACAGAGATTACAATTGAGTTAACAGATAGTCCGAAAGAAAAGCCAGCAGCGGACCAACTTGGCTTTGGACATCATTTTACAGATCATATGTTTATCATGGATTATACAGAAGGAAAAGGCTGGCACGATCCACGCATCGTCCCTTACCAAAAACTTTGCTTAGAGCCATCTTGCATGGTATTCCATTATGGACAAACAGTTTTTGAAGGGTTAAAAGCTTACCGCACACCAGATGGAGGAGTGCAATTATTCCGTCCAGATGCCAATTTCAGACGCCTAAATCATTCAAATGAACGTCTTGTCATTCCACCGGTAGATGAGGAATTTGCTTTAGAAGCGTTGAAAAAATTGGTAGATGTAGACCGCGATTGGGTTCCAGATGCACCAGGCACATCTTTATATATCCGGCCATTCATTATTGCAACAGAACCATTCTTGGGCGTTCATCCATCCAAAAACTACTTATTTATGATTATCATGTCTCCAAGTGGCTCTTACTATAAAGAGGGAATTAACCCAGTGAAAATCTTGGTGGAAGAAAAATATGTCCGCGCCGTTGTTGGAGGTACGGGTGAAGCAAAAACAGGCGGCAACTACGCAAGTTCATTAATTGGACAACTCAACGCAGAAAAAGCAGGCTATGCTCAAACATTGTGGTTGGACGGCGTAGAAAAACGCTATATTGAAGAAGTGGGCAGCATGAACATCTTCTTCAAAATCGATGGAAAAGTGATTACACCGGCACTTACGGGAAGTATTTTACCTGGTATCACGCGCGACTCCATGATTAAAGTGTTAAAATCAAAAAATATTCCAGTGGAAGAACGCCGTATTACAATTGACGAAGTAGTCGAAGCTGCTGATAAAGGCAAGTTGGAAGAAGTATTCGGAACTGGTACGGCTGCAGTCATTTCTCCAGTAGGGGAATTGAAATATTTAGATAAACGAATTGTCGTAAATGACGGGAAAATCGGTGAAGTCTCTCAAATGTTATATGATACATTAACTGGTATCCAATACGGAAAAATTGAAGATCCATTCGGCTGGACAGTACGCGTATAATTGCCTTTGTACTTTTGCTGTAGGCTCGCACCTTGAATGACGGGTGCGAGTTTTTTCTTAGCTTTTGTGTCGGTTATTCACTTTGGCTAGCCTTTCGCTCTTATTATTACTCATAGATAAAAAATACTGTTGAAAAGGGAGGAAGCAAAGTCTATAATTACTAAAAGTTTACATTTTGTTTAGGAAAGGTTGAATGTGGTGAAAATCCGTGTTTTCATCCTTTTATTTATAGCGTTGATTTTGGTTGGTTGCAGTAATGAGGGGATAAAAAATACGATTCAACAAAAGGAATTATCCAGCAAAAATCAATTGTTATTAAAAGCGGCTGTCGGGGAAATGAATTATTATTATGAATTTATTGCTGAAAAGGGAAAATTTTTAAGAATTTGGGTTGAACGGTATCAATACGGAAAATTGGTTGAACAAGTTGGTGGCATTGGAACGGAGATGCTAAAAGATGAGAAAGGAGAAATATTAATTTACTTTCTCGATGATCCCGAATGGGAAAACTATTATTTGAGAACGGTAGTTTTGGATGAATCAGGCTATGCAGTTGCAAACGGACAAATTGCCAAACCCAATGCCAACTTGAATGCAGGCATCTGGAGTTCAAATCTAAATGAAAAAGTGCCGTTAACGGAAGATATGTTGTTGGGGTATATGGCATTTTTTGAAGTGGATGATGAAAGTTCAATGGAGATAAAAACCACTCTGGCGGAACCGAAAGAATTCATCGAGGAAAACCGCGATATTCCTGATATCTATTTAATTCGGGCTTCATTATCCGATGAGGAACGATGGGAATGGTATAACGAATCAGGAGAGGAATTATAGGATGCCGAAAAAAACATGAAAAATTTGCGAAAAAGGACATCGTTATTATAAACAAAACATACAAAGATCAGTAGTACAAACCAAGGCCAAGGTTTGTACTACTAATCTTAGTATGTTTTATTTTTTTGTAACTTTTTCTAGCTTTCAAACGTGGATATAGCGAAAGGAGGGCGTGAGAGTGAAGCCATGAATTTAGAACAAATGTATGTTGTATATGTTCAAGATATATATCGATATATTTTTTCTCTTTGCAAAAATCAAGACTAAATCGTGCAAGAAACCTTCAATTGCGCCTTCCTATATCTTGAAAGCCATAAAGATGAAAAAAATCCGTCCATGGCTCTTTTTATGAATTTGGTTTCTTCCGCAAACAATAAAGAGTAGGAGGGAGAAGATGAAAAGAGCAGTTTTTTTAGATCGGGATGGCGTGATCAACGAAGTGTTGACGAATCGAGTGAAATTTGTCAACAAACCGAAAGATTTATATTTTTTGCCGGGCGTTCCAGAAGCCATCCGCAAACTGAATGAGCATTTTGATTATATATTCGTGGTGACAAATCAAGGAGGCGTTGGGCTCGGTTATATGAAAGAAACCCAGCTCCAGAAAATCCATGAACACATGATGAATGAATTGAAAAAACATGGCGCCATCATCCATAATATTGCTTATTGCCCCCATAAACCGAAAGAGGGATGCTCATGCCGAAAACCCGGTTCCAAGCTGATAAAAGACCTTGCCGAAAAATATAATGTAGATTTGTCTAAATCCTACATGGTGGGCGATACGGATACAGATATTCAAGCAGGAAAGAAAGCCGGCACAAAAACGGTTTTCATCGGGGATGAAGAGCCTTTAGCCGATGCAGTTTTCCCTGATTTATTCACTGCAACGGATTGGATTATTAAGGATGCCCATATGGTTTAAAGCCACAAGCTTTTGTATATATTTCCAAACTTTAGATGAAAAATTTTGTTAATTTCCTATGAATTTGATAAACTACAAGTAATTTTTCTTGTTCTAAAGAATCAACCTCCTCGTGCATGCAAAAATAAAAGAAAAAAAGGAACGATTCGAATGCAGTATCATCCAGGCTGGAATTTTCAAAACAGCTATGTAAAACTGCCGCCTATTTTTTATACAATGCAAGAACCAAAGCCTGTTGCTTCTCCAAAGCTCATTATATTCAATGAATCACTTGCGGAAGAATTGAATTTGGATTGTGGAGCGCTGCAGACAGAAGAATGGATTGCAACTTTTGCAGGAAACTATATCCCGGAAGGTGCAGAGCCGATTGCCCAAGCCTATGCGGGCCATCAATTTGGCTATTTTACGATGCTGGGCGATGGGCGTGCCATCCTTTTGGGGGAGCATGTGACCGCAAATCATCAACGGTTTGATATCCAATTGAAAGGTGCAGGAAGGACACCATATTCTCGGGGTGGGGATGGCCGTGCTGCTCTTGGTCCGATGCTTCGGGAATACATCATTAGCGAAGCGATGCATCATCTTGGAATTCCGACGACGCGAAGCTTAGCAGTGGTCACAACAGGGGAGACGGTCATCCGTGATCAATATCTTCCCGGCGCCATTTTAACGAGGGTTGCTTCAAGCCACATTCGCGTAGGCACTTTTGAATTTGCGCGGAAATTCGGCTCCAAAGAAGATTTAAAAGCTCTTTGCGACTATACCATCGAACGGCATGATCCGCATATTTTACAAGAGGAACATCCCTATCTGGCATTTTTAAAAGCCGTAATAAATCGGCAAGCGGCAACCATTGCTAAATGGCAGCTAGTCGGTTTCGTCCATGGCGTCATGAATACGGACAATATGACGATCAGCGGAGAGACAATCGATTATGGACCTTGTGCTTTTATGGATATTTATCATCCAGATACGGTTTTCAGCTCCATCGATACGTATGGACGCTATGCTTATGGAAATCAGCCAAAAATAGGTGGCTGGAATTTAGCCCGATTTGCCGAATCACTTATTCCTCTCCTTGATGCAGATAAGAACAAAGCTGTAACCCTTGCAAAAGAAGCCATTTCCGCTTACCCAACCCTTTATGTATCCTACTATGTAGACGGTATGCGGAAAAAACTAGGTCTCATGTCTGCAAGAGAGGAAGATGAAGAACTCATCCAAGAATTGCTTGATTTGATGCAAACCTATAAACAAGATTATACAAATACTTTTAGAGCGTTAACGTTGAAAAAACTAGAAGGAGCATTTTTCCAAACTGTTGAATTTCAACATTGGCATCAACATTATAAAGAGCGGATAAAAGACCAAAATCCAATTGAAACGGAAAAGCTTATGAAGCAGCATAATCCTTCTGTCATTCCCCGCAACCATCGGGTGGAGGAGGCTCTGGAAGCGGCAGTGGAGCGGGGTGATCTTTCAGTGATGAAAAAGCTGTTGTCGATTTTGTCGGATCCTTATTCATATTCAGAAGAACAAGAGGAATACTGTACATTACCAGAATGTCCAGATGAACCGTATATTACCTATTGCGGTACGTAAAATTTAACTGTAATGGAGGAATCCACATGGAAAAAATTGAAGTTGGAGAAGTTTTTACAATTGGTGATGAAGAACAACAAGAAGAAGTCGAAGTAATTGCAACGATGACGGTGGATGGGCAAGATTATGTAGCTGTAGCTTATGTCGAAGATTTGCATGAAGATAATGAAGATGAGATTGAAGTATTCTTTTTGAAAGTTGATGAGGATGGTGACTTTGACGTAATTGAATCCGATGAGGAATATGATCAAGTGGCCGATGTTTTTGATGAAATGTTGGATGAAATGGAAGAAGAAGAATAAATTGATTGGGGGGAGCGTGAGAAACTCTTGCGCTCCTTTCTATTTGGAAATATATATAGGAAAATGCTTATTTCCACTCGATTACTTGAGATTTCCCACAAGCTTTAAACAAAATACTTGCAGGATATCAAAAAATATCCATTAAAATGTAGATAAAACAATTCAAAAAAGGGGATTTTCAAGTGCCTAATGTGCAATCAATGGGAATCGTTTTAGGCGTGAGTTTAGTAGGGGTTTGGATATTTACTTTATTGCATTTGCCGGTGCCTTGGCTTTTGGGACCGTTATTTTTCGTACTCATCAGCCAATTTTTTATCAAAACGGACTTTTATTGGCCAGCTGCCTTGCGCAATATGGGATTAATTATTATTGGTATTTCCATTGGACAAAGCTTCCAATTTCATATGTTTAAAAATCTTGGTTGGCTCATTGGTGTCATGCTGTTAATGAACGGAATGATTTTGCTTTTTAGCTTTCTTTTATCTTTAATGCTTGTGAAAGTAGGGAACTTGCCTTTAAAAACTGCAATTATTTGTACGGTGCCTGGGGGTTTTTCTCAAGTTGTCGCATTTGCTGAAGAAGAAGAGATTGATTTGCCGATTGTTACCTATTTCCATGTAATCCGCGTGATTTCGATTGTTATAGGGATTCCGCTGCTTTTGCATGTGCACGCGATGAACAGCCAGAAAGAATCAGCCATTTCTTTTTCCACATTGATGGCTTTAATCCTCTTATTTCTAGTTGCCATCGGGGCAGTGTGGGTAGGGAAGAAGATAAAAATCCCGGTTCCTTATTTTTTATTGCCGTTAATCCTCGTGATTGGATTGCAGTTTTTCTCCATAAATACGCCGGAAGTCCCTAGCCCGTTTCTTCAAATGGCCCAATTAATGATGGGGGCGTATATTGGAAAATTATTAACACCCAAAATGCTTGTATTTGAGAAAAAGATAATATTATTAGGGATTATCACGACCATCCTCTTATTGTTATTTACTGTTGGACAAGGATGGATGTTGATGAAAATGATGAATTATTCTTTGGCTACTGGCATTTTAAGCACGGCGGCAGGGGGGCTTGATCAAATGAGTTTGCTTGCCAGTGCAATTGGAGCTGATGTGAGCGTTGTGACCGTATTTCAATTGTTTCGGATTTTATTTGTATTCATCTTTATATTGCCTTTATTGAAAGCCTTTTGTCATTATATCGATCAAAGGGATGCGGGAAGGGTTTAATTTATTGAAAAAGTTGTTTCTAGTCTTTGGCATAAAGTAATATTTTCATAGATAGCTGAACATCAACGGTCTATACATATGTAAAAATAAAAAACAATATTAATGAACTGTCGATTGTTGAAATCTATGAAAAAATGGTATGATATATATTAGTTTATTCTAGATTACAACCTTTATTTCTGATGAGGAGATTATGACATAAAATGAAGGACAACAAATTAGAATTATGGAAAAAGGCTGTGAAAACGGGAATTATCAAGTCTAATTTAATTCCGATGTTCGCTGCTTTAATGCTGGCCCTTTATACGTATAATTTAAGTTTCATTAAACATATTCCGCATATAATTTTTGCACTCATTGGAACGGCATGTGTGATTGGGGCAGCTGGAATTTTCAACAACATTTATGATCATGATATTGATGCGAAAATGCCACGCACTAAATTAAGGCCTTCTGTGACGGGGGAAATTCATCTTCGTACAATGCTTGTGGTGGGCATTATTTTGCTGATTGTTGGAATTGCCTTTTTGGCGTTGACAACATGGACAGCTGCATTGCTCGGATTCCTTGGGGTGTTTTTCTACGTAGTTCCATATACAATGTGGACAAAGCGGAGAACGATTTGGAACACGGAAGTAGGAAGCATTTCTGGAGCGATGCCGCCGTTAATTGGATGGGCAACTGTAGCACCGGATATTTGGCATCCTGCTTGCTGGGCGCTCTTTATTATCATGATTATCTGGCAGATGCCACATTTTTATGCGCTGGCTATCCGCAAAAAAGATGATTATGCAATGGCCAAAATTCCGATGCTGCCAGTGGTCAAAGGGATTAAAAGAACCTATATTCAAACAAATGTGTATTTAGTTTTGTTAATGTTAACAAGCTTTTTATTTGTCCCTTTAAGCTGGGGATTAACCCTTTCTTCATTGACTCTTGGAGGCATTTGGCTATGGATTAGTTTGGTGGGGTATCGCCAGATGGATGGAAACAAGTGGGCCAATAAAATGTTTGGTTATTCGCTCATCTATATGACGGCTGTTTTTGCGACAGTCATCATTTATGCAGGGGTAGGAATGATATTGAAATAGACATGGTTAAGGGGCTGTCAAGAAAGTGTAAAACTTTCCGGACAGCCCTATTTCTAATAGGAGAATTCTTTAAAAATCTTTGCTCCTGCGGTGGTCATATTAAACGCGCCTCCTCGTCGCAATTTATCTGCGGCGAAGCACTAGCTAAAGCCGCAAAGGGGGCGTCTCAAAATGTTTTTTAGACGCTCTTTTTTGTTGTTGCTAAAATATCTCTAAATTGTGAACAGGAATTTGATAAAAATATGACATCTGAATGGAACAGATATACATCAAATATGCTAGGTGCTATAGTAAATTATGAGAAAAAATTTTGTTGTGTATATAATCGCTCCTTTAGTAATCCAAAATCGCTCATTTGAACCTACATATAATCTCCCCCTGAGAGCCTGACCAATTTAGGTCAGGTTTATATAATTTAATAATTTTGCAGTGGGCATAAAACTCCACTTCACCGAAAAAGGGGCGTCTTCAAATCAGACGCCCCTTTTTTTAACAGTTATCATTGGAGAGATAGACAATTTGATTTTTTCCTTGTCTTTTTGCCATATACAGCGCTTGATCGGCAACTTTAAAAAGTTGAGCGAATTTTTTGGCATATGGAATGCTGGAGGTGCAGACGACGCCAATGCTCACTGTCACTTTAATTTCCTGGGAGAAATAGTTTACATGAAATGAAGTAATTTCGTTATGCAATTTTTTTGCTTTTTCCATGATGTTTTTCGGTTGGCTTTCTTTAAAGAGGACGATAAATTCATCTCCTCCGTAACGTCCGACAATGGTGTTCTCCTGATCTTCATTTGCCACTTTTAAACAAGCTTGCGCGATACCTTTAATAACTTCATCGCCTAATAAATGGCCATAGGTATCATTGATGACTTTAAATGAATCAACATCAATAATCGCGCAGCAAATATGCTGCCCCGATTTTTTATTTTCCTTCAACCATTTGTTGCATGTAGTTTCCAAAAAATAGCGATTGTAAACGCCTGTTAAACTATCCACATTGGCACGCTTCTCAATGGCTTTGATGCTTTGCTGTATATCAAAATCTTTCATTTTAGAAGCAAGTCGATTAGAATAAAGTTTTTCTGTAATTTTGATATAATTTTTCATTGCTTCGTAAGATTTTTTGTAATCTCCAAGGGACTCATAAACCGCTGCAATGGTTTTCAATATTGCCTTCAGCTTGATTTGGTTTTGATATGCAGCAAAAATTTGATAAGATTCGTTTAAGAGTTGCAATGCTTCATTAAATTCGCCTTTTGCACAGTGAAACGTCGCTTTCACATACAAAAAATTTGCTTTTTCATGAGGTAAATTATTAATATATAAATTAGGTTCAATTTTTTTCAACATTTGCTCCGCTTTCTCTAATTCTTTCATGCCGATATGGATGGAAACAAAGTTTAAATAAATATGACATTGTAATAAAATTTCTCTTGGACAGTGGGTTTCACAAATAGCCAGCGCCTTATTTGCATAATTCAAAGCCTCTTCATAATTTCCCTCTAGTATTAAATAACTGCAATAAGTGTTGTAGCTACCGCTGACCTCATAGTACATCTCCAATTCTTCTGCTATTTCAATACAACTTTCTATGGCTTTTTTTGCTTCGCTTAAATCCTGTTCATATTCATAAATTAAAGCACTTAGCCTGTATAAGTGGTATTTATCCCGATCATCCCCGTACTCATTGCATAATTTTTTATATTCAAGGATATGTTGAAAAGCTGTCTCGATTTCACCTAAAAAATAGTAGCAACCTGCAAGATGCAAATGAGCATTCATCATACCCTTTACATCATCTGATTCATTGGCTGAATTTAATAATTCCTTTGCTGCTTTGATTGCTTCTTTATATTTGCCATCAGAAAAGAGGTTGTTGATGATCGATTCCAATCTTGTAAGATGGTAAAGTAGCGCGTTCATTCAGGGTCACCTCCCTTTAAAAAAGGAAGAAATCCCTGGTAAAAGAAATGTTTTTTGGGCATTTCTTCCTTACTTACTATTATAAATGCTATAAAGGGACGAAAATATATATAATGTTTGACAAAATTCGAGGTGAATTGACTTAAAAAACGATAAAATATACTGACTATTATTATAATTTCAATTTTGCCACTTCACATAGATAATCGCACAGTACCCTCAAGCCTTTATCAAAATTTTCAAGATGGAAGTGTTCATTTGGCGCATGGAAGTTTTCTGTTGATAAGCCAAAGCCCATGAGCACAACGGGAACATTTAGAATTTGGTCGAAGGTTGCCACAATTGGAATGGACCCTCCACCGCGAGTGAACGCTGTAGGCACTTGATATACTTTTTCATAGGAACGGCTTGCTGTTTGAATTAATGGATGGTCGAAAGGTGTAAGATAAGGAGCGCCGTTGTCGAATTCTGTCACTGAAACTGTTACACCTTTTGGAGTGTGCTTTTCAACGTGTTTCCGAAGTAGGGCGATAATTTTGTCTGGGTCTTGGTCTGGAACAAGCCGGCAAGTAATTTTAGCTCCTGCTTCATTTGGCAAAACGGTTTTAATTCCTTCTCCAGAAAAACCGCCGAAAATGCCATTGATTTCAAGTGTTGGGCGAGCCCAAGTTCTTTCAAGGAAGGAGTAGCCTTCTTCGCCGAATAACTCATTCACGCCCAATTCCTTTTTCAAGGATTCTTCATCAAATTGGAGTTCTGCAAAAGCTTTTCGTTCTTCTTCAGAAAGTGGGCGAACGTCATCATAAAAACCTTCCACAAGAATTTTTCCATTTATATCCCGGAATGACGCAAGGATTTCAACTAATGCATGTACGGCATTTTGCACCCCGCCGCCATATAATCCAGAGTGAAGATCGCTGTTTGCGCCGCGCACATCAATTTGCACCCCGGCAAGTCCTCGCAGTCCGTAGCAAATGGCAGGTTTTCCAGGGGCGTACATACTTGTATCAGAGATTAATACAAAATCCGCTGCAAGTTTTTCTTTATTCCTTTCAATATATGCAGGAAGGTGAGCGCTGCCAATCTCTTCTTCGCCTTCATAAAGGAATTTCACGTTGACAGGCAATGTACCGAGGATGGCAAAAAGGGCTTCAATGGCTTTTAATTGCATAAACACTTGCCCCTTGTCATCAGACGATCCGCGAGCATATAGTTTGTTTTGGCGTATTTCCGGTTTGAAAGGTTCTGACTCCCATAAGTTTAATGGGTCTACTGGCTGTACATCGTAATGTCCGTAAATTAGTACGGTTGGTTTTCCTTCCGCATGAAGCCATTCTCCATAAACGACCGGATGACCCTCTGTTTCATCAATTGATACGTTTTCAATGTTCAATTGTTCCAGTTGCTGTTTTAACCATTGCGCGGCTCGTTCTACATCTTGTTTGTGCTCAGAGAGGGAACTGATGCTTGGGATGGATAAAAACTCAAATAGTTCTTGTATATGTTTTTCTCGATTTTCCTTAAAATACTCATGAAAACGCTGCAACTCCATAAAAATCCTCCGCTTCTCCAATTTACTAAAATTTAGTATAACACATAAATAAAATTTACAACCAAATGTCAGAAATTTTTGATAAACGTAATAAAAGATATGACAATAATCGAAATCTTACAGGAATGTAATGTAATTGAAAGCTAATCATATAGAGTGTAATACAAATTTTTGGGAAAATGTATATAGAAAGTAAAAGTTTCTTATACGGAGGAAATTAACGATGAATAGAATTTCTGATGTTTATGAGGAGTTTAATCGTTATATATATCATTTATGTTTAAAATTAACCCGCAATCCAATGGAAGCAGAAGATTTAATGCAGGAAGTTTGGGTTAAAGTTGTTCGCAATGAAAAACAAGTGGAACAAGTTGATCATATAAAAGCATGGCTTACAACGATTACAATGAACACATTCCGCGACCGCTACCGGAAAAATGTGCGCAGAAGCAAATATGTAATGAGTCAACCTGAAACATTAGACGTTCCAATACTAGATTTGGTTCCAAATAATGAAGTTTCAACAGAAGAGCAGATTGAAAAAGTTGTTGTAACCAAAATTGTGCAGGAAAAAATGAAGCAACTCGATAGCATTTATCAAAAAACTCTTTGGTATTTTTATGTGGAGCAATATTCCTTAGCGGAAATTTCAACATTAATGAAGGTATCTATTGGTACGGTAAAATCCCGTTTGTTCCGCGCAAAACAAAGATTGAAAGAGATACTGCTTTCTGACCGAAACTTATTGGATGTGGTTCCGGTATAAGGAGATTTTTTAACAAGGGGGCGTCTGAAAAGTTGAGACGCCCCCTTTGCGGCTGTCACTAGAGTTTTTGCCGCAGATAAATGGCGACGAAAAGGCGCGTTTTGTAACCACCGCAGGAGCGAAGTTTTTAAGAGAATATTACTATAAGAAGTAAGGCTGTTTCCGAAAGTGTTCGACTTTCTGGACAGCCTCTTTCTATTTTATAAATGAAAATGCAAGCTGCTTTTTTGGCAACTTGCATTTACCTAAATGGGTGATGTATAGACATTTTTTAACTCCTTCCATATTTTCGAGGAGATTGTTGCAAGCATTTTTCGAAAATGTGATGCAATGTTTGAATTTCCTCATTTGTTAGCATGCCAAACATCGAATGGACTAATGCTATCACTTGGGTTTTTGATTCTTCTAATACTTTTCTTCCTTCTGGCGTTATGGCAATTTGGGAAACCCGGCGATCCTTTGAACTTTGGGATTTTTGGATATATCCGCCTTTTAATAGTTTGGTTGTTAAAACCGTAACGCCGCCAGTTGTAATTTTTAATCGCTCCGCAATGACAGATGGACGTTTTGGCCCTTCTTTTGCAAGCAAGTCCAAAAGGAGTATATGGTTTTTTGAAAATCCTAAGTCATTGATTTGATTCCACTCATTTGACCATTTGCGCTCGAGAGAAGAAACCACTTCAAAGAGAGCGGAAATTGTGTCATATCTTTGGTTATTCATTATTTTCAGCTCCACTTTCAATTTTACATATGGTCAAAGGGGGATTAGCTTACCACTTCATCCGCATGTTTCATTAATTCATTTAATTCATAAGCGCGCACTTTTCGTGGGATAAATCGACGGATGTCCATTTCGTTGTAACCGACTTGGATGCGTTTTTCATCAACGATAATTGGGCTGCGAAGCATACGAGGATGTTCTCGAATCAATTCATAAAGCTCTTGAATGGAAAGTTGATCGATGTCGACGTTTAAATTTTTGAAGTCGTTTGAGTTGGTTGCAATGATTTCATCTGTACCATCTTCTGTCAAACGCAAGATGTTTTTGAATTCAGAGAGCGTCAGTGGTTGGGAGGTAATGCGTTTTTCAACAAATGGGATATTGTGTTCTTTGAGCCATTTAATCGCTTTACGAGAAGATGAACAACTGGATTGTGTATAGATGGTAACTGTCATATTTACCGCCTCCAATATTTTTTTTCATTATAGTGGGATAAATTCAGCATTAAATATCTTACTAGTAAGATATTTGGAAGTCAATTTTGATGAAAGTGGATGTAAAAATAATGTATAACCTTTAATCTATTAATTAATACGTTTTGCTTGGGCGAAGGTTTCGCTTTTTTTAAGAAAATTTGATAGAATTTTTCAGTTTATTGTAGCGCTGAAAGAAAAAACTACTCGCAAGCGTTACATCTTTGCGAGTAGTTTGTTGAGTTCTGCCAATTTCTTTTCCATGCGGGCTAGTCTCTGTTCTGCTTCCATAACAGAGTTGATATGGCCTGTATTTTCAAGTTTTTCTATATCGCCTTGCAAGTTGATGTAATCCATTTTGATTTCGGCAATTTGCTGCTCGATTTCTCGTTTTGTTAGCATAGATAACTCCCATCTTTCAATTTCATTGAATCAACGACAATATTATAACACAAAGAAGGGGAGTTTCATGGATAAAAAAATCAATGGCCGCTTTCGACCATTGATATAAATGTTATTGCACTTCCACTTTTTCCGGATTAGCAGAAAGAAGTAAATGGAAAGTGCCTTTTTGAGTTTTTACTGTGATTGTTACAAACTCTCCAGAAACTTTCACATTTTCTTTGAATTTTTGAGGGTTCATGGAAAGCTCTGTTCCCCAATTGGACATATTGACTAAATAGATGCCGTTATGCAAATTCAAAAATTCGCAAAAAGCATCCTTTGCCAATTCATCAACCTCAGTTAAATTTTCTTCTGCATGTTTTGAAGCTATGTATAATAATGCATCGTCGTCTGCTGCTATCGCTGTCAATAGGGAAGGGCCGCCCACGATTTCTTGGCTTACTAACCATTTGGCTTGCTGTAGATTTTCAGATATTTCAAGGAATGTTTGGCGATCAATAAAACGAATCATATTTTTTGCAAATAGAGAAATATAGCTTCCAAACTTTTCGCGAATATCTTCATGGCCTTTTGTTAAAATGTTTTCCACTAATGTTTCAATATTACCTCTTTGAATTTCTTCAAAATCTTCAGTGGAGAGGCTGTATTCTTTTTTGTAATCATTTAAGGCGGAACTGAACTCTTCCATGGACATATAGCCACGGTCAATCAACGCTTGTGCTAAATATAAATGCCCTCGTTTTTGATGGGAAATCAATTCTTCTACTTGTTCTTCCGTCAAGTATCCAAGTTCAACGGCAATTTCACCAAACCGCTTATCCATTTGTTTTTGTTTTTCATGGACTTCTTCCACTTGACTTGGAGTCATCAATCCTTTATCTACTGCAATAACTCCAAATTTTACATGCACTTTTTCTTGATACTCTAGCACATCTTGAAGCTGCTCATTTGTAATCAACCCACGGTTTAATAAATAATGACCGAAATATTGGCTAAACATGATTTATCCCTCCTTTAAGGCTTTTTCTACAATTTTTACAAGTGTATCGATTTGAATTGGCTTTTGAATAAAGTCATAAGCCCCGTATTTAAGGGCCTCTTTCAATTTGCCGCTTGTACCAACGGAAGAAACCATAATCACTTTAGTATCCGGGTTAATGGCTTTGATTTCTTTAAGTGCTTCAATGCCATCTATTTCAGGCATCACGATATCCAGAAATACTAAACTTGGTTTATATTTTTTCGTTTGTTCCACAGCAGCCACGCCATTTGCTGCTTCATAGAATGCTTCAAAATTAAAAGAATCTAGAGCTTCTCTTAACTTTTTTCTTATAAGAAGTGAATCATCGCAAATAAGGACTGTTTTTTTATCCATGTCATCAGCTCCTTTTTTTATATATACTACTACATACCTATCGAAAATTTCTATATAGCTATCCAAAAATTTTAACATTTAACAAAATATATAAATTCAATAAAAAATAAGCCGATTCAAAATTGGAATCGGCTGAGGTGGATAAAATAATATAGTAAGTATGGAAATATAATTTTATAAGGAAACAATATTATGCCGTTCATAGGCAAAATCTAATAACAAGGATTTAAGAACTTCATTATTGTCTTGGATTTCTAATTGAATTTGTTTTCGAACAGCTCTTTCCCGTCTTGCTTCATGAAGCAATAATTCCATCACTGCATTTTGAATATTGGATTGCTTCATTTTTCGACCCAAACCTAAGTTGATGAATCCATTGTTTTCGCGAGGGAAGGTATTGTTTAACTCCCGTTCATTTTGTGCGCTGACAATGCAAGGAATGCCGACAGCAGCTACTTTATATGGCGTATAGTTAGCATTGCAGATGACGATATCCGCTTCCGGCAATAATTTTTCCAGCGGTTTGTCATCTTTGAAAATTTTCGTGTTTCGACTGCTTAAGGCCATTAATTGCAAGTCGCTGATGGAATGCGAGTATTCTCGATCGAGTGCAATGGTTACTTTTAGTGGGATTTGCAAGTGGGTTAAGTGGCGCAGAGTGCGGTATGTTAAGTTGTTGGGGTCGCCATCTTCATATGCAACAACGATATGTGGTGGGTTTGATAATTCGTTGGATACTCTAGATTCGGCAATGGCTTTCAATGTATCGGAAACGGCGAAAGCAAAACTTCCTGCAAGAATGTTTTGAGATGTGGTTTCCCTTACTTCTTCTATGATGGACATAATATTGCAATCGGCAAGTTCTGCACCTTCACCAAAATCATCGAAATGCACAAGCGTTTTGCAGAAATGGCGTATCGTTTCAACATAGTCAGTGTACGTATCTTTTCCTTCTTGTATAATTAAATCTGGTTCAAATTCTTTCAAGTGTTTAACTAGTTCATTTAGATGGTCGTAAATGATTGGCGACAGCTGTGCATCTGTGAAGATTTCCAATGCTTCATCCTTCGGGCTTTTTAGAAATATCGCAACCTCTTCTTCATCGCTTAATTGCTTTGCAAGAATGCTCGCTCTTTCAAAAGGGTAATAACCTTTCATTGCATTATATTCAACAATAAAGGCGATTTTCTTCTTCTGGTTTTTACTCAATTCCTTCTGCATACAATCCCATCCTTTCCCAATCATTAATTAAAATATGGTGAAAGATTTGAAAGTATGTGTTAAAAATAAAATTTATATGGCTGGCGTAAATATTTTGCTAGAAGATGCAAGAAAATTTTTGAGGTCGGCAAGAATTTTAAAAAAATTTGAGGGATTTCATAAAAACAGAAGAATCTGCAGAAGTTTAGAAAAGCTCTTCAATTTTCAGCCTTAAGACTGAACTTTTTCTTTTTCTAATCCGTTTCCTATCGAAAGATTTGTGCATTTGCTACAATAGACAAATGGAAGAACCTATATGATGGAGGATTTGCAACATGAAAATTCTGCTTGTAGATGGTACAGTTTTTGGTACAAAGACGGGTGCACTATTAAGACAGGTGGAACAATATATTAAAGAAATTGATTCCGTTTTGGAATTGGAAATATTATATTTTTCGAAATTAAAACATCAAATTTTAGATGGAAGCCCGCTTAATGATGATATGAAAATGATGATACAAAAATTTGAAGAAGCGGATGGCTATATATTTGCTACACCGATTTATCAAGCCTCTATTCCGGGCGTGTTAAAAAATGCGCTTGATATGCTGCCGCCGAAAGCATTGCGATACAAACCGGCAGCCATTGTGGCAAATGGAGGTACGTTCCAGCACCATTTAGTCGTGGAAAATCAATTCCGTCCAATTTTGGATTATTTCCGCTGTCTAGTGACGCCAAATTATGTATATACCCATACAACCCATTTTGATGAAAAGGACCAAATCATTGACCAAGATATTCATGAACGTCTGCGGGAATTAGCACGCGTGTTTGTCCAATACTGCAAAATGAGCCAAACGTTGGCGAAAGAACCCATCGATAAACATTAAGCTTTGGGTAGAAAAGGGGCGTCTGAAAAGTCATTTCAAGACGCCCCCTTTGCGGATGTAGTTCTTTCGCCGCAGAAAAATTGCGACGAGGAGGCACGTTTTGTGACCACCGCAGGGAAAGTTTTTAAGAGAATATTACTATAAGAAGTAAGGCTGTTTCCGAAAGTGTTCGACTTTCTGGACAGCCTTTTTTTATTTTTATATGGAAGTTTCCTTCGCATGGCTAATATATGCTTTTTTTGAACTTATAAGAAGTACGTAATAGTTGGATTATTTTTGGATATTCTATAACTAGAGCTGTTATTACTCTAAAGAAGATTGGAGATAAAAGCCAATGTCTTCAAAGGAAATCCTTTCATGGATTATGAACCAATTTAACGATACGGTTGAATTAACATACAAACCATTGGAATTGGACAATAAAAAAATAACCGTATTATACATTAAATCTCTAATCGACCAGGAATTGTTTCAGAAATACATTCTGCAACCGTTTTTTGAAATCGATTCAGAAGAAAAATTGCAGGTATATTTAATGGCCTTGCCGCAATTTCAAGAAGTGCCTTCAAAAGAAGAAGGGCTATTATATGTCATGGAAGGGAATGTACTCGTTGAAATTCAAGAAAACTTGTATGCTATTGACTTCAAGTTGTCAAAAAATAGCGATGTCAATTCCACTTCTGTTGAAACAACCATCCATGGTTCGGAACTCGCCCTGAGCGATAATTTAATGACTAATATTAACATCATTCGCTCCTTTTATCACGAGCCTTCTTTAACCATTGAATATTTTTTGAAAGGGGAAGTGAACAAACCGAAAGTAGCCGTTATTTACGATCAGGAAAAAGTGAAAACAACGGCATTAGAAATGATTAAAGAAAAACTTAAGGAAATTGATAAGCAGGTCATTACAGAATCCCCTCAATTCAGTAATTTTTTAAACCAAAAGCGTTTTTCCTTATTCCCTCAAATGCTTTTAACAGAGCGGCCTGACCGGATTGTTTATAATCTGGCCGGAGGGAAAATTGTGCTGCTCGTCGACGGAAGTCCACAATGTATGATGGCTCCTGTTGTATTTTTTGATTTTATGACAACTATGGAAGATAACTATCATACCTTTGTGATTTCTAATTATTTAAAATTGCTGCGGTATCTTGGGATTTTTGTATGTCTTTTGCTTCCAGGTATTTATATTGGAGCTGCCTCCTTTTCTCCTGAAGTTTTTAGGACGGAATTCATGTTGACCATTGCAGGGAGCCGGATGGGGGTTCCGTTTACATCCTTTGTAGAAGTTCTGTTCATGCTTTTTTTTATGGAACTTTTGCTTGAGGCGAGTATTCGTCTTCCAAAAGCCATCAGTGCCACAGCAGCAACGGTTGGAGGTTTGATTTTAGGTACAGCTGTGACGGAAGCGGCCCTAGCTTCAAGCATTATGGTCATTATCGTATCAGCCGTTGCGATTTCCACCTTCGTTATTCCTGTAAATGAAATGGCTTTTGCCATCCGCATTGTCCGGCTGCTTTTGATTGTCGTTGCAAGTATTTTTGGGTTGGCCGGCCTCACCCTTGGATTTTTGTGCCTCGTTATGTATCTCGTGAATCAAACAAGCTTTGGGGAACCGTTTTTAAGAGTGTATAACTACCGTAAAGAGAACAAGAAGTCGGAGGGAGAGGCTTGAGTCGATTTTATTATTATTTAATTTTGATTAATATGATTGCCAATATTATTTCCGCTGTTCCTACCATTCTTCTCTATTATAGGGAAGATGGGGCTGTTTCCGCTTTAATTGTCGGGGCAATGTTAGGATTAGTCATTGTGGTCATTTATACAAAATTTTTCAACGCCTTCCCGGGGATGACTTTTCCCGAATTATTAGTGAAAACAATGCCAAAATGGTTTTATTATCCATTGCTTTGTTTTATGGCCATCATGTGGTTTGTAGCAGGGGCGAGTACTTTAATCACTTACACCTTTTTGCTAATACGATATTTAACGCCTGATATTCCCATCATGCTTATTGGATTGACATTAATTGCATCGATTATTTTTGGATGCTTTATGAAAACGGATCGAGTGTTATATACAATTGAAATCATTTTTTTAATAAATTTCCCTATTATCATTTTTATTATTATTAAAGCCTATACAAGCAAAAGTTTAGATTGGGATTTTATTAAAGCGGCCATGCTGCATGTGGTGGAAATGCCGAATATGAATGTCATAACTGCCTGCATTTTTTTATCCCTTGGTGTGGTGAATCTCGTCATTTTTAACCGTTTCTTTACGCAAAAACAAAACTTTGGTTTGAAACAGATAATAGTGGTTGCTTTTAGCTCCATTGCAACGATTTTTACCACTTACTTTATTCCAATGGGGTTTCACGGTTTAAAGTCAATTGATGAGTTGGTCTACCCATGGGTCGCAACGAGTGACTCCATGAGAATGAAATTCTTTTTAATTGAACGGTTAGTCTACGTCTTTCTGCTTCTTAATTTGTCCATGGCTTTTTTGAGTATCTTGATTCATTGGCATGTGGCAGTCGAGTTGTTTAAGTTTGTCTTCCGATTAGAGAAAATAAAGTATAAAGACATTCCGATTGGTTATTTGATCATTATCCTCTTTTTTACAGCTGCTTCTTTATTTTTGATTGTAACGTTGACAGAGTATCAATTGTTCCAGTATTCGAAATACTTTTTTAATCTAACCGCTGTAAACTTTGTTACCATGATTTTTTTACTTTTTTACATTGCTAGGAGGATGAAAGGTGCTAAAGACAGTAAAAACTAAATTTTTCATCCTGGCTTCTATTTCCTCTCTAATCCTGCTTTCAGGCTGCGGGGAGTTTAAAGATATTGATAAGATGGTCTTTGTTTCAATGATTGGGATTGATGAATCAGGGAATCCGGATAAGCCCTATAAAATCATTTTAAAACTTTATGTGCCGACGAGTTCTTTTAAGCAAAACCCCGCGCCGGAATATACCTATCTGATTAAAGAAGGATTGACCATGGATGAAACGATTTCTCTATTGGAATCTCATATTGATAAAGAACTGGATTTTGGACATTCGAAGCTGATTGTAGTTGGCGAGAAAATGCTGCAAAACAAAAAAAATAAGGTCATTTTGGATTTTCTAATCCGGAGGCCGGATATTCAAATGATTTCTTATTTTGCGGTGGGCAGACCGAATGCAGAAGAAATAGTAAAATTTGCCCCTGCAGGAGAAACCGCATTGCAGCCGACCATTTTCAACTATTTTGACAATAGCGGGGCGGAAACTTCATACATTGTCACTTCCTTTGTCTTTGATTTCAGAAGAAGAATGAAAGAGGACGGAATTAGTCCAATCTTGCCTATTGTTGAAATGGATGAATCAAAAACTCATTTTATTATTAATAAATCGATTGTATTAGAGGAAGATAAACCGCCTTACGAACTGGATTCCGAAAAAACATTGCTTGTCAAATTGCTTTCCAATGAGGCAAAAAGTATTTTTTATGAGGTGAAAAGGGAAGATGAGCTTTTTGTTACCAGACTTGATACGATTAAACCCCACTACACGGTAGATATAAAAGATAATCATAAAGTGTCCATCAAGGTGGATATTAAGCTTGCAGGAATTATTACAGAATCAAAAAATTCTTTGAGGAATAAAGAATTGCCTAGATACAGTAAACTATTGGATGAGGAAATGAAGGAAAAAGTAACTTCTATTATTAATGAGCTGAAAAGAGAAGGGTATGATCCCATTGGTTTTGGTTTAAGCTTAAATTCCCATACGCTGCCGAAAAATCGAATGAACGACAAGGAATGGCTTTCTGCTTTTCAAAACGCCGATGTAGAAGTCAAGGTAGATTCAAGTTTGAAAAGTACCGGAAGTATTCAATAGCAAATTCTATGCAAAAGGATCAACCGAGAGGGATCCTTTTGTTTCTCATTTACATACCATACATGGGTATTGTATAATGAATTTAAGAAATGGAGGTTGATAAAGCTGGAAAATTGTTCCTACCGAAGAAGCCATCATCCAGACCATGTTAAAAGGGACTTAATAACCCGTTTAAATCGGATTGAAGGACAAATTCGGGGCATTAAAGGTATGATTGAACGGGATGTTTACTGTGATGATGTCATCACACAAATTGCAGCTACTCAATCGGCGCTGAATAGTGTGGCGAAAATTTTATTGGCAGGCCATATTAAAGGATGTGTCGTCAGCCGACTACAAGAAGGCGACCAAGAAATACTTGATGAATTAATCGTAACAATTCAAAAATTAATGAAAAAATAAAGAGGAGGAGTGTTCATGGAAACTGTAACATTAAACGTAAAAGGAATGTCTTGCAATCATTGCGTAAAAGCAGTGGAAGGCAGCGTCGGCGCATTAGACGGTGTACAAGAGGTAAAAGTAAATTTAGAAGCGGGCCAAGTGAATGTTACATTTGACCAATCCAAAGTTACTTTAGAACAAATCAAAGAGACAATCGATGACCAAGGCTATGATGTGGAATAATATTCAACGGATTTTGTGAACGTAACGACAATTTTGGTGGCGAAAATGACTGATTTTGTGAACATATCTTCTGATTTTGTGACAATATCGACAGGGTGAGCCATAATGAATAAAAATTTGAAAGAAACAACCCTTCAAATTACAGGAATGACTTGTGCAGCCTGCGCCAACCGCATTGAAAAAGGGTTAAAGAAAATGCCTGGTGTGGAAAATGCCAATGTCAATCTAGCATTAGAAAAATCAACGATACAATATGATCCGAACCAAGTTAGCGTTAAAGACTTGGAAAAGAAAATTGAAGATTTAGGCTATGGCGTGGTGAAAGAGAAAAAGGAACTCGTCATTACAGGGATGACTTGTGCCGCTTGTGCCAATCGTATTGAAAAAGGACTTAACAAAATGCCTGGCGTGACTAATGCGACTGTCAACCTGGCTTTAGAAAATGCAACGGTTGAATTTAACCCTGCTGAAGTGAACGTTTCCGATATCATTCAACGGATTGAAAAATTGGGCTACGGCGCCCACCTTGAAGATAATAAGAAGGAAACGGTTGACTTTCGGGAGCAGGAAATGAAAAAGCAATTCATCAAATTTCTCGCAGCAGCCATTCTTTCAGTGCCATTGTTATGGACAATGGTCGGTCATTTTCCTTTTACTTCTTTTATATATATGCCTGATTTTTTAATGAATCCATGGGTGCAAATGGCCTTTGCTACACCTGTGCAATTTATTATTGGATGGCAATTTTACACAAGCGCCTTTAAAGCATTGAAAAACGGCAGCGCAAATATGGATGTATTGGTGGCTCTCGGCACATCCGCTGCATATTTTTACAGTTTATATCAAACCATTAAAACCTTTGAATCCACTACTGTGCATCCACAGCTTTATTTTGAAACGAGCGCAGTGTTAATTACTTTAATTCTTTTAGGGAAATTGTTTGAAGCAAAAGCAAAAGGGCGTTCTTCTGAAGCGATTAAGAAGCTAATGGGCTTGCAGGCAAAACAAGCGAGAGTGGTCAGAAATGGAGTTGAAAAGGAAATTCCCCTTGAAGAAGTGGTAGTGGGAGATATCATCCTTGTGAAGCCCGGCGAGAAAATTCCGGTGGACGGCGAAGTAATAGAAGGAAATACGGTTGTTGATGAATCGATGTTAACAGGTGAAAGCATTCCTGTCGATAAAACGGCTGGTTCCCTAGTGTTCGGCTCCACCATCAATAAAAACGGCTTCATCAAAATGAAAGCTACAAAAGTCGGGAGAGATACGGCTCTTGCGCAAATTATTAAAGTGGTGGAAGATGCCCAAGGAAAAAAAGCGCCAATCCAGCGTTTAGCAGATAAAATTTCTGGCATTTTTGTGCCCATTGTTGTGGGAATTGCCGTCATTACATTTGTGATTTGGATTTTCTTCATTGCACCGGGAGAAGTGACGCCAGCCTTAGAAGCAATGATTTCAGTGCTCGTCATTGCCTGTCCATGTGCATTGGGTCTTGCCACACCGACATCCATTATGGCAGGTACCGGCAGGGCGGCAGAGTACGGCATTTTATTCAAAGGTGGCGAATATCTTGAACAAACCCACCAGCTTGACACGGTGGTAGTTGATAAAACAGGAACCGTCACTAAAGGCGAGCCTGCACTAACTGACGTGGTGCTGGCAGCAGGCAAAGATGAACTGACTTTCCTCTCTCTTATTGGTTCTGTGGAAAAGCAGTCGGAACATCCGTTGGCCCAAGCGATTGTAAAAGGAATTGAAGCACGGGGAATCGCTTTACAAGAAGTTCAGGAATTTCAAGCCATTCCGGGACTTGGTGTGCAGGGAATCGTAGCAGGGAAAAAAGTGCTTGTTGGAAATAGAAGATTCATGCAAGCCAATCTTGTGGATATAACGCCGGTTTTATCCCAAATGGAACAATTTGAGGAAAAAGGGAAAACGGCGATGCTTGCAAGTATTGACGGCGAGTTTGCTGGTTTAGTGGCGGTCAGTGATACGGTGAAAGAAACATCGAAACAAGCAATCGAGCGGTTGAAGGAAATGGGCATTGAAGTAATCATGCTTACGGGGGACAATGAACGGACTGCCAAAGCAATCGGTGAAGAAGTCGGTGTTGATTACGTGATTGCGGACGTACTTCCTGAACAAAAGGCGGAAGAAATTAAGAAATTACAGAATACAGGGAAAAAGGTGGCCATGGTTGGTGATGGAATCAACGATGCTCCTGCTTTAGCCGTTGCGGATATTGGCATGGCGATTGGCACTGGTACGGATGTAGCCATCGAATCAGCGGATATCACGCTCATCCGCGGCGATTTAAACAGCATTGCCGATGCGATTTTAATGAGCCGCAAAACAATAAGGAACATTAAGCAAAATCTGTTCTGGGCTTTTGCCTATAATGCGCTCGGCATTCCTATTGCAGCAGCAGGCTTCCTTGCTCCATGGGTGGCCGGAGCAGCAATGGCCTTCAGCTCCGTGTCCGTTGTCTTGAATGCACTGCGTCTTCAAAAAGTAAAATTAAATCATTAATTATAGAAAAAATCACGATCAGATTTGGTCGTGATTTTTATTTTTCCGTTTTGGTTGACCGCGTTGCAACTTTCTATTTCCCACGCATAAATCCCTATGAAATGCAAATGCTGTAAACAGAGCAAACATCAACAGGAGGAATTCCAATGAGAAAGCAGCTTCTTGTATTTACAGCAATATTAAGCCTCTTTTTATTAATTGCCTGTGGAGATACGGAAAATGTATCGGTTAAAAATGAAAAAAAACCAACGGAATTATTAAATAGCGAAGATGTGGATGTGACAAACAATCAAGTGGATGGGGATAAAGTCGTCGGAGATAACATGGACGGTGAATTAGGGCATGCAGATGTGATCCATTCTACGTGGGGCAAAATACCAGAAGGATTAAAAGAAGCAAAAAATCCGAAATTTAAAGTCGGCGATCAAGTCATCATCAATGCTGCCCACGATGATGATATGCAAGGTTCGAAAGGGACGATTGTCGGCGCTTATGAAACTACCGTTTATTCGATTTCTTATGAATCCACAACAGGAGAACCGGAAGAGAACAAAAAATGGTTTGTTCGGGAAGAAATTGATTCTCTTGGCGAAAAGACATTAGATGTAGGGTCAAAAGTCATTATTGAAGCTGACCGGGAAGAAGGCATGAAAGGGGCGGAAGGAGTCATTGATACCGTTGAAGAAACGGTAGTCTATATGGTAGATTATGTAAATAAAGAAGGGCAAACGGTAGAAAATTATCAATGGCTTAAAGAAAGTGAATTATCGCCTGCTAAATAACGCTTTCATCCAGGGGCTGTCCAGAAAGTATAAAACTTTTAGGACAGCCTCAAATTATTGCTACTGCGGTGTAGCAAATGATGTGCAATATGCCAGGGAAAACAGCAATTAGGATAATGAATGCTTGATTTAGATAAAAATGGAAATGGAGAATTGGAGTGAAACCGAATTCTCCTTTTTCTAAATTGTTTCAACAAATGTCTCTTGCATAGTATATGCCCATCTCTTTCTCAAATGAATGAAATCCCGAGATATGCTATAGTTATCATATGACTTACGAAAGGATGTAATCTATGGGAAAAAGCTTAGTATTAGCCGAAAAGCCGTCAGTGGCCCGTGATATTGCCCGTGTTTTAAAATGCAATAAAAGCGGCAACGGTTATTTGGAAGGAAATCAGTACATCGTCACTTGGGCTCTTGGGCATTTAGTAACCCTTGCCGACCCAGAGTATTACGATGTGAAATATAAAACATGGAGACTTGAAGATTTGCCGATGCTGCCAAAAGAAATGAAACTTATGGTCATCAAGCAATCAGCGAAGCAATTCAACGCGGTGAAAACTCAACTTCATCGAAAAGATGTTAGCGAAATTATCATTGCAACGGATGCTGGAAGAGAAGGGGAGCTTGTGGCCCGTTGGATTATCGAAAAAGCGAACGTTCGGAAACCTATTAAACGCCTATGGATTTCATCGGTGACAGATAAAGCCATTAAAGAAGGGTTTAAAAATTTAAAACCAGGAAAGCTCTATGAAAACTTATATGCCTCTGCCGTAGCTCGTTCGGAAGCGGATTGGTATATCGGATTAAACGCGACTCGGGCCCTTACAACAAAATATAATGCCCAATTAAACTGCGGACGGGTGCAAACGCCGACTCTAGCCATCATCGCTGCGCGGGAGGAAGAAATTCAAAACTTTGTTCCAAAAGAGTACTATGGTATACAGGCTATCAGCGACAAAGTGACACTCACTTGGCAAGATGCATCTGGAAATACAAGAAGCTTCCATAAAGACAAAATTCAAACGATCATCCAAAAATTACAAGGCCAACATGCAGTTGTGGAAGCAGTTGAGAAAAAGTCAAAAAAATCCTACGCACCTGCATTGTACGACTTGACGGAATTACAACGGGATGCCAATAAACTCTTTGGCTTTTCCGCAAAAGAAACGTTGAATATCATGCAAAAGCTTTATGAACATCATAAAGTATTAACTTATCCAAGAACTGATTCCAGATACCTTTCATCAGATATTGTTTCAACGATTCCAGAAAGACTTAAAGCTTGCGGAGTTGGGGAATATCGGACGCTTGCCAATGAAATTTTGAAAAAGCCGATTAAAGCCAACAAATCCTTTGTAGATGATGCGAAAGTCAGCGACCACCATGCCATCATCCCGACGGAGCAGTCGCCAAACTTATCTAAATTTACGGATAAAGAACGCAAAATCTATGATTTAGTCGTTAAGCGTTTCTTTGCGGTGCTTCTTCCACCAACGGAATATGTGCAGCTGACGATTCATGCCAAAATCGGGGATGAATTTTTTGTTGCCAAAGGGAAAAACATCCTAAATCCCGGTTGGAAAAAAGTATTTGCGAACGATTTAGTGGAAGAAGATGACGAAGAAATTCGCGAACAAATTTTGCCGCCTATTGAAAAAGGAGATCTGCTTTCAATTCAAAAAATCCAAATGACGGAAGGAATGACAAAACCGCCTTCCCGTTTTACGGAAGCGACATTGCTTTCCGCAATGGAAAATCCAACGAAATATTTGGACTCGAACAATAAAAAGCTCGCCGAAACTTTAAAATCCACAGGTGGGCTTGGAACGGTGGCTACACGCGCAGATATTATTGAGAAGTTATTCAACAGCTTCATGATTGAAAAACGGGGCGGAAAGGAAATCTACTTAACTTCCAAAGGCCGACAACTTTTAGACCTTGTGCCGGAAGATTTAAAATCTCCAGCCCTTACTGCAGAATGGGAAATGAAGCTTGAGCAAATTGCGAAGGGCAAAATGCGAAAAGAAGCCTTCCTTAACGAAATGAAGCAGTATACAAAAGAAATTGTCCATGAAATTAAAACAAGCGATAAAAAATATAAGCACGAAAACCTTTCAACGAAAACTTGTCCGGAATGTGGAAAATGGATGCTCGAAGTAAACGGAAAAAAAGGAAAAATGCTTGTTTGCCAAGATCGGGAATGCGGTTATCGCAAAACGATTTCTCAATTTACAAACATCCGCTGTCCAAATTGCCATAAAAAGATGGAATTGCACGGAGAAGGGGAAGGGAAAATTCTCGTTTGCCAATGCGGATTCCGTGAAAAATGGTCCACATTCCAAGAAAAACGAAAACATCAAACAAGCGGCAAAGTAGACAAGCGCACACTGCAAAAATATTTAAAGAAAGAAGAGACTTTCATTAATGATGCCCTTGCCGAAGCATTAAAAAAATTAAAGCTTGATTAGCGTTTGAAAACTAGGTGGTTCAAAAGCCACCTAGTTTTTTGATAGAAAAGCACTATGGAAAAATAATATTTTTTTGTTTCAAAACATTTTATAATAATAATGATAGAATAAACTCACTATTCAGAAACTTTACAAAGTGGTGTGTAAAATGAAAGTAAATCATCGTTTTGTTGAAAAAGTGGATCCGATAGAAGAAAAGAAGCGTTTGTTACTGCGCAAAGAAATGAAGGAAGCCTATAGAAAGAACCGTGATTTTTTGTATGCGAGAAATAAGATTAACCAATTGTTTCAACATTTATTAGAAAATCCAGAAGAGACGAATGAGAAACCAAAGGCAGAAGAAGTTTCAAAGGAATATTTCCAGCTATTATCCTATACTCCTTTTAGTCAAATCCCATTGGCCCAAAATGCAAAAACGAAGAAAATGGTAGAAGGGAATCGGTTATTTAAAAATTTTCAGCAGAGCAAAGGGCAGAAAGTGTCGTTTAATAAAATATTAGAAAGTCCGATTTTCAAAAAAAGAATGTATCAAAAAGCGATTAATACCTACACTTTTCAAATGAACTTGGCGCAAAATCAATTTCGTTTATATGAGCCGATATTCTCGCAAACTGCATAAATGCCTTTGCCAAAACGTTTCCATCATGGAACGATTTTTTTTAATGAATTTTTCAAACACTTGCCTTTTTGTTATGATTAGTATGCATTGATGAAAATGAAGGTGATGGAATTGACGAAAAAGAAAATGGCAAAAACAAATGCAATTCGTCAGTTGGAACAAAAAAAGGTAGCGTTTCAAGTGCTTACATATGAATCAGAAGGAGTTATTGATGGGGTATCAGTGGCAAAGAAAATCGGGCATCCAGCAAATCATGTTTTTAAAACTCTTGTGACAACGGCAGGACCGGGCAAAATGTTTGTGTTTATTATTCCTGTAGAAGCGGAGTTGGATTTAAAAGCAGCTGCGAAAGTTGCGGGAGAAAAGAAAGTGGACATGCTGCCTTTAAAAGATTTGCTTGCAACAACCGGATATGTGCGAGGAGGCTGTTCGCCAATCGGCATGAAAAAGCTGTTTCCAACCTTTATTGATGAATCTGCAGAGCAACTTGATTACATCATCGTCAGCGGCGGGAAAATAGGGCTGCAAATTCAACTGGACCCTAAAGAATTGGCGGAAATGGTGTGTGCGAAATTTGCACCTGTTACCAAATTTAATACATAGATAGAAAGAAGGCATATAGGGATGAGGAGAATGTATTTATGGAGGTGGGGATTTTATCTCATCGGCTTAATGATTATGTCATTAGGCATAACAATGATCATTAAGGGAGAGGATATAGGGGTCAATGCATGGGATGTGCTGCATATTGCTTTATATAAAACAATTGGTTTATCGATTGGATCATGGGTGATTATTACAGGGCTCATTATTGTTGCCTTTACTTCCCTCATGTACAGAAGTTTCCCGAAAATCGGTACATGGCTTAATATGCTTCTAACAGGAGTATTCATCGACTTCTTTTATTGGCTTTTGCCTGATACAGATTCTTTTTCCTTTCAGCTGATTTATTTTATTGCAGGGATTTTTGTGTTAAGTTTTGGCACGGGAATGTATATTTCGCCGAATTTAGGATCTGGACCTAGAGATGGGTTGATGATGTGGATTGTGGAAAAACTAGGGGGAAGCATTAAGATTGCCCGCATGTCCATTGAATTGATCGTGGCGGTAATCGGTTGGCTGTTAGGAGGCCCGTTTGGCATTGGTACGGTCATTATCGCCATTGGTTCCGGCTATATAGTACAATTTGCTTTGCCTTATTGCCAAGGGCTGTTGTTAAAATGCATCGGCGAAGAGTCGCTGGAAGGAACGAAGCCATTTATTCAAATGCGATGATGAACTACATATTTGAAAACTTACGCAAATTGAGAAAAACTGCTTCTCAATTTGCGTTTTTTATAAAGTTTAATTCGCCATCAAACAATTTTCTTCCCTAGAATCAACAAATCCCGTTTTACTCTATCTAGTTCCGCCACTTCCGGAAAATGTCCCCATTTTTCGAATCCAAAATGGTAAAACAATTGAAGACTTGGTTCATTGTGTCCAAAAATGAAAGCAAGAAGTGTTTCAATGCCAAACTTAGGGCATTCTTCTATCACCTTGCTTAAAATCTTTTTCCCCAGCCCTTGTCCCCGATATTTTTCATGGAGGTAGATGCTAACTTCTACTGTGGCATGATAGGCAGGCCGGCCATAGAAAGACTGCAGACTTACCCAGCCGCAAATATTTCCTTCAGACTCCACCACCCATAAAGGTCTCTTTTCAGGCGTGTGTTCATGAAACCACTGCAATCGATCCTCAACGGTTACAGGTTCTGTATCTGCTGTAACCATTCTGTTTGGAATTGTGGAATTGTAAATTTCTACGATGATTGGCAAGTCTTCGAGTGTTGCAATGCGGAATGTTATATCAGCTGTCATCAAAACCATCCTTTTCATTCATGAAAGTACACTTTTTACTAGTATAAAATAAAAACATTTCTTTAGGAAAATCAGATAAGAATTGAAAGCCCATATCATATAGTGTCTGTAAGGAACTGAGTTGGAGGTGCAGGTTTGGCAAAAGCTTTAGATTCGTTTCTTGAGGAAAACTTGAAGCTACTTAAAGACCAAGGATTATACAACGAGATTGATGTGATTGACGGGGCGAATGGTCCTGTTATCGAAATCAGCGGAAAAAGGTTGATTAATTTATCTTCCAATAATTACTTAGGGCTGGCGACAAATCCACTTTTAAAAGAAGCAGCTAAGCGAGCGGTTGACCAATACGGGGTAGGGGCAGGAGCGGTTCGCACCATAAATGGAACCCTCGATTTGCATCAACAATTGGAAGAAAAAATTGCCGAGTTCAAAGGAACAGAAGCGGCCATTAGCTATCAGTCCGGCTTCAACTGCAATATGGCGGCCATTTCAGCCGTGATGGGGAAGGATGATTGCATTTTATCGGATCAATTAAATCATGCTTCGATCATTGATGGCTGCCGATTATCAAAAGCGAAAATTGTTGCATATACTCATTCTGATATGGATGATTTGCGCAAGAAAGCGAAGGAAGCGGCGGAATCCGGACACTACCGGAAAATCATGGTGATTACCGACGGCGTGTTTTCAATGGATGGCGATTTGGCAAAGCTTCCGGACATTGTGGAAATTGCAAAAGAATTTGATTTGATTACTTATGTAGATGATGCTCATGGTTCGGGCGTCACTGGAAATGGCAGAGGGACAGTGAAGCACTTTGGATTAGAAAAAGACATTGATTTTCAAATGGGAACGTTGTCAAAAGCGATTGGCGTTGTTGGGGGTTATGTGGCTGGTAAGAAGGCGTTAATTGAATGGCTAAAAGTGCGTTCCCGTCCGTTTTTATTTTCTACTGCAGTGCCTCCGGGGGATGTGGCAGCGACCATTGCAGCGATTGATATGTTGATGCAGTCTAGCGAACGGACTGAGAAGTTATGGGAAAACGGCAATTACTTTAAAGAAGGGTTAAAACGTCTCGGTTTTAATATTGGAAATTCCGAAACGCCGATAACTCCATGCATTATTGGAGATGAAAAACTCACACAACGATTTGCAAAACGTCTTTTGGAAGAAGGCGTTTATGCAAAAGCCATTGTGTATCCAACCGTGCCTAAAGGAACAGGCCGAATTCGCAATATGCCGACTGCTTCTCATACAAAAGAAATGCTGGATGAGGCGCTTGCCATTTATGAAAAGGTAGGGCGGGAGCTGCTCGGGGTTTAGCAAGCTGAAAAGAAAGGATGAAAAATTGAAAGGCTCCATTACAAAATATTTCGGGCAGGCGATGACCGGACAGGGATGGAAAAATCTATATAAGGACATTGTACGGGAAGCCAAGGAAGTCTATTTTTTGAAAGGCATCTTCGGCTTCAATGTTTCCAATTTATTGAAAGAAATCGGCTATCATTATGTCAATAAAGGCCATGATATCGAATTTTTCTATGATCCCCTTTTTGAAAATACCATTCAGGCAACCTTCATCAAAGGCATCGACACTTTATTTCTCCAAAGCTCTAAACCTTCCATCGAACCAACGCAACTTGGCACCCGCGATAAAGTCATTTCCTTCTATGAATGTCTAGATGAAGCAATTCTTATTCAGCACGGAGAAAGGCTCAAACAGCTTTCTGAAGAAGCGGAAAAATGGCACGACCAATGTTTTGCTTCTCTTCAAATGGCGATTCAAATTCATGATGAATGGGAAGAAGCGACGCAGCAGCATATGGATTGGAAAGCATTAGAAGAGCAAAGGGAAGAGCTGTTTGACCAAATTTTTAATGGCATTCTTCTGAATAAAACAGGGGTTTTAACCCACCGATTATTTGGAACGTTGACGCCGGATGGAGCAAAAGACTTTCTGCGAAATATTACCAGAAATTTAGAGAAAAGATATTTTATTAAAGGACTGCCGGGGACAGGAAAATCGACCATGTTGAAACAGTTGGCGCAAGATGCGTTAAAAAGAGGGTTTGATGTCCAAAAGGTGTGGTGCGGATTAGATTCCAAATCCATCGATATGGTCATTTTGCCGGAATTGAAGCTTTGCATTTTCGACAGTACCGCTCCCCACGAATACTTCCCTGAAGATGGAAGGGAAGGGGATGTCATCTTTGACATTACAAAACATTGCCAACTATCCGATGAAGCCGAGGCGAAAATTGAAGAAATTTCAAAGAAATATCGAAAAGCGATTCTCCGTGCGACGAACTACGCCAAATTGTATGCTGAAGCAGAAAAGGAAATCCGCGAAATTCTTGACCAGGCAACGGATTTTTCGAAATGGAAAAAGCAGTCGTCCTTTCTGTTTTAACATGAAAACCCCTTGGATTCTCTTGAGAGGGTCCAAGGGGTTCAAAGTCAGGAAAACATGCATCAAACATATATAAAGAGGAAAGGTGAGTGAACCATTTTCTTTTTATAGAAGCAGACGATATGGGTCTTGCAAGTAATCGGCGATTTTTCCCAAAAATTCTGCGGCAGGAGCACCATCGATAATTTGGTGATCGTAAGTTAAACTGAGCGGCAATTTCAATTTCTCCACCACTTCACCATTTTCCAGTGCCAGTTCTTTTTGGATGGCACCGACACCTAAAATGCCCACTTCCGGTGTATTCAAGATAGGGGTAAAGTATTCGATTTCATAACCGCCCAAGTTTGTAATCGTAAAAGTCGATCCGCTGTAAAGGCTGCCGTCCAGTGTGCCTTGCCGTGCTTCGGTTGTCACCTTCTTGATGGCAGCGCCAAGTTGGGACAAGGACATGAGATGGGCGTTTTTGACGACGGGAACGACCAAGCCGTCTTCCACCGCCGTGGCCATTCCGATATGCACTTCTTCCACACGGATATATTCGCCATTATGATACCAGGCGTTCATATCCGGCGTATCTTTTAGTGCCAAAACGACCGCTTTTGTCAGAAGGGTATTGATGCTTAGTTCATTATTGTCAAGCGGTTCTTTCACTTTCGACTTGATATCTTCGCGGAATTTCATCAATTCGGTGATATCCACTTTTCGATGGTTCGTTACTTGGGCAGTTGTTTGGACACTGCGCATCATTCGTTGGGCAATGGTTTTGCGCAAACCGGCAAGTCCGGCACCATATGAAACTGTTGACGCGGCTGGAACGCTGTCTGTTGCCGGAGATGCTTTCTCCATAGAGGCTTGATATCTCAATATATCTAACCGGGTAATTCGCCCGTTGCCGCCTGTACCGACAACATTGCGAATATCAATGCCAAGTTCTTTCGCCATCTTGCGGGCAATTGGCGTAATAAAGATTCTTTCTCCGTCATCTTTTACATTTGATTCCGTTTTTGCAGGTTCATTTGCCACCGGTGTTTTGACGGTTTGTACTTCCGGTGTACCGGCCGATGTAGAAGGGGAGCCGATCTGTTCACCAGGTTTTCCGATATACGCAATGGGTTCCTTGCTTGGTACGACATCTCCTACTTGAGCGACAATTTTAATGATTGTACCCGACTCTGGTGCAACGACTTCACCGGTCAATTTCTCTGAACTGATTTCCGCCACTGCATCACCTGCATGAACTTCATCCCCTTCATTTACAAACCAATGTTCTACTGTACCCTCTGTCATCGTCAAGCCTAGCTTAGGCATCAATATTTCCGTAGCCATGATGAATCACCCCTCTCTATTTAACTCTCAAGTCATCGATAATTTCTGTCGCTACTGTCAATACTTTATTAGCATCTGGGATATATAATTTTTCAAGATTAGCAGCAAACGGAACAGGTGTGTTTGGCGCGCATACGCATTTGATCGGTCCATCTAAATAATCAAAGGCTTTGTCTGCTACAACTGAAGCGATATCAGTTGCCGTGTTGTTGTGCGGATTGGATTCATCGATGATAATTAAGCGGCCTGTTTTCTTCACAGACTCCAGTACTGTTTCTTCATCCCATGGTGCAACAGTGCGCAAGTCAATGACTTCGACTGAGATATTGTCCTTTTCTAAAATGTCTGCAACTTCTAAGCCGACGTACAACATTTTTCCAATGGTAACAATTGTCAAGTCTTTACCTTCACGTTTGATGGCAGCTTTGCCAATTGGGATTGTGTAATATTCTTCCGGTACTTCGCCTTTCATTCCGTACAATGTTTTATCTTCCGAAAAGATGACAAGGTTATCATCTTCAATAGCGGAGAGGAGAAGACCTTTTGCATCATATGGTGTTGCAGGGACAACGACTTTGACGCCAGGAATTGAACCGAACAAACCGTAGTAGGAGCCGGAGTGTTGAGCTGCTGCGTTCACCCCTGCACCGTGCATTGTGCGCACTGTCATTGGGACTTTCGCTTTTCCCCCGAACATGTAGCGCATTTTTGAACCTTGTCCGATGATGGAGTCAAAGCAAAAGCCGATAAAGTCGCTAAACATCAGCTCAGCTACAGGACGCAAACCAGTAACAGCCATACCTACAGCCGCAGCCATATACCCCATTTCGGAAAGTGGCGTATCGATGACTCGTTCACGGCCGTATTTTGGCGCAAGACCGCGGGTTACGCCCATTACACCGCCCCAAGCATCTTCGTTGGCCTCTTCCAAATGTTGGACTTCCGCTCCGCCTGCAATATCTTCACCTAATAAAATGATGTTTTCATCTTTTGCCATTGCTTGATCAAGCGCTTCATTGATTGCTTTCATGAATAAAATTTCTCTAGCCATTCTCTATAACTCCTTTCCAAGTTTTTTAGATTAGTCCGCAAAAACATCTTGATAGAGTGATTCAGGTGATGGTTCTGGACTTTTTTTCGCAAATTCAATCGCTTCTTCAATATCGCGAACGGATTCTTCCCTCAATTGATCCAACTCTTCTTCAGTCAATAAGCCGTTTTCGATGGCGTATTGACGGAATACTTCAAGCGGATCCACTTCCGCCCATTCTTTTTCTTCTCCGCTAGGCGCTTTGTAAGTTTGTTCGTCACCTTCAAAGTGTCCGTGGTTCCGGTAAGTGACGCATTCTATTAGTGTTGGTCCTTCACCTTTGCGTGCGCGTTCGATTGCTTCGCCGGCCGCTTCATAAACGGCGACAACATCTTTTCCGTTCACCCGAACCCCAGGCATATTGTAGGCGGCCGCTCTTTCCGCGATTGTGCGGGAAGCGGAAGAATACCATTGTGGAGTGGATTCGGCGAAAAGGTTATTCTCACATACAAAAATCACCGGCAACTTCCAAATGGATGCCATATTCAAACATTCATGGAATACACCTTCATTAGCTGCACCATCACCGAAGAAGCAAACGGCAACCCGGTCCGTTTTCTTATATTTGTTGCGCATGGCAGCACCTGTTGCCAGTCCGAAACCGCCTCCAACCATTCCATTGGCGCCTAAAATTCCTTTATTCATGTCGGCAATGTGCATGGAACCGCCTTTACCTTTGCAAAGACCTGTGGCTTTCCCAAAGATTTCAGCCATCATTCCTTTTAAATCGCCGCCTTTGGCAATACAATGCCCGTGTCCTCGATGGGTGCTTGTTATGTAGTCTTCATCTGTCAGGTGGGCACAAACACCAACAGCAATCGCTTCTTCACCGGCGTATAAGTGCACAAACCCCGGAATTTCCCCGGCAGCGAAGAAACGTTTTACATTTTCTTCAAAATTGCGGATATCCTCCATGGATTTATACATGGATTTTGCCTTATCTTTTGTCAACTCCGCAGTATCCGTAGCTGTGCGAATCTCTAAATCCACCAATTCTTTCACCGACGTATCAACACTCGTAAACAATTTAGGCATGCCTTTTGCTTTTTCCGTCATTCTTGATTCCTCCTTATGATTTATTGATGTTTTAATATTTTTTTGGCTGTATCATGGATCAACTCAGAAATGGTAGGGTGGGCGAAGACTGTGTTTGCCAATTCATCAACAGTACCTTCCGCTTCATGGACGGCAAGAATTTGGTGAATCAGGTCCGCCGCATTGGGTCCGACAATCACGGCTCCCAATATTTCCCGATATCTCCTTTCGGATATGATTTTGACAAATCCTTCTGTTTCATTGGCGGCAATGGCCCGTCCATTGAATGAAAACGGCATTTTTTCGACAATTACGTCATAGCCTTTTTTTCTTGCTTCTTCTTCACTCATCCCGAATTCGGATACTTCCGGTTCGATGAATAGGGGGCGGGGGATGCTGTATGGCGATACGGGCCTTTCTTTTTTGCCGCTCATGGCCCGGACGGCTTTGATGCCTTCCGCGCTGGCCGAATGGGCGAGAGTATAGCCGCCGATTAGATCGCCAACGGCATAAACATGTTTCATGCTTGTTTCATAATATTCATTGACTTTCACAAATTGCTGTTTTTCATCCAACTCAAGTCCCATCGCTTTTGGAATCTCAAGGTTTTGTTTTCTCCCCGTTGCCACCAAAAGTTGGTCAAAAGGAATTTCCCCATGGCCGGAAAGGACAACCTTTCCTTTTTTCACTTGCTGTATGGACGCTTTTGTGATGATTTTTATTCCTAAGCTTCGAAGCTTTTCTTTTACAATGGCACGGGCTTCCAGATCAACCGTCAGCAATATGTCCGGTGCGGCTTCGATAATCGTGACATCGGCGCCGAAACTTTTCATGGCATAGGCCAATTCCACACCAATCACACCGCCGCCGATGATGGCCAATTGATTCGGTAATGTTTCCATGTCAAAAAAGGTGTTCGTCGTCAAATAATCTATATCGCTCAAACCTGGGATGTTCGGGATGAAGGGGGCACCGCCTGTGGCAAGCAACACATTTTTTCCGTAGTATCGCTCTCCATTCACTTCGAAAATTTTTCCTTCCACGTATTTCGCTTCGCCTGCAATATAATGGATGCCATTCTTTTTAAAGGTCATGTGAATGCCGGATTGTAAGGTGGAGATAATTTTGTTTTTTCTTTTCACAACGGATGGGAAATCGATTTGATTCACTGTTACGGATAAACCGTTTGCATTAAGGGCCTGTACGGCGGACAACCAGTGGCTGTATTGCAAATAAGCTTTGGAAGGGATGCAACCCACATTGAGACAGCAGCCGCCAACGGCATTTTTTTCAATCACCGCCACTGAATTCCCGAGCTGTGCCGCTTCTTCCGCCGCAACATATCCCCCAGGTCCTGCTCCGATAATGAGTACATCATAAGTTTTCAAGGAATCACCTTCTTTTTTTTTTGTGGGAAGAGTTACATAAGTAAGAATTTTCAGAATAATGAAAACGTTTATGAATTAATTGTAGCGAATTTCAAAATATCCGTCTATAGATTTTTTGAAAATTATTGGAACTTTGTTACAAAATATAACAGTTTTTAAGGTTTAATGGGATGAAATTTCGGGAAAAGAGAGAGAGGATAGGGGTAATCCCCTCCTTCATTGAAGTGGAATTATATCGGTTCATAATGGAAAACCGGTTCATCATTTTCGATGGAAATGGTAATACGGACATTTTCGCCGATTTGATTGGCGATGATATCCCGGGCAAGCGGTGTTTCAATGTGCTGGACGATAAACCGTTGAATTGGACGTGCTCCATAAATTGGATCGTACCCATTCTCCGCGATCCATTGGATGACCTCCGGAGTTGCGTGCAGAATCATTTTGTTTTCATTTAAGCGTTCATTGAGTTCTTTCATCATGATTTCCGCAATCGCTACCATTTGTTCTTTCATTAATGGATTGAAAATGATGGTTTCATCAATCCGGTTTAAAAATTCCGGTCTGAAATGGGCCTGCAATTCGTTCATGACCGCTTCCCTTGCTTCAGATGTAATGGCACCATAATTATCAATCGAATCCAATAGCAGTTTTGATCCGATATTGCTTGTCATAATTAAAATCGTATTTTTAAAATCCACCGTCCGTCCTTGGGAGTCCGTAAGTCTTCCTTCATCGAGCACTTGCAATAGAATGTTGAAAACATCCGGATGGGCTTTTTCAATTTCATCGAGAACGATGATGGAATGGAGCCGATGCCGGACCGCTTCCGTCAAGTGGCCCCCTTCGTCATAGCCGGCGTATCCCGGCGGAGGACCGATGAGTTTCGCGACCGCATGTTTTTCCATATACTCTGACATGTCCAATCGCACCATATCCAGCTCGGTACCGAACAACACTTTTGCCAGCACTTTTGCCAGTTTTGTCTTGCCGACGCCGGTAGGGCCAAGGAACAGGAACGAGCCGGTCGGTTTATTCGGATTTTTAATGCCAGCCCTTGAACGCAAAACGGCATGGGTCACTTTTTTCACCGCTTCATCTTGTCCCACGATGTATTGATGTATTTCGTCCTCCAAATGCAATAGCCGTTCCCGTTCATTTTCCATAACGCCTGTAATTTTGATTCCCGTCAGCCTTTCCACGACGCGCTCGATATCTTCGGCGGTCACTACATTATCGATAAAGGTTTTGCTTTGCTTTAATGCCTCCCATTGTTGTTCCAGCCCTTTCAGTCTCTTTTCGGATGCAGGAATGTCACCGGTTTCCAATTGAACGATTTGGCCGACTTCATTGTTCTTTACCGCTTTTTCGTATAACTTATGCAATCTTGCCAAATTTCTTTTTTCCCGCTGCGTGAAATGGAGCATTTCCAGCTCTTTGGCCCATTGCTTTTCCATTTTTTCCTTTTCGGTTTCCAAATTTTTTAGCTGTTGTTCAAATGTATGCCGGTCAAATGCCGGGTCGGGTTCCAACTCATGCTTATAAAGGGCAATTTTTGCTTGCAAAATTTGTTCGTTGATTTTTTTGATGGAGTGGGGGACTTCATTTAAGGAAATCCGTTTGACTGCGCTGGCTTCATCCATCAAGTCAATGGCTTTATCCGGCAAATACCGGTCGGTGATGTAGCGTTTCGAAAGTTTGACGGCCGCTTCGATGGCTTCATCGGTGATTAGGGTTTCGTGATACAATTCATAATCCTCTTTAATGCCCCGCAGAATTTCAATGGTTACTTCAATCGACGGCTCATTGACGATTACCCGCTGGAAACGGCGCTCCAATGCTTTGTCTTTTTCGATATATTCCCGATATTCATCTTGCGTGGTTGCGCCAATGCAGCGAAGTTCTCCGCGGGCAAGCATCGGTTTTAAAATATTGCCGGCATCCATGGAGCCCTCTGTACGTCCTGCACCGACGATTGTGTGGATTTCATCAATGAAGAGGATGATCCGATTATTGGATTGTTTCACATCATTTAATACGGCTTTTAATTTTTCCTCAAATTCCCCGCGATATTTGGCTCCTGCGAGAAGGGAACTCATATCGAGATTGTAGACGACTTTATCGAGCAAATTATTTGGAACCTCTTTGTTTACGATTTTTTGGACCAACCCTTCAACGATAGCGGTTTTCCCGACCCCGGAGCTTCCTATCAATATCGCATTATTTTTATTTTTTCTTGTCAATATGCGGATGATATCGTTGATTTCTTTTTCTCTGCCGACAACCCGGTCCACTTTCCCCTCTATGTATCGTTGATTCAAATTGACTGCATATTTGTTTAAAGAATCGTATAGCGCTTCCTGGTTGTCGGATGTGACATTTTGCCCGTTTCGCGTTTGATTCAATTTTTCATAGATGGATTCTTTTGTGACATGATGTTGGATCAGATATTTTGTAATCGGATTAAAATCTTGCTCAAATAGGGCAATCATCAAATGCTCAACGGAAATAAACCGGTCCCGCAGACGTTCCGCTTCGATTTCCGCTTGTTTGAACAGCCTTTTTAGACGTTGGCTCTCTTTTTCTCCATAGGCGATTTCCGTACTGGTTAAAGAGGGGATTTTATCCACTTCCTTATTGACGAGTTGGATTAGTTCATCCATATCAATGTTTAATTCCTGGTAAAAGTGATAGGCAAAGTGGTCCGGTTGCAATAAAGCGGCCCAGAGATGGGGAATATCCAGTTGATAATTCAGTTTCTTTTGGGCAATCTTTTTCGCATTCAGGATTCCTTCTTTTACCGACATTGTATATTTTGTTGTCATGTTATCACCCTTTGCTATAGAATAGGCAAACTTTGTAAATCTATCGTAAGCGAAAAATCCTATGAAAATCAATCTTATTTCTGAATTTTTCGCCAATTCGGTTTAGGAAAGCTTTATGGATGCAGGACAGGCAGAGGGTGCAAAAATATTAACCCCTCCGCTTATTTAAAGGGGAGGGGAATGATGTCATTTTTGAACTTTCGCTTTGTCTTTTTGGAATATCCCTAATGCTTCAATTCTTCGGATGGCTTCCCGGAGCCGGTCTTCTTCCACGAGCAGCCCCACCCGGATATAGCCTTCGCCGTGCTCGCCGAATCCGTTGCCGCTTGCGACTGCCACATCCGCCTTATCCAATAGGTAATCGGAAAATTCTTGGCTCGTAAACCCTTCCGGAACCGGCAACCATGCGAAGAAGGAGCCTTTTGGCGCTTTTACATTCCATCCGATTCGACGGGCTTCTTCCACCAACACATTGCGGCGGTATTCATAAACTCGTCTCAGTTCTTCCACACATGATTGGTCGCTGTTTAAGGCATATGCGGCTGCCCGCTGTACGGCAGGGAAGAGGCTGCAAAACAGATGGTCTTGCAACAAGTTGATGGCTTCAATGATGTCGCGGTTACCCACCGCAAAAGCAACGCGCCAGCCAGCCATGTTATAGGTTTTGGATAAAGTGTAAAATTCAACGCCGATTTCTTTTGCGCCTTCCGCTTGCAGGAAGCTCACGGGTTTTTCTCCATCAAATCCAAGGGCGCCGTAAGCAAAATCGTGGACAACATAAATGCCGTGTTCTTTTGCAAACTGCACCGTTTTTTCAAAGAACGCTAAATCGGCTGTGGCGCCAGTCGGATTGTTTGGATAGTTTAAATACATTAATTTGGCTCGCTTCTTCACTTCCGGTGATAAAGCATCGTAATCTGGGAGAAAATCATTTTCTTCAAGTAGCGGCATTGTATCAAAATGAACATTTGCCAGTACTGGTCCGGATAAATAGTCGGGATATCCCGGGTCCGGCAGCAGCATATAGTCGCCAGGATTCAACACGCAAATGGGCAGTTCCACTAATCCCACTTTGGCGCCGCCTAAAATCGCCACTTCATCGTTCGGGTCGATGTCGACATGATATTCTCTTTTGTAAAAGTCGCTGACGGCTTGTTTTAATTCCGGCATGCCGCGGAACAAGGAATATTTGTGGGTAGCAGGGTCCGTTGCTGCTTCTTGGAGGGCTTTCACGATGTGAGGAGGCGTTGGCCGGTCCGGATTCCCCTGTCCGAGATTAATCACGTCCCTCCCTTCAGCAATTGCCGCATTCACTTTTTGAACAAGGGAAGCAAAAAACTGAGTAGGAAGTTTTTTTAATGTATTTGATAATTCCATGGCCATCCTCTTTTCTTATCTTGATTGGATTCACAAAATCTGTCATTCTGTATTTTAAGGAAATGTCCGTATATAATTATAAGTAGATATGTAGGAATATTATTATTTTTTTGAATACTTGTCTAGGGGGATATGAGATGAAAATAGGTTGCATTCAAATGAATGTCGGGTTTGGGAAGGTAGAAGAAAACTTCCAGAGGGCAGAACAGTTGATTCGGGAAGCAGCAAGCCAAGGAGCAGAAATGGTGGTGTTGCCTGAGATGTGGAATACCGGCTATGCCCTTGAAAAGTTGGAAGAATTGGCGGATGAAAATGGAGAGCGCACTAAAGCGTTCTTAAAAACTCTTGCCCGCGAGCTAGGCATACATATCATTGGAGGCTCTGTGGCAACAAAGCAAAACGGCAAATTTTATAACACGATGTATGTGGTGAATCGCGATGGAGAATTAATAAGTGAATACAGCAAAGTACATTTATTTAGATTGATGGATGAAGAAAAGTATTTAGAAGCAGGAGACTCCATGAACTGCTTTGAATTGGGCGGTCTTCCGGCAGCGGCTGTGATTTGCTATGACATCCGCTTCCCTGAATGGCTTCGCGCCCATGCATTGGCAGGAGCAAAAGTATTGTTTGTATCAGCCCAATGGCCAACCCCAAGAATTGACCATTGGAAAATTTTATTGCAAGCACGGGCTATTGAAAATCAATGTTTTGTGATTGCGGTGAACCGGATTTCCCGCAAACCGGAAAACTTTAATGGCCAGTCAATGGTGATAGGACCTTGGGGCGAAGTGTTTTGGACAGGGGCGCAAGATGAGGAATTGGCAGTCATTGATGTTGATTTTTCAATTGTGGATGAAGTGCGCACACGAATTCCCGTATATGACGACCGCCGTCCAGAATTGTATGGAAAAGTGGTAGATTTCTAATTATGGTTATAAAAATTTGGAGATAATCATATAACCTGTCGATATTGTCACAAAACCAAGGGATATGTTCACAAAACTGGGTGTTATGGCCACAAAATTTGGGGATAAAATTATAACCTATCAATATTGTCACAAATCCAAGTGTTATGTTCACAAAATCTGGGGATAAAAATATGTCCATCACCCCAAATGACAAAATGCATGATAATATACTTTTGAGGTGAACAAATTGAATCTACCCCAAACCTTTCAAGACAAAATGAAATGCTTGTTGCAGGAAGAGTATGATGCGTTTATCCGAAGCTATGAGGAAGAAAAGAACCAAGGTTTGCGCATCAATACGTTAAAAATTTCAATAGAAGATTTTTTAAAAATCAATCCTTTTACAATCGAAAAAATTCCATGGGTGAAGGAAGGATATTTTTATCCCAACAACGAACGGCCTGGGAAACATCCTTATCATGATGCAGGTTTGTATTATATTCAAGAACCGAGTGCGATGGCGGTAGGGGAGTTGGTCGACCCGAAGCCGGGGGAAACAATTCTCGATTTATGTGCAGCACCGGGCGGAAAAACGACGCACCTTGCTTCTAAAATGAATGGACAAGGACTTTTGGTTTCTAATGAAATCCATCCGCAGCGGGCGAAAATTTTATCCCAAAACGTGGAGCGGATGGGCATCAAAAACGCTATTGTAACCAATGAAACACCCGAGCGATTGGCTGCGCATTTTCCAAGCTTTTTTGACCGAATTTTAGTGGATGCTCCGTGTTCTGGGGAAGGCATGTTTCGGAAAGATGAGGAAGCCCGCTTGCATTGGAGTCCGGAAAACGTGGCCCTTTGTGCAAGCCGGCAAGATGAAATTCTCGAATATGCCCAAAGCATGTTAAAGCCAGGGGGAAGACTGGTTTATTCCACTTGCACTTTTTCGCCGGAAGAAAACGAAGGAACAATCAGCCGCTTCCTTGAAAAATATCCAAACTTTGAGATTGAACAAGTGGAAGTGTATGAAGGTTTCAGCCCAGGAAGAGCCAATTGGGTAAAGGGGGCTGCACCAAATATTGAGCAGACAATTCGCATTTGGCCCCATCGTGTGAAAGGGGAAGGCCACTACATTGCGGTGCTGAAAAAGAATAATGGGGATGAACTGCCGCGGTTGAAATATGCAAAAACGAAACTCGATCCAAAAATGCTGAAGGCTTATCAAGAATTTGCTGGCGAAACGTTAAATAGCATGCCTTCTGGATTTTTTATTGCCTTCAACGATCAGTTCTATGTTTTGCCTGAGGAAGCGCCGACATTGGAAAAATTAAAAGTGCTTCGTCCAGGTTTGCATTTGGGAACGTTCAAAAAGAACCGCTTTGAACCTTCCCATGCCCTGGCATTGGCTTTACGCAAGGAAGAAGCGAAGAGAGTATTCGATTTATCGGCAGATTCAAGTGAAATCATTTCTTATTTGAAAGGAGAAGTTTTGTCGGTAAACGGCGTCAAAGGATGGCATTTAATCACCGTGGACGGCTATTCCATCGGCTGGGGAAAACTTGCCGGAAATATGATGAAAAACCATTATCCAAAAGGCTTGCGCTGGATGGGGAATGATTAGGAAAGCGCATAATACTATTGAATTCACCTATCAACAAATTAAAACTTTCACATACATTAACATTAACCTCTCGAGGCTGCAGCTGCGGCTTTGGGGGGTGTTTTTATTTACAAAATTACAATAATTATTCCAAATAATACAAATTTTTTCTAATATATAAGTAAAAATGATTAGGAAAGAAGGGGATTCTATGAGTAAAGTATTGGGATTGGATATTGGCATATCATCCGTAGGTTGGGGAATTATTGATACCGAGACAATGGAAATTATTGATGCTGGTGTAAGATTATTTGAGGAAGCGACGAGAAATGCTAACGAGGAAAGAAGAGGGTTTAGAGGATCAAGAAGATTAAAAAGAAGAAGAAATCATCGTTTAGAAAGGGTAAAGAATTTATTTGAAGAGTACGGTATTCCAACAAATTCAATTGGAACTGGAAACCCATATGAAATTAGATGTAAAGCGTTAAAAGAAAAAGTATCATTGGAAGAATTAGCAATTGGCCTTTATCACATTGTGAAAAGGAGAGGTACTGTTTTAGATGCACCTTTGGAAGAAGAAACAACTGCTGGAGAGTTATCTACAAAAGAGCAATTGAAAAGGAACAGCAAAGAACTGGAAACGAAATATGTCTGTGAAATACAAATGGAAAGATTACAAAAAGGATTAGTTCGTTCCCATGAAAATCGTTTTCGTACAGAAGATTATGTTAAGGAAGCGAAAGCAATTTTGAATAGACAAGCCCAATTCTATCAAGAAATCAATGATGAATTTATTGAGAAATATATTGATCTAGTTCAAAGAAGAAGGGCATATTATGAAGGACCAGGATCAGAAAAATCTCCTACGATATATGGAAGATTTTTTATTAAAAATGGGGAACTTCAAGAAATGTCAATGATTGAAAAGATGAGAGGAAAATGTTCGTATTTCCCTGAAGAGCCTCGTATTGCAAAAATGTCTTTCACTGCCGAATTGTTTGATTTATTAAATGGTGACTTAAATAAACTGAGAGTAAATGGTGAATATTTGACAGAGGAAGATAAAGTTTATATTGTCGAGGAAATTGTAAAAAAGGGTCAAAAGGTAACTATTGATAGAATCTTAAAATATAAAGGATTACCAAAAGATACCTATGTTTCTGGTTATAGAGTCGATCTTAAAAAAAATCAGCCATCCTTTACAGAATTTAAGGGATACAAAAGAATTTTAAAAGCTGTAAAAGAAAATGATTTGCCAAAAGAAATATTAGATAACGTTGAACTGTTAGATGAAATCAGTGAAATTCTTACGGCAGAGAAATCCTATAAAAGAAGAGAACATGATATAAAAGAAGCGTTGGAGAAATATTCTACTTTTGATGAGCGTACAAAGAATAACATCATCAATGCCTTAAAAGAAATCACAGAATTTAAAGGTTATCATTCATTATCTAAAAGAGCAATCCAGCTCATCTTACCGGATTTGTGGAAAACAAACAAAAATCAAATGGAATTGTTTAGCGAACTAGGTTTAGAAGGAAAGAGATATAAAAATATATCTAACGGAAAGAATATTAAGTTTGATGATTCTGCGATTTTAAGCACAGTGGCAAAAAGGGCCCATCGGGAAGCAATTAAAATTGTCAATAAAGTAAGAGAAGTCTATGGTGAATTAGATTCGATTGTTATTGAAACAGCAAGAGAGAAAAATAGTGAAGAAGCCCAACAAAGATATGGGAGATGAATCGCCTTAACTATATTTTACTGAATCTATATTATTTTCAGTAAAATTAAGTAAAATATAGTTAGATGGGAGGTGAAAAAATGTATTTTTGTATCAAGCAACAGCTAAATGGTTTGACGAAAGAAGAATACTTGACTCTTAGAGAACTGTGCCATATTGCCAAAAACATATACAACGTCGGATTATACAATGTCAGACAATACTATTTTGAACACAAGGAATTTCTTAATTATGAGAAAAACTATCATCTTGCAAAAACGAACGAAAACTATAAGCTGTTGAACAGCAACATGGCACAGCAAATTTTAAAAAAGGTTAATGAAGCTTTTAAATCTTTCTTTGGCTTAGTAAAACTAGCCAAACAAGGCAAATATGACTACAAGGCTATCAGTATCCCAAAATATCTTAAAAAAGATGGCTTTCATTCACTAATCATTGGTCAAATTCGTATAGACGGCAACAAATTCACGATACCGTATTCGAATCTGTATAAAAAGACTCATAAGCCTATCAAGATAACGATTCCGCCTGTGTTGCTTGACAAAAAGATTAAGCAGATTGAAATTATTCCTAAACATCATGCCAGGTTCTTTGAGATTCAGTACAAATATGAAATGCCTGAAGATCAAAGAAAATTAAATGACCAAAAAGCACTGGCGATTGATTTAGGATTAAATAATCTCGCCACTTGTGTCACATCAGACGGCAAATCGTTCATCATTGATGGGCGGAGATTAAAAAGTATTAATCAATGGTTTAACAAAGAGAATGCCAGACTTCAAAGTATTAAAGATAAGCAAAAAATCAAAGATACAACTCGTAAACAAGCTTTGCTTGCTATGAATCGCAATAATAAAGTTAATGATTATATCAACAAGACTTGTCGTTACATCATAAACTACTGTATTGAAAATCAAATTGGCAAACTTGTCATTGGCTATGCTGAAACATTACAGCGCAATATGAATCTAGGAAAAAAGACAAATCAAAACTTTGTCAATATTCCTCTCGGTAATATAAAAGAAAAACTAGAGTATCTTTGTAAATTTTACGGCATTAAATTCTTCAAACAGGAAGAGTCATATACGTCTAAAGCCAGCTTTTTTGACGGCGATGAGATTCCTGAATATAATGCCGACAATCCAAAAGAATATAAGTTCAGTGGCAAACGTATTAAGCGAGGTTTGTATCGAACAAAGTCCGGCAAACTAATCAATGCTGATGTAAATGGTGCATTAAACATTTTAAAGAAAAGTAAAGCTGTAGACCTGAGTGTCTTATGCTCTAGCGGCGAAGTGGACACGCCTCAAAGAATAAGGATTGCTTAAAGCAGTCAAACTTCTTTGGAAGCCCCCACTTCAAATTTTCGCTAGAAAATTAAGTGGGGGTAGTTCACACGGAAGAGCGTACGAAAAGCTTCCTTTATCCAAAAGAATTTTTGGGGCTCAGCAGTGTAGGATTTGTGTTGAAAGCCGATAAAGCGGATATTCATAGTTTGAGCGATTTTGCTTCTGCAGGATATACCCTTGCGCCAATCGCTGCAAGCAGTGCCCAATATACACTGGTTGATGAATATAATAAAGCCAATCCAAACAACCAAGTGAAACTGAAAGCAGGGGATGAGTTTAACTTGGATGTGGTGCAGTGGGTGAATGAAGGACGGGTCGATGGAGGAATCATCATCGAAGCTATGTACAATGCGCAAGTGGCTGATGAAAATGGGCCATACCACCAATTCAAAGACGATCTTGTCTACAATGAGTTTGCCGTAATCAAAACATGGCCGCTTTTCAACAAGAAAAACATAGAACTTGCTGCAGCTTATGACGAAGCGATGCAGGAAATTAAAAAGACGGACAAATTGAATAAATTAATGGAAAAATATTACGGAAAAGATTTGTTTCCGCTGCTTGAAGCAAGTCAATGATATTTTGATGGCACGTGTTTTCGTGCCATTTTTTGTGGAAGGAACCATCTGTCATGGTCACAAAATTTCGGCTTGTTCATGATAAAATAGATGTAAAGAATATTGTAAAGAAGGTGTCGGTATGAAAGAGGCTTTATTGATTGTGGATATGAGCAATGACTTTGTGGCCGATGACGGCAGTTTAACGGCGGGGAAACCTGCTCAAGACATTGTTCCTTATATTGTGGAAAAAGCCAATGAGTTTTTAGAGAAGGACCAGATTGTGGTTTTTGCGATGGATGCCCATCAAGAAAACGATCCGCATTTTGACTTATGGCCGCCACACAATGTGGTGGGTACAAAAGGGCAAGAGCTTTATGGGGATTTGTACACATGGTATGAAGCCCATAAAGAGCATCCAAATGTGTTGATGCAGCCGAAAGAAAATTACAATGCCTTCTATAACACTGGGCTTGCGGACAAGCTGCGTTCCCGTGGTGTGGAGAAAGTTCATGTGTGCGGCGTATGCACCGACATTTGCGACTTTTTAACGGTTGCAGGAGCCGATGCAGAAGGGTTCAAAACGGCCGTTCATAAGCGGGGCGTTGCGACATTTACCGGCCAAGGCGATCTTTTCATCGAGCATATGAAACGATGCTTCTTTACGGAAGTGGTGGAGTAATTCGAAGATTTTTCGGATGGGGGCTGTCCGAAAAGTCGATTGAATCGACCTTCGGCTCAGCCCTTTTTTCTGTTTTTAGGGTACAAAAAAATCGTCCTTTTTTATAGAATGAAATTGACCAAAAAACATTCTAAAGAAAGGACGATTTTTTATGAATAATCAAATGACTATTCAAGAAAATTATAACACGCAATTAGAAATGACTCTAGAGGGTATTCAAAAAATAGAGGTTCAAAAGAACAAGAAACGCAAAAAGCTAGTTTTCCAACCTTATTGCAATCGTCAAGTCATGAGCATTTTAGATATCGAAATGTATATTCCTGAAAATCATGTCGCCCGTTTAGTGGATGAAATGGTGGAATCGATTCCGGATGAAGTGTTGTATACTCATTATGTTGGTGGGGGTCGTGCACCCTATCACCCTAAAATGTTATTGAAAGTGATTTTATATGCGTACACTCAAAAAGTTTATTCAAGTCGGAAAATGGCGCAAATGGTGAAAGAAAATCTTCCGATGATGTGGTTGGCGGGATTGCAAACCCCTGACCATCGCACAATAAATGATTTTCGTAGTGTTCGTATGTCAAACATGATGGATTCTGTATTTGAACAATTTGTCCTTCAACTAGTAGAACAAGGATTTATCGACCTCGACCATATTTTTGTGGATGGTACGAAAATAGAAGCGAATGCCAACAAATATACGTTTGTATGGCGAAAATCCGTGCGTGAGGACATCTGAACTTGAGCTGGTCCTTATCAGCTCCCCAATAAGTCATTTCATAACCCATGGAACAACGCGGAGTTCCATTGGAAGAAATCCTTTCAGGAGGCTCTTTTTCGTTGCACAAATTGAGCGGGATAATGGCTTGTGCTCCAATGTTTTTGGCTGATTCATAGTTTTTTAGTTGGTCATATCCGCCATCCATGATCAGAAATTCAATTTTGGATTTGGTACGCTCTGCCACTTGCTCGATTAATTCTGGTGCGACTTCTCCATCGTTCACATGGGCAGGGGTTATTTTTATGGCCATTGGCAGTTCGCTTGCGGTATCGACTGAAAGATGCATCTTATAGCCAAACCAGGTAATTTTATTGCCGAAGGAATCATATTTTGCGCCCCAATTGGCATTACCCGTTTGTTCACTACGCTTTTTGGGCTGTTTCTTTTCATAGGCATCAATGGCGGCACTGTCGATGGCCTGGTGGCTGCCGTCAATTATTCCTTGTAAATTTTCACATTATTTCAGGCTGACTTTTTCAAATTATTTTGGTTCGTTTTCTGAAATAATGTGCAATTTTTTTGCGGATTATTTTAGATTTTGCGAGCAAAATACATATAAATCCATGAAATTGTTTGGATAAATCGTCGGAGATAGAAAGAAATGAGTTGTCTTTTTGATGGATTTGTGCCGGTTTGATGAAGCGCATCATGGAGCCATTGAACGATGGTACGAGTCGTATGTTGAAAGTATGGGAGAAGAAAGTGAGGGAGGATGGACACCGTTTGGAAACAAATCGAACAACGAAAACGGCAGATCAAGAGACGATATTCCTTTTCTGCGGTGATGGCATTCCGTTCATAAAAACCATGGCGATGAAGGGAATGCTTCGCATGACAATGTGGGCACTCCTCCACCATAGGAAAGTCATTGTTTTTTCCTAATTCATGATAGGTTTCGAGATCGACTCCAAAATCATGAATCAAGATCACAGATCTTCCATCCCCCTATGAAATAATTCACAAAAAATTTAGCACATTTTTTCAGAGGATGGCAAAGATGATTCCGAAGGAATTTGAAAAAATCGTACTCTTTTTAGATGAGATAAAATGAAAGTTTACAATTCCTTCCTCCTGAGCTAACTGTACCAAGTCAAGGAAGATCTTTTCAGCCAGCTTTTTTTTGGTAAGTGCTGCAAAAACCCGGCTGAGAGTGGAGATCCCTTAGAATCCCTTCTCTGGAATGACCGTCAGCCCCTCGGGGTGAAGAACTTCTCAACTGTTTAGCATAAGGGCGTAAATCAAGCGAGCTAAAAAAGATTAGGTAATTTCTCTTTTGACTCTAATTTTTGCAGTTCTTCAAAGGAAAATAGGCTTTCTTGTAGAATATACAAAGTGACTTCCTCCTTTTGAATTTTTTGTTGTTTCGTCACTTCAAAAATTCTACATTTTAGGGGTGAAGTCCTTTTTTATGTCTTTGAAATCCTTATGGCTCTTGGGTCAAAAAATATGCAAAATGCTCATATAGAATTTGAGTAGATAAAGTTGAAGTTACAGACGCAAAAAATCTACTCTTTTAAAAAAGATCAAGGTGTACTCCAAATCATCCCAACGATATAAACCCAAAGGATATAAAAAATCACCGTAATGAAGTTGGTCCACAATGCTAAATTGTTTAACAGACGATATTTAGGGTCGTTACGTTTCCCTATATAACCAATAAGCCCTCCTACTATCCATAAAGTAATTAAAAGATAGCCATTTGGATTTGTTGAGAAAACAATCATTAAAATGGTTATTATCCATATTCCTAATGATAAGTATTTATACAATTGATTCTCCCTCCTTTAAATTTTGTTAATGTAAAATATATAATTTTTATTTTACCAAATTATGATAGTTGAGTTAATTTCATAATTCTCACCCCTTGATTTTCAAGGGATTCAAGACAATAAAAAATGGGTACCTCCCCAAATTTCGTTATAATGGTAGGTAACCAAATCCCAAACCAATTTCAAAAATAAGGAAACAGAGCGAATGGAAAAACTCATTGTTTTCTCCATTCGCTCTGTTTTTATGGACTTTTTAGACAAGCCCTTTTATTTTTCCGGATGTATAGTTGGGATTTTCGTTTAAACGGATTATTATGTATCGTTGAGGTTTAAAGGAAAGAATATCGGTTAATGATTTTATTAAATCATAAAGTTAATGAAATTTATATATCATTAATACGGATTTTATAATAGGAGGTGATAGGGGTGACGTTCATGAGCATAACTGTATATGAACAAACACAAAAGGAGATTGAATGTGCTTATTTGGAAAAAGATAAAGCAAAGATTGAAAAAGAAACGTTGAATGTATTGAATTTTGTGATTATCATGTTCATCAACAAGTTTGAAGAGCGTATTAATAAGACTATTTTCGATCCAGATGATTTTCAATTGAATGAAGAATATTTGTTGTCTGAAGAAAATCATCAAGAGTTAAAACAGTGGGTTAATCGGCTATCATTGATGGAATTTCCTATAAATGATGAGGAATTTGGAAAACTAATAATTGAACTAGAGCAATGGTATTACAAAATTGGTGGTAAAAATTTGAAAATTTATTATAATGAAAATTATTTGCTGACACCGAAAGAGGCAGCAAATATGCTTAGCGTATCTACCGTAACAATTCATAAGTACATGAAACAGGGACTCGAGAACTTGGAGACACGTTCCCATCGAAAAATTCCGAAACACGCGGTTCTGTTATGGAAAGATTCGAAATATTGTATTTTGATGCAAAGGATTTATCATGAGAAAAAATTGCGAAATCAAACGCCGGAAGACCGTATTAAAGAGGCTAAACATGAATTGCTAGACTTGCAATTAAAGTACGGTGTGGACACTCTTGAACAGGCGTGGAAGCTAGTGGATGAAGAGAAGATGGACATCTCTGAATATTATGAATGGGAAGCTCTAGAAGATGAACTACGGGAGTTAGAGGGAAAACTCAAAGGGAAGGGAATCCGTGAGTAAAACACATAGAGATGTAAATGAACTGCTGAAATCGGCAGACATTCATCAAATGATGAATAAGTATGGTCATCTTCTTGAGTTTTATCCAAAAATTGCTGAAAGGGATTCAATTTTTCCGAAATACAAAAGAACATCCAATTTATTATCTGTTTTATTTCCACTGTGTTCATGGCATTACAGGATTGTATGCTATGGAGCGATATAATGAAGAAGGCTGTGTCTGGAAGTATTCCTATGAATGGAAAATTATTTATCCGAAAAAAGGAAAACATTTAAAACATATATCGGCATGGGGAAATGAACTTCATGAAGATGAAGAAACAAGGAAAGAATTCATTGTTGCATTTACTCCACATCATCATCACATTCCGGGATACCGAAGAGCGAGAAAAGAAAATTGGGATGTTTGGACATTGGAAGAGACATTTGAATTTGTTGCTTATTACATTCAGTCTGGAAAAGAATATAAACCTTGAAAATACATCTAAAGGAATTTGTTCTTTAGGTGTATTTTATTTTTCTCTAATTTTTAGAAACCTATGTCGGATAGAGCATTTTCCACCACGTAATTCCCAAATTCCCCCACTTGTCGTTTCAATCATCTCATTCTAAAATAAAGAATAGAACGTATGTTCCTTTCATACAATGTAAACAGGGGTGGTTCATATGAGGGTAACGGAACTGAATTACACGAACTTTAGCCCCGAAAAATTGCATCGCCTTCTTCCGTATCGTTCGATTATGTGCATTGATATGCGCTGCTTTTATGCCAGCTGCATGGCGATGCTTCACAATTTAGATCCAATGAAAGTGCCGATTGCCGTTGTAGGAAACTTTGAGCAAAAGGGCAGCATCGTGCTTGCCGCCTCGCCACCGATGAAAAAACGTTTTGGCATCAAGACGGGTTCGCGCCTGTATGAAATCCCGAAACATCCCGATATTCGGCTGTTTGAACCGAAAATGGAGTTTTTTGTGCGGATGTCCATGGAGATTACCAATTTAATCAACCAATTCGTACCGAAAGAAGCGATTCATGTCTACAGTGTGGATGAAAGTTTCGTGGACTTGACGGGCACTGAAAAATTTTGGGGGCCGCCGGAAAGAACGGCAAAGTACATTCAAGACAGCATCTACCGACAATTTCAAATTCCAAGTGCGGTAGGGATAGGGCCCAATATGCTGATGGCAAAACTCGCCCTTGATTTAGAAGCAAAGAAAACAGACTTTGCCAAGTGGACTTACGAAGATGTGCCGAAAAAATTGTGGCCTGTTGAACCACTTTCGGAAATGTGGGGCATCGGCCGCCGCACAGAACGTACGTTGAATCACATGGGCATTTTTAAAGTAGGGGATTTAGCCCATGCAGATTTAGGGCTGCTTGAAAAACGCTTTGGTATTTTAGGCAATCAACTATACTACCACGCGTGGGGAATTGATTTATCTCCCCTTGGCGCACCTCTTGTAGAAGGGCAGATCAGCTTTGGCAAAGGGCAAGTGCTGATGAGGGATTATCGCACGCGCAGCGAAATCCTCGCCGTCATTTTAGAAATGTGTGAAGATGTGGCACGCCGGGCAAGAGAAGCCTATCAAGCAGGGAGAACCATTTCCCTCGGTGTAAGCTACAGCAAAGATGCTTTTGGAGGAGGTTTCCATCATGCCCGAACGATGGATGAACCGACGAATGATACGATGAAAATATATGAAGTATGCAGGGAACTGTTTGATGAACATTATGCAGAACGTCCGGTAAGGCAAATTGCCATCAGCCTTTCGAAATTGGAAACAGAACGCTCGATGCAATTAAGTTTTTTCGACCAGCAAAAATGGAAAAGGAGAAAACTCGGCGCCGCGATGGATGCTTTGCGCTCCAAATGGGGGCCGACTGCTGTGCTTCGAGCCGTTTCTTATACGGAGGCAGGAACGGCGCTTGAGAGGGCGCAACTTTTGGGCGGCCATAAAAAATAAAAAGGTGCTGCTTTGTATAGAGGTGAGAAAGATGATTCGAGACCGTGGAAATATTAAATGGAATGCAATGATGCTCCCGGAACACGTGAAAATGCTCCGGGAATGGAGAGAAAAAGATGAGCGCGAAGAAAAGCCGGTTTTGGATGAATGGGCGCTGCAAGATTTGAACGAGCAGCTTCTTATTGCCTATCAAAATCACTATGAAGTCGAATTAAAAATTTGGAAAAAGGACCGCACTTCTAAAGAGACAGGAAAGATTGCCGTCCTTGATAATAAACGGCGCATTTGCATATTGGAAGACGGCCGCTCTTTTCCTTTTGAATCCATCTATGGCGCTACCATTTTGGAATGAAAATGCCCCCCTTCTCTAGTCGAACCAATAGCCTACTAGAAAGCACTGGCATATAAATAGTTTACAACATACTCTATATTGCTCGCGAAGTAGGTTTGAATTCATCAGAGGAGGGGCGAGATGAAAAGAATCCTTGTCACTGGTGCGCTTGGACAGATTGGTTCAGAATTGGTGAGAAAACTCCGATTTGAGTATGGAAAAGACAATGTATTGGCAACGGATATTCGGGAAGATAAAAATCATGACGGTCCCTTTGAAGTATTGGATGTGCTCGATGCATTAAAAATGTACGAAGTGGCGAAAAAATTCAATGCGGACACGATGATTCATTTGGCGGCATTACTTTCTGCAACGGCTGAAATCAAACCCATTCTTGCCTGGGAATTAAATATGGGCGGCTTGTTGAATGCATTGGAAGTATCAAAAGAATTAAATATGCAGCTCTTTAACCCAAGCTCCATCGCTGTCTTTGGACCATCAACGCCAAAAATCAATACCCCGCAAGAAACATTGCAGCGGCCAACAACGATGTATGGCGTCAATAAAGTAGCAGGGGAGCTATTATGCGATTATTATCACTTGCGCTACGGGGTAGATGTAAGAGGTCTCCGCTTTCCAGGGCTAATTTCACCGGGAACACCGCCTGGGGGAGGCACAACGGATTACGCAGTGGAAATTTATCATAAAGCGGTAAATGAAGGAAGCTACACTTCTTATATTGCTGAAGGGACTTATATGGATATGATGTATATGCCCGATGCTTTGAACGCGATTATCGATTTAATGGAAGCTGACCCTGCTAAATTAACCGTTCGCAATGCCTATAATGTTTCTGCCATGAGCTTTGACCCGTCGGAAATTGCAGCGGAAATCAAAAAACATATTCCTCATTTTGAAATTAAGTATGATGTTGATCCAGTGCGGCAAAGCATTGCAGAAAGCTGGCCAAATTCCATCGATTCATCCCAAGCCATTGCGGATTGGGGATTTAATCCGATTTATGATTTGCAGACAATGACAATTGATATGCTTGATAAAATCGGCGGCGGCATCACAAGCAAAACACCGATTTAAAAAGAAAGGGGAGTTCGGCAGTCCGAACATCCCCTCATGGTTTATTGATTTTTGAGCAATTCAAATACTTGTTGCACGTCTTTATCGCCGCGTCCGGAAATATTGACGATGATTGTGTCTTCAGGTGATAAAGTCGGTGCAAGTTTTAATGTGTGAGCAACGGCATGGGAGCTTTCAAGGGCAGGAATAATGCCTTCTGTCCTTGATAATACTTGGAAAGCTTCCAGCACTTCCTCATTTGTAACTGTTACATATTCGCCGCGTCCTGTTTCATGCAAGTAAGCGTGAAGTGGGCCGACGCCTGGATAATCCAAGCCGGCAGCGATGGAGTTTGTTTCAAGCAAATTGCCTTCTTCATCTTGAAGAACGTAGCTTTTGAAACCATGAAGAATGCCAGGGGAACCTTTTGTCAGCGTTGCAGCGCCAGCAGGTTCCACACCGATTAAACGCACGTTTTCGTCATTGATATAATGGGAGAAGGCGCCAGCCGCATTGCTTCCGCCGCCTACCGCTGCTACAACTGCTGTCGGTAGTTTGCCTTCTTTTTCTAAATGCTGCGCACGGCTTTCACGGCTAATAACGGATTGGAAATGCTCAACAATTTCAGGATATGGAGTAGGGCCTACTGCTGAACCTAGTAAATAGAAAGTGTTATCATGGTTTTTCACTAAATCTAGGAATGCCTCATCCACCGCTTCTTTTAATAAGCCGTTTCCTTTATCCACCGCCACAACTTTTGCGCCAAGAAGCTCCATGCGGAATACATTTAGCGCTTGGCGTTTCGTATCTTTTGCCCCCATGTAGATTGTACATTCCATTCCGAACATCGCAGCAGCTGTAGCAGTGGCAACTCCATGTTGTCCTGCTCCCGTTTCAGCGATGATTCTTTTAGCTCCCATACGTTTGGCAAGCAAAATTTGGCCAAGCACATTGTTTAATTTATGGGAGCCCGTATGGTTTAAATCTTCCCGTTTTAAATAAATTTTTGCTCCGCCTAATTTTTCCGTTAAGTTTTTAGCAAAATAAAGAGGTGTTTCACGGCCAGCGTATTCTTTCAAATAAAAGTTGAGTTCTTCGTTGAAAGCAGGGTCGTCTTTTACTTTTGCAAATTCTTCTGCAATTTTTTCAAGCACTTTTTGCACATCATCCGGAACGAAGCTGCCGCCATAGTTTCCGTAGTAGCCATTTTGAATTAATGTTTTGCTCATGATTACAACTCCTTTTTTATATTGGGTGATATGTTCACAAAACAGGGCGATATTGTCACAACCCCCAGTGATATGTTCATAAAACCAGATGATATTTTGAAGATAAATGAAGATTAAGCCAAAGGAACAGCCTTCGAAGCTTTCACAAGGTTTTCAATTGTCTCCCAATCGCCTTTTGTCAAACAATCGACAATTTTGCTTCCCACAATGACGCCGCTTGTAAAGGAGCCAAATTGCTTTACGTGTTCAGGGGTGGAGATGCCGAATCCCGCTAAAACCGGCGTATCCGTGTAGCTTTGAATTGTTTTGAAATGATCTTCCAAATTTCCTTCAAAAGAGGAACGGGCGCCAGTGATGCCGTTGACGGTCACCGCATAAATGAATCCTTCGCTTGCTTTTGTGAGTTTTTCAATCCGCCCCGGTGTACTTGTAAGTGACACAAGCTGCACTAAATCAATGCCAGCCGCTTGTAAAGAGGGATGGACTAACTCGCTTTCCTCTAATGGCATATCCGGAATAATAACGCCGCGGATACCTGCTTTATATGCATCTTTTGCAAAGTCATCAATTCCATAAGCTAAAATCGGATTCAAATACGTCATTGCCACTAAAGGAATGGCAACTTCATCTGCAAATGTTGCAAGGGTTTCAAGCACTTTTCGCAAAGTCGTTCCCTTTGCCAAAGCTCGTCGGCCTGCTTCTTCAATCGTTGGCCCATCAGCAACCGGGTCGGTGAAAGGGATGCCCACTTCAATGGCTGTGACTCCTAGTTCTTGAAGTTTTAAAATGGTCGGTTTCAACGTTTCAAGCCCGCCATCGCCTGCCATGATGTAAGGAATAAATGCTTTATGGCCTTGAAGATTGGTTTCTAAAATGGCTTCTTTGATTCGGCTCATGCTAAGTCACCTCCAAGGGCATCGTAAATCGTGTGCACGTCTTTGTCGCCGCGGCCGGATAAACAAACGACAACGATTTGGTCTTTCCTCATCGTTTTGGCTAGCTCTGCCGCATAGTGAACGGCATGGGCGCTTTCAAGGGCAGGGAGAATACCTTCTGTTCGGCAAAGAAGCTTTACGGCTTCAAGCGCCTCCTCATCTGTTGCCATGACATATTTTGCGCGGCCGGTTTCATGCAAATAGCAATGTTCAGGACCAACTCCTGGGTAGTCAAGACCTGCAGAAATGGAGTGGGCTTCTTGCACAAATCCGTTTTCATCTTGCAATAAATACATATAAGCGCCGTGCAGTACACCTGTTTTTCCAGCATTGATGGCCGCTGCATGTTTGCCGGTTTCAAATCCTTTTCCGGCAGCTTCCACGCCATATAATGCAACTTCCTTGTCTTCTACAAAAGGATAAAACATCCCGATGGAATTGCTGCCGCCTCCGATGCAGGCTACAACAGCGTCAGGAAGGCGGTTTTCCTTTTCTAAAATTTGTTTTTTCGTTTCATCCCCGATGACTCTTTGGAAATCGCGAACGATGGTAGGGAAGGGATGGGGCCCCATCGCAGAACCTAAAATGTAGTGGGTTGTTTCTACATTCGTCACCCAGTAGCGCAAGGCTTCGTTCACCGCATCTTTCAACGTTCTGGATCCTTTTTCAACAGCCACGACTTTTGTGCCTAAAAGCTCCATACGGAATACGTTTAATGCTTGGCGTTTCACATCTTCTGCTCCCATAAAAACGATGCATTCCATTCCAAGAAGGGCGCAGGCGGTTGCTGTCGCTACACCGTGTTGGCCGGCGCCTGTTTCAGCCACAATTTTCGTTTTGCCCATTTTTTTGGCAAGCAATGCCTGGCCGAGGGCATTGTTGATTTTATGTGCGCCGGTATGGTTCAAATCTTCCCGTTTTAAATAAATTTTGGCGCCGCCGCAATATTCAGTGAGCCGTTCCGCAAAATAGAGGGGCGTTTCTCTGCCGACGTAGTCTTTTAAATAGTAGCGGAGTTCCTGTTGAAAAGACTCATCGTGTTTATAATGTTCATAAGCTTCTTCCAGTTCTTGCAAAGCAGTCATTAAGGTTTCCGGCACAAATTGTCCTCCAAAACGACCGAATTTGCCTTTTACGGTTGTCGTCATGTCCGTTAGCTCCTTTTTGAAGTTTTTACAGCTTGGATAAAGGATTGAATCAGTTCGCAGCTCTTTTTGCCGTGTTGCTCAACGCCGCTTGATACATCCACTGCAAAAGGTTGAACCGTTGCAATGGCTTGATTGACATTTGCCGCGTTGAGTCCTCCTGCCAGAATCACTTTCTCCCTTGGGATGGAAAGTTGATCTAAAAGGGACCAGTCAAATGTATTTCCGCTCCCACCGGCGTAGTCTGTTCCAGGTGCATCGAATAAATAGTAATCTACGTTAAACTTGCTAGCTTTCTCCACATCATCCTTATCCCGGATGGAAAAGGCTTTAATAGAAGGGTAGCCTAATTGGTTAATAAAGTTCGGATCTTCATTGCCATGGTATTGCACATAATCAAGTGGTACGCTTTCAAAAGCTTCTCTTACTTCCTCTATGGTCGGATTAACAAAGACGCCGACTTTCTTCACATGGTTTGGCACCAGTTTTGCCAGTTCCCTGGCTTTCTCGATGGAAATTTGCCTCTTGCTCGGCGCAAACACGAAGCCTACAAAATCCGATCCAGCATTGACGGCGCAATGCACATGCACGTTTTCTTTTAACCCGCAAATTTTCACTTTTGTCATCGCTCTACATCCTCTAGGGCAGGAAGTTTGATTTGGAATGATTTTAACGTGTCCTCTGGGTTGCCGCTTCTCATAAGAGACTCTCCAACTAGAATTCCTCGGGCTCCTGCATTTGCCACTCGTTCTGCATCTGCTTTTTGAAAAATGCCGCTTTCGCTAATGAAAGCAATGTCCGGATAGCGTTTAATCATTTCTGCAAGCTTTTCGGTTTGGGCTAAATCCACATGAAAGGTTTTTAAATCTCGGTTGTTTACGCCAAGAAGTTTCGGGCGGAGGCGAAGGGCGCGCTCCAATTCTTCTTCGTTGTGCACCTCCACAAGCACTTCCAGCCCTAAACTTTCAGCGTATTCATACAATTCAGCAAGCGTTACGTCCTCTAATGCCGCCACAATGAGAAGAATGACGGATGCACCTGACCGCAGTGCGTAATCAACTTGTACTTTATCAATAATAAAATCTTTATTTAAGATTGGCAGATTTACATTTTTTGCAATGTTCGCCAAATCTTCAAATGAGCCTTTGAAAAATTTTTCTTCCGTCAGTACGGAAATGCAAGCGGATCCTGCTTTTTCATAGCGTTTTGCTTGCTCCACCGGATCTGCATTGGCATTAATAATGCCTTTGGAAGGAGAGGCCCGTTTCATTTCTGCAATGATTTGCAAGGTGTCCGATTTTCTGAGCAAATCATATAACGAAGGGCGTTTCACGATGGGAACGTTCCAATCCGGCTTTGTTTCTTGCAATTTCGGTAAAATGTTTTTTTTATGTTCAATAATCGTATCTAAAATTGTCATTAGCGGGATTGCTCCTTTATGATGTTTTGGCTGAATTCAATGACTGCTTCAAGCTTCTCGTAAGCTCGGCCGGATTCAATCGCATCGCGCGCTATAAAAACGCCATCTTTCAAAGATTCAACGGCACCGTATGCAAAGAACCCGAGCGCTGCATTTAATACCACTGCATCGTAATAAGGCGAGCGATTTCCTTTCAACAAGTCTTTTAAAATATTCGCATTTTCTTCTGGCGTACCACCGCGAAGATGGCAAATTGTAGCGGGCTGCAATCCTAATTCTTCAATGTTGATGGAAAGAGGTTTAATTTCTCCATTTTCCAAAATCACCGCATAGTTTTTTTGGTCAAGAGAAGCTTCATCCATTCCATTGGAACCAGATACAACAATCGCCCGTTTTCTTCCTAAAATGCGCAGCACTTTTGCATATTCTTCAACAAAATCAGGACGGCTAATGCCGACAAGTTGACATTCTAAATCGACCGGATTTGTCAGAGGACCTACTAAGTTAAAAATGGTTGGTTTTCCAATGGCTCGACGAACTTCGCCAATGCGTTTCAGTTTCGGGTGAACATTAGGAGCGTATAGAAAAGCGATGCCTTCCTGTTCTAGCAACTGAGCAGATTCTTCGGCAGTGAAATCATTGTGTATGCCCAATGCTTCCAACACATCCGTGCTGCCGGAAGAACTAGAAATTTTTCGGTTACCATGTTTTGCGACTTTCACACCGTTGCTTGCCAACACAAAGGCGGAAGTGGTGCTGATGTTGAATGTATGAAGTCCATCGCCTCCAGTGCCGCAATTGTCAATATAAGACCCTTTTGGAACGGGGATTTTGATGGCATTGGATTTCATTACGATGGAAAGGGCAGCAACTTCTTCCGCGGTTTCGCCTTTTTCGCGAAGAGCCAATAAAAATTCCGCGATGTCTTCTTTTGGCGTTTTCTCTGCAAAAATGAGTTCAACGGCTTGGATCATCTCATCGTAAGACAAATCTTCTTTTTGTTGAACACGTTTTGTAAAAGCTTGAATGTTCATTCTATCATCCTCCAAATTTAATAAATTTGAAGCTTAGATAGAATAGCCGCAATAAAAAAACCTCTGCAAATGGGCGCAAAATCCCATTTGCAGAGGACGACGAACAGGCCGCGTTGCCACCTCTGTTGAAGTAGTTGCTACTTCCACCTCAGTGTGCTTAAAAAAGCACTTCCCTGTAACGCGGGAAAGACGTCAACCACTTGCGCAGTTGCTCTCGTAAGGCCCATTCACGAAAGGTATGCGCTAGTTCCCACCAACCACTAGCTCTCTTAGGCATACGCATTTCGCTACTTTTCCTTACTCATCAATTTCAGCTCGGCTATTCTCAACTAAACTCAGGCTCAACTCAACAATCGGTGCGGTGCTGCGCTTCCACAGCCTTTCTCCGCCACGAACAATTTAGTTGAAAATTATTTTATTCAGAATTTGCATGAATGTCAATAATTTTCGCTCAATTCAAAAAGAAAGATGCGAAAAGAGGCTGGGACATAAACAAAGAATTAAAGGGGTAGTTGAAAGGGTTTTGATAAATATTTGATATAACTAAAAATTGATTGAAGTGACGGGGCGACTCCTGCGGGAACAGCCCGTGTCTCGAGACACCGCAGGAGCGAAGCAATGAGCTCCGAGGAGGCTCGAGCCGGGCCCGCGGAAAGCGTCCCCGGAACGGAAATCAATTTTAATAACATATCAAAAAAACATCATTTTCTCCTTGGAGAAAATGATGTTTTTTTAGATTTGTCCCAACCTCTTTTTTAGATTTGTCCCAGCCTCTTCTATCATGAATCGATTAAATTTTTAAAGTTTAATCGTTTATCAAGCAATTTCATAATCGGAATGCCAATAAGCAGCACGACAGCTTCTCCGATGGCCGTCGAAAGCCATGAAAGCCAGAAAGGAAGATCAAGCGCCAACTTTAATTCCAAGGCGATAATCCACATCATGAAAGTAAAGACAAAAGAGTTCATCAACATACGATAAACAATGTTTTTTACAAATTTGCTAATGATGATAAGAGTCGTTAAACAGATGAGGGAGTGGGCTACGCCGAACACTAAATCGAACCAGCCAAGAGGAGAGAATAAGTTTGAAATAAACACTCCCAGCACAACCCCTAACATATAGCGGGGATTGAAGGCGATTAAATGGTTAAAAATTTCCGCAATGCGAAATTGAATATCACCGAAGCTCAAAAAAGAGAGCGTATAAGTTACGGCGATATATAGTGCAGCAATAATTGCAGATACTGCTAAGAATTTTGTTTTCATCATGATACACTCCTTAGTTTTTTATCGTGGGATTTTGCGAACCACGGTGTGTGAACACACAAAAAAATATTATATTACATTTATCGAAAAATCACAAATTGGATTTTTGAGCAATTGAACCTATATATAGGTGTTTTTTATTACTGAAAAAGTTCACGATTTTTTCACAAATTATTCATTATTTTTATATAATATATTTTCTAGAAAATTCACGCAATTTATTGGTTGAAAGCACTAAATTGCTATTTTTGAAAGAATAAAAAGAACATTTTTAATTTCAGAAGATTCCTAATGTTATTGACTGTTCTTTTATGAAAATGTAATATAACGTTAAACTTCGCTTTATCAATTTAAAGCGACAAAATTTATATTAAAAATAGTCAGAAAATTTGAAGAATAACAGGGGGGAAATTTATGAAGAGCAGTATGAAAAAGCTATCATTTTTATTGCTCGGTTTATTGCTGCTTTTAGCTGCTTGCGGCGGTAATGACAATACATCTGAAAAAGATGAAAGCAAAGGTACTGATACGAAAACAGAAGAAACAAAAACTTACAAAATTGGTGTAACGCAAATTGTTGAACACCCATCTTTAAACGCAGCATACCAAGGATTCCAAGATGCGTTGAAAGATGCGGGATTAAATGTTGAATATGATTATCAGCTTGCCCAAAACGACAATAGTTTAAATACGCAAATTGCCCAAAACTTAGCAAGTGCAGGAGTTGATTTAATCTTTGCGAACTCCACTCCATCTGCACAAGCGGCAAAAAATGTAACATCTGATATTCCAATCGTTTTCACATCTGTAACAGATCCTGTTGCAGCACAATTAATCGATTCTATTGAATCTCCTGGAGGCAACGTGACAGGTACAATCGACCTGCATCCAGATGCTATTAAAACAACAGTAGAATTCATGAAAAATGAATTAGGCATTGAAAAAGTCGGCATGATTTACAATGCTGGGGAACAAAACTCTGTTGCACAAGTGAACCAAGTAAGAGAAATTGCTGATTCATTAGGAATGAAAGTGGAAACTACAACAGTAGCCCAAAGTTCAGAAACTAAACAAGCAGCAGAATCTTTAGTAGGCAAAGTGGATGCATTCTACATTATCACAGACAACACAGTTGTATCAGCTCTTGAATCTGTAATCCAAGTAGCAGAAAGCAATAAATTGCCGCTTGTTGTGGGCGAATTTGACTCTGTAAGACGCGGCGGATTATTGGCATTTGGATTTGAATACTATGACATCGGTTACCAAGCTGGTCAAATGGCTGTGAAAATTTTGAAGGGTGAAGCAACACCAGCAGACATTCCAGCAGAATATCCAAATACTTTAAAACTTGTTATGAACAAAGATGTTGTAGAAAAACTTGGCATTGAAGTAAAAGATGAATGGAATGCAGAGCTTGTAGAAACAGAAAATTAATAATGAATTTCGATATGTTAGGAGAGATGATTCAATATGTTTGCAGCAATGTTCGGTTCAGTTGAGCAAGGAATCATCTACGCGATTATGGCACTCGGAGTGTATCTAACATTCCGAGTGTTAGATTTTCCGGACTTGACGGTAGATGGTAGTTTTGTAACGGGGGCAGCCACGGTAGCAACGATGATTGTGCTAGGTTACCACCCCATTTTGGCAACACTCGCTGCAATCGTAGCGGGATTTATTGCAGGGTGTATTACCGGTTTATTACATACCAAAGGAAACATTAATCCGCTCCTTGCCGGTATCATTATGATGATTGGCCTCTATTCCATAAATCTAAGAATCATGGGCTTCTCAAGTGAAAATGCAACAAGCCTTCCGAACGTTCCCCTCCTAAATAGTGAAACCATCTTCACTCAATTTTCAAAGATTTGGGAACCATTAGGGATTGATTCAGCATTAAATAATATTTTGTCCAGTTTAGGTGTAAAACATTTACCTCAAACTTGGGGAACTCTTTTTATCATGATTATCCTAACAGCCATTCTCAAATTGGTTGTCGATTGGTTCTTAAAAACAGAAATTGGGCTTGCCATTCGGGCAACAGGGGATAATAAACGGATGATTCGAAGCTTTTCAGCAAATACGGACCATTTAATCATCTTAGGAGTAGGAATTTCCAATGCGCTTGTGGCATTAGCTGGCGCGTTAATTGCCCAATATTCCAAATATTCTGATGCTACAATGGGTATTGGGATGATTACAGTTGGATTAGCTTCCGTTATTATCGGGGAAGCGATTTTTGGCACAAAATCTATAATGCGTACAACCTTTGCTGTTGTCATTGGAGCCATTCTTTATCGTATTGTTTTGGCGCTTGCATTGCGCATGCAGTTCCTCGATGCAAGCGATATGAAGCTGATTACGGCGATTATTGTAATCTTGGCGTTGATTATTCCTCAAATGATTGAAAAACAAAAAAATAAGAAGCGAAAAGCGAAACGACTCCAAGCCAAAATTTAGCAGCTACGACAGAGAAAGTGGGGCGAACACTTTGCTTAAACTAGAAGGTATAACAAAAATCTTTAATGAAGGCACTCCGGATGAAAAAATTGCATTGAATCAAATTAATCTCCATTTAAAGCCAGGAGATTTCGTGACGGTCATCGGAAGTAACGGCGCCGGAAAGTCAACGATGATGAACATGATTTCTGGGGTGTTAACACCGGACGTAGGAAAAGTATGGATTGATGGAAAAGATGTTACGAGTTTGTCTGAGTATAAACGTTCTCAGTATATTGGGCGCGTCTTTCAAGATCCGATGGCAGGGACAGCACCATCTATGACGATTGAAGAAAATCTCGCCATTGCATATGCCCGAAATGCGAATCGTACTTTACGTTTAGGGGTGAATCGGGAGCGGCGGGATTTCTTCCGCACAGCCCTTGAAAAATTGCATTTGAATTTGGAAAACCGTTTAAATGCAAAAGTCGGGTTATTATCCGGTGGGGAAAGACAAGCGCTATCCTTATTAATGGCCACTTTTACGAAGCCGTCTATTTTGCTTTTGGATGAGCATACAGCGGCGCTTGACCCTTCCCGTGCGGAATTGATTACAAAATTAACAAAGGAATTGGTGGAAGAAGACAATTTGACAACATTGATGGTAACCCACAATATGCAGCAGGCTATAGATTTGGGAAACCGTTTGATTATGATGGATAAAGGGCAAATTATTTTGGAAGTGAATGAAGATCAAAAACCAAACTTAACTATCCCTGACTTAATGGCGGAATTCGAACGCATTCGCGGCGAAAAAATGACCACTGACCGAACATTGTTGGGGTAAAGTTGATAAAGATAGAAAACCAGCTCTTGGGAACGAGGGCTGTTTTTTTTTATTTTTTGAAAGATTGGGGGAAATGTAGATTTTCAAGGTTTTGGGAAGCCGAAAATTTATGTTTGGAACATTGATCGAGGGTAAATTCTGTTTTTCAAATTTTGCCAATTCATCGCTTGCTAAATAAAATAGGGGCAAGGGGGGATGGGATGATTATTTTGGAGCGGAAAAAACCTGTAAAGCTTTTTCTGTTGGAAGCATTGCTAAGAAGATGGCAAGAAAGCGAGAGGGATTATGGATATTTTCGGGAACTTTATTTGCAAATGAAGAAAGGATATGAGGGGGAATTGAAGCTTGACCGCGAGTGGAAAGAGTTGATCATACCAACGGAATATTATTTGTTTCATCATTTTGAAACAGAAAATACATATGGGCATTCCCATCAAATTGATACGCTATTTATTTGTCCGAATTTTTTATGGCTATTGGAAATAAAAAATTTTTCTGGCCGCATCGATTTTCAAATGGAGAGGAATCAATTAATACGGACGCGATTTGACGGTACGACCGAAAGTTTGCGAAACCCCATCGATCAAGCGGAAAGACATATCCGATTTTTAAAGGGTAAACTGGAAAAGTTGAACATGCATTTACCGCTTGTTTATTCGATTGTTATTGCGGATGCAACCATCATTGGCCCTGTTTCGAATGCGATTTCCGTGTTCCATTTAGGGGAATTGCAGAGCAAATTGAATGCACTTTATCGCCAATACCCCAAAAAGCTTTCCTCACAGCAAATGGAACAGTTAAAAGATGAATTGGTGAAAATACAAAATCCAACAAAGTGGAGTCCGCAAATTGATGTGAGAAAAATTAAAAAAGGCGCCCTTTGTAAGCAGTGTGAATATCAAACGGTGATGTATTATAAAAAAGGCCGCTTTATTTGCCCGAAATGCAATTTTAAAGATAAAGAGACTTTCATTGAGGCTTTACATGATTACGCTCTATTGATTAAACCGTGGATTACAAATGCTGAATTTAGCCGTTTTTTTAATATTCATCCCAAAACGGCTTACGAATTGATAAAAAAACTGCCTCTTCAACAAAAGGGAGAAAAGCGGGGAAGAATTTATATCATCCCTGAAAATATACTGGATTGGAAAAGGAGATTAAGATAATTCTGTGGATATTGTCATAAAAATTAGGGTTATGTTCACAAAAACAGGGGATATTGTCACAAAATCTGGAGATAAAAAATCAAAACAAAAAGAGGTTGGGACAAATCTAAAAAAACATCATTTTCTCCAAGGAGAAAATGATGTTTTTTTGATATGTTATTAAAATTGATTTCCGTTCCGGGGACGCTTTCCGCGGGTCCGTCACGCCAATCAATGTTTCGTTAGTTCAATTTTTTATCAAAACTCTTTCAGCTACCCCTATCATTTTTTTGTTTATGTCCCAGCCTCTTCTCTATCATTAAATCAACAATCCAAATAATGTGCTGTCTTTATTCACTTCTTTAAAATCGAATCCATTCACGCGCATGCGGTCGATTAAGCCTTCATAATCTTCAGGTTTGCTGATTTCGATTCCGACTAATGCAGGCCCTTCTTCTTTATTGTTTTTCTTCGTATATTCAAAACGAGTGATATCATCATTTGGGCCAAGCACCACTGTTAAGAACTGACGCAATGCTCCTGCCCGTTGTGGGAAGTTGACGATAAAGTAATGCAATAAGCCTTCGTATAGCAAGGATTTTTCTTTGATTTCCTGCATGCGGCTGATATCATTATTGCCTCCTGTGATAATGGCAACCGCCGTTTTTCCTTTCAACTGGTCTGCGTAGAAATCAAGAGCAGATACTGGCAGTGCACCGGATGGTTCTGCAATGATGGCATGTTTGTTATATAAATCAAGAATTGTTGTACTAACTTTACCTTCAGGGACTGTAATAATATCATCTAAATATTTGCGGCAAATTTCATATGTGATTTGTCCAACGCATTGAACGGCTGTACCGTCGCAGAATTTATCAATTTTTTCTAAAGCGACTGGCCCTCCATTTTCAAAGGCTGCTTTCATGCTTGGTGCGCCTTCTGGTTCAACGCCAATTACTTTTGTAGTAGGCGAGATATTTTTAATATAGGCAGCAACCCCGCTCATGAGTCCTCCGCCGCCAATGCCTCCAAATACAAAATCAAGAGGTTCATCTATATCATTTAAAATTTCGACGCCGACCGTTCCTTGTCCAGCGATAATATCATAATCGTCAAAAGGATGAATGAAAATCATATCATGTTCTAAGCAATAATCCATGGCTGCATTGGCAGAATCATCAAATGTATCGCCAGCCAACACAATTTCCACATAATCGCGGCCGAACATGCGCACTTGATCAATTTTTTGTTTCGGTGTAGTCAGTGGCATAAAAATAGTCCCTCTAATTTTCAAATGGGAGCAGGAATAAGCCACACCTTGGGCATGATTGCCGGCAGAAGCGCATACAACGCCTCGTACACGTGCTTCGTTTTCAATTTTTTTAATTTTATAATAGGCGCCGCGCAATTTAAAAGAACGCACTGATTGCAAATCTTCGCGTTTAAAATAAATATTTGCACCATACTTTTCTGACAAATATTCATTTTTTTGCAATGGTGTATGAAGGACGACATCTTTTAACTGATGTTGTGCTTTTAAGACGTTCTCGACTGTAAAACTTTTATCCGCAACTTCCATTTAATTTTAACCTCCATAAGTATCAGCATTTATATATTTTATCATAAAATTCGTGATTTTACGAAATTTTAAATATATAAATAATATACAGAATAGTCTAAAGACCGCTTTTGAAAAAATCAAGGACGAATCCATAAAAGACGAAAAATTTTAATTAAAAACGTTTTCAATATAATGCGTAAAAAAACCACCATTTTCCCCAAAGAAAAATGGTGGTTTCGAGTTAAAAGATAAAATGGGCAATGAGGGCCACAATCGGAATGGAAATGATCGTGCGGATTAAAAAGATCATGAACAAATCCCATAATTTTAATGGAAGTTTTGTACCTAAGATCAGCCCGCCGACTTCGGACATGTAAATCAATTGAGTGACGGAAACGGTTGCGATGAAGAAGCGTGTTAATTCCGACTCGATTCCGGCACCCAAAATAGAAGGCAGCAGCATATCCGCAAAACCGATGATCATCGTTTGGGCTGCATCTTCTGCATAAGGGATTTGGAACAACTGCAATATTGGTTCAAAAGGCATTCCCAATACTTTAAAGAAGCTTGTGTATTCCGCAAGAATCAAAGCGATTGTACCGAACGACATAATGACAGGCGTAATGGCAATCCACATTTCCAACACATTTCGAAAGCCGGAGCCGGCCACTTTCAATAGGTTTTGGTTGCTTTCGGCTTTTTCCAACGCATTTTTCAAACCGAAAGTAAATACGTTGAACCCTTCTGGAACATCCTCACGATGACCTTCCGGAGAAGAGCCGTCAAAGTATGTATCCGGCTTATTTCTCAAAGGATAGATTCTCGGCATGATTACCGCCAAAATCAGCCCAACCAAAATGACTGTCCCGTAAAACTGTAAGAAATATTGGCCAAGATTCACTGTTTCAACAATCACAAAACAGAAGGTGATGGAAACCACAGAGAAAGTTGTTGCAATGGTTGCCGCTTCCCGTGCGGTATAGTTGCTTTCCTCATATTGTCTGCTTGTAAGAAGTACCCCGATTGTACCATCGCCGACCCATGAAGCCAAACAGTCGATGGCGGCACGTCCGGGAATTTTGAAAATCGGGCGCATGATTTTCACCATCATGGAACCGAAAAACTCCAACAATCCAAAGTCCGTCAGAAGCGGCAAGAGCAACCCTGCAAACAGGAATAATGGAAACATCATTGTCACCAAGCCGCCATCCGGATTCAATAACAAACCGGACGTATTCTCGCTGGTGAAAGCTTCAGGTCCGATTCGGAATAAATACAGTGTCGCGAAAATGACCGCCAGCACCCGCATGATTGTCCAAAACAGGCGGGTGCGGAATAATGTATCAAAAATCGTCACTTTCCCTGATTGGGGGATAAAGTGCATTACGATTGAACCAACAGCAGCAATTATAAATACTATATACGCAAACCAATGGATAAAAGAAACGACTTTTCCTGAAAGACCATTCGCCAGAAGCGCGATTGGAACTTTGAGTCCATCCGGCGTATTCACAGGAATAATAAATAAAAAGATCCCTAAAACCGAAAGACATATGAACAGTAACCATATATATGGATGGAATTTTTTTTTCATAAGTACCCCTCATCAATTTTGTTTTGCATATTTATACACTATAAATGCTATTTATACGAATGTCCATATATAGAGAAAAAGAAATTATATTCCGAAATTTTATACTTTTTGTACAATTTTTCTGTGATAAGGATGGAAAAGCATGTCTTGATGCAAAAAGAAAAACACACCATCTTTTGTATATAAATGGTGTGTTTGGTATGAAAATCTACTATTTAATATTAATGATGCGATACTTCGGATACTGCAACACCAGTATTCGCTTTAACACGGATTTCATGGTATACTTTTTCGGCGTTTTTCGATTTATTTGAAGTCAATACAGTACCTAAATATCCAGCGATAAAGCCTAACGGAATTGTAATGATGGCTGGAACTGAAAGAGGAACTAATGGTTCGCCGACAAAGATTGCTGCACCTTCCACCGGGTTCCATACGTTTGGCCCCATTGCCCCCAATACCAAACAGGAAATCAATCCAGTTGCCATTGCAGCGATAACGCCGTTTGAATTGAATTTTTTCCAGTAAATTGTATATAGAATAACCGGTAAGTTGGCTGATGCTCCAATACAGAAAGCAAATGAAACTAGGAATGAAACGTTCAAGCTTTGGGCAAACAGCGCCAAAATGATCGAAATCACGGCAATTGAAATGGAACCGATACGAGCTGCCAACACTTGTTGTTTCTCAGTCAATTTTCCGTCTTTGATAATTTCGCCATAAATATCATGGGAAATTGCTGAAGCGCCAGTCAACACCAATCCGGACACTACCGCCAAAATTGTTGCGAATGCAACGGCTGCAACGAACGATAATAGAATGTTGCCGCCCAAATATTCCGCCAACAGTGGAGCAGCAGTGTTTCCGGCAGCGTTTTCCGCCTTGATTACATCAATTCCGACAAAATGCATTGCACCGAATCCCAGGAAAATTGTCAATGAGAAGAAAATCGCCGTAATCCAAGTTGTCCATGAAATGGATGTGCGGGCCGTTTTCGCATCTTTTACCGTAAAGAATCTCATTAAGATATGCGGAAGGCCGGATGTTCCCAATACCAACGCCATCATCATCGATATAGAATCGATCATGGAAGTGTATTTGATTCCCGGAACTAAGTATTGATCCCCGTGTTGAGTGGAAATTGTGTCAAACATTTTCATTAAGCTGAAATCAAATTTCCAGAATACCAAGAATGCCAATAGTGTTGTACCGAACAATAACAGGCAGGCCTTGATGATTTGCACCCAAGATGTGGCAGTCATACCGCCGAACAATACGTATGTTGTCATCATGACGCCGACGATAATAACGGCCAACCAATAATCAATGCCGAACAATAATTTAATGAGAGCCCCTGCACCTACAAGTTGGGCAATCATATAAAGGATAACGATTGTAATCGTAGAAGTGGCAGCGATGCCTCGGATTCGTTTTTCAGTGAAGCGTGCAGTCAACATATCCGCCAATGTGTAGCGTCCCAGATTGCGCATTGGTTCTGCAATAATGTAAAGAAGCACCAAGTTCGCAACTACATAACCGACAGAGAAGAAGAAGCCATCGAATCCAGTCAACGCTATCGCACCGGATACCCCCAAAAACGCGGCAGCCGACAAGTAGTCACCGGCAATGGCAAGTCCGTTTTGCCAACCCTTCAATCCACCGCCAGCTGTATAGAAATCGCTGGCCGAAGATGTGCGTTTGGCTGCGATATACGTAACGACCAATGTCAAACCTACAATTCCCAAGAAGAATGCTATTGTAACTAAATTCATTATTTTTCACCACCTTGTTCATATTCACGTAAAACTTCTGCAGCGATTTGATCGAATTTTGGTGCCATCTTTGTATATAACGCACAAAGCACCACTGTCATTACGAAAAGGCCGGCAGAATAAACCCAAACTCCAGTAATGTTTCCAATCCATTTCTGTTGTAATACAGGTGTGAACGCCAAAATCGGCAATAAGATGTAAAGGAACAAAAATACCCCTGTAGTACCGAATAAAAAGGCGTTTTTCTTTCTTACAAACCTGTTGAAAGTTTCCATATTATTGATTTTCTCATAATTTATGGAATCGTTTTTCGCCTTTTTTATAGGTGAATCTGGTTTTTCTTTTGTTAAATTTGGATTTTTTACCGTTGATACATTTGTCATATCGAATTCCCCCTTACGAAAAATTATTCTGTTTAAAACGTTATATTTCTGCTCCATCCCTTTCGCATGATACTATTCTAGGAGACAAATTCTTATAATTCAATATTAAAATTTTGTAAAATCCAAATCTCAAAATATTCCATATCAATTAACTATCTTTGAATTATCAACAATTTTTCTATATTTTTCTTGGAAAAGGGGAGAGGGAAAAGTTTTACTCATAGAATATTCGACGATTTATTTGTATAAAAAAGAGAAAAATAAACAAGATGCAGAAATATGGTATTAGGGGAGGTCAGTATAATAATTTGTGAAAAATATAACATAATTCAAATTTCTGTTATATAACAAATGTGGGATAATAAAAATTTGATAACTAAAAAAATTAAAAAAATTTTTCTTGACTGAGAATTTTACTGTTATTTCGCAGAAAATTGTAAACTTTTGTTAGATATCAAATGTCTGAAAAGGCTGAAATTTACAGTTTTTTGTTGGAACGTGCAAGGTTTTGAACAAAAAAAGGCAGTACAAACCTTGTCAGTGGTTTGTACTGCCAATTGGATTTGATTACTCTTCATCGAATGTAATCGTATAAAATTTTTCGTAGTGGAACCAACTGTCGCTCATTGGCTGTCCTTCATCTACACGCTTGTTGTTTTCTTCAATCATCCATGCCGTTTGGGAATTATGGGCCAGCAATGTTTTCAATTTATCTTCTTTCACGCTGGAAATATCGATTACAACATCAGGTTCTCCAATTTCAGCAACGGTGTTATTCGCAAAGGCTACTCCGTAAACAACAGGGCGCTTTTCTTTTGGCATGCGTCGAACTGCTTCCACCACTGCACGAGCGGTTGCTTCGTGGTCTGGGTGCACACTGTAATTTGGATAGAATGTGATAATGAGAGAAGGGTTCACTTCATCAATTAAATCTTGAACGAGCTTCACCATTTTTTCATCATCTTCAAATTCAACGGTTTTATCTCGGAAGCCCATCATCCGCAAATCTTCAATTCCCATTGCCTCGCAAGCTTTTAGCAGCTCTTTGCGGCGAATTTCTGGCAGCGATTCGCGGGTAGCAAAAGGTGGATTTCCAAGATTGCGTCCCATTTCTCCTAATGTTAAACAAGCGTATGTAACCGGAACTCCCATGTTTCGATAGAGCCGAATTAACCCGGCGGATGAGAACGCTTCATCATCTGGATGAGGAAAGACCATTAAAATATGGCGTTGTGGTGTTAAAGTCATGTTGATCCCCCTTTCAAGCAAATGGTGTTTCGCTGATTTCAAGTGCAATGGCTAACTTTCCTTCTTGGTTCAACCCAGCCATGAGCAGCCGTCCTTGCTCATCTACTTCATAATGGGTAATCCCTTGGGCATAAACCCATCCATTTTCCAATTTCAATCCTATACGGTGGGGATTGTCATCGATGACTTTACCATGCTCATATCGAATTTTGGCATTGCGTATAAATGCACTTGCGTTAAAAAATTGTTCATTGAAGTGGGTAGCGTATGAGCCGTTTGTTGTTTCCAGGTGTATATAGACGTCTTTTTTTGCAAAAGAATCAATCAGTTTTTGAAGCTCTTGCACATCTACTTCTTTCATTCACATTCCCCTTTCCCGAAAGACTATGCTACTAGTATAGTAAAAAGTTCCACATGATGAAAAACAAAAAGCAACATAAATTCGAAAAGGGCAAATAAAAAAGAAACACCCATACATTTTATTGTACGGATGTTTCTTTTTTCTCATGCCATTTATTCTGAATTTCTTTTTAAGAAAGGGAGAAATTTTATTAAATTTCGCGGATGGTTGCATTAGGAGCGCCGTAAACGTTTTTCGCTCCGTGCATCACTGGGCCGACATATTGATTTAAACGCCAGCCGTGCTGAATTGCTACTGAAACAAATTCTTTAGAAGTTACAACGGCTTCTTTTACGGATAAGCCGTTCGCTAAATTGGCTGTAATGCTTGCTGCAAAGGTACAGCCTGCACCGTGGTTGTAGCTTGTATTGATTGGCTCTGTTTCAAGGGCATAAAATTTTTCTCCATCGTAGAATAAATCGAGGGCTTTTTCTGTACCAAGGGAACGACCGCCTTTAATGACTACATTTTTTGCCCCTAAAGCATGGATTTTTTCCGCAGCTGCTTTCATTTCATCAATCGTTTTTGGCGTTTTCATACCAGCCAGCTGCCCAGCTTCAAAGAGATTCGGTGTAGTAACAAGTGCAAGGGGAAGAAGGTAGCGAATCATCGCATCTACATTACCAGGGTTCAACACTTCATCTTCTCCCTTGCAAACCATTACCGGGTCGATGACAACATTGTTAGTACCGGATTTTTCAATGGCTTCTGCCGCTACTTGAATGACTTCTTCATTTGGAAGCATTCCTGTTTTTACCGCATCAATGCCAGTCGAAATGGCTGTTTTTAATTGGTCTTTTAAAACATCTATTGGCAATGTGTAAACGCTATGTTTCCAGCCTTGATCTGGATCCATTGTGGCGATGCATGTCAAAGCTTGCATGCCATAAGTGCCGTATTCTTGGAAAGTTTTTAAATCGGCGAGGGTGCCAGCTCCGCCAGAAGCATCTGATCCTGCAATCGTTAACGTTTTTTTCAATGACAAATTCCTCATCTCCTAGTTTGTTGTAAGTCTAATTAATATTATATACACTTGCTGACTCTATAAAAATGGTCAGAATCTATAATATTAATAAAGCCAGATTGAGGAAGCATGCAAAATCTACTATTGATTAATCCCACTTATTAGAGTAGGTTGGAAATGAGGTGTTCCGACATGAAAAAAGTTTTTGACAATGACTGGCAAGAAATATTGCAAGAGGAATTTGAGAAACCTTACTATCATCATCTAAGAAAATTTATTGCTAAAGAATATAGCACAAATATTGTATACCCGCCGATTCATGAAGTGATGAGCGCCTTTTACACTGTTCCGTATAGAGATGTAAAAGTGGTGATTTTAGGACAAGATCCTTACCATGGACCTGGACAAGCGCATGGCATGTGTTTTTCCGTAAAGCCCGGTGTTCCCCATCCACCAAGCCTAAGAAATATTTTCATTGAATTACAGAATGATTTAGGTTGTCCTATTCCAAAAGATGGTTATTTAATGAAATGGGCAAAGCAAGGTGTGTTCCTTTTAAACACGGTACTTACGGTAAGACAGGGCCAGGCCAATTCCCATCAAGGAATGGGATGGGAGCAATTTACAGATGCGGTTATTGAAAAATTGGCTCAACGGGAAGACCCTATCGTCTTTGTTTTATGGGGGAGACCTGCCCAAATGAAAAGAGCTATTATTGAAAAAAATGGGTCCCAACATTGCATTTTACAAGCGCCGCATCCAAGCCCGTTAAGCGCCCATAGAGGATTTTTCGGAAGCAGACCGTTCTCTAAAATCAACGCGCAGCTCATTGCTTGGGGGAAAGAACCGATTGATTGGTGCTTGGAATAAGTTTTTTATTAGAAATTTGTGAACAAATTTCAATCAACTTTTCACATTCTATGAAATTTGGTACATTGGAATAAAGGTGGGATTCCCATGAGAGTAGACTGTTTTAAATGTAAATACTTTAAAGTAACGTGGGATCCAAACAATCCCCGAGGTTGCACAGCCTATCAATTTAAAACAAGGCAACTTCCATCCGTTGTCGTGAAACAGTCTTCCGGTATGGATTGTTTAAAATTTGAACCAAAAGAATTCAAGGGGGGGAGAAAATGATTTCCTATGAAAGATTGTTCATGGAAATTGAACATTATGCATTAAAAGCAAAAGGGGCAAAAGATGAGCAGGAGATTCGTGAATTGTTGAGCGCCATTCGAGCTTTGTGCGATGTTGCGTTGAATTCACCGAGACATGCTACTCTAGCGGAGCATAGCCAAATATTTACAACAGGAGGAAATCATCTTCCCTCTTCCATGAAAATAGATGACGAGGATGCGAATGGGGATTCGATTTTTGATTTTTAACACTAACGAAAAAGAGGTTATGGATGATGAAAAGTTCCATTATAACAGGAGCAATTTTTGGTTTTCTGGCCGTTGCATTAGGGGCATTCGGCGCCCATGCATTAGATGGCGTGTTGGATGCTTACGGTGAATCGATTTGGAATACAGCCGTTCAATATCAAATGTTTCATGCAGCTGGAATGATTTTAGTCGGCATTTTAATGCATCCAAGATTAATTGGCGAAGCGTCTTCTTTAAAATGGTCATTCCTTACAATGATTTTCGGGATTATTTTCTTCTCCGGCAGCTTATATATTTTAGCTGTGAGCGGCATTAAGATGTTGGGCGCCATCACGCCAATCGGTGGAGTATTATTTTTAATTGGGTGGACATTGCTTGCTGTGGGTGTTGGAAAAAGCCGCATTTATTAATTTTTTGCTAGAGCAGTTTAAAGTCGGGATTCATCGACTTTAAACTGCTTTTTTTGAAAAAATAGAGTTGATTCATCGCTTTTTAGGACTATCTGCTATGAAAAAAGTAACGAAATTTGGTGAAAAAATTCACAAGATTTCGACACCATTGATAAACATTTCATGCTACCATAGAATTTGAAAAAGAGCATCTTTTGTCAGCTCGGAAAGGGGTAAAAATAAATGGAAAACCTATTATTTAATTTAGATAAATATTATGAGGAAATGGTTTCCATACGAAGATATTTACATGCAAATCCGGAACTTTCATTTGAGGAAGTACACACGCCTAAATATATTGCCAACTTCCATCGGGAACTCGGTCTAGAGGTTCGGGAAGGAGTGGGAGGAAGAGGGGTAATTGCTACTCTGCGGGGAGCGAAGCCTGGAAAGACAGTAGCGCTACGGGCGGATTTTGATGCTTTGCCAATCCAAGAAGAAAACGATCTTCCTTATAAATCTAAAATTGATGGGGTTATGCATGCATGTGGCCATGATGGACATACAGCCACTTTATTAATATTGGCAAAGGCCCTCAATGAAATAAAGGAAGAGATTTGCGGAAATGTGGTGTTTATTCACCAATTTGCAGAAGAAGTGCTGCCGGGTGGTGCTAAACCGATGATTGAAGATGGTTGTTTAGAAGGGGTAGATGTGATTTTTGGTACACATCTCTGGGCACCTATACCATTAGGGGAAGTCCATGTAAAAAGCGGGGCTATCATGGCGGCGCCAGATATGTTTGAAGTAACGATTTATGGAAAGGGCGGACATGGTGCAGAGCCTCATCATGCTGTTGATGCAATCGTCCTCGGCGCTCAGTATGTAACCCAATTGCAAACAATCATTTCACGGAAAATCAGTCCATTAAAACATGCAGTTATTACTGTCGGACAATTTGAAGCAGGAAAAGCCTACAATATTATTTCAGAAAAGGCGATTATCAAGGGAACTGTACGGACGTTTGATGAAGAAGTAAGAAACCAAATCGAAAGGGAGCTTGAAATTTTGCTTAAATCCCTTTGCGATAGCGCTAATGCTACCTATGAATTTACCTATACAAGAGGTTATCCACCAGTTGTGAATCATCCGGAAGAAACAAAATTGCTTGCAGAAATCGCGAAAGATGTTCCCGGTGTAAATGCGGTGAAAGAATGTGAGCCGATGATGGTAGGGGAAGATTTTGCATATTATTTAAAAAAGGTGCCGGGCACATTTTTTATCACTGGGGCAAAAAACCCGGAATGGGATATGGCTTATCCGCATCATCATCCAAAATTTAATTTTGATGAAAGAGCAATGTTAATTGCTGCGAAAACTATGGGACTTGCAACTTTGAAATTTTTAGAAAGTTATCAAAAATGATAAGAAATTTAGTACAAATACAGTTAAAAAATGGGAATGAAAGTAGTATAATAGACATAATGTCGTATAGAGATATTTTAAAGAGGTGAATGGAATGAGCATCGGGGGAAAAATGAATGTAGCATTTTATTCATTAATCGGTCTACTATGCATTTCGATGATTGTTAGTTTTATTAATTTCCAAAGAATCGATAGGCAAGTAGAAGTCGCACTTAATGAGCGAGTAACAGCCATCCAAGGAATTTCTTCAATTCGCTATGAAGTGGCCCAATTAGATAAGTCTGCCACAAAATATATACTAAAAACAGACAACTCCGATTATGAAATGGTCAATACATATATACAACTAATTGATCAGGAAATAAAAGAATTAGAAAATTTAGCTGTTACGGACACAATGAAAGGCTATATTGATGAACTAAAGCAGGCCAATGAAAATTTTGCAAAAGAGTTTACTGCAGTAACTGAAAGAATAAATCGAGGAGAAACATTATCTGACAACGAAAAAATTCAGTCCCTCAGCTTAGACTTAATCAAAATAACAGACAAAATGATTGAGCATCAAACAAAACAGTTGGAAGACATTAAAAAAGCTACAAATCGGGCTATTTCCTCATCGAACATTACGGCAATCGTTGTATTAATTGCCAGCTTAATTGTAAGCGGCGTTTTAGTTTACTTTGTTTGGAAAACGATTACATCTCCATTGAGAAAAGTAGTGGAAGCCGTAAAAGTAGTCTCTTCCGGCAATTTGACGGAAGAAGATTTGAAAGTGTTTTCAAAAGATGAAATTGGACAGCTTTCAAATGCATTTAATACAATGAAAAATAACTTAAAATCGCTTATTCGCAATGTGCAGCAAAATGCAGAACAATTAAGTGCAGCAGCACAGCAGCTTTCTGCAAGCACAGAGGAAATTGCTGCTACGGCGGAAGATATGACACGTCGAGTAAATTCCACAGCAGAAATGGCCCATATGAACTCTCAATCGGCAAAAGATTCCGCCCGCGCCATGGATGAGACGGCGGGTGGGGTGCAAAAAATTGCAGAATCTACGCAAGTGTTGCACTCTACTTCATTGGAAACAAGCGAAATGGCTTCTCATGGTGGCGAAATTATCCGCCATGCGGAAAAACAAATGGATATAATTAGCCAATCAACAAATATTGTAAATGAGTTAGTCCAGAAATTAAGCAAACAAACAGAAGAGATTGAAAATATTTCTAGAGTGATTGCAGAAATTACCGATCAAACGAATTTATTGGCATTGAATGCGGCCATAGAAGCAGCGCGAGCCGGAGAACATGGTAAAGGATTTGCAGTTGTGGCTGAAGAAGTCCGCAAATTGGCAGAGGAATCGAAAGAATCTGCAAGCCAAATTACAGATTTAACAGTGGAAATTAAACGAGATACAGAAAATGTGGAAAAGGCGGTGTACGATTCTTTGCGTTCAGTGGAAGATGGCGTCAAAGTCATTACACAAGCAGGCCAATCTTTCGCTGATATCGTGCAGGCTATTGAAAAAATAAAAATGCAAATTGAGGAAATTTCCGCGACAAGTGAACAAATATCTGCTAGTGCAGAAGAAGTTTCCGCTGCGGTCAATGAGATTTCTAACGCTTCTACAGAATCAGCAAGCGAAATCCAAATTGTTGCCGCGAATATCGAGGAGCAAACGACAACCCTCGATCAAGTGAATAAAGTTGCAGCCGAGTTAAACGACAATGCGCAAAACTTGCAGCAAGAAATTCGGAAATTCCAAATTTAATAGCACTTCTTTATAGTTCAAAAAATTCATCACAAACGGGATTGGAAACATTTGCTCTCAAGGTCTGTACCATCTTAGAGCGATTTGCAAAAATTAAGATGAACAAAATAAAAAGAGCGAATTAGAATGCGATTTTCTATTCGCTCTTTTTTTCATTTTTTAATTTAACGCTGCGGTCTTGTGCGGGGAGAATTAATGTATTTAAATCCTTCTTCAAATCGAGCATAGTCGAAATAAATCATCGGCAATAAATACACGTAATTTGTATTTGCTTCACGAATCACCGCATGATCTCGTCCTGCTTGCATGACTGTGCCGCGAATTCGCAGTACATTTCCCTGTGTTTCACCTGGCCGAGTATCTGAGCTAGGGAATGTGAAATAGAATGTGCCAGGAACTCCTATATTTTCCCTCAAAATGTTTTCAATATATGATTCTTCAGTTTGTCGTCCAGTTCCTGTTGCAGGTATGACAGTTCCAGAAGGGGTAATAACATTTCCGCTTGATACAGGAGGCGGCGTTTGCTGAAATGGCCCTTGACCGAAAAATGGTTGTTGATAATATTGATTTCCCGTTGCACCAGGACCCCAATAATAATAAGTCACTACATACATCCTTTCTTTTTAATTATTAAATACCAGGACAAACACCCTCAGCAGGTGCATAGAAGCAATGTGACTTGAATCGGCCGGTATTCCATTGTCCATACCATTGAGCAGGGCAGCTACCAGTAGGCATGAAAAACCATAGAGCTCTGTCGGCCGGAACGAAACGTTCGCCATTGATGACTCTGCGGGCAAGGGCTATGTCTTGTGGACGCGCTCGTTGGTAAAAATAACTTTTTTGTACGGCTTCAAAGCCACCGGGACTTTGATATACCATATCTTCAATGGTTCGAATATTTTTAAAGTCTAGACAGTCTGCCCGCACACGGTTGACTCCTACATTTCCGACCAACAACATGCCAAGGTCTCCATCACCTTCCGCTTCTGCTCTCATCAATCGAGCAAGCAAGGCAACCTGTGCTTCATTAGCGGCAATAACAGCGATTTTTCATACCTCCTCAACATAATGTATGCATTTCATAAGGAATCAGAATAAAAATTGCAAAAAAAATATTTGGTTTTATTTCGGAAAAGATGATGAACGGAGTGAAAATTGTATAAAGTTAGTATTTTTGAAATACAATAGAATTGTAACATTAGACACGTTCCGACAATTCGCGTCAATGAATAGAATATATATAAAGAAGTTAGTTGATGACGAATTAGGGAATAGTTAAATAAAAAGGGGAGAAGGGAGCCAAAACAATAATTTGGAGGTTGGTTACATTGCAACTAGGGATATGGGTTGGGATTGTAGTAAGTGCGATTTTGTCTTTTGTGATAGCAGGATTCTTCAATCAACCACTCCATTGGTATCTCTTCATTTTGATACTTTTCATCGGCTTTTTCACTCATACGGTGATTTTGATATTGCAAACGCCTGATGAAAATGAATAAGCGAGGCGCGTTGAAGCGTCTCGCTTTTTTGTGCGCCCGGCATGTACATGAACTATAGGGTGTAAGTCCCGAACCCCGAAGACAGAAGTAGAGGTTAGCCAAGAGCAAGGGTGTCCGTGGTGACGCGTCAATTTCATTCTATAAAAAAGGACGATTTTTTTGTACCCTAAAAACAGAAAAAAGGGCTGAGCCGAAGGTCGATTCAATCGACTTTTCGGACAGCCCCGTTCAGGGGTTGTTTGGGCAGGAATGCTTCGTGTTGTAGGACCATAAATAACGATTAAATCTCGGTTTCCTGGATATGCTGAAAAGAGCTGCCCGTTTGTTAATATAATTTGAGTATAAGGTGATAAATGCAGCTGCAATTGTCCATCACTGCTCAACAGCTGCTGATTGAAATAGCTTACTTTCACATTCCTGTTTGCATGTTCTTTTACCATCACAATCGCACGATATTGGGGAGGGTAAATAAGAATGGCCGGCAAATCGCCATCATAATAAGCTGTCATTTTGTCGCCAATCATGATGGTTTCCTGATCAATGAAATAAGTTGAAGGGGTCACAACAAAATGGACGATTAAACCGGCATCATTGACCACTGTAAAGATTTTATCTTCAATAGGCGAGAAGACTCCCACTTCAACGAAGCGAAGCGAAGTAAGTGGGAGATGAATCGCCTTAACTATATTTACTGAAAATAATATAGATTCAGTAAAGTATAGTATAATATAGTTAGATGGGAGGTGAAAAAAATGTATTTTTGTATCAAACAACAGCTAAATGGTTTGACCAAAGAAGAATACTTGACTCTTAGAGAACTGTGCCGTATTGCCAAGAACATATACAACGTCGGATTGTATAATGTTAGACAATACTATTTTGAACACAAGGAATTTCTTAATTATGAGAAAAACTATCATCTTGCAAAAACGAACGAAAACTATAAGCTGTTAAATAGCAACATGGCACAGCAAATCTTAAAAAAGGTTAACGAATCTTTTAAATCTTTCTTTGGCTTAGTAAAACTAGCCAAGCAAGGCAAATATGACTACAAGGCTATCAGTATCCCAAAATATCTTAAAAAAGATGGTTTTCATTCACTAATCATTGGTCAAATTCGTATAGACGGCAACAAATTCACGATACCGTATTCGAATCTGTATAAAAAGACTCATAAGCCTATCACGATAACGATTCCGCCTGTGTTGCTTGACAAAAAGATTAAGCAGATTGAAATTATTCCTAAACATCATGCCAGGTTCTTTGAGATTCAGTACAAATATGAAATGCCTGAAGATCAAAGAGAATTAAATGACCAAAAAGCACTGGCGATTGATTTAGGATTAAATAATCTTGCCACTTGTGTCACATCAGACGGCAAATCGTTCATCATTGATGGGAGGAGATTAAAAAGTATTAATCAATGGTTTAACAAAGAGAATGCCAGACTTCAAAGCATTAAAGATAAGCAAAAAATCAAAGGTACAACTCGTAAACAAGCTTTGCTTGCTATGAATCGGAACAATAAAGTCAATGATTATATCAATAAGACTTGCCGTTACATCATTAACTATTGCCTTGAAAATCAAATTGGCAAACTTGTCATTGGCTATGCTGAAACATTGCAGCGCAATATGAATCTAGGAAAAAAGACAAATCAAAACTTTGTCAATATTCCTCTCGGTAATATAAAAGAAAAACTAGAGTATCTTTGTAAATTTTACGGCATTAAATTCTTCAAACAGGAAGAGTCATATACGTCTAAAGCCAGCTTTTTTGACGGCGATGAGATTCCTGAATATAATGCTGACAATCCAAAAGAATATAAGTTCAGTGGCAAACGTATTAAGCGAGGTTTGTATCGAACAAAGTCCGGCAAACTAATCAATGCTGATGTAAATGGTGCATTAAACATCTTAAAGAAAAGTAAAGCTGTAGACCTGAGTGTCTTATGCTCTAGCGGCGAAGTGGACACGCCTCAAAGAATAAGGATTGCTTAAAGCAGTCAAACTTCTTTGGAAGCCCCCACTTCAAATTTTCGCTAAAAAATTAAGTGGGGGTAGTTCACTTATTCGTATTTTGTGCTTTCAACAAGTCACGGATTTCCCTTAACAGCTCTTCCTTCGTATCCAGCTCAGGAGCGGCTTCCTCCTCCACCACTTCTTCCTTTTTCTTCTTTGTAAGTTTATTCAATAGCCGGATAAACATAAAAATTGCAAAGGAAATGATGAAAAAGTCAATGATGCTTTGCAAAAATACGCCAAAGGAAACCGTTGCATCGCCTACTTGCCAAATAAATGATTTCGTAAAATCAATTCCGCCTGTAAGAATACCGATAAGTGGCATAATGATGTTGTCCACTAAAGAAGAAACAATCTTACCAAAAGCAGCCCCGATTACAACAGCAATAGCAAGGTCAATGACGTTTCCTTTCATCGCAAAATCTTTAAACTCTTTCCACATATACATCCCCCCAAACATAGCGATGATGTTCAAATATTCCCTATTTTGATATGGCATAAACTTTAAACGGTTTTCCAATGAACAAGCTGGATATAATATAAGCAGAAATCTTTTCCTTTAGGGTTGAGGAAATGGTACTAAAGGGATTAAAAAGATGAAGAGTGCTTCATTATATTTCAAAATGAAGTGCTTTTTTTATATGGACTATAAAAAAAGAAATTTCACTAACGTTTTACTAGCAAAGAGTTGGGTACAATAATTTAGCACGAGGAAAAACAAAAGGGTGAAATGAAAGATGACAAAAAGCAAATTAACAAAGGAACAACAGGCAGAGTTTATCAGCCTATTAAAAGAACGTTTTGAGAAAAATAGACATCGCCATGAGGGAATGAATTGGGAGCTAATCCAGCAAAAACTTGAATCAAATCCTGACAAACTATGGTCCTTATATAGAATGGAACAAACAGGTGGAGAACCGGATGTAATCGGTTTTGATGAAGCGGCTGGGGAATATTTATTTTGTGATTGTTCAAAGGAAAGCCCAAAAGGACGAAGAAGCCTTTGTTATGACCGTGAAGCATTGGAGTCGAGAAAAAAACACAAGCCTGAAAATAGTGCGATGGACATAACGAAAGAAATGGGAATTGAGTTGTTGACGGAAGAACAATATCGCAAGCTGCAAGAATTGGAACCTTTTGATACCAAAACATCTAGTTGGATTTTCACACCTGAGGAGATACGCAGGCAAGGCGGCGCACTATTTTGCGATTATCGCTACGGCCGCGTATTTGTCTATCATAATGGAGCGGAATCTTATTACAGCTCAAGAGGGTTTCGGGGATTGTTAAGGGTTTGAAAAGCATCCATTGTATTGTTTCATAGAAGGAAGGAGAAAATGGAATGGCCATTCAAGTAAAAGAGATTCATTCCAAAACTTTATTGACGCAAGCAACAGGATATTTAGATATTGGATTTACTCATTCATTAAATCCTTACAGCGGCTGTGCTTTTGCTTGCCGCTATTGTTATGTCCGCGAATTGCCGATTCAAAAATTTAAAGGAATTCCATGGGGCGAATGGGTGGATATCAAAATGAATGCGCGGGAAGTTTACCGGAAAGAAATCATAAAACTTCGAAAAAAAGAACGTCCCATCAATCTTTATATGTCTTCTGCAACGGATCCATATCAACCTATCGAAAGAAAAGCGTGCATTACAAGAGGGCTATTAGAAGAAATGCTTTTCTATCCTCCTGATTTTCTTGTGATTCAAACGAGAGGCCCTTTAATTGAGAGGGATATTAATTTGCTGATTCAATTGAAAGAACGATGCAAACTGCTAGTTTCGATGACGATAGAAACGGATCGGGAGGATGTGAAAAGAATTTTTGCTCCTTTTGCCCCAAGTATACACAAACGATTGAAAGCCCTTCAAAAATTGCATCTTGCCAATATCCCAACACAAGCGGCTATTTCTCCCTTGCTGCCTTTTACTCCTGAGTTTCCCAAAATCCTCAAAGGCTTTGTTGATTATATTTGGATTGATACATTAACGATTGGCGATGGTGCGCAAGGGAGACGGTCATCTCGGTTAAAGATGCCGCAAGTTTTTGAGGAACATCAATGGTCGGAATGGTACAAGCGAGATTTGCATAAAAGCGTAGAAACATATTTTATACAGTTTTTCCCAAAAGAGATGATTCGAATTTCAAAGGAAGAAGCTTTTTTAAGATAGTGTTTTGTTGGAAGTTGACAAAGAGAAAATCCTTACTAAAATGATATTATTTTACTAAATTTACATAAAAAATTCATCATTTGAATTCTGAAAATTTACACAAAATGAGAAAAATGTTTTATAATGATAGTTAACACGATATGGTTCTGAGTTATCATAACTACTAAAATGTATATTTTTTCAGAAAGAATCAAAAGATTTATGAATAAAGTAATTAATTTAATAATATGATTCAAATTAAATGGAACTTAATTTAGTAAATAAGTATTATATTTGATTTAAGGCTGAATTAATGAGGAGGGAAAACATGGTGATATTTAGAAGTTTCAGTAAAAGCGATAAAACCAAACAGACGCAATCCGAACCAAAATGGGAGGAGGCAAGAAACCATTCAAAAAAATTATTAGAAGTAAATGGGGATTCCGACATAACAAAACAATTAAAATTGATTGATTTAGATGAAGATGATTTAAAGTTATTATCTTGCATTCAGCCACATATTGAAAAAAATCTTGATGAAATCGTACAAATTTTCTATGATGAGTTAACTTCCATCCCAGTATTGAATGAAATTATTCATCGATACAGTACGGTAGAAAAATTAAAGAAAACACTCAAAATACATATCTCAGAAATGTTTTATGGAAAAATTGATAAAGCATATGTAGAAAAGAGAATACGAATTGCACAAGTTCATTTAAGAATTGGTTTGGCTCCTAAATGGTATATAGGGGCATTTCAAAATATGTTAAATTCTTTCATCGATATTATCAACCGCATGAATTGGTCCAAAGACAGCATCGAAAAAGCGACTCTTCTTTGCACAAAAATCATCAACTTCGAAATGCAAATCGTTTTGGAAGAATATGAAAAAGAGAAGAGGGACCAAATACAAGAACAGCACGAAAAGGTGAAAGGGGAATTAAAAAATAATTTATCTCTTATCACAAAAAACTTGGCGCATCTTTCAGAAGAAACAACTAATTCCATTAACGAGATTATTCATTACTCAACAGATATTAAGAGTGATACCGAAAGTTATATCTATGAAGTAAAGGAAATGGAGAAAAATTCACACAGCGGAAACGTTTTAATGGAAGAGTTGAAAGAAAAAATATACTCCATTTCTGAAAAAACAAAAGAAATGGAAGCTCTTGTAATGGAGCAGCAAAGAGCATCCGATAAAATCAATAACATTATTTCTCTTGTTACCCAAATAGCTGACCAAACGAATCTGCTTGCCTTAAATGCAGCCATCGAGGCGGCAAGAGCCGGAGAACATGGAAAAGGGTTTGCGGTTGTTGCAGAAGAAGTGCGCAAACTTGCGAATCAATCGAAAGAGTCTGTTAAACAAATTACGGAAATTATTGAAAGCACTTCACAAATTACGAAAAATACGGTTTCCACAACTTCTACTATCCGAGAAACTGTATCCAAGGGCTTAGAAAGCGGAGTAAAAGTAAAAGAAAAATTTCATCAAATTGAATTGTCGCTTCAAGATAGCAAAAATAAAATTGAAATCGTTGGAAAAGATATTGAAAACCTTGTCGAAACGATTGCAAAAATCAATCAATTTATTGCTGATGTTGCGAATCAAGCAAAAGAATTGTATGAGAAAACCGTTAATCTTTAATACATGCGATCCATTTTTAATTTCAACAAGAAATGATTATCCAAACAATAGAGGGATTGGATAATCATTTAAATTATTAAAAACGGAATTTTCTTAAATATCCGATAAAAGGAATTGCTAAAATATAAACTAATCCCCACATTTATCCACCCAAGGGAAATGAAAAGTAAGAAAGGGGTAACTGCAATGAAATGAAAGCGCTTTTAGATGGTTTTTAATAGAAGTTCATATGAGTTGCCCCTATTTTTAAATGTGCCCATCCATTTACCGCCGTCATTGTAATCATCTTATTCAGTTAATAGAGAGTGCCGCAAAAAAACATTTTTTCACCAAACGATAAGTTTCTATTTTTTCCACAAGTAAATCATCCCCATTTCTTCCCATCATGTCAGAACAGACTTCAAGGAGATTTTTTTACTACTCTTTTTTTGGGAAATTGTTATAATCAGAGTATTAGTTTAATATCACGTAAAATGAATAAAAAGTATATTTTTTATCATATTTCGTGATGTTTCGAATAGGCAAAGGGAGGATGACTTGTGGAATTAAAAGACTTAGAAATTTTCCAATTGGTGGCTGAAAAAGGGACTGTTTCAGAAGTGGCGAGGGAACTGAATTATGTTCAATCCAACATTACTTCTCGTATTCAGAAATTAGAAGCGGAATTAAACACCCCTTTATTTCATCGCCATCGCCGAGGGATGATATTAACGCCGGAAGGAAAAAAACTATTAACGTATAGTGAAAAAATTTTAAAGTTGACAGATGAAATGATTAAAGCTGTCCAAAATCATGAAGAACCAACAGGGAAACTTGAAATCGGCACAGTGGAGACGGTTTATCATTTGCCGGTCATATTGTCTTCTTATATTAAAAAATATAAAAACGTAGAGCTGTCACTGTTTACAGGGGTGACAGAAAGTTTGGAAAAAGAAGTGCTCCATCATAAGTTGGATGGCGCTTTCGTTACGAAATCCAACTTTCATCCAGAACTTGAAGTATATGATGTGTTTGACGAAGAGCTTGTGTTAATTTCAGATCGCCGGGAATTGACAATGGAAGAATTAAAAAATGAACCATTTTTATGTTTCAGCGATGGCTGCGGATATCGTGCGCGGCTTGAACAATGGTATAAAGACCAAAATATCACACCACAAAAAATTATGGAGTTTGGCACATTGGAGACGATATTGCGGAGTGTTGCCATGGGGCTTGGCGTGTCCTTCGTTCCAAAATCTGCTGTTTCCCACTTGGAACAGAGCGGAGAAATCCGATGCTACCAATTGCCGGAACAATACAGCAAAGTAAAAACAGTTTTCATTCGAAGAAAAGATTCCTATTTAACGACCAGCATGGAAAAATTTTTAGAAACAATAGAAGAAAGCAAAGAGGCCATTCATCGCAATCTCGAATTAAATTAATATCCTATAGCTATTTTTATTTTTTTAATAGAATTGTTAAAATATATAAACCATCTGTTTTTACGTGGAATGAAAGAAGGATTTTTGCATGTTAACGACCTTTAATGCCAAGCTGCAAAAATTGATGCCCATTTTAACCCCTTTAAGTCTTGTCATAGGGGTTTTTTTAGATGAGATTGGCGGACATTTGCGGTTTCTTGTTCCTTGGATCTTTGCTGTTATGACCTTTGCAGGAAGCATCAGCATAAATTTTCAAGGTTTGCGAAGTGTCAGGAAGCATCCAAAATTTATTTTGTTGACGATTGCTTTTCTGCATATTCTTATGCCGATTTGGGCGTACATATTATCTATCATGGTATTTAATGACTATTTGCTGACAGTTGGCTTTATTTTGTCTGTTGCCGTTCCAACAGGTGTAACCAGTTTTATTTGGGTCAGCATTTGCAATGGAAATAAACCGCTTGGACTATCGATTATTTTAATTGATACCCTTCTCTCTCCATTTGTCTTCCCGCTTCTTTCTAAAATAGCAGTGGGGCAGAAAGTGATGATTGATACCACATCCATCATGCTTGATTTAATTTGGATGGTGGTGCTTCCATCGATTCTTGGTATGCTTGTGAATGAATGGGGAAAAGCGGATTTTGTGATGAAGCTGAACAGAGTGTTTGCACCTATGCAAAAGTTAAGCATTTTTCTCATTGTATTTATCAATAGCAGTGTGATTTCCCCTTATATAAAAAATATATCTTGGGAAATTGTTGAAATCATATTATTGGTTTTAGTTATCTCTTTATCCGGATATAGTTTCTGTATATTAATAGGGCATTTCTTATGGCGAAAAATGGACTTGATTACGACTTTTGTTTTTACTGGAGGCATGCGAAATATTGCAGTCGGCGTTGTGGTGGCTAGTACCTATTTTCCATCCAGATCGGTTTTGCCTGTGGTGTTCGGCATGCTGTTTCAACAAGTATTAGCATCCCAATTCAGCAAAATCCTTGAAATCTATAAGAAGAAATTTAATTTGAAAAGTGAATGAAAAAACTGCTCAAAGTTTTTCTTTGAACAGTTTTTTTTGTTTATTGGAAGGATGATGGTATAAAAACTAATTTATGAACCACATTAAGAGTAAATGTTATTTGTGGGAATATATGTATGAGACGGTTTTTCGTAAAGTACCAAAAAAAGCAATAACAGAGAGACATTTTTGAACAAATCAATCAGGAGATAGTTGCCATTACAGATACAAAAAAATTAATACATTTCAACAAGTGATTGATACGTTATTAACGGGGAATTCGATTCTCTTCATTGAAGGGGAAATAATAGATATTTTAAATGAAGTGAAGCGAAGACTAAATACGATAGATATAGATTTTTTACCTGACTCAGGAGTCGTTGAACAATGGATTGAAGATAGTCCCTTATCGCCATTTCCGCAAGTGGGATCAGCAAAAAATAAAAAATCAACAATCGTAAAGCAAAAGAAAAGGTGCTTCTTATGATTTATTATATTGGGATCACAAAGGATGGCCATTTGGAAAAAGGAGATTCTTTAAATCATTTTGACATTACAAGATATACGTGGTATTGGGTGGATTTTAGCGAACCGAAGGAAGAAGAAATTCAGCATTTATCCAATACATTCCATTTCCATCCGTTGGCGATTGAAGATTGTGTGCAAGACCTTCAGCGTCCAAAGTTGGATTATTTTAATCATTATACTTTTTTTGTCACCCATACCCTCCGTGAAGAAGAGGGTGAACTAATTAAAGAAGAGATTGATTTTTTCGTAGGAGAAACATTCATCATTACATTTCATAAACAGCCTTCAGTGGAGGTGACAAAAGTATGGAATGAATTGATTGGGCTAAGATCTACTCAACAATGGGATCCATATTACGTTTTCTATGAAATCTTGGACAAAATCGTCGACAATTATTTTCCAATTGTTTACAAAATAGAAGATGAGCTTGAACAAATTATTGTTCAGCAAGCAGAACTTCAGCAAATGAATGACTTGATGGAAACGAGAAATAGGCTCCTTCAATTGCTGCATTCGGTTAATCCAATGAGGGACTTGCTTTATCGTATGTTGAACTCCCATCATTTAAATTTAAATCAAATCGAGGAAAGAAGAGAATATTTTTCAAATATCCACGACCATCTATTAAAATTATCGGAAATGGTCATGTCCAATCGTGAAGTGACGGCGGATATCCGGGATAGCTATATCTCCTTAAATGCCCATTTAACTAACAATGTCATGAAGCTTCTCACAATTATTACATCCATATTTGCGCCGTTGACTTTTATTGCGGGCATCTACGGAATGAATTTCCGGTATATTCCAGAATTAACTTGGAAGTATGGTTATTTTGTAACCCTTTTTTTCATGGTGGCCATCGGTGCATCAATGCTTATGTGGTTTAAAAAGAAAAAATGGTTTTAAGTTATTTGATTTTCATGCCGATGATGACAAGCACAATGCCTGAAAAAAGACAGAGCATTTTTAAGAAGGAGATTTTCTCAGAGAGCCCGCTGATGCCGATTGCAGTTGTTAGAATTAAAATGGTTGGCCCCACTAATGCCAACATAGAATTAAGCATCAATGCTTTTTCCAAGTCGTTGAATTTCCACATAAGAGTGGCTGTGGTAATTTCAATGCTGCCGGATAACAATCTAAGCAGAACCATGTAAAGAAGTGCGCTTTCCAATTCTTCATCCTTCCGTTGTTTCTTGGAACATGCTATGCTTGTCCAAGAAAGATTATGAATGAATGGAGAAACCGTGATGAAACTTGCTTCATTGGATGAAGTGAATACATTTATTGAACAAAATCCCCTTGCATTCATTTATATTTCAAGAAAAGATTGCGGGGTTTGCCATGCGCTGCTTCCTCAAGTGGAAAAGCTTTTAGAAAACTATCCCTGCATAGCTTTTGGAGTAATCGACGCAGAAAAGGTGAAGAAAGTGGCGGGGCGTTTTTCAGTTTTCTCTGTTCCAGCATTGTTGTTTTTTGTGGAAGGAAAGGAATATTTCCGAGAAGCCCGATTTGTGCATATGGACATATTGAAAGAAAAAATCAATAAAATTGTAAGGCTGTATGAGGGGTAAAGAAAAAAGGAGGCGTTCAAAAACGACGTCTCCTTTTTTTCATTATAATTGGTTTACAAGAGCATGCATTGTTTCTTTTAATTCTTCATCATGATTGGAAAGTTGAACTAAGTTTGCAAGGCGCTCTTTTAAAATATGGCGTTCAATGATTTGTTTTTCATCAAGAACATTTACAATTAATTGAATAATTAAACTATCAAGGATTTGCAATGCTTCATCTTTACGTTCAGGTACAATTTTAGCATCTTTTCTTAAAGCTTTGCTTGCCATAATCATTCCCCCTAAATGTTTTCCTATAGTTCATAGTACCATAATATTATACATTTTTGGATATCGAATTATAGACGAGAACGGCAATTTTTATAAAAGAAAAGAGAGTATAAAAAATTTGCCCATTTTAAAGGATTTTAAAGATGTATTTAGAATATATATTTGTAAAAGGAGGAAGAATGAAATGAGAGGAATTATGCATAATGTAAAAAGGGCTATTTCACTGGATGAGGCTTATCAATTTTTAAAAACAGCAAAAGTGGCTCATGTGGCAACCGTTGGAGATGACGGCTATCCTTATGTCATTCCATTTGTTTTTGTGTATGAGGAAGGGACAAAATTATATTTGCACATAGGAAATTTAAGGGAAAGCCACTTTTGGGAAAATATTAAAAAGAATCCGAGGGTATGCATTGAAGTATGCGAGATGGGGGCAATTGTTCCAGGGAAAAAATATGCCTGCCAGTCGGCATTAGGTTACATGAGCGTTGTAGTGTTTGGAAAAACTCACCGCATTGAAGATGAACAAAAGAAAACATGGTTTTATGATTGCCTTTGGAAAAAGTACGGGGACCCGAATTGGCAATTTGAAAAAGGCGGTTATCCAGCCTTGCCAAAAACAGAAGTGTTTGAAGTGGATATTGAAACCATTACAGGGAAATGGAGCGATGCAATGAGCCATTAATCCAAAAAATAAGGTTGGGACAAATCTAAGAAAACGTCATTTTCTCCAAAGAGAAAATGATGTTTTTTTGATATGTTATTAAAATTGATTCCGTTCCGGGGACGCTTTCCGCGGGCCCGGCTAGACTCTCCTCTGATTCATTCCTTCGCTCCTCGTAGTCTTGAGAGGGATTGTTGCAGGAAAGCTTTGAATTTACTTCCTTGAGCTTGCTCCGCTTTGCGACTAAGCGTGCGCGACAGAAACTTGCCCCGTCACGCCAATCAATTTTTCGTTCTATCAATTTTTTATCAAAATTCTTTCAGCTGCCCCTATAATTTTTTGTTTATGTCCCAGACTCTTTATTTGTTTAGCTCTTATGTATTTAGTTATTCAACATCGCCGCATTTTTTCGCAAGTTCATACAATTTGTTTTTCATATGCTCTCCAATCCGCTTTTGTCCGCTTGAAAAATCTTCATTGTCTTGAAAAGCAATGGGTTCATCGGATATAATGAGACGATTTTTTTTGCTGACGTATAAGGGAACAAATTGCACATGCTGTCCTGTTTCCTTGAAATAATATTTTTCGATAAACAAATATCCTTCATGCATATCCTTTGTTTCATTGGATGTGCTCGTATAATCAATCGTTGGGTAAATGACGATGCTTTCGCCTTTTTTTAAGGCTTCCACTGTCAGTTGAAAGGTTTTGATGATTTTTTTTGATCCTCTATATACAGGAATACCCTTTCCTGATTTTAACAAGTTAGCGATTACAAAAGAAATGGGATAAGCGCAAATTTTAGCAATGGTTGGATTCATGCCAAATCTCTTTGTAAATGTGTAATCCACATATTGTTGGAAGCATTTTTTGCGGTCTAGAAATACATGCAATATCCAAGTTCTCAAACTTTTTGGAAACCATAAGTAAATAATAAATGGACTAAAGAGATTTTGATGATGGGAAATGTAAACTACGGGATCTTTAACTTTTTCGTTAATTTGGATGCGATAAGCCGGGTATATTTTTCGAACAATCCATTGAGAGATGAGAAAGAACTTGCCGTAAAAATTAGATGTCATGTTCTTTTCTTCACCTTCATTCCGTTTTTTGTTTTGTTACACTACCAGAAACAATCATTGAGAAAATTTTTAGCGAGTCTTTGATCGGATGGTAATAGGAGCTTTTGTTTTTATGAATGTAGATGGTTTGAATGGGAATTTGTTTAATAGGAATTTTTCTTTTAACAGCAGCAATCAGCATATTCATTTCATATTCATATCGTTCCCCTTCTAAAGAAAGCAGGGAAGGGAGAAGGGTGATTGGAATGCCTCTAAGACCTGTTTGTGTATCTTGAAGTTTGATTTTAAAGAATACATGAAATAAAAAACTTGTTATTTTATTGCCTAAGTAACTTCTTGCTGGGACGTGATTTTGGTCAAAATCCCGTACGCCAAGGAGAATGGCGTCTTGAATATCATTTAGGTTTTTTGCCAAGTGAATGACGTCGGCAACGGAATGTTGACCATCGGCGTCAGCAGTTACCACTCCATGCACATTTTGTTGCTTCAAAACGTATTCAAAAGCTGTTTTTAATGCTCTCCCCTTTCCTTTATTTCTTTCGTGGGTGAGCACCGTGCAATTTTGAATCGATTGAATTTGATGAAAAATCGGATTGCAGCTCTCCAAGCTTCCATCATTGACCACGACAATTTGTGAAACACCGTATTTCAATAAATGGTATATATAGTTGATTAATTCACGTGTTGGATTCAAGGCAGGAATGATAATGCAGACTTTGTTCATATCGTCCCTTCCTTTCTATACCTTTGTCCTTGGAGATAAAAATTTAATATAATTGTAGCATGAAAAAGAGAATTCTTGATATTTTTAGAAATTATGGAAATCAGAAAGTCGTTGGGTTGAATCTTTTATTCATGTATATTCAAAAATTTTCATTTCATTCCAATATTCTCGCTTTCCTTTAGAAAAGGGAAAATGTAAAGAATGAATAGAAAAAATAATTTGGGATATACGCAAAAAGGAGGTTCATCTAATCGATCCTCCTTTCATACACAATGCCTAAATCATTTTTAATAATGCTTCTTCGCCCGTCATTCCTTTGACGATCCCCAATTTTTCTGCTTCTGTTGTGACCGATTCTAGAGGAGCTTTTAATAAATCTTCAATGGTTTTTACACCAACAGCGCGGCCTGCAATAATCTTTCTGTCCGCAAGCCGAGTGTTTAATAATTGAACATCCAGCGCACCACACATGATATAGCCAATTTCATTTGAAATCGTTAATAAAGTCGTTTTAGGTAAATGCACAATGACGGCTGTAAACATATGTCCTTCCAGTTCAATTGGTTCAATGGAAACCAATAACATCGCTCCTTTCGTTAATAACATATGGAACGATGAAAAAAATGGTTCTGATTTCAATATAGAATTTTTAAGTGCGGTCAAAGGAATGAACAATATAAGGAACGTATAGTGTTTAACGAACTTTTCATACTAAGAATACTTTCACAAAAAAATCGTCCATGATGAAAGAGGTGACTGCCGATGACTAAGAAGGATCTTCCGACATTAAGAAACCGAAGCATTAAGCCAAAATATCAAAAATCTCTAATCAATGGCCAAACGGAAATATCTCTTCACAACCAATTATTGAGAACGGATGCAAAGGCAAGACAATATTAATTCATCATGGCGGTATCGTGAAAGGACCCGGAACTTAGTTTCCGGGTTTAAATTTTAAAAAAATCATTTTAGGTGTATAAAACCTTTCAATGAAGTCATAATAAATAATGATTTCACAAGGAAAAAGCGACATGAACACAGGGGGGATTACCGATGGACAAAATCGCTGAAAAAGCTAATACTGATACTCCACCGAAAAACTCTTGAAAGGTACAGCAGTAGTCCACAATTGATTATGGATGAAGCACCTTTTAGAGAGTAGTTTCATGTCGGAATTTGTGAAATTCAGTAAATGAATTCACAAGGATAAACGGCATGAACACAGGGGGGATTACCGATGGACAAAACCATTGAAAAAGCCGATTCAGAAACTCCACCTAAAACTCTTGAAGGTGAAAAAGCAGTCCATTGATCAACCAAAATAGAAAAGCTTAGCCACCTTAGAGAGTTGATTGTTTTATGTCGCCATTTGTGAAATCTGGGCCCGGATTAGTTTCCGGGTTCTATTTTTTTTTTTTGAGCGTTTTTTCTCTCAGAAAGCTTTCTCCAAAAGGAAAAATACGACCTCAGACGGATAAGATATTATTTCTCTGGCCGGTTTTATCAATGAAGGAATCTTTTTAGAATGGGGGTATATGAAAAAGGAGAAAGCCGGAATGGAGAAAGTTTATTTATTGTTTACAGATACGGGCACCCTTTTTACGAGAATCATCAAACTATATACGAAAAGAGTTTACAATCATGCTTCGATTGCATTTGATTCCGACTTTATGGAAGTATACAGTTTTGGAAGAAAATATCCGAATAATCCGTTTATCGGAGGGTTTGTAAAAGAAGATTTGCGCAATGAACTTTTTCTTAGAAGCAGAGGGGCTATTTACAGCTTTTGGGCAACCCAAGAAGAAATAGTCCGTATGAAAACCATTATTAATGCCATTGAAGCAAATCATGAAAAATATAAATACAATTTAACCGGATTAATTACATACGTTTTTAATAAACCTTTGCATAGGAAATATGCATATTTTTGCTCTCAATTTGTAGCCCACGTATTAAAAGAAGGAGCGAATGTGGATTTACCTAAGCCTATTTCCCTCATTTCTCCATATGATTTGCAGTGTTTAAGCCATTTGCAGTTAGAATACGAAGGGCCTTTATATTATTTATTAAGAGACCAATTGGACGAGTTCTGCCATTGAAATATGAGGAAAAGAATGTGTTCGCACCTTTGCATGAAATAGAAAATCTGTAGCAAACTAAGCCTAGCAAACGAATGTTTGAGAGGTGCAGCAATGGAAAACATCAATCAAATTCCAAAGGATGAAGGAATCGACCATAGTTTAACTCTGTTAAAAGAAGGTTATGAATATATTTTAAATCGAAGGAAAAATTTACAAACGGATATTTTCGAAACAAGGATTTTGGGTAGAAAAGCCATTTGTTTAGGAGGAAAAGAGGCAGCCCGATTATTTTATGATGAAACAAAATTTCAACGACAAGATGCGGTGCCAAACCGATTGATTGAAACATTGTTTGGAAAAAATAGTGTTCAGACCCTTGATGGAGAAGCCCATCAACATCGAAAGAAAATGTTTTTAAATGCCTTGACGGAAGAAAAGGTAGCTAATTTCTTAGATATTGCAAAAATTGAATGGGAAAAGGCGTTGGATAAATGGTCCAAAAAAGAGGAAATTATTTTTTATGAAGAAGTCAAAACGCTGTTGTGCAAAGCAGCTTTTAAATGGATTGGATACCCTATTTATGAAGAAAATGCAGATGTCTTTATGAATGAATTGGGAGCGATGTTTGAATCTTCGGCTGCTATTGGAATAGAGCATTGGATGGGGAGAATTAAAAGAAATCAAATGGAGAAAAAGATGGAGCAATTAGTAGAACGAATCCGCTCCAATAAAGTTCAAGTCCACCCCGATTCCATCTTGCACCAATTCGTCTTTTATAAAGACCTCGACGGAAGGCAGTTGGATGCTGAAACGGCTGCCGTTGAAATCATTAATATAGTGCAGCCTGTAGTGGCTATTTCCATCTATATTAATTTTCTTGTCATGGCATTGGCCCATTTCCCTCATGAAAGAGTAAAATTGAAACAGCATCCGGATTATGCGCATTTCTTTATTCAAGAAGTGAGACGTTTTTATCCTTTTCTCCCATTTGTTGCGGCAAGGGCAAAAAGCAGTTTCACTTGGAATGGATACGCCATTCAAGAAGGAACATTGGTGTTATTAGACATCTATGGAACGAATCATGATCCGAATCTATGGAATAATCCCGATGAATTTCAACCGGAACGTTTTGCCAAATGGAAAGATGATCGTTTCAGTTTGATTCCGCAGGGAGGGGGAAATGTCAAAACAACCCACCGTTGTCCAGGCGAGCAGCTAACTATTGAAATGATGAATTTAGCTTTGGCCTATTTGTTAAATAAAATGGATTATGAAGTGCCGGAACAGGATTTGTATATAACAAAGGATGACATTCCAAGCATTCCAAAAAGCAAAGTCATTTTGAGAAATGTCAAAAGACAAAAGGAAAGCATTCATTAAATTTCAAAGGGGCTGCCTAGAAAATGGATATAGGCAGCCTGATGTTTTTTAAGGTATTAAAAAGCCCGGCATTAAATATTTCTTGAAATAATAGCCATCCTGCAAAATTTATGCTTGTCCAAAAAGCACAGGAATATAATGAATAATATCCATCGGCGTGACTCCAAAATTGGATGTTTGTTTCCCTAATTCCTCAGCGGCAATGGCATGATAATAGCTTGCACTTAATAAGGCTTTAACGGAATCTTTTTGTTGGGAAACAAAGGATGCAATCAATCCTGTCAGCACATCTCCGCTTCCACCTTTTCCAAGTGCATCATTTCCATAGGGATTAATCCATAGTTCTCCTTGAGGCGTTGCAATAATGGAGCGATGACCCTTCAACAATAAATAAACGCCATAAGCAGTTGCAAACTGTTTTGCAACATCCAAACGATTGGCTTCAATTTCCCGGACAGTTTTTCCGGTTAAAGTGGCCATTTCCCCGGGGTGGGGCGTTAAAATGATATCTCCTTCATAATGCTGCAATTCTCCTAAATGATTTTTTAGAAAATACAATCCATCAGCATCTACAATCAATGTTTGGGTTGTAAGCTTTTCGAGCAAAGTTCGAATCATTGCATCCCCATTACATTCCCTGCCTAGTCCTGGACCAAAAACAACCGTTTTGTATTTGGAAAAGTCAATGGTTTCAAGGGCTTTGCTATCAATTGACCCTTTCACATCTGAAAGTGGGAAGAAGAGACTTTCATGGCAAGTTCCAGCAGCATGCGAATAAATGGTTTCAGGTATGGCAAGGGTGACAAGACCAATCCCCGAATGAAAAGCCGCCTTAGCAGTATAGATGGGTGCCCCGATGTAATATTTGGAACCGCCAATGACTAAACAGTGGCCGAAAGTTCCTTTATGGCCGTGTTTTTCTCGTTTTGGCAGCGAAGCCTTAGCCTTTTCTCCATCTATCAATTTAGGCAGTTGAAGTTGAAGGATTTCTACAATGGATTCGGGAACAGAAATATTTGCAACTTTCCATACCCCAATTACTTTTGGTCCATCTCCAACAAAAAATCCGATTTTTGGCATAGCAAAAGTGATGGTTTTCTTTGCTTGAATAGCTATATTTCCTATCTCCCCTGTATTGCTGTTAAGGCCAGAAGGAACATCCACGCTGATGACATCTTTATTGGACTCATTTACCGCTTCAATAATTTTGTCGAAGGGGGAACGTACACCGCCGGAAACGCCTGTCCCCAGCATGGCATCCACAATCACATCCGCTTTTTGAATATAAGCGAAAATGTCTTCTTCTCCTTCTTGATAACGGTAGAGCGGCAACTGGCGGTTTTTATACACTTGATAATGAACAAGAGCATCGCCTTTCAGCTTTTCTTCTTTTCCAATAAAGCAAAGCTTTGTTTCATATCCTAAGTCGATTAAGCGTCTTGCAATGACGAATCCATCGCCGCCGTTATTTCCTTGCCCAGAGATCACTAACACGCGAGTATGGTGAGGATAATCATTTATGATTTCTTGAACAACAGCATTCCCTGCATTTTCCATTAATACAACGCCGGGCAATCCCAGTTGTTCCATTGTATATCGATCAAGGGTTTGCATGGATTTTTGGTCGGCAACATACATAAAAACCCCTCCTTTACATAAGATATTTTTGAAAATCTTTTCCTTTACTTAATTCTACAATAATCCGTTTTGTCGCAAGTGTGAAACTTCTGGGAAAAAAAAGAAGTCTAATGTTGATAGGTTTGACTAACAGAAGGAAGAACTTCATAATGAAAGAGTTAATGTGAAATTTAAAATACATAAGGAGCAGTAAAAATGGAAACATGGATTCAGAGAATCATGGAGGATTTTGGATATATAGGCGTCTTCTTATTAATTATGTTAGAAAACTTGTTTCCTCCAATTCCCTCAGAGGTCATTTTAACCTTTGGCGGCTTTATGACGACTTTTACGGATTTAACGGTTACGGGAGTCATTATTGCTTCAACCCTTGGATCGGTGGCGGGAGGAATTATTTTATACGGCATTGGTTTGCTGTTGGATGTGGAGCGTCTTGTCAAAATCGTTGATAAATACGGGCGCATTTTAAGATTAACGAGAAAAGATGTTTATAAAGCGGATGCTTGGTTTGACCATTACGGCTTTTGGACAGTCTTTTTCGGCCGATTTGTACCGGTCATCCGCAGTTTAATCTCCATTCCGGCCGGTATGAGCAATATGAAGTTTTGGCTGTTCCTTTTATTGACGACGTTGGGAACTTTGATTTGGAATACGGTGTTGGTGCATGTTGGGGCTGCCCTTGGAGATAATTGGACAAAAATTGTAGAAGTGATGGATGTTTATTCGCATATTGCATATGTTGTGATTGTCATTGCTTTTTTACTATTTGTGATATGGTACGTCCGGAAAAAGCAGTTTTTAAAAAAATAAAGATCATGTTATAGAGGCTGGGACATAAACAAAAAATGAAAGGGGCAGTTGAAAGAGTTTTGATAAAAAATTGAACTAACGAAAAATTGATTGGCGTGACGGGGCAAGTTTCTGTCGCGCACGCTTAGTCGCAAAGCGGAGCAAGCTCAAGGAAGTAAATTCAAAGCTTTCCTGCAACAATCCCTCTCGAGACCACGAGGAGCGAAGGAATGAATCAGAGGAAGGCCTGCGGAAAGCGTCCCCGGAACGGAAATCAATTTTGATAACATATCAAAAAAGAGGCTGGGACAAAACTAGCTTCTAGATAGGAAAAAGGAGAATTTGAGCCAACTCAAATTCTCCTTTTTCCATTTATCCCCATAACAATTAATAGACTTCATTCTACGAAAACAAAAATACCAAAAAGACTTGGACATCTTGGGGGAACGGAACAGTTATTCCAAAACAGATCAAGATGCGACGTTCATGCGAATGAAAGACGACTATATGAAAAACGGTCAATTGAAAGCTGGATACAATGTACAAATCGCAACAGAAGGTCAATACGCACTAGCTTATAACAAACAATTAATAGACTTCATTCTACGAAAACAAAAATACCAAAAAGACTTGGACATCTTGGGGGAACGGAACAGTTATTCCAAAACAGATCAAGATGCGACATTCATGCGAATGAAAGACGACTATATGAAAAACGGTCAATTGAAAGCTGGATACAATGTACAAATCGCAACAGAAGGTCAATACGCACTAGCTTATAGCATAAATGAAAAGAAATCAGCGGTCGACCGTCCATGGAAACGTAAGTTTCTAGGATTTAGCTTTACCTATCATAAAGAGCCAAAGGTTCGTATCGCAAAAGAAAGCCTTAAACGAATGAAGAATAAAGTTCGTGAAATCACATCACGCAAGATGCCCTACCCGATGGAATACCGCATTCAGAAACTGAATCAATATCTAATGGGATGGTGTGGATATTTTGCGTTAGCAGACACCAAATCTATATTCCTTGAATTAGACAAATGGATTCGTAGAAGACTTCGAATGTGCCTATGGAAGAACTGGAAGAAACCGAAAACAAAGATACGCAACCTTATTCAACTTGGCGTACCACAATGGCAAGCGTATGAATGGGGAAATACTCGGAAGGGTTATTGGCGTATTTCAAATAGTCCAATATTACACAGAACCCTTGGTAACTCCTATTGGAGAAACCAAGGGCTGAAAAGTCTTGAAGCTCGTTATGAAAACTTGCGTCAATGATCTTAATTGAACCGCCGTATACGGAACCGTACGTACGGTGGTGTGAGAGGACGGGAGTTAATCGCTCCCTCCTACTCGATACATTATTTGACGTTTACAAGTTTTGTAAATTTTTCTTTATCTAATAAAGTACCTACAAGGAATTCGCCAAATTCGCCAAAGCGGGCGGAAGCTTCATCAAATCGCATTTCATATACAATTTTCTTAAATTGCAGCATATCGTCGGAGAAGAGTGTTACGCCCCATTCATGGTCGTCTAAACCAGTGGAGCCTGTAATTATTTGTTTCACTTTGCCTGCATATTTGCGGCCGATTTCGCCATGAGAGCGCATTAATTTGCGGCGTTCATCCATTGGCAACATATACCAGTTGTCATCTAATAGACGGCGTTTGTCCATTGGATAGAAACAAATATATTTTGTTCGTGGGAGTTCCGGATATAAACGGGAACGAACATATGGGTTTTGATATGGATCTTCGTCAGAATCGCCTAAATAGTTGGAAAGTTCCACAACAGAGAAATAAGTATATGTTGGAATCGTATAATCAGCAATTTTTAATTTATTAAATTCATTTTCTAATTCTTGGATTTCTTCAGGCGTTTCGCGAAGAATCATTAACATAAAGTCCGCTTTTTGTCCGATTGTAGAATAAAAAGCATGGGAGCCAGTTTTTGCTTGGTGAACTTCCTCTAATTTATCAAGGTATTCGTAGAATTCATCTAATGCTGCTTGACGTTCTTCTTCAGGGAGCAATTTCCAAGAAGTCCAGTCGATAGCGCGATAATCATGTAGGCAGTACCAGCCGTCTAAAGTAAATGCTGCTTCGCTCATTACATAAACACTCCTTCGAATTGATAATCATTCACAGTTATCATCTTAGCATAAATTATAAAATATTCCTTCGAATAATGCTTCAAAATAATGAACCTTTCATAAATTCGTCCACTTTTATTCACAATTGATTTTGTGTATCCTAAAACTATAGTTTGCACGTTAATCATTTTGTGAGGAGTATAAGGAATGCATTCAATGTTAAAGCAAAAAACGTGGCGTTTCATCGATCAATCCATGTCCTGTCATCGAACTCCCCTGGAATCTTTCGCAATGGATGATACGCTTTGTCATTTAGTCGGTCAAGGTTTGTCCGCACCTGTTGTCCGCACTTGGGTTCACCATCCATATGTTGTGTTGGGTATTCAAGATCATCGTATGCCTTTTATTCAAGAGGGTATTGAGATGTTAAAAAAAGCTCATTATGAAGCCATTGTAAGAAATTCCGGCGGGCTTGCCGTTGTGCTGGACAAAGGAATTTTAAATATTTCCATCGTACTTTCTGAAGCGCCTGGTTCTATTAGTATTCATACTGGGTATGAAGTGATGCTGCAATTTGTGAAACTCTTATTTCCAGAAGCAGCTGAAGAGATTCAAGCTTATGAGATTGTCGGTTCTTATTGCCCGGGTTCCTATGATTTGAGCATCGGAGGAAAGAAATTTGCTGGAATCTCTCAGCGCAGATTGCGAAACGGTGTGGCTGTACAGATTTATTTATGTATTGAGGGAAGTGGAAGCGAGCGGGCGGAATTAATTAAAGAATTGTATGAAACGAGTTTAAAAGGGAAAGAGACAAAATTTCAGTATCCGAAAATTCAACCGGACGTGATGGCAAGTTTAAGTGAGTTGTTAAATCGTCCGATTACCGTTCAAGAAACAGTCATTCAAGTTCAGCAACTGCTCGCTTCGCTGTCTGAAAAAGTATTGTTCCAACCGCTTGAAGGCGACGAATTAGAATTATATTCTTTTTATTTAAAAAGAGTGTTGGAGCGGAATGAAAAAATGCTTGGAAAAAATACGTAGATGAGCTTTAATTCGGCACATCTACGTTTTCTATGCTAGATTGTTGCTGCTGGGATTGGATGTGTGAGTAATCAGCAACTAAATTGCCGTTTTTCTCCATTTTAAATACTGGTGCAATGCGTGGTTCTTCATCTTCCAATGCAACTAGCCTGCGAGCGCGGTTCATAATTTGAACAAATTGCTCATAGTCTTCGCGGATTTGTTTATTTTCAGCGCGCCATTTTTCCACTTCTTTTTCTAATTCTTTTATTTTTTCAGTAGCAGAGTTGGCAATTTGGCGCCATTTTGTGGCTTCGGTGTCAGTGCCGCCTTGAGATTGCAAACGCAATAAATAAGCAATAACAATATCTAAATTCATATCAGATAAGGAAATAGGCTTTGATTCTTCGTTTGAGTTAGGAAGCAAATAAACGCCTGGAGAACGTCTTCTGCCGTTCATTCCTAATAATTTCATGCGCTCTTTGCGGATTCTTTTTGCTTCTTCTAATTCTTTTTCATAGCGTTTGCGGACAACTGCATTCCAGCGAAAACCGCAAGCTGCCGGAGTTCGATTTAATTTGTCTCCCGCTTCTTCAAAGGCATTCAGCTGAGTGCTTCCTTCTTTGACGTGTCTTAAAACCGCTTCTGCAAGCAGTTCATCATTTTCTTTTAACCATGCATCTTGTCTTAATTTTGCCATCGTGTAACCTCCTGTTATTAATGTAGTAGTTTCTTATTGTCAAAACATATCCTGTCCAACAAGTTCCAATTTTATTCATTTTTCTGAATAAATTTTTATATGAATTTATGAAAAAGAAGAAATTCAGCCCTTTGATGGATATTTGTCCTTTTCACTTGAATGCAAGTGTTGGTATAGTCTAAAATATCTTTTAGGCTAAAAAGGAAATCACAAGTTTTTTGAATTTGAATAATAGAAAGGATTGTTGACCTTATGGCGGCAAACGAATTTAGAGTTTGTGATGAATGTCAAGCCGTCAATTTAAAAACGCTCATTCCAAAATTGAAAAAATTAGATCCCGATGCAACAATTGTGATTGGTTGCCAATCTTATTGCGGACCTGGTCGCAAAAAGACTTTTACTTTTGTGAATGGAAGACCCGTCAATGCATTAACGGAAGAAGAATTAATGGAAAAAGTAAAAGCCAAATTAAAAATCGATTAAAAACAAGCTACTTTCTATCATGGTAGAAGGTAGCTTGTTTTATTTTTTAGATTTTAGGAAACTCTATTTGCAAAACTTCCGGGAATCGCGGCACCGAACAAAGAAACGTGTAAAAAAAATAAAAAATTCTTTATAATAAATAGTAAGAATTGGAAGAAACGAGGTGCAGTCTATTGAAAGAATATGCTAAGCAAAAACTGCCGGAAGAAAAAGTGTTTAAAGATCCCGTGCACCGATATGTTCATGTTCGAGATCAAGTGATTTGGGATTTAATTGGCACTAAAGAATTTCAGCGTTTACGCAGAATTCGCCAGCTAGGCACGACGTATCTTGTATTTCATGGTGCAGAACATAGCCGATTCAATCATTCATTAGGGGTATATGAAGTTGTTCGACGTATCGTTGACGATGTATTTCATGGAAGACCTGATTGGAATGAGGATGAACGTCTTCTTGTGTTATGTGCAGCCCTGCTTCATGATTTAGGCCACGGTCCATTTTCCCATGCTTTCGAAAATGTTTTTAAAACGGACCATGAATATTTTACAAGACAAATTTTATTGGGAGATACTGAAGTCAATGCGGTGTTAAAACGAGTATCAGATGATTTTCCGGAGAAAGTGGCGCAAGTGATTGAAAAAACCTATGAAAATCAACTTGTGGTAAGTCTTATTTCCAGCCAAATTGATGCGGACCGGATGGATTATTTGCAAAGAGATGCCTACTATACAGGCGTCAGCTACGGCCACTTTGATATGGAAAGAATTCTTCGCGTCATGCGTCCAAGAAAAGGCAAAGTGGTCATCAAAGCAAGCGGCATGCATGCGGTGGAAGATTATATTATGTCCCGTTATCAAATGTATTTGCAAGTTTATTTTCACCCGGTGTCTCGAAGTGCAGAAGTATTATTAAACAATATTTTGAAACGGACAAAGCATTTGTATGAGCAAGGCTATCAATTTGCAGTGGAGCCGATTCATTTTAAGTCTTTTTTTGAAAACAAGATTACAGTGGAAGATTACTTGGAGCTGGATGAGTATTTATTAGTTACCTATTTCAAAATGTGGATGAAAGAAAAAGATCCGATTTTAAGTGATTTAAGTATGAGATTCATCACTCGTAAATTGTTTAATTATATTAATCTCAACCCGGAGGAAGAGCCAGAGCGCTTTGAAAAATTAAAAGAATTATTCCAGCAAGCTGGTGTAGATACAGAATACTATATTTATCATGATTGCACATCGGACTTGCCTTATGATTACTATGAACCAGATAAAGAAACAAATCGTTTTCCAATCTTTTTAGAAATGCCTAATGGCGACATCCGCGAGCTGTCTCAAGAATCTTTTATTGTTGATGCCATTGCTGGGCGAATGAAAAAGGACCATAAAGTGTATTATCCAAAAGAACTATTAATGGAACCTGCATTAGATTCAAATATAAAACAAGAAATCGAAAAACTGTTAATATGACTGGAATGATGCAGTCTGATTCGTATTTCTTATGAGAAAAACGGATAAAGGAGAAACATTCCATATCAAATTCTTATAATATTCGGCAAAAATTATATTATAATAGACTGTGACTACTTCAGAGAAAGGAAAAGCAACATGAGGCTCTTTCTTAAACTTTGTATGCTCTTGTTTCCCCTGATTTTAATTGCCCCGACATTCGGGGAAGCAGCAAGCAGCGTTAGTTTTGCCGTTCCATTGAGCGACAACGTCAAAGTTTACGACAACCGAACCGGTTCCTTAGTGCCTGTTGCAACGATGAAAAAAAATCAGCCCCTTGTCATTGATCAAGAATATGGACAAGATTGGTTTCAGGTGAAATTCGGAAACGGCTATGGTTACATTAATAAAAACGACGTTTACCGCTCTGTAACTTGGACAGAGCGAAACGTCAATAAGAATGTCAAAAATTCCAATATGACGGTGCTTATTAATCAAGATGTGGAAGTATTTGATAATACTTCTGGAAAATTGAAACCGATGATCACCATCCATGCAGGCATTCGCTATCCAATTATTGGTGATTACAGCAAGAACTTTTGGAAAGTGGACGTTGGTGGAAGAATCGGCTATATGCCAAAATTCAAAACAAGCATTGACTATGGCATACCGATTTTAATGTACCATCATATTTTAAAGCCGGAAGAAAAGGCAAGTTCAGCTTTTGCCAATGCTAATACAACAGTGACAACGGTCGAATTTAATGCGCAAATGCAATGGCTGAAAAACAATGGATACCAAACGATTTCTCTTTACGATCTGGAAAGATATATGAAGCACCAAGTGAATCTTCCTGCAAAAGCGGTGGTGATTACTTTTGATGATGGCATCACAAGCACGAGGGAATATGCGTATCCGGTATTAAAAGAGAACGGATTTACGGCGGAGCAATTTATCATTACGAGTCGAATTCCTGCGTCAAAAGAGCCTTTCCAATGGGATACTTTAAGATTTTTAAGCAAACAAGATATGGATGAGATGAGCGATATTTTTCGCTACGGAAGCCATACCCACGACTTACATAGTTTAGTTGGGTCAAAAGCGAAGGGCTTGACGATTTCTGAATACGATTTATATAGTGATTTAGTAATGAGCAGAAATATTTTAGGAACGTATTATTTTGCGTACCCATTTGGCCAATATAATCAAAATTATATCAATGCGGTGAAAAAAGCAGGCTTCCGAATGGCCGTTTCAACAAGAGGCGGTAAAGTAAATTTAGGAGAAAATCTATACACATTAGAGCGTTTAGGCATAGAACCGGGGTTATCGTTGGATCAATTTGCAAGGAAAGTAGGGAACTATAAGTAAAGGGTGACGAATAGTCACCCTTTACTTGTGTAAAATTAGATGCATCCTTATTTATCGGAAGCACGAACACCGCCAGTGGCATAATGATTTTTTGGCATTTCTTCGATTATAATTGTAACTGCTTCCGGTTTTGCTTGAATTGTTTCAACGAGCGCTTCAGTCACTTTTTCTACCATCGCTTTTTTCTGTTCATCTGTGCGTCCTTCTAACATTTTGATTGTAACTACTGGCATGCCTGAACCTCCTAATGGATAAATTTAGAGTATAATTATTATAATAGGTTTAAATGGAGGGGATGACAATATGACAAATCAAGAAAAACCAAAACAAAAAATGTCTTTTACCATCATCAAAAACGACCCGACGGATGGTCATAAAGGTTTTGGCATTGGCACAGTTTCACTGGAGAATGTTACTCCGGTTTTCATTGACATAGAAGAAAAACAAGCTTTTATAGACATGGGGGCTATGCATGCCAAAAGCGCAGTGGAAAAGGGCGTAAAATTCACAACGAACCGGGAAGATTCTGCAGGCGGAAAAACATACTGGCTTGTATGGGTGACGGTTGATATTAAAGAAGAGGGTCCATACTATGCGGGGGTTGCGGCTTGCGAAATGGTGGTAAATAAAGAAAAGCGAAGAGGCTATAAAATTTTAGCGGACCATGTAAATAAAATGGACAAATCATTGAAACATAAAATTGTAGTAAGCCATATGGATACTGAATCGAAGAAAGTGTTGGCAGAATTCCTTCAAAACCACGATCAAGCCATGTGGGAACGAAGCAGCCAACAATTGAAAGATGAATTAACTATATATGAATAATGTGTCTATTTGTCAATGGATTTGCCGAAAAAATTGAGCATTTGTGTCAGAAATGTGACGAAAAGTTGTAATATTTATTCCTTGGTTGAAACCGTTCTAAAAAAAAAGTACACTGAAGTTATAATGATTAATAGTATAACTAGGACATTTTGTAGATAGAGTTTATGCTATGTGGTATTTGAAAAATCCCAAGCCAAATGCTTCATAAAAACTCTATTTACAAAAGCTTTCTCTTTCTAAGGGGAAGCTTTAATTTTTTGCAATAAAGAAGGTGCTGGCAAAGGCCAACACCCTTTTTATTTTATTGGAGCCATTGCTTGAATGATTCAAACGGAAATAATTCGAAGAAACCGTTCCAAGTATCTTCGTTAAAGAAGTCCAAATCTGTACATTTCTTTGTCGGAATATCTTCTTCTTTTAAATACATCAAGCGTTGTTTCGGGCATGCATCTGTCGCCAGTTTGCCCGTCTCAATATCGATGAGCACCCCTTTTACGCCATCTGGCACTTCAAAAGATTCATTCGGTTTATCTTTATGAACAGCCTCCATAAAATCAATCCACACTTGTTTATGGGCTGACATATCCGAGGAAGTGGACAGCGTTTTTCCTTGGTCATAACCGTTCCAAACGCCTGCAGTAAGCGAAGGGCTATAGCCGATGAGCCATTGATCTGAAACGGTTGTTCCTGATTTTGCGGCATACGTATGCGTCATCCGTGGACGTAAGGAAACACCAGTTGCTGGTGAATAGTCGCTGAATACCGGGTCGAAAATACCTGTCATCATTTGCGTTAAAATAAACGCATCTTGTTTCGAAACAATCTGTTCTTTCGGAGGTTCTTCGTATTCATAAACGATTTTGCCTTCCTCATCTTGTATGGACAAAATGGTCGTTGGTTTGCGGTACTCTCCTTGTGCCGCAATGATATTGAAGGCATTTGTTAAAGCATATAGCGTATTTTCCACCGTTCCGAGAGCCATGGAAGGATTATCTTTATCGGTAAAGCGCAAATTGAATCGCTTTGACATTTCCCGGAATTTATCATATCCGATTTGTTCCAGTGTTTTCACCGCATAAATGTTATCAGAGATAGCAATGGCTTGAGCCATGGACATATCCCCATCCGCAAATTTACCATTGACGTTTTGAGGTTTATACGTTGCTCGGCCATTATCATAAGTGAAAATCGTTTCGCCCACATCCAAAAAAGTAAGGGGCGTGAAACCATTTTCTAATGCTGCCGCATAAAGAAACGGCTTAATGGCAGAACCTGGCTGGCGAAAAGCTTGGGTTACACGGTTATAGGAACTTTCCCGGTAGTCGCGTCCTCCCACAAGAGCTGTTACTTGTCCAGTTTTTACATCCATGCTAACAAGCCCTATTTGCAAATCGTTATCCGGCATATTTTTCTCAATCGCTTCTTCCGCTGCTTTTTGATGGGCTGGATTTAAAGTCGTCTTAATGATCCAACCTCCTGAGCGGAAATTCAAGTTTTTCTTTTCTAAAATTTCCGCTGCTTCTTGCCAAGCTGCATCGATGAAGTACGGAGCGGCTTTTGATGCGGTCCATTGATCATTTTTCAATACAATCTTTTGAGATAAGGCCCGTTCCTTTTCTTCTTTAGAAATTTTATTTTGCTCTTCCATTAAGGACAAGATTAAATGCTTGCGATTGATGGCTTTTTCATAATTATTAATTGGTGAGTAAATGCTTGGCCCTTTCGGAATGCCCGCAAGCAATGCAGATTCCGCCAAAGTCAAGTCGCTTGCGGATTTGCCAAAGTAATATTTGCTGGCCGCTTCAACCCCGTACATGCCATGGCCGTAGTTGACGGTGTTCAAGTATGCTTCTAGTATTTCATCTTTAGAATAAAAGATTTCCAATCGATAAGCATAAAGAGCTTCTGTTAATTTTCTTGACCACGTTTTATCTAAAGTCAAATATAGATTTCTAGCGAGTTGTTGAGTGATGGTGCTGGCCCCTTGCGCTTTGCTTCGGGTTTTTAAATCGGTTAAAAGGGCGCTGGCAATCCGCGGAAAATCGAATCCGTGATGTTGATAAAAATCTTTATCTTCCACAGCAATAGTCGCTTCAATTAAATAAGGTGAAATTTCATCAAGCTCTTTCCAATAGCGGCGTTGATCTGTGAAATGGTCACCAATTTGATTGCCGTTGCGATCTAGGAAAACGGATGCTTTCGGTATCGTAAGCGGTGGAGCTCCGGCAATTTGCGCATATAATCTCAAGCTTCCCAAAGCTACAACTATTGCAAAAAGAAGGGCAATCGAATAAAAAGCGATTCGTTTTTTGCGTTTTTGCCGTCTCATTTTTCGATGAAAACTCCGTCGATCCATCCATTTCACCTCATTTCTTCCAATTACCCATAGTATGTACTGGAAATTTACTGTTTAATCGAAAATCGATATTAAAAAAACTGTTGCACTTTGTCTAAAAACGTCTATACTTTTTTTGTATGAAATTGATTCAAATGGGAAAGTTTTTTCTGTGTCAAACAGCGGTTTTGAATCTAAAAGTGTTTACGAAAATTGTCGAAAAAAGTTCCGGATTCCTTTGAATTCGAAATTTTTAGCTTTATGTATCATAACAATAGAGTAGGTGATTCGAATGCGTTTTGATGAAACATATTCAGGCAATGTGTTTATAAAAAGCCATCCAAATTACGAAGAATCCAAGGCCGTCCTTTACGGCATGCCAATGGATTGGACAGTCAGCTTCCGTCCAGGCTCCCGATTTGGCCCTGCAAGAATTCGAGAAGTGTCTGTAGGATTAGAAGAGTACAGCCCTTATTTAGACCGGGAATTGGATGATGTGAAATTTTTCGATGCCGGAGATATTCCGCTGCCATTTGGGAATGCTCAAAAATCTTTAGAGGAAATTGAAAAGTATGTAAGGAAAGTATTAGCAGATGGCAAAATTCCAGTCGGCATGGGTGGAGAACATCTAGTAACATGGGGTGTCGTAAGAGCGATTTATGAAAAATATCCGGATGTGGCAGTGCTTCACTTTGATGCCCATACGGATTTGCGCACTGATTATGAAGGGGAACCGTTAAGCCACGCAACGCCGATTCGCAAAATTGCGGAAATGATTGGGCCAAGCAATGTATATTCGTTTGGTATTCGTTCCGGCCTCAAAGAAGAGTTTGAATGGGCGAAGGAAAACGGCATGTTTATTGCGAAGTTTGAAGTGCTTGAGCCTTTAAAAGAAGTGCTTCCTACATTGAAAGGACGCAATGTTTATATTACAACAGATATCGACGTGCTCGATCCTGCCTTTGCTCCTGGCACTGGCACAGTAGATTGCGGAGGCATTACATCCAAAGAACTTCTAGCAGCCATCCATGAAATTGCAAGAAGCGAAGTAAATGTTGTTGGCTTTGATTTAGTGGAAGTGGCTCCTGTTTACGATCACTCTGAGATGACTGTAAACACCGCTTCTAAATTGCTAAGAGAAATGATTCTTGGTTGGGTTAAATAATATAAATTAAATTGAGGCTGGGACATAAACAAAAAATTAAAGGGGTAGTTGAAAGGGTTTTGATAAATATTTGATATAACTAAAAATTGATTGAAGTGACGGGGCGACTCCTGCGGGAACAGCCCGTGTCTCGAGACACCGCAGGAGCGAAGCAATGAGCTCCGAGGAGGCTCGAGCCGGGCCCGCGGAAAGCGTCCCCGGAACGGAAATCAATTTTAATAACATATCAAAAAAACATCATTTTCTCCTTGGAGAAAATGATGTTTTTTTAGATTTGTCCCAACCTCTAATTTTTTTGGTGATTGTATGTTCTTTTTGATGAAATAAGGAAATTTGTTTTCGCTGCAGTAATTTAAAATGAAACAAGAATAAAGTCGAGATGCTTCAGCAAATGAAAATATAAAAATTGAAATATACGAACCAGATTTGTGATGATGTAAAATAAATTTGATAGAAAAGGAGGAGATCTATGTCAAATAGTCAAGAAAAAACAATAAAAGAACAAGCTTTACAAATTGGGAATCGTAAAAAATTATTCTTGCGAAAGAATGGATAGATAGCAAAGAAGCCCAACAAAAAAGAAGAATAGCACAGAGAAGCATTTATTTATGTGATTTAGGAGAAAACATTGGTTCAGAACAAAATAATGAGCGTAAAAAAATAGACCTGTTTTAGTAATGTCTAACAATATTATGAATTCTGGTGATCCTAATGTTCTCATTGCTCCCTTAACTTCAAAACTTGAAGTGAAAATAAATAAACAAGACAATAAACCGATTTTAAAAAATGGACGACCCATTCCGCGCTTCAATTCTCATTATTTTCTTTTCAAACAGAAATATTCATTTTTAGACAGTGATTCAGCTGTTATGACAGAAGCGTTGAGAAGTGTTAGTAAAATAAGATTAACTAAGCGATTGGGAGAAATATCAGAAGAAGATGATAAAAAGGTTTTAGCAAAATTAAAACGGGCAACTCAATGATCTTAGTTTCTAAAATATAAAGTTGACAAGTTTGAACAAGAAAATTTAATTGTAATTAAATAAAAATTACGATGCCCTACCTTTGTCGTAGGCTTTTCACACGTTGTTTTAACGTGGTTATCGACGTCCTACCTTTATAGTAGGCATATGAAAAAGGAGAGCGTTAAAATCGTTCTCTTTTTTTGGTTTAATTCGAGTATTTTATAGAAAAATGAACATCTTATATAATACAACGTTCCGCCACGTTGCGGACATTTCGCCTTTATAGGCCTAGTAGGAAGCCATTCACTTGTGTGGATGGCTTCTTGCTTTTTTTAAAATTACCATTCCTAAACATACGCTCGTCGCTTTGATTTGTCCAAAAGTGAAACATTATTTTTCGTTATATTGCATTGTACAAAATAGATAGAAAGCAGTTTAAAATGAAGATGAAGCCTTGATATGATTGAATTTTTATTAGTTCTCTTGAAATTCTTTGCAAGGCGATAATATAATAAATAAGTTAAGTATACATAAGGAGTGCCCGCAGGAAATGAGTGTTGAAAAAAACGTAAAAATCAAAGTTATTTCGACTATCCGTCCCATTGAAGGGGAAGAGGAAACCTACGAACTGTGGCTTCAAGGAGTTTGGTTAAAAAAGAACGAGAAAATGTATTTGCGCTATGAAGAATTTTTGGAAGACCAAAGGATTCGGACAACAGTGAAAATGAACAATGACAATGCACTCATTTTGCGCAGTGGAGCTGTCAAAATGCGGCTTCCTTTTAGCTTAGAAAGCAAACAAAATGGCCATTACGACACAATTTATGGAACATTGCCTTTGCAAACGAAAACTCATCGGTTGGGGTTTGAACATACAGAAGAAAATAATATCAGTGGCAGATTTAATGTGCAGTATGATTTAATTGTTAGTGGACAATCAGTCGGACATTATACTTTGGAAATACAATACACGGAGGGACAAGCATGAATGCAGTAGAACAATTGCAGGAAAAATTGAGAAACTTGTTAAAAGCGGCTGTTGAGAAAGCTCAAATTTTAGAAGAGGGCGCAGAGTTTCAAGTGCAGATCGAAGTACCAAAAGATCAAACAAAAGGCGACTTTGCAACAAACTTGGCTATGCAGCTGACGAAACTTGCAAAAAAACCGCCTCGTCAAATTGCAGAAGCGATTGTCGAGAATCTTGAAACAGAAGGCACGGAAATTGAAAAAGTAGAAATTGCAGGACCTGGCTTTATTAACATCTTTGTGCGCAAAGATTTCCTTGCGGACATCGTAAAAGCAGTATTTGAACAAGGCGAAAATTACGGTCGCTCAAATGCTGGAGGAGGCGAAAAAATTCAAGTGGAGTTTGTTTCGGCAAATCCTACTGGTGACCTTCACTTAGGACATGCCCGCGGTGCTGCATTCGGCGACTCCCTGTGCAACATTTTAGATTTTGCAGGTTACGATGTTACTCGAGAATATTACATTAATGATGCGGGAAATCAAATTAACAACTTGGCATATTCTCTAGAAGCGCGCTACAAACAAGCATTGGGCCTAGATGCGGAAATGCCAGAAGATGGCTACTATGGCCAAGACATTATTGATATTGCCAAAACACTTGCTGACCAATACGGAGATTCTATTTTGGAAAAATCGGATGAAGAACGCTTCAACTTCTTCCGTGAAAAAGGACTCGCTTTGGAGCTTGAAAAATTGAAAAAAGACTTGGAAAACTTCCGCGTTCGCTTTGATGTATGGTACTCTGAAACGTCCTTATATAAGAGCGGAAAAATCGACAAAGCCTTAGATAAATTAAGAGCGAACGGCCACATCTATGAGAAAGACGGAGCGACTTGGTTCCGCTCTACAACATTCGGCGATGACAAAGACCGCGTGTTGATTAAATCAGATGGTTCATATACTTACTTGACACCGGACATTGCTTACCACGAAGACAAAATTCAGCGAGGCTTCGACAAACTCATCAACGTATGGGGAGCAGACCACCATGGCTACATTCCGCGCATGAAAGCGGCCATCGAAGCTCTTGGCTATGACCGCGACAAATTGGAAGTGGAAGTCATCCAAATGGTGCAGCTTTATAAAAACGGCGAAAAATACAAAATGAGCAAACGTACAGGAAATGCCGTAACGATGCGTGAACTAGTAGAAGAAGTAGGCCTTGATGCTGTGCGCTACTACTTTGTAAAAACAGCTTGCGATTCCCATATGGACTTTGACTTAGACCTTGCCGTGGCGGAGTCCAATGAAAACCCGGTATATTATGTCCAATATGCCCATGCACGTATTTGCTCCATTTTACGTGCTGCAGAAGAACAAGGTTTCCATCCATCTTTAGAAAACTTGCATTTATTAACGGATGAAAAATCTGAAGAAGTGCTGAAAAAAGTTGGCACATTCCCGCAAGTTGTGGCAGAAGCGGCAAAATATCGAACGCCTCACCGCATTGCAAATTACATTCAAGAACTGGCGGCATCGTTCCATAGCTTCTACAATGCCGAAAAAGTATTGAATCCGGACAACAAAGAATTGACAGAAGCGCGCCTTGCCTTAATTCAAGCCGTTCGAATCACCCTTGCTAATGCTTTAAGATTAATAGGCGTATCTGCACCTGAAAAAATGTAAAATTTCAGATCCACCAGCCTCATTAGTTGGGGCTGGTTTTTATATAACTCTTATTGGAATTATAAGAATTTTATTGACAAAGAAATCACGATTCAGTACAATGATAGTCAATTCCAACCTATTAAGTTGGTATTAGGTTAAAAGAAAAGGCGATTTTCCTTGCGAAAGGACAAAAATTCGTTCTTTCGCGAAAAATAATTCCCATAAATAAACTTATGTTATTGACTATTAAAGTCGAAAAATGTAGAATCATGTCATATTATAAATAGAAGTATTTTTATAGGATTAATTTTTCTTTTTGAAAGGTAGTGAAAATTTCCGTGAAAGAACTATTTATCAAAACGGAAGAACAACGGAAATGGTTGGAAAAATTGAAAACATTGGAGCTGCCTATTAAAGAACGCGCCCAAGTAAACGATGAACAATCGCTTTTCCCCCATGACGATATAAACAAATTGCGTGAAATTGGTTATACAAAAGTGACGCTCCCAAAAGAATATGGCGGTGATGGATTCAACATTTATGATGCCATCTTACTGCAAGAAACCTTGGGCAGTTATGATGGAAGCACAGCCCTTTCCATCGGTTGGACGCTGCTTACGGTTGGGGATGTTTACGAATCGAAAAGTTGGCCAAAAGAAAAACTGGATGAATTTGCGGAAGCTGTGGCAAAAGGGGCTATCATCAACAAAATTGTCAGTGAAGTCATTACAGGAAGCCCAATCCGCGGAGGACGTCCAGGAACGAGCGCTGTGAAAAAGGGCAATAAGTGGGTCATCAACGGCCGCAAAGCCTATGCCACATGTTCGCCCGAATTGGATTATTTTTTGGTCACTGCATGGATTCCTGAGATTGAAAGCACCGGAAATTTCTTAATTCATAAGGATGCGAAAGGATTATCCATCGAAGAAACATGGGATACCGTTGCCATGAAAGCGACAGGAAGCCATGATTTGGTGTTGAATAATGTGGAAGTGGCTGAATCCGACTTGGTGGAAATCCCTAATTACCAAACGGGCTTTAAATTAAACGGCTGGTTGTTGATTATTCCGGCAACCTATCTCGGAATCGCCCAGGCAGCCCGCGACTATGCGGTGGAATTTGCCAACCAACATTCGCCAAACAGCATTCAAGGAACCATTGCTACATTGCCGAATGTGCAATCACTTATCGGGGAAATTGATTTGCTTCTTGCACAAGCACGCTTCACTCTTTACGGAGCAGCCCAAAGCTATATCGAATTAATCAACAAAAGAAATCTTGATGCAAAAGAAGCCGACAACATTGTTAATGCGGTGAATGTAGCAAAATATACCGTGACGAATAACGCCCTATCCATTGTCGATAAAGCGATGAGAGTTGTAGGCGCAAAAAGCTTGCAGCGCAACAATCCGTTGCAACGTTATTATCGAGATGTTCGCGCAGGTCTTCATAATCCGCCGATGGATGATTTGACAATAAAAAAATTGGCGGAAGCAGCATTAAAATTATAAATTTATTCAAATTTAGGAGGCGTCAACAATGAAATTTAAAAAATTATTGAAATTAGGGGCTATCGGTTTACTTGCAGCTTCCCTGGCTGCTTGCGGAGGAGAAGATACTTCTACTTCAGAAAATAAAAATGCAGAAGAATCCGGCTCAGATGTAAAAAAAGTAAAAGTAGCCTATGCAATTTCCTGGAAGCCGATTACGTACCAAGATGAAAAAGGCAATCCGGCAGGTTATGAATTGGATATGTTGAGACTGGTGGATGAAAAATTAGAAGACTATGAATTTGAATATATTGGAACAACAGATGACGATCTGCTCATCGGGGTGGAACAAGGAAAATATGACTTAGGTGTAAAAAACATTTTCTATACGGATGAAAGAGCCGAAAAATACATTTTCCCTAAAGAATTTACAGGACTCAGCAGCGTTGGTTTATTGTTGAAAAAAGAAAATGCCCATATTAAAGATTTATCTGATTTTGCGGCTGCCGGGTTAGAGCTTGCGCCAATCGCTGCTAATAACGCGCAATATACAGTGGTGGCAAAATACAATGAAGAACATCCAGACAACCAAGTGAAATTGGTGGCAGGCGATACGTTTGCAGTAGATATTGTGCAATGGGTGAACGAAGGCCGTGCGGATGGAGGAATTGCTTTAGAACCAGTGATCGAAAAACAAATTAACGATCCAGAAGGTCCATACCATAATTTGAAAGATGAATTAGTTTATAACGAATTTACAGTAATTAAAACTTGGACGCTATTTAACAAAAACCAACAAGAATTGGCAGATGCTTTTGATGAGGCGGTAAAAGAAATTAAACAAACGGATGCACTCAATAAATTGATGGTAAAACATTATGGCCGTGACTTATTTGAAGTGTTGAAAAAAGTGGAAGCTGAGTCTAAATAACTCATGATGGGCTGTTGGGTAGATTACCTTACAGCCTTATTTTTTAAGTAGATAGGGGTGAAAGGATGTTTTTTGAAAAGTACTTTGATATCGATTATTTATGGGGAGCTTTTCCACAACTCTTGCCCTACTTGAAAATTACTTTTGCGGTGGCTGGGCTTGCCGTAGTATTTGGCACATTGCTCGGTTTAGTTCTGGCATTTATGAAAATGGGGAAAAGCAAAATATTGCAGATTGTTGCCCATAGTTATACAACGGTTATGCGCTGTACTCCCTCCATCGTGCTATTGTTCCTTGTTTACTACGGCGTTCCTTTCTTATCGGAAGCATTGTTTCACATTCATTTGCAGGATATCTATACAGGGGTTTTCGTTGTGATTGCGTTTTCCCTTCAATTCGCAGCAATGATGTCGGAAGTGATTCGTTCAGCCATCCAGTCCATTAATAAAGGACAGTTTGAAGCGGCAGTGAGCGTGGGATTAACGCCTTGGCAAGCGTATAGACGCATCATTTTCCCTCAAGCAATTGTTGTAGCCCTTCCAAACTTCGGGAATGGCCTCATTGCCATCTTACAAGAAGGGGCATTGGCGTATACTATCGGGTTTATCGATATTGTGGGGAAAGCGAATCTCATCATTTCCAGCAATTTCAACTCTCATGCGTTGGAAATTTATATTGCTTTAGCCATCATTTATTGGGTGATTTCAATTGTCATTGAAAGAGTGTTTGATCTTTTGGAAAAAGCGTTCAGCAAAGGTTCGCGTTCAATTAAAGCATCGTAGGAGGTGGAGAGTAGATGCTGGATATGGAATTTCTTGTCGATACATTTTTTGTTGCATTATCCGGTGTGCCTGTCGCATTGCTTGTAACCGTGGTTTCCTTATTGATTGCATTGCCGATCGGTTTCTTATTCGCATTGACAAGAATCAATAAGATTCCCGTGTTGAATCAGCTGGCTAAAATTTATGTTTCGTTCGTTCGAGGCACGCCAGTGATTATACAAATCTTTGTTTTATACAGCTTTATTCCGATTGTTTTAAATATGACCTTTGAAAAATACGACATCAATTATGAAGTGTATAAAATTCATCCAATCTGGTATGCATTTGTGATTTTTGCTTTCAATAAATCAGCGGTATTAATAGAAGTGTTCCGCTCCGCTTTATCGACGGTGGAAAAGGGGCAATTGGAAGCGGCTTATTCCGTGGGGCTCACAACTGCTCAAGCATATCGGAGAATTATCATTCCTCAGGCTCTTGTCTCTGCATTGCCGAATCTGGCGACAACCACAGTGAACTTGATTAAAGCGACATCCTTAGGGTATGCCATTTCCTTGCAAGAGATTACGTTAAAGGCAAAGGTGGCGGCCAACTTTGGCTACAACTATTTGGAAGCCTATATTGATATTTTCATGGTTTATCTAATTCTTTGTATTGCCGTTGAACAATTATTCAAGTATTTAGAGAAACGATTGAGCCGATATAAAATGGCAAGCGTTTAAAGGAGGCATAATATGCTGGAAATTAGAGGAATCCATAAATCCTTTGGAAAAAATGAGATTTTAAAAGGTGTTGATTTAACAATAAATAAAGGAGACGTGGTTGTCATCCTTGGCCCGAGCGGTTCTGGGAAAACGACGCTGCTTAGATGCATCAACTTTTTGGAACGAGCAGACCAAGGTACGGCAAGATATGGGGATTTGGAAGTGGATTTAAAACATGCGACGAAAAAAGAAGTGCAAGAGGTGCGGAAAAAAACGGCCTTTGTTTTCCAAAACTACAATTTGTTCAATAATAAAACAGCCATTGAAAATGTCATGGAAGGGTTGGTCGTTGCCCGCAAAGTGCCGAAACAAAAAGCACGGGAAATTGCGAAAAACGCCTTGGATAAAGTGGGCTTATCCGATAAATACGACTATTATCCAAGCCAGCTTTCAGGAGGGCAGCAGCAGCGGGTCGGAATCGCCCGTGCCGTTGCGTTAAACCCGGACATTATCTTATTTGACGAGCCCACTTCCGCCCTTGACCCGGAACTTGTTGGAGAGGTATTGAATACAATGAAGGAAATTGCAAAAGAAGGTACGACGATGCTTGTTGTGACTCACGAAATGGGCTTTGCCAAAGATGTGGCGAACAAGGTGATTTTCATGGACGGCGGAGTGATTGTGGAAGAAGGGTCGCCTCATGACATCTTTGTTGCGCCGAAAGAAGCTAGAACAAAACAATTCTTGCGTCGCGTATTGCCAGGTTCCTTCGATTATGAAATCTAAATGATTTAAACGCTCTCAATACAAAGTTTTGAGGGCGTTTTTTCTCTTTTTTCGCTTTCGTTCTATGTTTTATTATAGAATTCGTTATAATATAAAATATTGAACATTTTGAAACCTTATGCTGCGAGGAGGACTTCTCGCTGTCGCAGGATTTTTTATTTATTCAAGGGTTCATTGGAGGAATTATGAAAACTTTAAATAGATTGAAGCAGGCAGAGGATGTGGGATGAAGAAAAAGCTATTTCTCGCTTATAGTTCCACTTTTCTTTTCTTATTAATCAGCGTGTGGCTTGGATTATCCATTGGTTCTGTGGATATCCCATTTTCTGCATTATGGGACAAAGAAGCAAATCCAAGAGCCTACAGCATTTTATGGAATATCCGTATGCCGCGCGTGGTGCTTGCCGGGCTTGTTGGTGCGTCTCTTGCCATTGCAGGGGCGGCTTTTCAAGGGTTGTTAAGAAATCCGTTGGCGGACCCATATACGATTGGCGTTTCATCGGGCGCATCTGTCGGGGCCATCTCCACCATTTTTTTCGGCGTCTCCATTCCGATGCTTGGCTCTTATACACTTGCTATGTTTGGCATTCTCGGCGCTTTTATCACATTGATTTTCGTCCTTTCTTTTGCGCGGCTGGTGGATAAAACATTAAAAATGGAAACGCTGATTTTAACGGGCGTCATTTTCAGCGCTTTTTTATCCTCTTGCATTTCCTTGTTGACTGCATTGTCCCATGAAGAGTTAAAGGCGGTTGTCAACTGGCTTCTTGGCAGTGTGGCGATGCGTGGATGGTCCTATGTGTATGTATTGATTCCATTCTTAATCATTGGCTCATTGATTTTATGGTTTAACCGAAGAGAATTGAACGTGATGATGTATGGGGATGAACGGGCAACTTCATTAGGGGTGAATGTCGTCCGCAGAAAGTATGCCGTGTTGATTGGAGGCTCTGTGTTGACAGGAGCGGCTGTGAGCGTTTCAGGAACAATTGGGTTTGTCGGTTTAGTGGTGCCGCATATCACTCGGCTAGTTTGGGGAACGGATCACCGCCACTTGTTACCGCTGTCCTTTTTAAAAGGAGCAACTTTATTAATTATTTGCGATTTAGTATCCCGTACCATTGTGGCGCCCCAAGAATTGCCGATTGGCGTCATAACAGCGTTTATCGGTGCGCCGGTATTTGCTTATATTTTCTTTAAACAGCGTCGGAAAAAGTAAGGGGGGATGCGGGTGCTGAAAGTTGAACATATTTTTGGCGGCTATCACCAAACGCCGATTATTCATGATATTTCCTTTCAAGTGGGTAAAGGGGAATTTCTTGGCATTTTAGGTCCGAATGGGTGCGGGAAGTCCACTTTGCTTAAAATGATTAGCGGCATTTTAAATCCCACTTCAGGAACTGTTTTCATTGATGGTGTGCCGATTGAAAAACATTCGCCCAAGGAGCTGGCCAAAAAAATGACGGTGTTGCCGCAAATTCAAAGCAATGCCTTTTCCACAACCGTCCGGGAAACAGTGGAAATTGGAAGATACCCACACCAAACTGGATTTTTTTCCAGCTGGTCGGAAGAAGACGAAAAAGCGGTTGTCAAAGCGATGGAACTGACGGATGTAAGAAAATATCAAAATACCAATTTGGAGTTTTTATCAGGCGGGGAAAGGCAAAGGGTGTTCATTGCCCAAGCGTTGGCCCAATCTTCAGAGCTTCTTCTATTGGATGAGCCGACAAACCATTTAGACATTGCCCATCAAAAGCAAATATTGGATATGCTTCGCCAAGAAGTAACAGAGCATGGGATGACGGTTGTCGCAGTTTTCCATGATATTAATTTAGCATCCCTCTATTGCGATCGTTTATTGTTGATGGAAGCAGGCAGGGTGAAGGCGTATGGCGAACCCCATGAGGTGATTATTGACCGTCAAATTATGGAAGTATATGATGCGCGGATTTCCACGCAAGCCCATCCGGAGCAGCCGAAGCCGCAAATGGCCATTTTGCCGGATTTTGAGGTGCCTGAAAAGGAAACAATGGTTTCTTTATCCAATATAAAAAAAGGCGAAGATTATATCGCCTTTATAGCGGATTTTCCTTTAAAAGTGTTGTCATCTGCTGTGCACAATGCAGGGATGGGCTGGTATCGAGCATTTATCAATCGGACGGTTCCGCCAGAATATGATATAGAAAACGTTCAAAACGAATTTTTGCAATATCTTGTTCATCAAGGTTTCTCACCAACGAATACAGTAGGGATGATGACGGCGGTTGATACCAAAAAAGCAGTTATCAGGGAGTACCAAGCCTCTTTTGGAAGCCTCATTGTGATTGTAACAGCGGGCGTCGGCAATGCCATTGATGTTTCTCTTGCTTACGAACGGAAGGCTTTTCAACCCATCGGCACGATTAACACATGGGTCATCATCAATGGGAAATTGTCTGATGAAGCTTTTGTTCAAGGGATGATGACTGCAACAGAAGCTAAATCCAAAGCTCTTCAATCAGAAAATGTGATGGATAAACTAACCAATACGATTGCCACTGGAACGCCGACGGACAGCCTGCTTGTTGCTGCCACGCAACAGGGGGAATATATGCAATATGCCGGCCCAATTACGGAAGTAGGAAAAATGATTGCCAAAGGGGTTTATGAAGCAACGGTAGAAGCCATTCAAATATATAAAAGGGAGATGGAATGATGAAAATTTACACTAAAACAGGAGATCAAGGGAAAACAAGTTTAATTGGAGGCCGTGTTTCGAAAGATCATCTCCGGGTTGAAGCGTACGGCACCATTGATGAGCTGAATTCCTTTATTGGAAAAGCCGCAACGGAATTAGAGCCAAATACTTTTCAAGATATTTTAGCGGACCTTGAAAAGATTCAACATGAACTTTTTGACTGCGGCACGGATTTAGCGAATGTCATGAAAGAAAGAAAATATAAGCTGCAGGAAGCTTCTGTAGAGGCATTGGAGAAACGCATCGACGCTCTTTCTGAAGAATTGCCGCCTTTAAAGCGTTTTATTTTGCCAGGAGGATCGCCGGCTGCTGCAACCCTTCATATTGCCCGTACGATTACTAGACGGGCAGAGCGCCAAGTAGTGAAAATGATGAATGAGGAAGAAGTGCCAGGAGTCATTCAAAAATATTTAAACCGTTTATCGGATTATTTCTTTGTAGCCGCCCGCGCTGTCAACTTCCGGTTAAACGTGAAAGATGTGGAATACATTCGGGGCGGAGATGTGTTCAGATAAGTTATCAAAGAGGCTGGGACATAAACAAAAAATGATAGGGGTAGCTGAAAGAGTTTTGATAAAAAATTGATTGAAGTGACGGGGCGACTCCTGCGACGAGCCCTCTCGAGACCACAAGGAGCGAAGGAATGACTCAGAGGAGAGTCTAGCCGGGCCCGCGGAAAGCGTCCCCGGAACGGAAATCAATTTTAATAACATCATTTTCTCCTTGGAGAAAATGATGTTTTTTTAGTTTTGTCCCAATTAATCATATATAAAAAATATAAATTTTATAGTATGATAATTTTCAAACAGCAAAAAATTTAGAAATTTTCGAATCGTTGTTGACTGAATGCTCATTCATAATTTAAAATGAGCATATAAACGGAGAATGTAAGTTGGTACGTTCAAGCAAGACTAATTCTTAGGGGGAGTAGAAATGAGTGGTCTATTGCTGGTGAACTTGATACTGTTCATCGCCGTCGTTTTGTATGCTGTTTCTTTGTTTGCTTATACAGTGATAACGAGATTGGAATATATTAAACTCGGAAAAAAGGAAGACTTGAATTTAAGTTTTAAAGAACGCTTCGAAAATTTCTGGGTCAATGTGCTTGGACAAAATAAGCTGTTCAAAGATCGTAAAAGCGGTGTGATGCACCTTATTTTGTTTTATGCATTCTTTATTATTCAGTTAGGATTAATTGAATTAATTATTAAAGGCTATGTTCCAGGATATACATTTCCTTTAGGCAGTTTTCATGAGTTCTTTACTTTCATGCAAGAGTGGACAATGTTTTTGATGTTATGCGCTCTGATTTATGCTGCTTACCGCCGCTACGGCGAGAAGCTCGAACGCTTGCAATGGAAGCGGGATAAGAAAGCAGCTTTCGTCTATATTGCATTGATTACATTATGCGTTTCCATTTTCCTTGCTTTAGGTTTTGAAACAATCGCTCATGAAAATGAACCGAACTTTGTAATTGCACCGTTTTCCGGTTTTATTGCATTGATTTTCGGCGGCTTGAGCCCGGATGTAGCCAATGTGCTCTTTTATGTGTTCTGGTGGGTGCATATGCTTGCTGTATTCACATTCTTGGTATTCGTGCCGCAATCCAAACAGTTCCATGAAGTGTTCGTTACAATTGGTGCCTTCTTTAAAAGAGCTGGAAAAGCTGGACGCCTTCGCAAAATTGACTTTGATGCGGAAGAAGAAGCTGAATCTTTCGGGGTTGGAAAAATTCAAGATTTTACCCGCACTCAATTATTAGATTTATATTCTTGCGTTGAATGTGGCCGCTGTACAAATATGTGTCCAGCATCTGGTACTGGGAAAATGCTTTCCCCAATGGATTTAATCATTAAATTGCGCGATCATTTAACTTATACAGGGGCGGTAGTGACAAAGAAAAAGCCATGGGTGCCTACATTTGTTTGGAATCAAACAAAAGGAAATCAATTGGCCATGGCAGCTGGTGCAGAAGGAGCAAATATTGAGGAAATTTATTCACCTTCATTAATCGGCGATGTCATTACAGAAGAGGAAATTTGGGCTTGTACAACTTGCCGCAACTGTGAAGATCAATGCCCAGTGATGAACGAGCATGTGGATAAAATTATCGATTTGCGCCGTTATTTAACAATGACAGAAGGACGTATCAATCCAGATGCTCAACGCGCTTTAAACAATATCGAACGCCAAGGAAATCCATGGGGGCTAAACCGCAAAGAAAAAGAAAATTGGCGCGATCTTGACCCAACTGTTCATATTCCGACAGTTAAAGAAGCCACTAAATCTGGCGAAGGATTTGAATATTTATTCTGGGTTGGTTCCATGGGTTCATTTGATAACCGTTCCCAAAAAATTGCGTTATCTTTTGCTCGTTTATTGAATGCAGCAGGTGTGAAATTTGCGATTTTAGGAAATAAAGAGAAAAACTCTGGAGACACGCCGCGACGTCTTGGTAACGAGTTTTTATTCCAAGAATTGGCGCAAGAAAACATCAGTGAATTTGAAAAATATGATGTGAAAAAGATTGTCACAATCGACCCGCACGCATATAACATTTTCAAAAACGAGTACAAAGATTTCGGATGGGAAGGAGAAGTGTACCACCATACGGAATTATTGTACAAGTTGATACAAGAAGGAAGATTAGTATTGAACCATCGTGTAGATGAAACAATCGTCTTCCATGATTCCTGCTATTTAGGACGATACAATAACGTATACGATGCTCCTCGGGAAATTTTAAAATCGATTCCTGGAGTTCAGTTAGTTGAAATGGAACGCAATCGCGAAAATGCCATGTGCTGCGGTGCCGGTGGTGGACTCATGTGGATGGAAGATCGCGTGGGTACTCGTATCAACGTTGCCCGTACAGAGCAGGCTCTCGCGACAAATGCATCTATCATTTCAGCAGGTTGTCCTTACTGCTTAACAATGCTTACAGATGGTACAAAAGCAAAAGAAGTAGAAGATCAAATCAAAACATACGATGTGTGTGAATTGTTAGAACGCTCTGTTTTTGGCGAAAGAGTGAAAGAGGAAGCGGCAGAAGAAGCTGCTACAGTAGAGGAAGAAACAGTGGAATTGCAATAAATATTATTAGAGTGGATGAGGGAAATACTGAATTTTCCCATCCCCTTTTTTCTTTTGATTGAATTAGTACGAAACCTGTTCAATTTAGTTCGTTTTCTTCTTCCTTTGGTGCGTATATTACCCCAATTAGTGCGTTTGCAACTTTCTTTAGTGCGGATAAGGTACTAATTTGTTCGGATACGGATACCATTAGTGCGAATACCATCCCCTTTTGTGCGGATAAAAGGACCATTGCAAGAATATTATTCTACTATATTAAATTGTTTGAAAAATAAGAAAAATAGAATTGCTAATCTTCTATAATTTCAGTAAAATAGAATAGGAGGCAACAAAAGGAGTTCTAAATGACTCCGTTTTTTCTTATATTTATACCGAGCGAGCGTTCACTCGATTAATTGCTGAATTACCATTTTATCTTAAAGCTGGAGAAATGCACGTTTAACAAAGGGGTGGGAGTTTGAAAACAGTCATTTTAGAAGGGGCAAGAACGCCTTTTGGAAAGTTCGGAGGCGCTCTATCATCGCTTTCTGCTTCAGATCTTGGCGGCATTGCCATTAAAGAAGCGTTAAAAAGGGCAAATGTTCAACCAGATCAAGTAGATGAAGTCATTATGGGAACGGTTCTTCAAGCGGGGCAAGGGCAAATTCCTTCAAGACAGGCAGCGCATAAAGCAGGAATTCCATGGTCTGTCAAAACTGAAACAATTAACAAAGTGTGCGCTTCAGGAATGAGAAGTGTAACACTTGCAGACCAGTTAATCCGCCTTGGAGAAGAAGAAGTGATTGTTGCTGGCGGCATGGAATCTATGTCCAATGCGCCATATTACTTAACTAATGCACGATGGGGGCTCAGAATGGGCGATTCAACGGTCATTGATGGCATGATTTATGATGGATTGTCTTGTTCCTTCCATCCGGAAAAAGTGCATATGGGGACATATGGAAACGGAACAGCGAAGGAATTTAGCATTTCAAGGGAAGAGCAAGATGCTTGGGCGCTCAGAAGCCACAAGCGGGCTATTCAAGCCATTGATGAAGGTAAACTAGCTGAAGAAATTGTTCCAGTCGAAGTACGTACTCGCAAAGAGATAATCATTGTTAAAGAAGATGAAGCACCTCGCAGAGATACATCATTGGAATCGCTAGCAAAGTTGAAACCCGCTTTTGACAAGGACGGTACCATTACAGCAGGAAACGCACCTGGAGTAAATGATGGCGCTTGTGCCCTTGTTTTAATGAGCGAAAAGAGGGCAAAAGAAGAAGGACGCACGCCGCTTGCTTATGTGCTAGCTCATGCGGAAGTGGCCGTTGAACCAGAAAACTTCCCGCAAACACCGGGGCTTGTCATTCGTGAAATCTTGAACAAAGCGAACAAATCCATTGATGAAATTGACTTAATCGAAATCAATGAAGCATTTGCAGCGGTAGCCCTTGTCAGCAACCAAATTGCAGGGCTTGATTCGGAAAAAGTCAATGTCAATGGAGGAGCGGTGGCACTGGGCCATCCAATCGGCGCTTCAGGGGCGAGAATTATCTTAACCCTTTGCTATGAATTAAAGCGTCGTGGCGGCGGAATTGGAATCGCTTCCATTTGCTCCGGCGGCGGTCAAGGGGATGCCATCATGGTAGAAGTGCCAAAACAATAATCACAATAAATGGGGGATTCAAAATGGCTATTCAAAAGGTAATGGTTGTTGGTGCTGGGCAAATGGGCTCTGGCATTGCACAAGTTTGCGCGACAGCAGGTTTTGAAGTGAAACTGAACGATATTAAAGAAGAATTTTTTGAAAGAGGTCTTTCCACAGTTACAAAAAACTTGTCCCGCGATGTAGAAAAGGGGCGCAAAACGGAAGAAGAAAAAGAAGCAATTCTTAATCGCATTACAAAGTCCCTTAGTTTAGAAGATGCTCATGATGTGGACATTGTCATTGAAGCGGCGATAGAAAACATGGAAATCAAGCAATCGATTTTTAAACAGCTGGATGAAATTGCACCAGAACATGCCATCCTAGCGACGAATACTTCATCTCTTCCAATTACGGAAATTGCAGCTGTGACAAAACGCCCTGAAAAAGTCATTGGCATGCACTTCATGAACCCGGTTCCGGTTATGAAACTTGTGGAAGTCATTCGGGGTCTTGCTACAACAGATGAAGTATTTAAAACAGTAGAACAAATGGCGATTGATCTTGGCAAAACCCCAGTGGAAGTAAACGATTTCCCAGGATTTGTATCAAACCGAGTGCTCCTTCCAATGATTAACGAAGCAATATATGCGTTGTATGAAGGGGTTGCCACAAAAGAAGCCATTGATACGGTTATGAAACTTGGAATGAACCATCCAATGGGGCCGCTGCAACTTGCAGATTTCATCGGTTTAGATACATGCCTATACATTATGGAAATCTTGCATGAAGGATTAGGAGATGACAAATATCGTCCGTGCCCACTGCTTCGAAAATATGTGGCAGCTGGCTGGCTAGGCAAGAAAACAGGACGCGGCTTCTACACTTATGAATAAGGAGTGGAAGCGGATGAACTTACATTTCACCGAAGAACAACTGATGATGCGAGACATGGTGAGGGATTTTGCGCAAAAAGAAATTGCACCGTTTATTGAAAGAATGGAAGCCGGCGAGTTTCCAAGGCCTATCTTAAATAAAATGGCAGAGTTAGGACTGATGGGCATTACCGTTCCGGAAGCGTATGGAGGATCTGGAATGGATTTTACATCCTACATCATTGCCATTAACGAGCTTTCAAAAGTAAGCGCAGTCATCGGCGTCATTTTGTCAGTGCATACATCCGTCGGCACAAATCCAATTTTGTACTTTGGAACGGAAGAGCAAAAGAAAAAATACGTTCCAAAGCTGGCGAAGGGTGAATATTTAGGCGCCTTCTGCTTGACGGAACCATCGGCGGGAAGCGATGCGGCTTCTTTGAAAACAAGGGCTGTGAAAAAAGGAGACCGCTATATCATCAACGGTTCGAAAATCTTCATCACAAATGGTGGAGAAGCTGATGTTTATATCGTTTTTGCTAAAACAGACCCATCAAAAGACTCCCATGGAATTACAGCATTTATTGTGGAAAAAAATACGCCGGGCCTCATCATTGGAAAAGACGAAAAGAAAATGGGGCTGCATGGTTCGAGAACGGTGGAGATTACTTTTGAAAATATGGAAGTGCCGGAAGAAAACCGACTTGGTGAAGAGGGAGAAGGTTTTAAAATCGCAATGGCCAACTTGGATGTGGGCCGCATCGGAATTGCTGCTCAAGCCCTTGGAATTGCGGAAGGGGCTTTAGATGCTGCGGTGAAGTATGCAATTGAGCGTCATCAATTTGGAAAGCCAATTATTGCTAACCAAGGGATAGCTTTCAAACTTGCAGATATGGCGACGTCGGTGGAAGCAGCAAGACTGCTAGTTTACCGTGCTGCGGATTTGCGTTCAAGAGGGCTTTCTTGCAGCAAAGAAGCATCGATGGCGAAATTGTTCGCATCTCAAACAGCGAGGGAAGTGGCCATTGAAGCCGTGCAAGTCTTCGGGGGATATGGCTATACAAAAGACTATCCAGTAGAACGCTACTTCCGCGATGCTAAGATTACAGAAATCTATGAAGGTACAAGCGAGATCCAAAGATTGGTCATCAGCAAACATTTGTAGACACAATGAAGTAAGGAGGACTTATCATGAATTTCCAATTATCTGAAGAACATCAACAACTGCGGGAAATGGTAAGAGATTTTGCGGAAAATGAAGTAGCACCAACAGCAAAAGAACGGGATGAAGAAGCTCGTTTTGATAGAGAAATCTGGGATAAAATGGCTGAACTTGGCTTGACAGGGATTCCATGGCCAGAAGAATATGGCGGTGCAGGATTCGACTATTTAGCTTATGTCATCGCCGTAGAAGAATTATCCCGCGTATGCGCATCCACAGGTGTAACTTTATCTGCTCATACATCTCTTGCAGGCTGGCCTGTTTATAAATTCGGTACGGAAGAACAAAAACAAAAATATCTTCGCCCAATGGCTGAAGGGAAAAAAATCGGGGCTTACTGCTTAACAGAGCCTGGTTCTGGCAGTGATGCGGGCGCGATGAAAACGACAGCTGTTTTGGATGGAAATGAATACGTGATCAACGGTTCAAAAATCTTCATTACAAACGGCGGTATTGCAGACATCTATATCGTGTTTGCATTGACAAATCCGGAAGAAAAAACAAGAGGGGTTAGCGCCTTCATCGTTGAATCCAGCTTTCCAGGTTTCCAAGTAGGGAAAAAAGAAGATAAAATGGGCATCCGTTCATCACCTACTGCAGAAATTATTTTTGACAACTGCCGAGTGCCGAAAGAAAACTTGCTTGGCGAAGAAGGGCAAGGCTTTAAAATTGCCATGCAAACATTAGACGGCGGACGCAACGGAATTGCTGCCCAAGCAGTTGGTATTGCCCAAGGAGCCTTAGATGCAGCAGTCGAATACGCGAAAAACCGCGAACAATTTGGAAAACCAATTGCAGCAAATCAAGGGGTATCCTTCAAACTGGCGGATATGGCTACAGCTGTGGAAGCTTCCAGATTGCTTACTTACCAAGCGGCTTGGCTGGAATCCAATGGCTTACCTTATGGAAAAGCAAGCGCAATGGCGAAATTGATGGCGGGAGATACAGCCATGAAAGTGACGACAGATGCTGTGCAAATCTTCGGCGGATACGGCTACACGAAAGAGTATCCTGTAGAACGCTTCATGCGCGATGCTAAAATCACTCAAATCTATGAAGGAACGCAAGAGATTCAAAGAGTTGTAATCTCTCGCATGTTGTTAAAGTAGCTTATGAGCAAAAAGGAAAAAATTGTCGTACAAACTTCCGTTAAAGATGAATGCCTTATTGAATTAAGACGCCAGCAAATTATCGAGGCGAGCGTGAAATTATTAAAAGAAAAAGGCTTTCATCGCGCGACGACAAGGGAAATTGCCAAAGCTGCTGGTTTTAGTATTGGAACATTATATGAATACATTCGGACAAAAGAAGATGTGCTCTATTTAGTTTGCGACCACATATATAATAAAGTCACGGAATGTTTAGAAGAAATTTCCACAAAAAATGGAACAATTGAAGAGTTGGAAGAAGCCATCCGTCAATATTTCTTGTTGATTGACCGAATGGTGGATGAATTCACCGTCATGTATCAAGAAACGAAATCATTCCCGAAAGAAGCAATGCAATATGTTTTAAGAAAAGAGTTAGAGATGGTTTCGCTGTTTGAGGAAATTTTGCGCAATGTTGTAAAATCGGGAGAAATTCAACTGACGGATGAAGAAATTTATTTAGCAGCAAACCATCTGGTGATTCAAGGCCAAAGCTGGGCATTCCGAAAATGGGCATACCATAAGAAATATACAATTGAAGAATTTATTGCATTGCAGACGAGATTATTCTTAAAAGGCATTCTGCATTTCCGGGAAAAATAGGAAAAAACACCGCTAATTGCATACGACTATTTCGTTGCATGGCGGTGTTTTTATCACACATTTAGGGAGATGTTGTTCATTTTTCAACGGAAGGGGTAATCATATGGTTCAAGTTCGAACAGAGGAAAAACGTTCAAAGACGGAAATCAAACGTCAAAAGACAGAGGTGTATCATCCAAAAAATCACGTTCGTTTTGTGACGGCATCAAGCCTTTTTGACGGCCACGATGTTTCTATCAACATCATCCGTAGACTTCTCCAAGCAAGCGGAGCAGAAGTGATTCATCTAGGGCATAACCGTTCTGTGGAAGAAGTGGTGAATGCGGCGATTCAGGAAGATGTGCAAGCTGTTGCAGTGTCATCTTATCAAGGTGGACACATGGAATACTTCAAATATATGTATGATTTACTGAAGGAAAAAGGAGCACCCCACATTAAAATCTACGGCGGCGGTGGAGGGGTGATTTTGCCGCGGGAAATTAAAGAGCTCCATGAATACGGCATTGCGGGAATTTTCTCCCCTGAAGACGGCATGCGCCTCGGCTTGCAAGGCATGGTGAATGAAAAACTAAAGGGTGCTGACTTTTCAAGACTGACAGGAAACTATGTAGAAAAGCTGAATCAATTGTCAACAGACCGCCCGGAAATTTTAGCAAACTTAATTACGGCGGCTGAAATCGGCGGCGACCCGGAAATTGAAGAGATGTTGAAACTCGCCCGGGAAAGAAGTAAAGGCACACCGGTTGTCGGCATCACGGGTACAGGGGGAGCCGGAAAATCTTCTTTAACTGATGAATTGGTGCGCAGATTCTTGAGAGAGTTCCCTGATAAACGAATTGCTATCATTTCCGTTGACCCGACGAAACAAAAAACGGGCGGGGCGTTGCTTGGCGACCGTATCCGCATGAACGCTATTTTCGATAAAAGGGTGTACATGAGAAGCTTGGCAACACGAGGATCCCGTTCGGAACTATCTGCTGCCATTGGCGATATTTTAGATGTGGTCAAGGCGGCCGGTTTTGACTTAATCCTTGTGGAAACAAGCGGAATTGGCCAAGGGGATGCGGAAATTATAAAATATACAGACCTTTCCATGTATGTTATGACGAGCGAATTCGGAGCACCATCCCAGTTGGAAAAAATTGATATGATTGATTTTGCAGACTTAATTGCCATCAACAAATTTGAGAAAAAAGGTTCTGAAGATGCTCTTCGCCAAGTGCAAAAACAATATCAGCGGGCCCATGAATTGTTTGATCAGAAATTAGATGATATGCCTGTTTACGGCACGATTGCCAGCCAATTCAACGACAAAGGTACAAATGCTTTATTTGCCGCCCTTATCAATAAAATCAATGAAAAATTCGGCTATAATTGGAAAACTTCTTATGAAATTGTATCAAAAACAGAAAAACAAGACGTCATCATTCCAAATGACCGTCGTTTCTATCTGAGAGAAATTGTTGAAACGGTCCGCAACTACCATAAAAAAGTGGAACAGCAAGCAAAACTTGCGACAAGACTTTACCAAATTGAAGGCACAATCAACGAATTGAAAGAAAAACATCCGGATGAAGCGCTCATCAAGTCTTTGGAGGCGCTAGCTGAAGGCATCAAAAACGAACTGACGCCGGAATCAAAACGAATCTTAGAAAATTGGGAGAAATTAAAAGAAGCCTACTCTGGGGATGAAATGGTCACAAAAGTGCGGGATAAAGAAATTCGGACTTTACTGACAACGACGTCATTATCCGGAACAAAAATTCCGAAAGTGGCATTGCCGAAATTTAAAGACTACGGTGAAATTTTGCGTTGGGTATGTAAAGAAAACGTACCTGGTTATTTCCCATATACAGCAGGTGTATTCCCATTCAAACGCCAAGGGGAAGATCCGAAGCGGCAATTTGCGGGAGAAGGAACACCGGAACGCACAAACAAACGATTCCACTATTTATCCAAAGATGACCCAGCCAAACGCTTATCAACTGCTTTCGACTCTGTCACATTATACGGTGAAGATCCAAATGAGCGTCCGGACATCTTCGGGAAAATTGGCGAATCTGGTGTGAGCGTTTGCACATTAGATGATATGAAAAAACTATTTGAAGGTTTTGATTTATGCGACCCATCCACTTCCGTATCAATGACTATCAACGGCCCTGCGCCAATTCTTTTGGCGATGTTTATGAACACAGCCATCGACCAGCAAGTGAAGAAAAAAGAAAAAGAATTAGGGCGCATTTTGACAGTAGAAGAATTTACGGAAGTGAAGGAAAAAACATTGCAAGTTGTCCGCGGAACAGTGCAAGCGGATATTCTAAAAGAGGACCAAGGCCAAAACACTTGCATCTTCTCGACGGAATTTGCCCTTCGCATGATGGGAGATATTCAAGAATACTTTATTAAACATAAAGTGCGGAATTACTATTCTGTATCCATCTCCGGCTATCATATTGCAGAAGCTGGAGCCAACCCGATTACGCAACTGGCCTTTACTCTTGCGAATGGCTTTACGTATGTCGAATATTATTTAAGCCGCGGCATGCATATTGACGATTTTGCACCTAACTTGTCCTTCTTCTTCTCAAACGGCCTTGACCCTGAATATACGGTAATCGGACGGGTAGCCCGACGCATTTGGGCGATTGTGATGCGGGACAAATACGGTGCAAATGAACGCAGCCAGAAGCTTAAATACCATATTCAAACATCCGGCCGCAGCTTGCATGCCCAAGAAATTGCATTCAATGATATTCGTACAACGCTTCAAGCTTTAATGGCATTGCAAGACAACTGCAACTCGCTTCATACAAACGCTTATGATGAAGCCATTACAACGCCGACGGAAGAATCCGTAAGAAGAGCGATGGCCATCCAAATGATTATTACAAAAGAGCTGGGTTTATCGAAAAATGAAAACCCATTGCAAGGTTCTTTCATCATCGAAGAGTTGACAGATTTAGTGGAACAAAAAGTGCTGGAAGAATTTGAACGGCTCAACGACCGCGGAGGCGTTCTTGGCGCGATGGAAACGCAGTATCAGCGAGGAAAAATTCAAGAAGAATCCATGTACTATGAACAATTGAAACATTCCGGCGAACTGCCAATCATCGGTGTGAATACGTATATTAACCCAAATGCTTCCATCGAAGAGATCGATAAATTAGAAGTAGCCAGAGCAACAAATGAAGAAAAAGAGCAGCAAATTCGAAATTTACGAGCTTTCCAAGAAAAACACAAAGAGGAATGCGAAAAAGCGCTCAAACGTCTTCAAGAAGTGGCACTATCTGGCGGCAATATTTTTGAAGAGTTGATGGAAACTGTCAAAGTGGCAAGTCTAGGCCAAATTACAAAAGCTTTATATGAAGTGGGCGGCCAATATCGAAGAAATATGTAAAGTGGAAGCAGGAATTTTTTACAAAATCCAAAAGAACAATTAAAATATAAAAAGTAAAGTTTTTGTCTATAATGAAAAGAGGAACGTTCGAAAAGGCTAGGTTTCGAACGCTTCCTCTTCTTATACATATACAGGTAAAATTTTGATGAATTATCATTTTTATAAAAAAACTTTGCAAAATTCTATCATCCATGGAGGAAAATTAGCTATAATGTTTTTTACAAGAAGTGGAGGGTTGCAATTGAAACAATACACACATTATTTAGTCATTTTAGCTTGTCTCATTGCAACCTTCTTTTTGTATAATAAACAATTAGGAGCGATTCCGCTGCTAATTTTATCAGGATATTTATTTTTTTTGGCATTTAGAGAATTTTATAAAATAAAAAACAACAAATGAATCTAGCATAGTATACAATTATATGTATATAATGGATAGCATGTGTAATGTATGTAAAAGAAAGGGCGTGCACGAGTTGAAGATTCGTGAAATGACAAAAGAGCAAATAGCAGAAGAATCGTTAATTGACTTAGCTTATGCAATTTTGGAAGAGAAAAAAACAGCCGTTCCATTTTTTGATTTGCTTGAAGAAATCAAGCAGTTAAAAGGATTTTCAGAAGAAGAAGTAAAGGATGTATTAGTGCAATTCTTTACAGATTTAAATGTGGATGGCCGTTTCTTATTAAATCACGAAAATATGTGGGGGCTTCGTGAATGGTATAAAATCGAAACAGTTGAGGAAGAAACAGCTCCTACAATTAAAACGCGCAGACGCAGAACGAGACTTGCTTACTTTGATGATGAAGAAGAAATCATCGATGAAGAGGATATTGTATTTGAAGAAGAACTTGAAGAGTTCTTGGATGAAGATGAAGAAGACCTTGACTTTGATGATGAAATTGTAGATAAATTTGAGGATGATTTAGACGATATCGATGTTGACCTTCCTGAAGATATTCCAGATGTAGATGATGATTTGCTAGAAGAAGATGAGGAATTCTTAATGGACGACGATGATGTAATTGAAGTAGATGAGGAAAATGAGGAAGAAGAAGAGTAATAATTTTCTGTAAAAATGTATTTTTGTTTAAATCTCTTGACTAATTTTTCGCTTCCGTTTAATCTTTTATTTGGGCTCCTTCAAAAGGAGAATGAACGTGATAGATTCACGCTCCCCCTGCGAACGTGCAGGAGGAGCGTTTTTTATTTTTTAACCCGCAAGGAAGCTTATGTTCATTGCAACTTGTTTCTAAAATGCCATAAACTTTCTGATTCAATGTTTAGCCTTTTTCCTTTTGGGAATGTTGCTTGTAGGCAAAGATAATATAGAAAAGGATTTTGAACGAACATGCAGCAATGATTACAATGAGCTTCTTCATTTGATAAAATGTGGAAATATTTTGAGGAGGAATCTTACAAATGACAAAGTATATTTTTGTAACGGGTGGAGTAGTGTCTTCCTTGGGAAAAGGGATTGTAGCAGCATCTCTTGGACGGTTGTTAAAAAATCGCGGTTTGCAAGTAACGATTCAAAAATTTGATCCATATTTGAATATAGATCCCGGTACAATGAGCCCTTACCAGCATGGGGAAGTATTCGTAACAGATGATGGTGCTGAAGCAGACTTGGACTTAGGCCACTATGAACGATTCATCGATATTAATTTAGGAAAACATTCAACTGTAACGTCCGGAAAAATTTATCAAACAGTTCTTGCGAAAGAACGCCGCGGCGACTACAACGGAAAAACGGTGCAAGTTATTCCGCATGTGACAAATGAAATTAAAGAACGCATTCAGCGTGCTGGAAGAGAAACAAATGCCGACATCGTCATTACAGAAGTGGGCGGAACTGTAGGGGATATTGAAGGTCTTCCATTTTTAGAAGCAATTCGCCAAATGAAATCCGATTTAGGTCCAAATAATGTGATGTATATCCATTGTACGTTGATCCCTTATATCCGAGCATCAGGCGAATTAAAAACGAAGCCAACGCAACATTCTGTTAAAGAATTGCGTTCATTAGGCATTCAGCCAAATATTATCGTGGTGCGTACAGAATTGCCTGTTTTCGATGACATGAAAGAAAAATTAGCGTTGTTCTGCGATGTTTCTCCTCGCAACATCATTGAATCCCGTGATGTAGAACACTTATATGAAGTGCCATTAAATCTGCATGCACAAGATTTTGATGATATCGTACTTGAACATTTCGGCATTGAAGCTCCTGAAGCGGATATGTCTGATTGGCAAGAGCTTGTGCATAAAGTGAAAAGCTTGAAATACAAAACACGTATTGCCCTTGTTGGTAAATATGTGGAATTGCAAGATGCCTATATTTCAGTCGTTGAAGCGATGAAACATGCGGGATACGTGTATGATTCCGATATTTGCATTGATTGGATTAACGCAGAAGAAATTACAGAAGAAAATGTCCATGAAAAATTGAAAGACGCCGACGGAATTTTGGTGCCTGGCGGATTTGGAAACCGCGGTACGGAAGGAAAAATTACAGCCATTAAATATGCCCGTGAAAACGACATTCCATTCCTTGGCATTTGCTTAGGTATGCAATTGATGGCAATCGAATTTGCCCGCAATGTTCTTGGCTTAAAAGGCGCCCACACAACAGAAATTGATAAAGACACATCATATCCAATTATTGATTTACTGCCAGACCAAAAAGAAAACATGGATTTAGGCGGCACATTGCGCTTAGGATTATATCCATGCAAACTATTGGAAGGTTCTCGAGCTGAGCAAGCTTATCAAGATGAATTAATTTATGAACGCCATCGCCACCGCTATGAATTCAACAACGAATTCCGTGAAGCGATGGAAGCGGAAGGCCTTGTGTTCTCAGGGACAAGCCCTGATAACCGCTTAGTGGAAATCATCGAATTGCCGGAGAAAAAATTCTTCATCGGATGCCAATTCCATCCAGAATTTGTTTCTCGTCCGCAACGTCCACAACCGCTATTCCGAGAATTTATTGGAACAGCATTTAAATATCGTAAAAATCAATAATGTCCTAACATAAAAAAGTCCGGGCTGTCAGGAAAGGAAGCCCGGACTTTTTGTGTGCAGATGAGATAAAAAAAGAGCGAAGTTTAAACTGTTTACTCTAGGTTTGTCATAAAAATTATAATTCATCTTCCAACATTTCATCATAAACAATTTTAATGGCTTCATAAATAAATAGTGCGGCGTGGAGATGAGGCACCACAATCCGTTCACCTAATTTCGTCGGATGGGGAATCAATCCACCTCGTATTTGCATGGAAATATAAGTATAAGCCAAATTGCTCAACTCATTTTCGTCACTGGCAGCATCACTGGCCACAACAGCAAAAGGGATAAACTCATCATATAATTTTTTCGCCAGTTGAAGGGCTTCTGGATTTTGGGCGCTTTTTGTGAAGATTAAAACCCGATCGGCTTCATGAATGTCCACATCCGGCGACCATTTGGAAAGTTTCGCAAATGGCTCTTCGCTATATAAAGCATAAAATTCAACTGCCTGGAGTTCATCAAAGCATGCAAAAAAAACATTCCCTTCTCCAATACCGGCTTGTGCCAGAAGCCTTGCTGTTTGTTCAATGGAATCTTCTTCATTTTGGATAATTTTTTGATATAACCCATTTAATTGGGTTGCAAGGATTTTTGACATATTTCCACCTCAAACCAATTATAAATGGCAGCCCTTTGAAATGCAAAAATAGAGGAAAACATAAAAACTGCTTGATGGCATGATTTTTCTGCATCAGGATGTGAAATACAAAATAGAATAACGATTGCCCATATTTTACATAGAATGTAAAAAATATGTTTATTATAATGAAAATAAGGGAATTAAAATGGGGGATTGGAAAAAAGCATATTGAATTTGAGGAGAAAAATTGTGAAGAAAATACTGATTGTGGATGATCAAAAAGGAATCCGTATACTGCTCGATGAAATTTTTACATCGGAAGGAGTGAAAACGTATTTAGCATCCAATGGAAAAGAGGCGCTGAAAATTTTAGAAGAGACGAAAATGGATGGCGTGCTTCTGGACATGAAACTGCCAGGAATGGATGGAAAAGAAGTGTTAAAAAAGATGAAAGCTCTATATTCTGATATGCCGGTATTTATGATGACGGCATATGATGAAGGAGAAATGCGCGTACAAGAAAATAGCTGCCATGCAGATTATTATTTTCCAAAACCTTTTAATGTGCATGAATTAAAAAATACGGTTCTCGAATTATTAGAAAAACGACTCTGATTAATATACCGTTCCGTACTATTTGGAACGGTAATTTTATTGTTCTTATATTTTTCATAATGGAGTACAGAGAAGGAGATTCCCATTCCGCAAGTTGCATCCTTCACGAAACCAGAGTTCAAAAAAGGCCTGCCATCCGCAACTTCTTAACATTTCCCTCTATACTTGTGAGTAATTCTTGAATTTGGTACTATTATTACGGAAAAAGTTATTAAATTAACCATCCTGAGGAGGATTTGAATAATGCCATTAGTATCGATGAAAGAAATGCTGATTAAAGCGAAAGAAGGAAAATATGCGGTTGGTCAATTTAATATTAACAATTTAGAATTCACACAAGCCATTTTGCAAGCGGCTGAAGAAGAAAAATCCCCTGTCATCCTTGGTGTTTCTGAAGGCGCTGGTAAATATATGGGCGGTTTTATTGCTGTTTACCACATGGTAAAAGGTTTAATGGAAAGCTACAACATTACCGTTCCTGTTGCCATCCACTTAGACCACGGTTCCAGCTTCGAAAAATGTAAAGAAGCCGTTGACGCCGGTTTCACTTCTGTCATGATCGATGCATCCCACAAACCATTTGAAGAAAACGTAGAAATAACAAAAAAAGTAGTTGAATATGCACATGCCAAAGGGGTATCTGTTGAAGCAGAACTTGGTATTGTAGGCGGACAAGAAGACGATGTAGTAGGCCACGGCATCATTTATGCGGATCCGCAAGAATGTAAACAACTAGCTGAACTCACTGGCATTGACTGCTTAGCTCCAGCATTAGGTTCTGTTCACGGTCCTTACAAAGGTGAACCAAAACTAGGTTTTAAAGAAATGGAAGAAATCTCGAATTTAACAAACCTTCCACTTGTTCTTCACGGCGGAACAGGAATCCCAACAAAAGACATTCAACGTGCCATTTCATTAGGAACAGCAAAAATCAATGTAAACACAGAAAACCAAATTGCTGCAACAAAAGTGGTTCGTGAAATTCTTGAAAAAGATCCAACACTTTATGACCCACGTAAATATCTAGGACCTGCTCGCGAAGCAATCAAAGAAACAGTTATTGGAAAAATCCGCGAATTCGGAAGCTCCAACAAAGCCTTCGAATAATGGTTGAAATGCGCAAACCATAGCGGAAAAATAGTCCGAAATAATGGTTTATTTTTTATCTATAAATGTCTAGTATAGACTTTAAACAAACGAAAAGTTCACTTCGAAATAGTAACAAAGAGAAGTGTCGAATGTGCGACCTTCTCTTCATTTTTCATAACAATAGGGGAGGGCTATTATGAAATTTTTTATTGATACAGCAAACTTCGATGAAATTAAAGAAGCGTATTCATGGGGGATTCTTTCAGGCGTAACCACGAATCCTTCATTAGTGGCAAAAGAGGAAGGAATCTCTTTCCATGACCGTCTTCGCGAAATAGCAGAACTAGTTGACGGCTCTGTCAGCGGAGAAGTAATTTCCCTTGATGCAGAAGGAATGATTCGCGAAGGTCTTGAACTCGCACAAATTGCACCAAACATTACAATCAAATTGCCAATGACGCCAGAAGGATTAAAAGCATGCAAATATTTCTCTGAAAAAGGTATTCAAACAAACGTCACGTTAATTTTCAGCGCTAACCAAGCCCTTCTAGCAGCTCGTGCCGGCGCAACGTACGTTTCTCCCTTCGTTGGTCGATTAGATGATATCGGACAAAACGGCGTTGAATTAATTGCCCAAATTGCAGAAATCTTTGATATTCATCAAATTGAAACAGAAATTATTGCGGCATCCATTCGCCATCCGCAGCACGTGGTTGACGTTGCTTTAGCTGGTGCAGATATTGCCACAGTGCCATTTAAAGTGCTTAAACAAATGTTCCATCATCCATTAACGGATAAAGGAATCGAAACATTTTTAGCCGATTGGGAAAAACGCAAAAACCAATAAAAATAGCCAAACATGGTTTAGTTTCTTAAAAGAACTGAAAAGAATAAAGATAAGATAAGATAAATTGCTAGCAAATTTGCCGGGCAAAAATAAACTATTGTTAATGAATGTGTTTTTTGAATGCGTATTGCAGTGGAAAAATGACCATAATAAAGGAAACTTTCCAATCATGAGGGAGAACGCGTATGGATGTATATAAAATTATTGGCGGAAATCGTCTAAAAGGAACAGTCAAAGTCAGTGGAGCAAAAAATAGTGCCGTTGCGTTAATACCCGCATCCATCCTAGCAAACTCTCCAGTGACCATCGGCGGCATTCCCGAAATTTCAGACGCTTTTACGTTAAAAATATTACTTGAGGAAATCGGTGGAGAAGTCGTTTTCGAAGATGGAAAAATGACGATAGATCCAAGAAATATGACGCCGATTCCGTTGCCAAATGGCAATGTAAAAAAACTTCGTGCCTCTTATTACCTCATGGGTGCAATGCTTGGCCGATTTAAAAAGGCGGTCATTGGGCTTCCAGGGGGATGCTTTTTAGGTCCGCGCCCAATTGATCAACATATTAAAGGATTCGAAGCTTTAGGGGCAAAAGTAACAAATGAACACGGTGCTATTTATTTAAGAGCGGAAGAGTTGACCGGCGCAAAAATTTACTTGGACGTTGCGAGTGTAGGTGCAACCATCAACATCATGCTTGCGGCTGTCCGTGCAAAAGGGAAAACAATCATCGAGAATGCGGCGAAAGAACCGGAAATTATTGACGTGGCTACACTTCTCACAAATATGGGGGCGAACATTAAAGGGGCTGGAACAAGCGTTATTCGGATAGAAGGTGTTGAAGAACTTCACGGTACAAAGCATGTCATTATTCCTGATCGCATTGAAGCAGCAACGTTTATGATTTATGCAGCTGCATTAGGAGATGGCGTTACCGTAGACAACATTATTCCGCTCCATTTAGAAGCAGTAACTGCAAAATTGCGTGAAATGGGCGTTAAAGTGGAAGAAGGGGAAGAAAGTATCTTCATCCCAAAAACGGATATTTTGCAAGCGGTTGACGTGAAAACTCTGGTCTATCCAGGATTCCCCACAGATGTTCAACAACCCCTCTCCGTATTGATGACACAAGCTATTGGTGCCTCAAAAATTACGGAAACCATCTACACATCTCGCTTTAAGCATATTGACGAATTAAGGCGCATGAATGCGAATGCAAGAGTGGAAGGAAATACCGCCATCATTCAAGGTCCAACCAAGTTGCATGGCTCCAAGGTGACAGCAACCGATCTTCGGGCAGGTGCTGCGTTGGTGCTTGCTGGTCTCTTAGCTGAAGGGGAAACGGAAATTCATGATATCTATCATATTGAAAGAGGCTACAGCCACTTTGTAGAAAAATTGCAAAGTCTCGGAGCCAATATTCGAAAAGAATCGATTACAGTCAGCACGGTGGAAAGGGCTGAGTAATAGCTCATTATATGATAAAATGACATTTGGAAATTGAAGTCTCGGTAATTGTAGTAGGAGGACTAAATAAAATGGAACGTAGTTTAACGATGGAAATAGTGCGTGTAACGGAAGCAGCAGCAATCGCATCTGCCAAATGGATGGGCCGCGGTTTAAAAAATGAAGCAGACGAAGCGGCAACTTCAGCAATGAGAGCTTTATTTGATACAATCCCAATGCACGGAAGAGTGGTTATTGGCGAAGGGGAAATGGATGAGGCGCCAATGTTATATATTGGCGAAGAACTTGGCCTTCGCAATGGAGGTCCTGAAGTGGATATCGCTGTAGATCCGCTGGAAGGTACAAATATTGTGGCAAAAGGCGGCAATGGAGCCATCACTGTTGTGGCCATTGCAGACCGAGGCAATTTATTGCATGCGCCGGATATGTATATGGAAAAAATTGCAGTGGGTCCTGAAAGCAAAGGAAAAGTTGACATCAATGCATCCGTTACGGAAAATTTAAAAGCAGTAGCAAAAGCTAAAAATAAATCTGTTTCTGATGTCGTGGCAATCATTCTTGACAGACCGCGCCATCAACATATCGTGGATGAAATTCGTGCGGCAGGAGCGCGCATCAAATTCATTCAAGATGGGGACGTTAGTGCAGCAATCAGCACAGCATTTGATGAAACAGGCATCGATATCATGTTTGGTACAGGAGGCGCTCCAGAAGGGGTCATTGCCGCAGCAGCATTGAAATGTTTAGGTGGAGATTTCCAAGGAAGACTTGTTCCGCAAAACGACGAGGAATTACAACGCTGCATCAGCATGGGTCTCGATGTTTCAAAAGTATTATATTTAGATGACCTCGTCAAAGGGGACGATGCGATTTTTGCTGCAACAGCCGTAACGGATACTGAATTATTAAAAGGCGTTCAATATAAAGGAGAATACTGCTTAACCAACTCGCTTGTCATGCGTGCCAAAACAGGCACAGTCCGCTTTATCGAAGGCCGCCACAACATGGTGAAAAAACCAAATTACGTAAAATAATAAATGCTACTCATTTGAGATGTCTGATAGTATATTAAATATATATCAGGCATCTTCTTCATCCTTCTTCATTCCACCAATGACTTTCCAACAACTCGATAAAAAAATAAAAAGACTGGAGTAATGCTATGTCTCTCACGATTGCTCAATTAGAAAACATGACGTTGAAGGAATTATATAATCTTGCAAGAGAATACAAAATTTCCTACTATAGCAAATTAACAAAAAAAGAATTAATCTTTGCAATATTGAAATCACGTTCAGAATTAGAAGGCTATTTCTTTATGGAAGGGATTCTCGAAATCGTCAATTCAGAAGGTTTTGGCTTCCTTCGACCTATCAACTATTCGCCTTCCAAAGAAGACATTTATATTTCAGCTTCGCAAATTCGACGTTTTGACCTTCGAAATGGCGATAAAGTTTCTGGTAAAGTACGCCCACCAAAAGAAAATGAAAGGTATTATGGATTGCTTCAAGTAGACGCAGTAAACGGAGAAGATCCGGAAATTGCGAAAGAACGCGTTCACTTCCCAGCTTTAACTCCAATCTATCCTAATCGACAAATCAAACTTGAAACAACACCTGATAAATTATCCACAAGAATTATAGACTTAGTGGCGCCGATTGGGTTTGGACAACGTGGGTTAATTGTAGCACCGCCTAAAGCAGGTAAAACAACGTTATTAAAAGAAATTGCCAATGCTATCACAACAAATTATCCTCAAGCAGAACTCATCGTGTTATTAATTGATGAACGTCCAGAAGAAGTAACGGATATTGAACGTTCCGTGAAAGCCGATGTGGTAAGTTCTACCTTTGATGAAGTGCCTGAAAATCACGTAAAAGTGGCGGAGTTGGTATTGGAACGCGCCCGACGTCTAGTGGAACATAAACGCGATGTCATTATCTTAATGGATTCCATTACGAGACTGGCAAGGGCTTATAACTTAGTCATTCCACCAAGCGGAAGAACTCTATCCGGTGGAATTGACCCAGCGGCATTTCATCGTCCTAAACGATTCTTTGGTTCGGCTCGAAACATTGAAGAAGGCGGCAGCTTGACGATTTTAGCGACAGCGCTGATCGATACAGGTTCCCGCATGGATGAGGTTATTTATGAAGAATTTAAAGGAACGGGAAACATGGAGTTACATTTAGACCGCAACTTGGCAGAACGCCGGATTTTCCCAGCATTGGATATTCGCCGTTCTGGTACACGAAAAGAAGAATTATTAATTCCGCAAGATCAATTAGAAAAACTTTGGGCAATTCGAAAAACCTTCACTGACGCTCCTGATTTTACAGAACGTTTCTTGAAAAAACTTCGCTCAACAGAATCCAACGAAGAATTTTTTGAAATCTTAAATGAAGAAATGAAAAAAGTAAAAGGCAAAGGATTGCTTTAACGCTTCAATGATTTGCTTTATACTTTAACTTGAATGTTTAAAAATTGTATGTTATTATGATTCAGTATGTTACGTGTGCATATGTAACTGGCATATTCGGGTTATGTAAGGCACAGTACGAATAAATAACTCTGTTCCAGAAAAATGGTTCAGGGCGGGAGGTAAACGAATATGAAACAAGGAATTCATCCAGAATATCATACTGCAACAGTAACATGCTCTTGCGGTAACACATTCCAAACTGGTTCAGTGAAAAAAGACATTCGCGTTGAGGTTTGCAACGAATGTCATCCATTCTACACTGGCCGTCAAAAATTCGCGACTGCAGCTGGTCGTGTGGATCGTTTCAACAAAAAATACGGTCTCAAATAAGAAGTATGAAATGCCTGCCAACAATCTGGCAGGCATTTTTTTAAGGAAAAGAACCAATAATTAATGGCAAAAATGAGGGAGAACAATGGCTCAATTATTTTTTAAATATGGAGCAATGAACAGCGGAAAATCCTTTGAAATTTTGAAAGTTGCACATAATTATGAAGAGCAAAATAAACCAGTTTTAATGTTTACTTCCGGCATTGATGATCGAGATGAGGTCGGATATGTTTCAAGCCGCATCGGCATGCGCCGCAAAGCCATTCCTGTTTATGAGGATACGAACATTTTTGAGATCGTGAAAAATTATCCTGAACAATTGTATTGTGTACTAGTGGATGAAGTGCAATTTTTAAAAAAACATCATGTGCTGCAATTAACGCAAATTGTGGATGCATTGGACATCCCGGTAATGGGGTTTGGATTAAAAAATGATTTTCGAAACGAGCTGTTTGAAGGAAGCAAATATATGCTTCTCTATTCGGATAAAATTGAAGAAATGAAAACGATTTGCTGGTTCTGCCATAAAAAAGCAACAATGAATTTACGGATTGATGAAAACGGAAAACCAGTTTACACCGGAGAACAAATTCAAATCGGCGGAAACGATACATATTATCCCGTTTGCCGAAAATGCCACGCCAATCCTCCTTTGTGAGAGTATTAGATAGGGGAGAATCTGCACCAATGGGGAAAGCAAAAGCGAGAAATGAAGAAGTATCCGCACTAATTGGATTTGTATCCGCCCGAAATGAGGAGGCAACCGCACGAAACGTGGCAGTATCCGCACGAAATGAGGAGACAAACGCCCGAATTGGAGTGGTATCCGCACCAAATGGAGTAGTAAACGCACGAAATAGAGCAGTATCCGCCCGAAATGAGGAGGCAACCGCACGAAATAGAGCAGTATCCGCACAAAATGAGGAAGCAAACGCACAAAATGAGGAGGCAACCGCACGAAACAATGCAGTATCCGCACTAAATAAGGGAGCAAACGCACAAATGAGGTAGCATCCGCACAAAATAAATTACCATCCAGACAATTCGAGGGAAATTTTAGCCCAAGCCCAAACTAAATCAACCAGTAGCACAACCTTTTCATTTTCTTTATACTAATAAAGTCAATGAATTTACGAAACATTAAACCTTTTATATAAATCGAACTACAAACGAGGTGAACGTCATGTTTGATAAACTCCAAGCTGTAGAAGAACGCTATGAACGATTAAACGAATTGCTGAGCGATCCTGAAATCGTCAACGATGCGAAGAAACTCCGCCAATATTCAAAAGAACAGGCAGATATTCAAGAAACGGTAGAAGTATATCGGGAATACAAAAAAACAAAAGAAGAATTTGAAGATGCCAAACAAATGCTGGAGGAAAAACTGGATCCAGAAATGCATGAACTCGTAAAAGAAGAGTTCAACACATTAAAAAATAAAATTCAAGAACTGGAACAAAAACTAAAAATTCTTCTTCTTCCGAAAGATCCTAACGACGACAAAAACGTAATCATGGAAATTCGCGGTGCAGCAGGTGGGGATGAAGCCAATATTTTCGCAGGTGACCTATTCCGCATGTATACGCGCTATGCAGAATCGCAAGGATGGAAAGTGGAAGTATTGGAAGCTTCTCCAAGCTCCAGCGGCGGATACAAAGAAATTATTTTCATGATCAACGGCAATGGCGCTTATTCTAAATTCAAATTCGAAAACGGAGCTCACCGCGTACAACGGGTGCCGCAAACTGAATCCCAAGGGCGCATCCACACATCCACAGCGACAGTGGCTGTTCTTCCAGAAGTGGAAGAAGTAGAAATCGAAATTAATGAAAAAGATATCCGCGTTGATACTTTCGCTGCATCCGGAGCCGGTGGACAACACGTTAATACGACCATGTCTGCTGTCCGCATGACCCATATTCCAACGGGGATTGTCGTGTCCATGCAAGATGAACGTTCCCAAATTAAAAACCGCGAAAAAGCATTAAGAGTCCTTCGTGCGCGTGTGGCGGACCACTACAACCGCGAAAAGCAAAAAGAATTGGATGCTGCAAGAAAATCTGCTGTTGGTACAGGAGACCGTTCAGAGCGCATCCGCACCTACAACTATCCGCAAAACCGCGTCACTGACCATCGAATCGGCTTAACGATTCAAAAACTGGACCAAGTCATGGAAGGGAAGCTTGATGAAATCATCGACGCACTTATCATGGAAGATCAAGCTTCCAAATTGGCGAGATTAAATGAAGAAGCATAATACAGTGGTGGAGGCCCTCAATTGGGCTTCTTCTTTTTTAACGGAACATGGTCGTGACGCCAATGCAGCAAGAATTTTAATGCAGCATCTTTACAAAACAAACTATACAGGGTTGATGATGCACATTCATGAAGAAATGCCGGAAGAGAAGCGACTCACCTTTCAACAAATGGTAGAGGAACATGCAAAAGGCAGGCCAGTCCAGTACATTACAGGGACTGAAGAATTTTATGGAAGAACCTTTATGGTGGATGAATCCGTCCTCATTCCTCGCCCGGAAACAGAAGAATTAATTCTTGGCGCAATGACAAGAATGAAGAAATGGTTTGGTGAAAAGAAAGAGTTAAAACTCGCCGATATCGGTACAGGAAGTGGCATTATTGGGATTACGATGAAGCTGGAATGGCCAAATGCAAAAGTGGTGGCAACGGATATTTCGGAAGCGGCACTCAACATGGCAAAACGAAATGCAGAACATTTGCATGCAGACATCGATTTTCGATTAGGGGATTTAACAGATCCGATTGCAAATGAAAAATGGGATGTCATTTTATCCAATCCTCCCTATATCGCCCATCATGAGGCAAAAGAAATGTCTGATGTCGTGTTGGAACATGAACCCCATCTTGCCCTATTTGCAGAAGATGACGGATTGCAATGTTATAAACGATTGGCTCAAACTTTGCCTAACCTATTAAATCAGCCTGCGCTGATTGGCGTAGAAATCGGCTACAATCAAGGGGAAGCAGTGGCAGAACTGTTCAAATCAAGCTTTCCACAAGCGCAAATTGAAATAGTGAAAGATATAAATCAAAAAAATAGATTTGTTTTTTGTATAATCGATGTATAAAAATTTCCCTGCCTGTCCATGATGATGACAGGGAGGGAAATACAATGTTAAATGATTACGAGATTATGAGAAACGAAAAAGACCGAATTCATCCAATCATCAGCATTCTTAAATTGATTGCATCCGCTCTTGCAGTATATTGTTTTCTACTAATGGTTCCAGATTTAGTTGATCAAATCTATGAAGCTCGGGAAAAGATGGTAGATGATTCTTTAAAAATCCGTGTCATTGCAAACAGCAACACAAAAGCCGATCAAGCGTTCAAAAATGAAATGGTGGCTAGCCTTGAACCGATTTTCTCAGAAATTCAGTACAATGAAATCCATCAAGAAGAAAATGATGAAGCCTTTGCCAAATTGGCCACTTATATTGGGCAGCACTATTCTGATCGTGATGTGAAAATCAATATCGGCGAACATTTAATGCCGCCAAAATGGGATGGACACACTTTCTATCCACAAGCTTATTACCATTCGTTAGTGTTGACAATTGGCGCAGGGCGTGGGGATAACTTCTGGTGCAGCATTTTTTCCAATTTATGTGAACGTCCGAGCGACAAAAACAAAGAGAAAACGGAAAAAGAAGAGAAAGAAGAAGTGCGGTTTATCGTGTGGGAATGGTTGAAAAAATGGTTTAGTTAAAGTTATCCACTGAAATGGGTACCCATTCGAGTAAATTCTACAAATTTTCCACTATATTCAGAAAAGTTATACACATTTTGCACAAAATTATCCACAAAATGTGGATAATATTTCAGAAATTCAGTTTTATCAGGAGATGACATACATGAAAACAGTCCTACTTACTGTGGATAAAAAAGTGGATAAAGAAAAAATTTATGCACAAGCTGTGGATATTTTAAATCAAGGGGAAGTTGTTGCTTTTCCAACTGAAACGGTGTACGGATTAGGAGCAGTAGCAACAAACGAAGAAGCGGTAAAGAAAATATATAAAGCAAAGGGACGTCCTTCTGATAATCCTCTCATTGTACATATTGGAACGATGGAAGAAGTTCCGAATTATGTGGAAGAAATTCCAGAAAATGCGAAAAAATTAATGGAACGCTTTTGGCCAGGTCCCTTGACGCTCATTATGAAAGCCAAAAGGGGAGTGCTTGCAACAAGCGTCACAGCAGGTTTATCAACAGTAGGGATTCGCATGCCGGACCATGAAGTGGCGCTTGAGCTTTTAAGGGCATTGAAAAAACCGCTTGCAGCTCCCAGCGCCAATCGAAGCGGGAAGCCAAGCCCCACAAAAGCAGCCCACGTATATGAAGATTTAAAAGGACGCATTCCTTTAATATTGGATGGCGGAACAACTGGGATTGGCATCGAATCGACGGTTTTGGATGTGACGGTAAATCCCCCGGTGATTTTGCGTCCGGGCGGCATTACTAAAGAAATGTTGGAAGACGAAATCGGCGAAGTGTTGGAACCGACGCCGAAAGAACAAGAGCTGGAATCCACTCCGAAAGCCCCGGGCATGAAATACACCCATTATGCTCCAGAAGCGCCGGTGTATTTAATTGAAAAAAATCATGAGAAAATCAAACAGACAATCGCCAAGTTGAAAAAGGAAGGCCATCGGGTTGCGCTGCTTGCCCCGTCCAATTATTCTGCAACATCCGCAGATTACTTTTTCCCCTTTGGCGATGAAGAAGATCAAAAGCAAATGGCTGCCAAACTATATGATTCACTCCGCGCATGCGACAAAACCGATGCTACCATTATTTTAGCTACAACCACTTCTTCAGAAGGCGTCGGCGCAGCAATAATGAATCGTCTTTTTAAAGCGGCAGGAGGGAAATTTATAGAAGTGCCAGGTACTGAATAGTGCTGGCGCTTTCCCTCATAATATTCCGTTCTTCAAAATCATAAAATAAAGTGCCTACCTTAAAATGAAAAGAGGACGATAATTGCAAGAAATCATTTCTGGACTCATCGTGTCATTGGATGTGGCAGCACTTTATTTGTTGATTCCGAATGTAACAAGCCGCTTTTTTCTTTCCATGTGGACAGCCATTCTCCATATGATTTTTCCCATTATCGGATTTACAGTAGGCAATTGGATGCTGCATCTTTTAGCGCAATGGTCGAATATTGTATCCAGCTGCCTTTTATTTTTTATTGGATTGCAATTTATTGTATCTTCAAAAAATCCCTATTTTTCAATTCCGATTGGATTATTAGCCATTACTTCGAGTTTAGACACCTTTTCAGTAAGTATTTCTTTTGGTATGCTTAATTTACAAAAATATTATTTTATTGCAAGTGCAGGAATATGGGCTTTTATCCTATCATATACAGCATTATATTTGGCGAAATCGGGCATTTCGATAAAAAGCACGCCATTAAAATGGATTGCGGGCATATCTTTAATTACAATAAGTGTATATACTTTATGGGAACAGTAATAAGAAAGAGTGAGAGGGTATCATGAATATTTATTTTGTTTGTACTGGAAACACATGCAGAAGTCCAATGGCAGAAGCAATTTTGAAACACAAGAATATAAAAGGCATCGAAGTAAAATCAGCGGGCATTTTCGCATTAGAGGGAGGGAAAATGTCGGAACATTCAAAAACTGTCTTGGAGCAAGAAAATATTGATTTTCAACATACCACAAGACAAGTGAATGAATCGGATATTGAATGGGCGGACTTAATTTTAACTATGACAAGCGCCCATCGAGATATGATTTTACAATTATACGAAAAAGCGAAAGGAAAAACATATACGCTTAAAGAATATGTTACACCATATAGTTCATTAGACGTTTCTGACCCATATGGAGGCGATTTGAACACATATAAAAATACCTATGAAGAATTAAATAGATTAATCGATGAATTAGTTAAGAAAATCACTGGAGGTGATCCAATTAATGAAGAAAACATTTAGCATCCGAAAGAAACTTGTACTATTCGTCAGCATATTGGCAGTAATTACCTACTCTACAAGTTTCGTTTTCATTCGATTTTTGCACCCATACTTTTTCTCTAAATTTTTCCCGAATGAACTGCTCTTTGAAATTATTACATACTTGTTAGGCATTACATGGTCCGGCATTTTGGCTGCCATTTTCAGCGTTGTGCTTACAAAACCGCTTGAAAAGTTGGAAAGAACAGCAACAAGGGTGGCAGAAGGAAAGATTGGAAAAGATGTGGAAATGCCCAAAACCCATGATGAAATCCGTTCAGTGGCAGAAGCGTTTCAACTGATGCTCCAAAACTTGCGTCAAATGGTTGAGCGCATCGATGTTAACTTCCAAAAAACAAATCAAACGATTATTGAATTATCGGAGCAAACATCCAGAGCAACGAGAAAAGCAGAGGCAATTGCCCAAACCGTGGGTCAAATTTCAACGGGGGCGGAAGCATCTGCTATTGCGGTGCAAGAAACAGTGGAAGCAATTGAAGATGTGCGTCAACTAGCAGCAGAGGTAAATGAAAAAGCATTGAATTCAAGAGAAGAATCCTTGCAAATGCTTGAAAACTTAAAAGTAACCTCCAGTGCTTTTAATAACTTGATTAATAGTATTCAACAAATTACGTATGGGAATGAAAGAGCGCTGGACAGCATTCATCAATTAGAAAAAAATGCTGAGCAAATCGGAAATATTATCAGCCTTGTTGGTGACATTGCCGCCCAAACAAATTTGCTTGCATTAAACGCCTCCATCGAAGCTGCTAGAGCAGGAGAACATGGAAAAGGATTTGCAGTAGTTGCAGAAGAAGTACGCAATCTTGCCGATGAAAGTGCAAGGGCTGTACAAGGCATTACAGAATTAATCAAAACGATGCAGGAAAACGTGAATGTCGTTGTGAACCAAATGAAAGAACAAGTAGCCTTTGCGAAAAATGAATCGACGAAAATTACAGAAGCTACTGCCATTGTGGAAGAAATGGCAAGCAAAGTCCGCGGCATGGCAGATACAGTCATTCAAATTTCTCAATTGATTGAAAAGCAAATGGTCAATATTGAAACTACTGCTCATCAATCCCAAGAAGTAGCAGCGATTGCGGAAGAAACATCTGCTGGTGCAACGGAAGTAAAAGGTTCTACAGATGAACAAGCGGCAAGCTTAGAGGAAATTGAAAGACTATCAGAAGAATTAAAACATCAATCCGAGCAGCTATATAAATTCATTCAACAGTTTGATCGTTCCAACTAGTGATTTTCATTTGTCATTTCTAAAGGGGATGGAGAAATGAGAAAATACAAAGGGGTTATGGCATCCGTTTTAACTGTCGGGCTCGTGATGGGGCTCAGTGCATGCAGTGGGGATGCCGATAAAGCTGCTGATAAGAAAGAAACCCAGGAAGACACAATCAATAAAGCTTTAGCAGCAGAAGGAGAAAAAATAGCAAAATCGAGTTGCGCCGGTTGCCATGGAGTAGATTTGAAAGGAGATCTCGGACCAAATTTACATAATCTCTCCTTGTCAAGAGAAGAGATTATAGAGATTTTGATAAAAGGACGAAAAACAATGCCGCCAGGAAGTGCAAATGGCAAGGAAGAAGAAGTGGCCGAGTATTTAATGACGCTAAAGTAAAATACATAATAAACTCGAACGGAACAATGCCTCGTTCGGGTTTTTTATTTTGAAGAGAAATGGGGATTTGACAAAAAAAGTAGTACAAACCAATGACTGGTCTGTACTACTAGAGGTGGTTAGTGGGTTGGACTGGGATTATTAATTCCAATCAAAGCTTATTATTCGGTAATTTTAAACATTGCACGGATGGCAGGAATGCCTGTGCCCGGGTGATCATCTCGATACGTTAACATGGGTCTTAAATAATAAGTCGGTTGGATTTGTTGACCTTTATAAATGGAAGGATATATATCAATGAATTGGTAACCCGGTTCGCCTGTTGCTTTTAATTTTAGATGGATCATTCCTTGGCTGTTGAAACCGCAAATGTATCCGATATAGCTGTTATTGTATAAAACAGCCAATGCGTTATCGAATTCTGTCCATCCCGAACCTTTAATAGTAATGACAAATTCTGTGCCCACTGGTCCGGATGAAGGCGAAATAGATACAATCGAAGGCAAAATTCTTAAATACGTTTGCCCATAAACTTCATCTCCCACTTTTACATCGATTAAGTGAGGAAGCCCGCCTAAATCATCTGGAATAGCAAACTCATAAACTAAGTTTCCATTGTCATCTGTTGTTGCTTCACCCAAATCGAAAACCTCTGGCCCATATCCTTCCGCAGTGACGCGTGTGCCGACCATTGTATGCCAATCGAAAGTTACTTTTTCGTTTTTCGGTAAACCGGAAGCTGTTAATACAACTTTTTCGCCGACAGTGCCTTCTGAACGGTCAAGAGTTACGGTTACGCCATCTTTATTTTGCGGTTCTGGCATCTTAATTCCGCCGCCTGCTGGTTCAGGAGCTTCTTCCACATAAGACGCCGTTGTGACAGGCTCATCGGAAGTGATTTCGAATGTAAAATAATGGGTATCGATGTAGTTAATTGCGGAGCTGCTTCGGCTTAAGTATGGGAATCCCATAGCACCACTTTCAACAGTAATGCTGTGAAGTCCTTTTTTTCCTACTGCACGGAATACGGCTTCTGCTTTACCGTTTGTTGTAATCGCTGTAATCATACCTGTGTATTTATTATCCCAGTTGACATGCCATAAACTACCAAACATTTTCCAGCTTAACCCTTCACCCTTGACAGTGACTTCTGTTCCAGGAGGGCCGGATGTTGGACTCATCGTAAACACGGTTTCTACAAAGAAGTTGGCTTTTGCGACCACTTCATCTTCCTGATAAATCAGAATATCGTGGTCATCCCCAAAGCCATCTGGAATGGAAAAGGTTCCTTCCCATTTTCCGTCTCCGTCAGCTGTGCCTTCAGCAACCACTTTTTCCACTGGTTTAAAAGCTGTACCGATGAAAGAATAATTATCTTCTATTTGGTAAGAACCGATCATGTCGACCCAAACAACTTTTAATGGTTGATTCGGCTTTAAAGAATCTAAAGTTATAGTCACTTCATCGCCAATCCGTCCGCTGCTTTTACTTAGCGAAACATTGCCGATTAAATTCATTTGTTTTTCTTCTGAATTTTTTTCAGTAGTGTCTTCTGTATTTTTAGTATTTTCTTCAGTCTTTTCAGATTCTTGGCTAGAATCCGTACATCCTGCTATGAAGATTGCGGCAAAAAGTAGGAAGGTCATGAGGCGTAGGCGATGGATCATGAAGTTGTTTCCTCACCTTCGCTAGATGCGGATTCTTTGGATGCTTGTTCTTGAGCAGCTTGAGATAATCTTGCTTCTTCGCCTTTTTCAAGAATTGTCAACTTCGATAAAGAAACGTCAAATGGTTGATACGTAAATTCTTTGCCATCTACTTCTGCCACAATCTTATAATCTAATGTACCAGTAGGGAAGTCATCTGGAATTGTCCAGCTCACTGTGTAAAGCAATGTACCTTCTTCTCCGTGTGGTCCAATCTTCATTTCATATTCATCTCCAGTGGCTAAAACCACTTTCACTTTTGCATCTTCTACTGTTTGGTTCGTCTCTTGATCCACTACATTTGCTCGGAACACGATTGTATGACCCCGTTCGAAGCGACTATCTACTACGCATACAGCATCCGCTTGAAGATGGGAATTAATTGTGTCGCCCAATACAACGATAGATGCTTCTTCAGTTGCAGTTGTTGTTTCTGTGTCATCTTCCTTTGTGGAATCGTTTCCATTACAGCCCGCAACAAGCAATCCTGCAAACAACAACCCTGCCAACAAATGCCTTTTTCTTTTTTTCACCACTTATAATCCTCCTTTGTTCCTTTTACTTTCTTCCTATTAAATTTTTAAAATTTCTGAATTTACTTAATATTATAACTTTCACCAATTCAGAAAAAAAGAGTGTTTTAGAAAAAATACCTAAAACAAAAATGTTGCCGAAGTTGTGTTTTAAAGAAAATGAAAAGGAATGAAAAAATTCCGAATAATGATGCTAGAAAACGAAAAAAATATTTATCCTTCTCTCAAAATATGAACATTTTTATTAAATCCAGAAAAAATATTCGTATTTTGATAAAAAGCCGGTTTAAAAATATAGGAAAATCCGTGTTCATCTTTTATAATTAGTGGTACACTGTTGTTATCAAAATGCTTTGAGGAGGTAAACAAGTGAAAGTAGCCATTTCATCAGACCATGGCGGCAATAATTTACGTAAAGAAATCATGGCTTTGTTGGATGAATTGAATATTGAATATGAAGATTTTGGTCCGAAAACAGACGATTCCGTCGACTATCCGGACTATGCGCTTCCGGTGGCGGAAGGGGTAGCAAACGGAAAATTTGACCGCGGCATTTTAATTTGCGGAACTGGCATCGGGATGTCCATTGCAGCGAATAAAGTAAAAGGTGTTCGCTGTGCGTTGGTTCACGATGTTTTTAGTGCAAAAGCTACGAGATGTCATAACGATTCCAATGTTTTGGCAATGGGAGAGAGAGTCATTGGTCCGGGTTTAGCACGGGAAATCGTGAAAACATGGTTGAATACAGATTTTGAAGGCGGCCGCCACGAACGCCGCGTGAAAAAAATTGCGGAACTTGAAGGGTGAGTTTCTTATGGTTCTTGAAACCATTCAAAATCAATTGTCGCAGTTGCTTTCGGAATTTGAAGAACAAGTGGAGCTATTGCCGGGGCAACTTTTTGTGGTCGGCTGTTCGACATCGGAAATCAAAGGTTCAAAAATTGGAACAGCTGGTTCAATGGAGATTGCGAAAGTGTTATACGAAGAATTGAACGCCTTCGCAAAAAGGCATGGAGTGTATCTTGTTTTCCAAGGATGCGAGCATATCAACCGCGCATTGACTTTGGAACAGGAAGCAGCCGAGAAATATGGTCTTGAGCCGGTATCGGTGATTCCTGTTCAAAATGCAGGCGGTTCTATGTCTGCATATGCCTATCGAAAATTGAAAAAACCTGTGGTGGTTGAAAATATTCGGGCTCATGCGGGAATTGATATTGGACAAACGTTGATTGGCATGCATTTAAAAGAGGTGGCTGTTCCTGTCCGCACATCTGTCCGTCAAATTGGCGAAGCAATTGTATCTGCGGCAAAAACCCGACCAAAACTTATTGGAGGCAGCCGCGCAGTTTATGAACTCGAAAAAGGAACATCCTGCCAGTAATTATATACGTTAACCAGCAGAAGTTTATGCAAATTATAAGGGAATCTTTCTTACTTGAAAATATAAAAATAGTAGGAGGAACTTTGATGGCTTACGAAAAACTTGCAGCCCAAGACAAGGCTGTACTTGAAGCAATTTTAAATGAAAAGAAACGTCAACAAGAAAACATTGAATTAATTGCATCCGAAAATATCGTTTCAGAAGCGGTAATGGAAGCGCAAGGATCTGTGTTAACAAATAAATATGCAGAAGGTTACCCAGGAAAACGTTACTATGGCGGCTGTGAACACGTCGACGTAGTAGAAGAGATCGCTCGTGAACGGGCAAAAGAACTCTTTGGTGCAAAATTTGCAAATGTTCAACCGCATTCCGGCGCTCAAGCAAACATGGCGGTTTATTTCTCTGTATTGCAACCAGGAGACACAGTATTGGGAATGAATTTATCCCATGGCGGTCACTTAACCCATGGTTCGCCAGTCAACTTCTCCGGGATTCAATACAATTTCGTTGAATATGGCGTAACAAAAGATACGAATGTGATTGACTATGATGATGTTCGTGCGAAAGCATTGGAACATAAACCAAAACTAATCGTGGCAGGCGCTTCTAGTTATCCTAGAGAGATTGATTTCAAAAAATTCCGCGAAATCGCTGATGAAGTGGGCGCTTACTTCATGGTGGATATGGCGCATATCGCAGGTCTTGTGGCTGCTGGCGAACATCCATCTCCAGTTCCATATGCGCATTTCACAACAACAACGACGCACAAAACATTGCGCGGCCCTCGCGGCGGTTTAGTGCTCACTAACGACGAAGAATTGGCGAAAAAAATTGACAAATCCGTGTTCCCTGGCATTCAAGGCGGTCCATTAATGCACGTGATTGCCGCAAAAGCAGTGGCATTTGGCGAAGCATTGAAACCGGAATTCAAAGAATACGCAAAGCAAATTAAGAAAAATGCTCAAGTACTTGCGGAAACATTGATTTCTGAAGGTCTGCAAATCGTATCCGGCGGAACAGACAACCACTTATTGCTTGTAAATGTAAAATCTGTCGGCCTTACTGGAAAAGCAGCAGAAAAATTATTGGATGAAGTAAAAATCACTGTAAACAAAAACTCCATCCCATTTGATGAAGAAAAACCATTTGTGACATCCGGCATCCGCATTGGTACACCAGCCATTACAACTCGCGGCTTTAAAGAAGAAGATGCGAAAGAAGTCGGCTTAATCATTGCAAAAGTATTGAAAAATCCAGAAGATCAAGCAGTTAAAGAAGAAGCTCTTGCCCGCGTTAAAGTATTGACTGACAAATATCCGATTTATGAAGATTTAGTGGTAGGAAAATAATCGATTTGCCTCGCTCAAGTGGATTGAGCGGGGTTTTTTTATTTGGCTCAGCGGTTTAGTATGAATAATCAAATAGCAGAGATATCAGCTATTCAGAACGAAACAACAAAATGAAATAAAAATTTGAATAATTCATAAAAATATAAGCAAAATTCACGAAAAAACCTTCCCGTTCCAACTTCCGAAAAAAAGAAAATGACAACTATGTAAATGATTTGTTTATTTATTTTCTAAAGCATGGTTTTTTGTTATACTAGTTTGGATAATGTGGAACCATAATCCCACTCTAAGTCCGAATAGACATCATAATTTTAAATCGAAGTTAGGAGCGAACTACATGAGTAGAGTATATGTATTTGACCATCCATTAATCCAACATAAGTTGACGTATATCCGCGATAAAAACACAGGAACAAAAGAATTCCGTGAACTTGTTGATGAAGTGGCTACACTAATGGCCTTTGAAATTACTCGCGATTTGCCCACAGAAGAAATTGAAATCGAAACGCCGATTACTAAAGCTAAAACAAGAGTGCTTGCAGGGAAGAAAATCGCTCTTGTTCCAATTTTGCGTGCGGGAATCGGAATGGTTGACGGCGTATTAAAACTGATTCCTGCTGCGAAAGTGGGACATATCGGTTTATACCGCGATCCGGAAACATTAAAACCGGTGGAATATTATGTTAAACTTCCGCAAGACGTGCAAGAGCGTGAATTTATCGTAGTTGACCCAATGCTTGCAACAGGCGGTTCCGCAGTAGAAGCCATCAATGCATTGAAAAAACGGGGAGCAAACAACATTAAATTCATGTGCTTAATTGCAGCTCCAGAAGGCGTTGAAGTTCTGCAAAAAGCCCATCCAGATGTAGACATTTTCATCGCAGCCCTTGATGAAAAATTAAACGAACATGGCTACATCGTTCCTGGTTTAGGGGATGCAGGCGACCGCCTATTCGGCACGAAATAATATTTAGAGAAAAAGCGTCCTTCATTTTGAAGGGCGTTTTCCACTATTCAAACGTCTTATAAACTACAGCACTCATTGCCCATACAGGAAGGGAGAATCATTCATTGCAAAAAATTAAAGTGATGACTATATTTGGTACAAGACCTGAAGCGATTAAAATGGCGCCAGTTGTGTTGGAACTCCAAAAGCATCCAGACGAAATCGAATCGATTGTCACAGTCACAGCACAGCATCGCCAAATGCTTGACCAAGTTCTCGAAACATTCAATATTACGCCTGATTACGACTTAAATATTATGAAAGACCGGCAAACATTAATCGATGTAACGGTCAACGCCCTTCAAGGTTTGGACAAAGTCATGAAGGAAGCAAAGCCAGACATCGTATTGGTGCATGGCGATACAACAACGACATTTGTAGGAAGCCTTGCCGCGTTCTACAATCAAATTGCCATTGGACACGTCGAAGCGGGCTTGAGAACGCACAACAAATACTCACCTTATCCGGAAGAAATGAATCGCCAGTTGACAGGGGTTATGGCAGACCTTCACTTTGCGCCGACTGAACAATCGCGCCAAAACTTACTGAAAGAAAATAAAAATCCAGATACGATTTTTGTGACAGGCAATACAGCCATTGATGCACTAAAAACAACGGTGAAAGAACAGTATTCACACCCGATTCTAGAGAAAATCGGAAGCGACCGCATGATTCTTTTAACAGCCCATCGCCGTGAAAACTTGGGCGAACCGATGCGCCATATGTTCCGTGCCATCAAGCGTCTTTTGCAAGAACACGATGATGTACAAGTAATTTATCCAGTGCATTTAAATCCAGCAGTAAGAGAAGTAGCTAATGAAATTTTAGGAAATGATCCGAGAATTCATTTGATTGAACCGCTTGAAGTATTTGATTTCCATAATTTCGCTGCCCGATCATATATGATTTTGACAGATTCGGGAGGCGTACAGGAAGAAGCGCCGTCTTTAGGAAAACCAGTGCTTGTACTAAGGGATACAACAGAGCGGCCTGAAGGGATTGCTGCAGGTACCTTGAAACTTGCGGGAACAAACGAAGAAAACATTTATCGTTTGGCGAAGGAATTATTGGAGGACGAAGAAGCTTACAATCAAATGGCAAAAGCGTCCAATCCATATGGAGATGGTTTTGCATCAAGACGGATAGTAGATGCACTTCTTACGTATTTCTACGAAAAGAAACGTTAATCAAAATCTATTCATAATTATAGGGATATAAAAATGCAAAAAATCATTGTAACAAATATCACTGCCTGCTAAAACCAATTTTCTGTAGTAAATTTGTCGATATTTTGACAAGATAATTTCGGTGTGAAGTTTTTCACTAAAACGCATTGACATCAAAATTTCCCTATTGTATGCTTACAAAGTGTATGAATATTAAAGGGTTTCGTTCAGAAAATGATACTCAAACCCTTGTAATATCAAGTTTCTACTACCAATACGGTGGGAACGTAGAATGCAATTTTGGGAACGTGGAAGAGTCTGAATACAAGAGCTGAATTAGGGGAAAAATATATCACCGTAAAAAATTTTTGCCCTCATGTGAAAACTAAAAGTAATAACCCCATTCTACACCATGTTTCCATGGTACGGCAAATAATGGATTCAGGAGATTATACCAATGTTGGATTTGCACCGAACTTTTGATAAGCAGAAAAAAGCTTTATTTTTTTTGCTTGCCCTATGTGTATTGGGATGGTTCTTTACACCATATCCAACGATTTTTTCCGGGATAGGGATCGGTGCGATTTTTGGTACTTACAACTTTTGGATTCTTGTTCGACGAATGGACAAGTTTGACCGTTCCTATCGTGATGGAAAACGTTCAGTTTCACTTGGTTCGGGTTTGCGCTTTGCATCTGCAGTCGCTGCAGTCGCAATACCTATCTCGTTGCCCAACTACTTCAATGTTGTTAGCTCAGTTATTGGGTTAATGATACCTTATATCTTCCTCTTTATTGAGGCCTTATATAGTTTAATGAAAACTAGAAAATAGGTCCATTTGAAAGTGAGGTGAGTGCAAAAAATGGAACACGGAGCACCGGAAGTTACTCTGCATTTGGGAGATATTCCAATCACATTTAATTTAGCCACAGTTTTAACTTTATTAGTTACTGCGACAATTGTATTTATCATCGCGTTCATCTCTACAAGAAATCTACAGCTAAAACCAACAGGTATGCAAAACTTCATGGAATGGGTAATGGACTTTGTAAAGAACATTATCAAAAGCAACATGGACTGGAAAACAGGTGGGCGTTTCCACGTATTAGGTATTACGCTCATTATGTTTATCGCCGTTGCGAACATGCTAGGTTTACCATTCTCTGGCATTGTAATTCATGGAAATTTATGGTGGAAATCACCAACAGCAGATCCTGTTGTGACACTAACACTAGCTTCAATGGTAACAGTGCTTGCAACATTCTATGGCATTAAATTACATGGTACAGGACATTATTTCAAAACATTTGTCCAACCAAAATCATTCTTATTACCATTAAAAATCATAGAAGAATTCGCAAACACATTAACTCTCGGTTTGCGTCTCTATGGTAACATCTATGCAGGTGAAATTCTTTTAGGCTTGCTTGCTGGACTAGCTAGTTCATCAATCTTAGGCTTTATTGGTGCCATTATCCCAACAATGGCATGGCTAGGATTCTCAATCTTTATCGGCTTTATCCAAGCCTTTGTATTTACAATGTTAACAATGGTTTATTTATCACACAAAGTGAGCAAAGACCATTAATTTATAAATTCATAGTGTTATACACATTATGAGTATTTTTATGAAAAAAATAAAAAATTATTCCAAGGAGGAAATATAAAATGGGTCTTTTAGCAGCAGCAATTGCAATCGGTTTAGCAGCACTAGGTGCAGGTATTGGTAACGGTTTAATCGTATCTCGTACAGTAGAAGGAATTGCACGTCAACCAGAAGCACGTGGGGTTCTTCAAACTACAATGTTCATCGGGGTAGCGTTAGTTGAGGCCTTACCAATCATCGCAGTAGTTGTTGCGTTCATCGTAATGAACCGATAATTGGTTCCATGTGGCGAAGGATGATTTACATAAAAAAACTTCGCCATTCCTTTTATTTTCAATGTTTAAGGAAGACATTTTTTTAGAAGAATGACTGGTAGAAAATGAAAAGGTTTTAAATATAAATGGCTCTCTTCAAATTTCAATTAGAAATGGACTGAAGAAGGGCAAGTAAAATGGAATTTGAAGCTCTTGAAGGGAGTGAAACAATCGTGAATTTAGAATATTTAGTATTAGGTTCTACAGCAGAAGCAGTTAACCTTGGAGATATTCTTGCGACACTGGTAATCTTCCTCGTTTTAATGGCATTGTTAAAGAAATTTGCTTGGGGTCCATTAATGGGCATCATGCAACAACGCGAGGAATTAGTTGCAAGTGAAATTGAAGCGGCTGAAACTGCTCGCAAAGAAGCAGCAAAAACTTTAGAAGAGCAAAAAGCCCTTTTAAAAGAAGCTCGTACAGAAGCGCAAAAAATTATTGAAAGCGCTAAAAAACAAGCAGAAGCACAACGCGACGAAATCGTGGAAGCAGCTCGCCAAGAAGCAAATCGCTTGAAAGAATCTGCTGTTCGTGAAATCGAAACAGAAAAAGAAAAAGCGATCGCTTCATTGCGTGAAGAAGTGGTTTCCCTTTCTGTTCTTGCGGCATCCAAAGTGCTTGAAAAAGAAATTTCTGAAGAAGCTAACAGCGCATTAATTAAAGAAACGATTGCTAAGGCAGGCGAAGCGAAATGAGTAACTATTCTGTAGCGAAACGCTATGCCGAGGCATTGTTTGCTGTGGCACAAGAGCAAAATATTGTAAATCAAGTGAATCAAGAACTTCAAGAAATCGCCCAAGTGATCAAAGAAAATCGCGATTTCCTTGCATTGCTTACAAATCCGAAGTTTTCTTCAGAAAAGAAAAAAGAAATGGTTTCGGAGCTATTTAAAGAAGCCAATCCGATTTTATTAAACACACTAAAACTTTTAGTGGATAAAAAACGAATGAATGAATTAAAACATATTGCAGAAGCATTTAAAGCGTTGGCAGCAGACGCTCAAGGCACTGCGGAAGCTACAGTTTATTCAACTCGCGAATTAACGGAAGAAGAGAAAAAAGACATCTCAACTTCTTTTGCGAAACTTGTTGACAAAGAGACTCTGAACATTACAAATGTAATTGAACCATCCGTGATTGGTGGCGTTCGTGTTCAAATTGGCAACATCATTTTCGATAACACTGTAGCAAGCAAATTAGAAAGTCTCAGACGCACGTTAGTCGTTAATAATTAGAAAAGTGAGAGGTGACATTCATGAGCATCAAGGCTGAAGAAATCAGCGCTCTGTTAAGAAAGCAGATTGAAAACTACCAATCTGAATTAGAAGTTAACGAAGTTGGTACTGTAATCACTGTTGGTGACGGTATCGCACGCGCTCATGGCCTCGACAACTGTATGGCAGGAGAACTTGTTGAGTTCGAAAATGGTGTAATGGGTATGGCTCAAAACCTAGAAGAAGGCAACGTCGGTATCGTTATTCTAGGTAACTACCTTGGCATCAAAGAAGGCGATACAGTTCGTCGCACAGGTCGTATTATGGAAGTTCCAGTCGGCGAAGAATTAATTGGTCGTGTCGTAAACCCACTTGGTATGCCAGTGGATGGAAAAGGACCTATCAATACAACAAAAACTCGTCCAGTAGAAAGCCCAGCTTTCGGCGTTATGGCTCGTAAATCCGTTCATGAACCATTACAAACTGGTATCAAAGCCATTGACGCATTAGTGCCAATCGGACGTGGTCAACGTGAGTTAATCATCGGTGACCGTCAAACAGGTAAAACATCAATTGCAATCGACACAATCTTGAACCAAGCTGACCAAAATATGATTTGTATCTATGTAGCAATCGGTCAGAAAGAATCTACAGTTCGTACAGTTGTTGAAACACTTCGCAAACACGGTGCGTTAGATTACTCCATCGTTGTAACAGCATCAGCTTCTCAACCAGCACCACTATTATACTTAGCTCCATATGCTGGGGTTTCAATGGCTGAATACTTCATGTTACAAGGTAAACACGTGTTAATCGTGTACGATGATTTATCTAAACAAGCAGCAGCTTACCGTGAGCTTTCATTGCTATTACGTCGTCCACCAGGTCGTGAAGCTTACCCAGGTGACGTATTCTACTTGCACAGCCGTCTACTTGAACGCGCTGCAAAATTAAGCGACGCAATGGGTGCAGGTTCAATCACAGCACTTCCATTCGTTGAAACACAAGCAGGGGATATTTCTGCATACATCCCAACAAACGTAATCTCTATCACAGACGGACAAATCTTCTTACAATCTGACCTATTCCACTCAGGTGTACGTCCAGCGATCAACGCCGGTTTATCCGTATCCCGCGTTGGTGGTGCTGCGCAAATCAAAGCGATGAAAAAAGTTGCCGGTACACTTCGCCTTGACTTGGCTGCGTACCGTGAACTTGAAGCATTCGCTCAATTCGGTTCAGATTTGGATAAAGCAACACTTCAAAAACTTGAACGTGGTAAACGTACAGTTGAAGTATTGAAACAAGACTTGAACAAACCAATTAAAGTAGAATATCAAGTTATGATTATCTACGCTCTAACTCGCGGTTACTTAGACGATATTCCAGTAAAAGATATCCGTCGCTTCGAAAACGAGTTATACAGCTGGTTAGATGTAAACCACACTCACATTTTAGAGCATATTCGTACTACGAAAGATCTTCCATCTGACGAAGATATGCATGCAGCTCTTACTGAATTCAAAAAACAATTTGCTAAATCAGAAGAATGATTCTTTCAGCTTTGCTGCTGAAAGATCTTCTGATGATGAGTAGCACGAATGATGACTAAAATGAAAAGGTGGTGAAATACCAGTGGCAAGAAGTTTGCGCGATATTAAAAATCGAATCAACTCAACGCGTAAAACAGGGCACATTACAAAAGCGATGCAAATGGTGTCTGCTGCGAAACGGACAAAAGCGGAAGAAAACGCCAAAGCTTACGTTCCTTACATGGACAAAGTACAGGACGTGGTTGCATCCATCGCTAGCGGCTCATCTGATGTCACACATCCAATGCTAGTCGCACGCCCTGTGAAGAAGACGGGTTATATCATTATCGGTTCTGACCGCGGTTTAGCTGGACCATATAACTCAAACGTGATTCGTGAATTGGCACGTGTAGTCGAAGAACGTCATAAATCCAATGACGAGTTTGTGATTTTCACAATTGGTCGTGTACCTACAGAATACTTTAAAAAACGTGGGTATAACGTAATTGATAGCGTTGTCGGCCTTCCTGACCAACCATCATTCTCCCAAATTAAACAAATCGCTCGTAAAGCTGTTGGTATGTTCGCTGATGGTACATATGATGAACTTTATATGTACTACAACCACTATGTGAGCGTCATTTCACAAGTCGTAACAGAGAAAAAAGTATTGCCGATTACGGATTTAGCACCAGCAACTGAAGGGCTTCAAGCAACTTATGAGTTCGAACCAAATCCGGAAGCTATTTTGGAAGTTCTCTTGCCTCAATATGCTGAAAGCTTAATTTACGGTGCGTTGCTTGATGCGAAAGCAAGTGAACATGCGGCTCGTATGACAGCTATGAAAACGGCGACAGATAATGCGAATGAACTTGTTAAAACACTTACACTCGAATACAACCGTGCTCGTCAAGCATCAATCACTCAAGAAATTACAGAAATTGTCAGCGGAGCAGAAGCCATCCAATAGGCTAGCTCCTTGTTACGTATAAATGTACGATAGGAGGGTACACAGGAATGAACAAAGGACATGTTGTTCAGGTAATGGGTCCGGTTGTAGACGTACGATTCCCAAACGGCCAATTACCAAATATCTACGATGCTCTAAAAGTTAACATCAATCGTCCTGGTGAAGATACTGTTACTTTGACATTAGAAGTAGCATTACACCTTGGTGACGACACTGTCCGTACAATTGCCATGGCCTCAACAGACGGTCTTCAACGTGGCGCGGAAGTAACAAATACAGGTGCACCTATCTCTGTTCCTGTTGGTGAAGTAACACTTGGACGTGTATTTAACGTTTTAGGTGAACCAATTGACGAAAAAGATGATATCTCAGCGGAAGCTCGCCGTGATCCAATTCACCGTGAAGCACCTAAATTTGAAGAACTTTCAACAAAAGTAGAAATCCTTGAAACAGGTATCAAAGTAGTTGACTTATTAGCACCTTATATCAAAGGTGGTAAAGTAGGTCTATTCGGTGGTGCCGGAGTAGGTAAAACAGTATTAATCCAAGAATTGATTCACAACATCGCCCAAGAACACGGTGGTATTTCTGTATTCGCTGGTGTAGGTGAACGTACTCGTGAAGGTAACGACTTGTACCATGAAATGAGCGATTCCGGAGTTATCAGCAAAACTGCCATGGTATTCGGACAAATGAACGAACCACCTGGTGCTCGTATGCGCGTTGCCCTAACTGGTTTGACAATGGCAGAATATTTCCGTGATGAACAAGGACAAGACGTGCTACTATTCATCGATAACATCTTCCGCTTCACACAAGCAGGTTCGGAAGTATCAGCCCTACTTGGTCGTATGCCATCAGCCGTTGGTTACCAACCAACACTTGCTACAGAAATGGGTAACTTGCAAGAACGTATCACATCTACAAACAAAGGATCTATTACGTCTATCCAAGCGATTTACGTACCAGCCGACGACTATACTGACCCGGCTCCAGCTACAACATTTGCTCACTTAGACTCTACTACAAACCTTGAACGTAAATTATCTGAGATGGGTATTTACCCAGCGGTGGACCCACTAGCATCTACTTCTCGTGCATTAGCACCTGAAATCGTTGGTGAAGAACACTATCAAGTAGCTCGCGGCGTACAACAAACATTACAACGTTACCGTGAATTGCAAGACATCATCGCGATCTTAGGTATGGATGAATTATCTGAAGAAGATAAGAAAACAGTTGAACGTGCTCGTCGTATTCAATTCTTCTTATCTCAAAACTTCCACGTTGCGGAACAATTCACTGGTCAACCAGGTTCTTATGTTCCTGTTAAAGATACAGTACGCAGCTTTAAAGAAATTCTTGAAGGTAAATATGACCATTTACCAGAAGATGCATTCCGTCTTGTGGGAAGCATTGAAGACGTAATCGAAAAAGCTAAAGCAATGGGCGTAGAGGTATAATGTTACGGACGGAGGAGGAAAAAATATGAAGACAGTTCAAGTCAATATTGTCACTCCGGACGGCCCAGTATACGATTCAGAAATCGCAATGGTCATTGCAAAAACTGTTTCTGGAGATATCGGTATCCTTCCAGGTCATATTCCTTTAGTGGCGCCGCTTCAAATTAGTGCGGTAAAACTAAAGCTTGCAGACGGTTCGCAAAAAGTAGTAGCCGTTAGCGGTGGCTTTATTGAAGTTCGTCCAGATAAAATTTCAATTCTCGCTCCTTCTGCTGAAGTGGCTGAGAACATTGATCTCGCTCGTGCTCAAGCAGCGAAGAAAAGAGCGGAAGAACGTCTTCAAAGCAAGTCCGATGATATTGATTTCAAACGGGCTGAATTAGCTTTGAAACGTGCAATCAATCGCATCAACGTTTATGAGGGCAGAGTTTAAGAAATTAGCGGGCAGTACAACTGTCCGCTTTTTCTATCATTTATAGTGGAAGGATTTTACTAGAAATGTTTTCGAAATATTTCACATAATGGAAAGTTTGTATATTTTTTATTAAAATAAAGGAGGCGCGCATTATGGATGTTTATCAAACTATGGGTGTACAAGCTGCGATCGGGATTTTTTCACATATTCTTTTTATAGTCATTGCTTTTTATGCGCTGCAGGCTGTTCGAATAGAAGTAGTTTTTAAAAAAGGGAAAACTTTTCAAATCCAGCTCATGTATATCTTGCTAAGCATTGTTTTGGGATACACAGTATCAAATTTCTTTCTAGATTTTACAGGTTTATCTCAACGATTGCCGTATATCTTTTCAAAGTAGTTCATCGTTCTTAGGTTATGTCCATTAGCAGCAAAGAAGAATTTGTACATCACCTCAATAGTTATATGGTTTGTAAGGGCAAATGACAAATTTAGTTTCTTTTGTCGTTACAACACATATATCTTGTTATTTCCTGGGCAATCCTGTAGATATTTGCAACAATAAAGACATTGAAATATGAAAAAGTTAGTAATTTTAGACGTTTCTTTACAATTCACCATAATTCCCCATTCTGCGTAATATATAATTGTAGATGAATGTTGAAAAATATTTGAAATTAGTATTTTTAGTCACTTGTAAATTTGAGGTTAAAGCATTACTATTGATATGGTTTGCTTTTTTAGTGGCTAATTGCTGAAGACATCTTTGGATAATGGATTCGGAGGGACGATTTGTGGAGAAGATGATTGTTACAGGAGGCCGAAGATTACAAGGAAAAGTTAAAATAGAAGGGGCTAAAAATGCTGTATTACCTATTTTAACTGCTTCTTTGTTAGCTTCTAAGAATGCCAGTATAATAAAAGACGTCCCAAATTTAGCGGATGTTCATACAATAAATGCAGTATTAAAAAGTTTAAATACGGAAGTACAATATGACGTTGAAAATAAGGAAATTCGTATAAATGCGGAAAAACCTTTATTGAGTGAAGCACCCTTTGATTATGTCAGTAAAATGCGCGCCTCCATTTTAGTAATGGGATCGCTGCTGGCACGCAATGGTTATGCACGTGTTGCAATGCCGGGTGGTTGTGCAATTGGTTCTCGGCCAATTGAGCTGCATTTAAAAGGTTTTGAAGCAATGGGCGCAAAAATTTCCACTGGCCATGGATATGTGGAAGCAAAAGTCCAAGACCGTTTAAAGGGAGCAAACATCTATTTAGATTTTCCAAGCGTTGGCGCAACAGAAAATATTATGACAGCTGCAGCGCTTGCAGAAGGAACGACAGTCATTGAAAATGCAGCAAAAGAGCCGGAAATTGTAGATTTGGCGAATTTCATTAATAAAATGGGCGGTCGTGTCACGGGGGCAGGAACGGACACAATCCGCATTGATGGTGTAAAAGAATTGCATGGTGCCACACATCATGTCATACCCGACCGGATTGAAGCAGGGACATTTATGGTCGCAGCAGCAATTACACGCGGAGATGTTTTAATCGAAAATGTGATTCCGGAACATTTGACGGCATTAATGGCAAAAATGCGTGAAATGGGCGTGGAAATTACGGAAGAAGGAAATGGAATTCGAGTTCGTGCAAACGATCCATTGAAAGCTGTTGATGTGAAAACGATGCCATATCCAGGTTTCCCTACAGATATGCAGGCGCAAATGATGGCATTGATGTTGACGGCACAAGGAACGAGTATTATTACAGAAACGGTATTTGAAAATCGGTTTATGCATGCGGAAGAGTTCCGCCGCATGAATGCAGCATTGAAAATTGAAGGCCGTTCAGCGTTTGTGGAAGGACCTGTGAAATTGCAAGGTGCAGAAGTGGCAGCAACCGATTTGCGAGCAGCAGCAGCGTTAATTTTGGCTGGCTTAGCAACTGAAGGGGTCACTCGTGTAACGAAATTGCATCATCTAGATCGGGGATACGTAGACTTTGAGAAGAAATTGCGTGCACTTGGGGCGAATATTGAACGTGTTTCTAGCGATGAGGAAGTAGTTTCAGAGAAATTGAATGTTGCTAAAGAAACTACATTGAACGTGTAATAAGAGGAAATCTTGGCAACTTGATTTTTCATCAAAGTGGAATTGCTCTATTTTCTACTGTACCATATGATAGGTGCGTTTGAATTATTCATTCACAAAACGACAAAATCTTGCTTTCAGGGTTTTGTCGTTTTTTTGTGTAAGAAGAGATGGATTTAGGATCGGATGAAGGGGAAAATCGCCAACTTCGAGGATCTAATCACCAAGGCGAAAAAATTGAGATCCTCAAGCATCGATAATCGCCAGAGAGAAAGAAATAATCGCCAAAACTAGAAACATTATCGCCAGAGCCAAAAAACGCCTTCCAAGAGCATCGATAATCGCAAAGAAGCAATCATATGTGCCAATCTGAAACCTCAAAACCTCAAACTAAAAAAACGGCTCAAAAAAAGATATATTTCCCCGGTTCCAATCATAAGTAATATGTATGAAACAAATAAAAAATCACAAAAACATAGCAGCCATTTTTTCAATTACATTATTTATCTCGATTCTATTTTTCTTCCCGTTTTTCTTCAAAAATTCCGAGAAAACTTTGAAGGAAGTTTCGGGGCCATTAGTGACTATGGAAGATTGCAATATTTTCATCCGCATTACCGGCCAAGAAGATTCTATTCCTCTTGAAGAATACGTCGTTGGAGTAGTTGCCGCTGAAATGCCGGCAAGCTTTCATTTAGAAGCCTTGAAAGCTCAAGCCATTGCCGCAAGAACATACGTATTAAAATCCACCAATTATGGCCAAACGCCAATTGAACCAACTGTGTTAAGACAAGTATTTTATGATGAGGATACGCGAAAATCCAATTGGCAAGCCACCTTTGAAGAAAATGAGGGAAAAATCAGGGAAGCCGTAGAAAGTACGAAAGGAGAAGTGCTGAAATATAACGGAGAACTGATTACTGCCATGTTTCATTCCATGAGCAACGGCCGGACGGAAAGCTCCAAAAATTATAGCGGCGTCGATTTACCTTATCTCCAATCTGTTGTCAGTGCGGATTTTCAAACAGAAAATTACGTTGTGAAAAAAAAATGGACATTGGATGAATGGAACCGCCTACTCAAAGTTAATATGACGCTTGATGATATCAAAAAAATCCGTACAAAACTTAATAACACTGGGAGGGTAGAAAAAGTTAATTTTGGCACGAAAGAGTGGACAGGGCGTGAATTTCGAGATTTGCTTGATTTGCGTTCAACGGATTTTACGATTGCAGTCGTCAATAACAAAATTGAAATTACGACAGAAGGCTACGGACACGGTGTCGGGATGAGCCAATATGGAGCGGATGCAATGGCAAAGCAAGGAAGAACCGCCCATCAAATCCTTGCCCATTATTACAAAGACACAACGATTGAAAAAATGATGTGCACAAAATAATTCTTACACCACACAAATCGTACGTTTGAAAAAATATGATGCAAAAAATAGTGAAAATTTCCAAAAAAGTTGTTTAGAAATTCCAAAACTTGTTCATCCTTCATATTGAGGTGATGAACAAATGAGAGAAGACCAAAACAAACAAAATAACACTTCTCAAAAACTAAAAAAATGGCAACAACAACCTTGGTTTTGGCCGGCAATATATGGGGGCATGGCAGCAGTACTCATTGGGTTAATTGTTACTTATTCTGTAATCACAAGCGAAGATAAGAGCGAAACGGTGAATGAACCAGTAGTACAGGAAGAAGAATCTCCAATCATTGAAACCAATGCGCAAACGGAAACACTCAAATATCCATTCGCCGAAAATCAACTTGAAAATGCAAAAGTATTACAAGATTTCTATGACATCAACGCAGATGCTGAAACTCGTGAAAATGCACTTCTTGTATTCGATCAAACATTCACAACATCATCCGGAATTTCAATTTCCATCAACAACGAACCGTTTGAAGTACTCGCTGCAATGAGCGGTGAAGTAAAAGAAGTGAAACTAGATGCGTTCACTGGCAACAAGATTGTCATCGCCCACCCGAACGGAATGGAAACACACTATAGCTCCGTGGCGGACATCCTTGTCAAAGAAGGCGATAAAGTAGAACAAGGACAACCGATTGCAACATCTACAGAAAATGATTGGAATCCAACTGCCGGCATCCATCTTCACTTTGAAGTATTAGAAGACGGTAAAAACGTCAACCCAAGAAATTATTTAAGCTTCTAACAAATGAAAGCGCAGCCTGAATGGAAAAATCCCGACTTTTCAGGCTGCGCTTTTGACTTTCCTAGGAAAAAAAGTTCTGAAAATGTTGGAAGATACATATGGTGAATAAACGTTAAATCGCTGATTGCAAACGTCAATGAAATAAATGTATCAGAAAAACATCGAAATAGATTGTTTATTGTAGGCAAAACTGCACTTCTTAGATCCGAGAGAAAGGAAGAGAACGTGCACGAGCACATTAGGCACCGTTGTGTACAACTGGGAAAGCTGCTTGTGGAGACGGGCGAGACGGTTAGAGTCCTTGCGAAGATGACAGGATATTCCAAGAGTACGGTGCACAAAGACTTAACAGAGCGCTTACAATTAGTGAATGAAGAATTAGCGAAAGAAGTGAGAGAAATATTAGCCTACCACAAATCCGTTCGTCATTTGCGAGGGGGAGAGGCGACACGTAGAAAGTGGCAGTCCCAAAAAAAACAGTGAAAAGGCATTTGGTTTGGCTTTGTCCCAAAGTCAGGCTGAATGCTTTTTCATTTCCTTCCTGTGAAAAAGTTTGTGAAGCTGCCTAGAAAGTAGCAAAATCATCGATTCGTTACATTGATAGAAAGAATGTTTGAAAAATTGTCAAAGGAACATAGAAGAGGGATTTTGAATGAGTTGTAGAATAATGTTGAAAGACGCTAAAAACTCCGATAATTAAGATGTAAATAAAACTTTATTATGATAAAATATTCTAGATAAAATGTATAAATTATGAACGTAGTAGTAATGGAGTCGCAACATTTCGGAAGGAGAAATTAGATTATTATGTTTTCAAAGGATATAGGGATCGACTTAGGAACAGCTAATGTACTGATTTATGTGAAGGGAAAGGGCATTGTACTGAACGAACCTTCTGTGGTGGCAATCGACAAGAAAACGAATAAAGTGCTTGCTGTTGGCGAGGAAGCAAGACAAATGGTAGGGCGTACACCGGGAAACATTGTCGCCATTCGTCCTTTGAAGGATGGAGTCATTGCAGATTTTGATTTAACAGAAGCCATGTTAAGACACTTCCTTAACAAACTTGATGTGAAAGGGTTTTTCTCTAAACCTCGCATCTTAATTTGCTGTCCGACAAACATTACAAGCGTTGAAAAGAAAGCGATTCGCGAAGCAGCTGAAAAATCAGGAGGCAAAAAAGTCTATATTGAAGAAGAACCAAAAGTGGCTGCCATCGGTGCAGGCATGGACATTTTCCAACCAAGCGGCAACATGGTTGTCGATATCGGCGGCGGTACGACAGATATTGCAGTGCTTTCCATGGGGGATATTGTAACAAGTGAATCAATTAAAGTTGCAGGAGATACATTCGACAATGATATTCTTCAATACATTAAGAAGGAATATAAACTGCTTATTGGTGAACGTACAGCCGAAGCGATCAAAATCAATATCGGAACGGTATTCCCTGGCAGCCGGAATGAAGAAATGGAAATCCGCGGCCGCGACATGGTCACAGGGCTCCCTCGCACGATTACAATTCATTCATCCGAAATTGAAAAAGCATTGCATGAATCTGTCCATCTCATCGTTCAATCTGCGAAAAACGTATTAGAAAAAACGCCGCCAGAACTTTCTGCAGACATTATTGACCGAGGCGTCATCTTAACAGGCGGTGGCGCATTGCTTCACGGCATTGATCAGCTGCTCATGCAAGAATTAAAAGTGCCAGTCTTTATAGCTGAAAATCCAATGGACTGCGTAGCGCTTGGTACAGGCATCATGCTAGACAACATTGACCGTTCACCTGGCTCAAAATTCTAAAATGCCTTAAGTCGCCTCTAACATCATAAGAAAATTAAAAAAACGATAATCGAATTGCGACAATTTGCCGATATCAATGGAAGAGGTATTTTCCAAATTGGAGGGGGAAACGGCGTGTTTAAAGGAATTTATACAGCAGCGTCCGGCATGCTAGCTCAACAAAGAAAAACAGAAATATTGACAAACAATATGGCAAACGCCAATACACCAGGATATAAAGCAGAACAGACAACGATTCGTTCATTCCCGGAAATGCTTTTGTCTGCAATTGATGATACAAATGTTCCGACTAAAAAAGGATTAAACTTAAATCTCATTCAACCCATCGGAAATCTTTCTACAGGCATCTATTTGCAAGAAACAATGCCGAACTTCGCTCAAGGGGATATATACGAAACGGAATATACTACCAATCTTGCTTTAGTGAACGGCAATCTTCCAGCAGGCAGCAGCATCTTCTTCCGCTTGGCTCATCCGGATGGCGGTGAAGCCTATACTCGAAACGGGAATTTCACTTTAGATGGACAAGGCTATTTAGTCAATGCAGACGGTTACTATGTTTTATCTGAAACAGGCAATCGCATCCAGCTTCCAAATGAAGATTTCCAAGTTGCAGACAACGGTGCCGTATATGTCAACAATCAACAAGTGGCGACAATTGGTGTAGCTTATGCCCAAAACGCCTATCAATTAATTAAACAAGATAACGGACTGTTCCGCACGCAAGACGGTGGGGCTCTGCCATCTGCCTATGCTCAAAACGGAATCACTTTTGCAATGAAACAAAAATATTTAGAAGGCTCTAACGTGGATGCTGCCCAATCGATGACGCAATTGCTAACGGCATATCGTGCATTCGAAGCGAACCAAAAAGTGATCCAAGCCTATGATAAGAGCATGGAAAAAGCAGTAAATGAAATTGGAAAAGTATAAGAAAGGAGGGCTAATGAATGCTACGAACGATGCTCACAGCAACAAACTCATTAAACCAAATACAAAAGCAAATTGACACAATAAGCAATAACATTGCCAATGTCGATACAATCGGTTATAAAGCAAAAGAAGCCCGTTTTTCGGAAATGCTTTACCAAGAATATGTCAACACTCGAAAAGATACTGCAGCGAGGCTCACCCCTGAAGGCATCCGCTATGGCGTTGGCGCGAGAGTTTCGCAAATCCAAACAAACAATGCCCAAGGATCTTTGAAAACGACGGATCGGGATTTAGACTTTGCATTCACAAAAGAACGCCAATATTTCAATATTCTCATGCCGAATGAAAACGGCGAAATCAATATGGTCTACTCCCGCCAAGGCAACTTCTATGTATCGCCAATTAACGATGAACAAGTGATGCTTGTCACAGCGGAAGGCTATGCAGTAGCTGATAGCAACGGCAACCCAATTGTATTGAACGACAACGTAAAAAGTTTTACATTAAGAGAAAACGGCTCATTGGTTGTTAATTATAATGACGACACAGAAGAAACTTTCCAATTGGGAGTAACAGAAATCCAATTGCCGCAAGTAATGGAGGCAGTTTCTGGCCCTTATCTTGCATTACCTGCAAATTTTGATGAATTAGGTTATGATGAAAATGATATTCTAACAAACTTAGTGGGAATTGTCCGGGAAAACATTGGCCTTGAAAATCAAAAATTAGAAATGTCGAACGTGAATCTTTCTAAAGAAATGACAAACTTAATTCAAGCCCAGCGTACTTATCAATTTAATGCCCGTGCCATTACAATTGCCGATCAAATGATGGGGCTCATTAACGGAATTCGCTAATAATTGACCAAAAACTTTGGCTAACTAATGTTTTGACGTATCGACAACATTCATTCATGGCAAACAGAACAGGACCATTCGTTTACTAAAAAATCTTTGCAAACAAGGAGAACAGAAAATGGCAAACGAACTAAAAAGCGGCTCCACTCTGCCTCAAAAAAGATCAAGACGCCGAGAAAATGAGAAACAGAAGCGGTTCAAGTGGATGAATGACATACATAAAAAAGAGAGCCCACAAAATAACGACAAAGAAAGTAGAAATTTCAAAATATATCGCACCCGCAAGATTCCCATTTGGCTAAGAATCGTGATTGTGCTGATTCTAATGTTTTTTGCGTCCATATGTGGACTGATGATCGGATATGGTGTAATTGGCGAAGGCGCCCCAATGGATGCATTGAAATGGGAAACATACCAACATATTCTCGATCTCATTAACGGAAAAGAATAGCGTATGCACCACAAATTTTCGTGGAAAGATGAAAGTAATGGATTCACTCCTTCCTAAGGATGTCATATCCAAGGCTGCCGCTTTTTTCGTTTGCTTTATTTTGAAATGAGGGGGAAATATCATGTTAAATGCTGAACAAATTCAAGCCATTTTGCCGCATCGTTATCCTTTTTTGCTAGTTGACCGCATCATCGAAATCGAAGAAGGGAAAAAAGCAGTAGGCATCAAAAATGTGTCTATTAACGAACCATTCTTCAACGGCCATTTCCCAGGCTATCCAGTGATGCCGGGGGTATTAATTGTGGAAGCATTGGCGCAAGTTGGCGGAGTGGCATTATTGAATTCTGAGGAATTTAAGGGAAGATTAGCCTTTTTAACAGGAATTGACAACGCCCGCTTTAAACGTCAAGTCGTTCCAGGTGATCAGTTGAAATTGGAAGTGGAGTTTGTGAAATTGCGCGGCACGATGGGGAAAGGCCACGGCGTTGCGACAGTGAACGGCGAACTTGTCGCAGAAGCAGACATTTTATTTGCAATCGGCCCGGAAGCTCCAAAAACAAAATAGGTTTCGTTCCGTTTATGCACCTCCTTCTTCCTAGAGACGAAGCCGAAAATGAATAATTCGAACAGAACTGTATACCCTTAAATGGTAAATAGGTTTGAAAAAAGATAGTAAAAGAGATAAAATGTAACAGTTGACTTTATTATTTTTCATAGATAGAGTATAAGCACCCTTGGCTTTTTTATTATAGGAGGTTTAATAATAAAATGTATAAACAGCTATCTTCGGGCGTAAAAATCAGCATTACACGTTCCATTTCAACCGCTTTTGAAAATTATTTGGCGAGCATTGGCTGGGATGAAGATCGCTTCTCGATGGAAGAGTTTATGAAAAGATGGCAAGAATATTTCTTAGAAAATGCAGCATGGTTTGAAAAAGTGCCGCAAGAAGTGTTATTGAGCCCTGAATTCCACGAAGAAATCGCTCAAAAAATCGATGAAGTCATTGCCAAAATTTTGAATGAAAAACCGACGAAAAAACAGATTGAATCCATCGAAAAAATGCAGAAACAGCTCGGCACAAATTATACCTATGGCTGTAAGGCAGAAGCAAATTATGTTGAACAATTGTTGAAAGAGCGATTGAAAGAAAAGGAATGCTGACAGACTCGATCAAATAAATGGAAAAAGTTCTAAAATCGATAATGGATAGTTCCCTCCTTTTTCGCACAAATTAAAATCAGTCACTGACGAGGTGACGATTCGCGAAGAAAGGGGGGATTTTTTATGAAGCCGTTCTTCTATGCGTTATTGTTAGGGTCTATTTTATTAGTGGGCTGTAATAATAACGATGACGACAACGCCATTAACGATGTAGACAATGGCGTGGAAAAAGGCGTAGAAGATGTAGGTGAAGGTATTGAAGAAGGCGTGAATGATGTCGGAGAGGGCATAGACGAAGCTCTTGACAATGACGTCAATAATAACGATCGACAAAACCCAGGATTGCGTAATGATGTCATGCCAGACGATAAAGGTGTAAATGGCGATGAACGCGGCAACCAAGAAGATGTAATCGAGGACGCTAAAGACATCCGCGACGAAGATACGAAAGATGAATAATCCATTTAAGGGGCTATCTGATTTAGATAGCTCCTTTATTTAAAGGAACTCTCCTTACATACATCTGCCCTTGGAACTGGGCGAAAAATAGAGCAATTTAGTAGGTTCAAAAAACTATACTTGGAGCATTGGTTTGGGTCGAAAATTCCCCCTCGGAGCAACAGCCGCCCCCTGCAATGCTGGGTCGAAAAATTTATCCTCGGCGCATCGGTCGCCCCCTGCAAAGCTGGGTCGAAAAATTTATGCTCGGCGCATCGGTCGCCCCCTGCAATGCTAGGTCGAAAAATTTATCCTCGGCGCATCGGTCGCCCTAAGCAATGCTGGGTCGAAAAATTTATCTTCGGCGCATTCGCCCTAAGCAATGCTGGGTCGAAAAATTTATGCTCGGCGCATCGGTCGCCCTATGCAATGCCGGGTCGAAAAATTTATGCTCGGCGCATCGGTCGCCCTATGCAATTCTTGGACTAAATAAATTTATCCTCTCAAGGACGGCCGCTCCTTCATACCTTTTCGAAATTCGTGCAATAATTCCTCTTTCGTCAAATTTTTCTCAAGCAAGGATTGCAGCAACTGTTCAGCATATTTTAAACGCACCGCTCGAATATGCCCCTTTAATAAGATTGAAAGCCGATTGCCGATTTCTTCAATGGTTAGCACTTTGACTGTAAATGGGGCAGGTTCATTATCCATTGAAGTAATGGTCACTCGCACATCAAAAAACTCCTGGGTATCCAAAAAATTTTTAAAATGCTGCTTGTATTGCTGCTCCACTAGCAATTCTAATATCCAAGTTTTTTCCTTATTTTCTTGATTAATCGTAATACCGTCAATCAGAGGAACATCTACACCATCTTGTTCAATTTGAAAGGAAATCATTTTGAAGGTTTTCATGCATCTCCCTCCTAAAACGGAACTATGTTTTCAGTATAACATGAGGAATTTCTACTTCATGTATAAAAAAATTAAAAATTGCAAAATTTTTGTTTTGAGCGTTTTTGAAAAAGGCGTTCCAAAGCTGTTATCAACGTAGTTTTGCATGATTTTGGGAACATTTATTCTGTTTGAAAATATAAAAATCAAATGAAAAATAAGGGAATATCACGAATTTCCAATTTTGATAGCAACAATCAAAATAGATAAGATGTAGAAAAGGAGGTGAATGAATGAATCATGTCGGACTAGTCGGGCGATTAACAAAAGATCCGGTTCTTCGGGCGTTTGGAGATAATCGAGTTGCTACGAGCTTTATCGTAGCTGTTAATCGCAATTACCGCAATAGTCAGGGGGATGTGGATACGGATTTCGTTACATGCACAGCATGGGGGAAACTGGCAGAACGCATCGTCCAATATTGCGGCAAAGGATCACTTATCGGAATCAACGGTCGATTGCAATCCCGCTCCTATATGGCAAAAGAAAATGTGAGAGTATTTACAACGGAAGTCGTCACCGATGATGTCCGATTTTATTCACTCAAGCCACCAAGTAAGCAGGTGGAAATAGAAAAGGATTTCGTCCTTCCTGAAACAGAAGAAGGACTACCCATTGCACAAGGGTCTTCCATTTAAGAATGGCTGATGAATTTGGGAATGGTTTAGGGAAAATATGGAGGTTAGAAGAAGCAAAGGATTTCGGGTAAACATTAGTGGTTGGAAAATGTGTACGGAAGGTAAATGAAGAAAATTTGTTGGAGCATTTAAATGAAATGAATGGGGAGAATGGCTAAAAAATTGAAACAGGGGGTGAGAAGAAAACTGCTGGTTTGTGACCGCCCAGCAGTTCAGAAAAAGGATACAGAATTATTAATTGGAATACAATTGAATATCGTGAACCTACATATGAATAACTTGGTTGAAAATGAAGTGAGGCTACAAACGAATAAACGAGGAAATCAGAATACACCTATCCTAACTTCCTCCTATAGTTAGTTCTAGGCTGTCTAGAGAGCAAGGCTTTCTCGACAGCCTTTTTTTGTGGAGTGAATGAATGGATATGAGAGGGATAGACGAATAACTCGGCTGCTTCTTCTGTTGGGGATAATGCTTCATTTTGTACGTATATAACCTCAATTAGTTAGTATATTAATTTATTTAGTGCGTATGCAACTTCATTTGGTGCGGATACTGCCTCGTTTCGGGCGTTTGCTACTCCATTTGGTGCGGATACTGCCCGGTTTCGTGCGTTTGCCTCCTCCATTCGTGCGGATACTGCCACGATTCGTGCGTTTACTTCCTCATTTCGTGCGGATACTGCATGGTTTCGTGCGTTTACTTCTTCATTTCGTGCGGATACTGCATGGTTTCGTGCGTTTGCCTTCTTATTTAGTGAGGATACTGCTCGGTTTCGTGCGTTTACCTCCTTATTTCGTGCGGATACTGCATGGTTTCGTGCGTTAGCCTCCTCATTTGGTGCAGATACTGCTTGGTTTCGTGCGTTTACTTCCTCATTTCGTGCGGATACTGCCTCGTTTCGTGCGTTTACTTCCTCATTTCGTGCGGATACTGCATTGTTTCGTGCGTTTGCCTCCTCCATTCGTGCGGATACTGCATGGTTTCGTGCGTTTGCTTCCTCATTTGGTGCGGATACTGCCCCGATTCGTGCGTTTACTTCCTCATTTGGTGCGGATACTGCTCCATTTCGTGCGTTTACTTCCATATTTCGTGCGTTTACCTCCTCCATTCGTGCGGATACTGCCATGATTCGTGCGTTAGCCTCCTCATTTGGAGCTGATACTGCTCCATTTCGTGCGTTTACTGTAAATTATCACTTTATTTCGGAACAAAAGAGCCATTTTTTTGCACATTCCTTCAGAAAGCCCTCTCCCCTTTTCTGAAAGAATGTGCTAAATTTTTTGTGAATTATTTCATAGGGGGATGGAAGATCTGTGATCTTGATTCATGATTTTGGAGTCGATCTCGAAACCTATCATGAATTAGGAAAAAACAATGACTTTCCTATGGTGGAGGAGTGCCCACATTGTCATGCGAAGCATTCCCTTCATCGCCATGGTTTTTATGAACGGAATGCCATCACCGCAGAAAAGGAATATCGTCTCTTGATCTGCCGTTTTCGTTGTTCGATTTGTTTCCAAACGGTGTCCATCCTCCCTCACTTTCTTCTCCCATACTTTCAACATACGACTCGTACCATCGTTCAATGGCTCCATGATGTGCTTCATCAAACCGGCACAAATCCATCAAAAAGACAACTCATTTCTTTCTATCTCCGACGATTTATCCAAACAATTTCATGGATTTATATGTATTTTGCTTCGGTGAAGAAATCTTTCGGTTGGGAGCGAGATACCCAACAACAAGCTTGTCGATCGATCGGGAAAATCCAACAATGGGGAGAGGAACGGTTTGTCAAAGAGTCGTGGGGGTATTTGTCGACCTACTTTATGGCACATTGTTTTGGACGATAAGGAAGCGCATCTAGGTGTTGAGGTCGTCCCACATACCTTTTGCCTCGACAGGTGGAAAAGAAGAATTTATCATCAAAGGTGAAATGGATAGCCGGCTGTCCTTCGAAATGAAAAAGGAGGATGGAAACGATGGACGAACACATGAGAGAACAAATTGCCTTATTCCGATTCGGATTGATTGCCCCACTTTTGAATGAACAAGTAGATCCGAAGAGCTACCTCACTGAGATGGCTAATCGCATTCATGAAATGCCGTATTACGGAGAGAAACGGATCGCTGCGAAAACGATTCAAGACTGGTACTTGCGTTATCGGAAAATGGGATTTGAGGGATTAAAACCGAAGAAGCGCTCGGATCGTGGACATTCCCGAAAGCTGTCTCCAGAAGATGAGGATTATATTCTAGCGATGAGAAAAAAATTTCCCCAAGTGCCAGTGACGGTTTTTTACCAACAACTGGTACACCAAGGGGAAATCAACGTTGTCAATCACTTATGACAGAGATTGGTAGCACTATTGTGCGGGAAGAAGCAAAATTCATACCAGCTACCATGAAGCGTGTTCAGCATATTGAACACGCCTATGAGTGCAGGTCCTGTAAAAAAGATTTGAACAAAAACTCACAAATCAAACGCGGGAAAGCACCACAACCTGCCATTCAGCGAAGCATTGCAGGACCAACGGTCTTAGCAAAACTTATTTATGACAAGTTTGTCCTTTATTTACCCTTATATCGGCAAATAAAGGAATGGCATCGTTATGGGCTCTTGACAAATGACAAGAATCTTTCCAACTGGGTGATTCGCACAGCAGAAGATTGGCTTCTTCCATTATATAATCGGATGAAAGAAAAGCTCATGAAAAAATCCATCCTCCATGTCGATGAAACCTATGCCCAAGTTTTGAATCGCTCTGATGGGAAGCCAGCCCAGTCTAAGGCTTACAACTGGGTATTCCGTAGCGTAGGATCTCAAGGTCCAGCAATTGTTCTGTTCCATAGTGCTTTATCCCGAAGTCGGGAAATTTTGACTGACTTTATGAAAGGCTTTAAAGGGACGATTATCTGCGATGGATATTCTGCATACCATGATGTGCCAAATATTCATTTTGCCAACTGCTGGGCTCATGTTCGTCGATACTGGTTAAAAGCCGAAAGTAAAAATGGACAGATTGGTGTCGATTATTGTGATTGACTTTACCGCCTAGAACGGAAATTTAAGAAACTTCGGCCGAGCGAACGGAGAAAAGCTAGACAAAAAGAGTCCAAACCTATCGTTGAGGCATTTTTCAAATGGATTGATGAATCTCCTTTCTATGGGAAGAATGCCCTTGCCAAAGCTGCGGAATATACATTGAAGCACGCCGAAGGTTTAAAAGCTTTTCTGTATGATGGACGCATTGAAATGGACAACAACCCAGCTGAAAATGCGATTCGGCCGAATGTCATTGGACGAAAAAACTGGCTGTTTTCCGTGAGTGAATCGGGAGCCGATGCAAACGCCATCTGTTTAAGCTTGGCTGAAACGGCAAAAGCGAATGGAATTGATTTTTATCAATACTTAGTGAAAGTATTGTCGGAACTCCCAAGTTTACCAATCCATCAACAGCCAGAAATATTAGATCGCTATTTGCCATGGTCGAAAACAATTTGTGAATCATGTGCAATGGCAAAATAGCCCTTAATCCGAAAAAATATTGGATTGAAGGGCTATTCGTCGTGCGTACCAGAGGGTGCGCATTTTTTTATTTATCTCACATATTTCGGGCTTACTTGCGACGTAAGCCCGAATTCAAATGACGCATATCAATCGATCGTACCTCCCTGTAAGATAGAGTTATCGATTACAGAGGAGGTATTTTTGTTTGGCAGTTGAAAAATTAAATATCGTCCCTGTCAATTTGGAATCCGATTCTGATTCAACTCCACCCTCAACGAGTCGTGGTCCTCTCTAACCTGTATGCGTTATTCAAGCAACAAATTTTAAAATCTCCTTTTACCCCGGTGTAAAACCTCACATCATTCAAATGGTCATCAAGGAGTTTAATAGAAGTGATTCATGATTTTACTAAGTGTAAAAATATCTACATCATTTGTGGTCGTACGTATATTTTCAGCATCCGATTATACAGAGTTTTCTATTAACTATGTGGAATGTAAATCCTTATATTTTTAATATCAATGTTCGTCAGCGAACTGTTGTGTAATGCAAAATAAAAGTGCAGAGTATTGCCATACACTTGGCGTTGGGACTTTACATGGAGTGGCGAGCATGATAGCCTCGTTCAGGCAAAAGCCAGCCCTTGATATTGCTGGCTTCGAGGCTTTTTAATCATGCATGCAGAGGCTCCATGTCAAGTTGCAACACTATGCATTTGCAATTGCACAACTGTGTACTCTTTCATTGCAAAACACAACAATCAATGCCTCGCATAGGCAACTGCTGGGACAATGCTTGCATCGAGAGTTTCTTTTGCAAATTGAAAGCTGAATTACCCGCTTTTTCAGTACCAGAAACGAAAACAGAAATGATTCAAGCTGTATCAGAATATATCTTGTATTATAACGAAATTCGGCCCCAATTAAAACTAAAAATGAGTCCGATAAAATATCGCAAATTAAAAATAGCCTAGGATGAACAGAGCGTTTTTTCCCTTCCATTTTTGAAGCAACCAACCATGGAGTTTTCACTCTATATCCTGAGTAATCTGTCAAAGGCTCTTTTCACTTTGACTCATTACTTACGATATAGAATCATCCATCCATGGTGGTTGTATCAAAAAAATGTGCCTTTTTCGCACTAAAAAATAATACTGAATAGGAAAAAGAGAAAGAATGTAATTCATCAATCGAATGAAGGCAAGATTACTCAAATAAAAATGGACGCTTTTTTTATTGTCCACTTGACAGGTAATAAGTCAACCAACTTGTGCGTTTGATAACCCCTTTGGTGCGGATAGAATCCAAATTCGTGCATATAGAGACCCTTTTCGTGCAGATGGAATCCCAATTGGTGCGTATAGATCCTTTTTTTTGAGCAGAAGAAAATGATTCCCTCTTTTATGCGAATACAAGCTAATATTTGAAGAAAATCCCACACAATATTTTCATCAAATCCGCTTTCCTCTTTGGATACAAATACACATTGAATTTACATTGGAGAATGTGGTAAAATATGGTTATTAGCATCGTTATCAAAGGAGGAAAAGGGTTGGACTGGAATGATTTCATTTTAGCATTGGGAATTGCGGCAGCTGGATATTTTATTGGGGAAGGTTTAAAGAATTTCAAAAGACCCGATGTTCTGGATTCATTGGATGATGACGATTACGAACTGATCAATGAACGGGACGTGCATTATTTTATGGGGATTTCCAAAGAAGATGCAAAATCATTGATCCAGGAACATCCTGACATTCCGCATATTTTGATTAATGGCAAAGTGTATTATCCAAAGGCCCAATTGCGTGAATGGTTAATGAATCTAGGGATGGAACAACAAAAATAATTTTGAATGATTCAACCAAGCCCGGCATGATGAAAAATTTAAAATAGAAAGAAAGGCTGTATGTGCAGTGAATGATTGGATGACGAAAGTAAAGAATAAAAAATTTATCGCATCCTTCAGCGGGGGAAAGGACAGTACGCTTGCTTTATATAAAGCCATGCAAGCGGGAGAACCGGTTGGACTGATCGGGATGCTGGATGAAACGGATCACTTCTCCTACTCCCACCGATTGTCACCTGAATTTTTGGAAGCGCAAGCCCGTGCCATAGGCTGTCCCATCTTTACACGCGCCGCCAGCTGGACAACCTATGAAGAAAAGTTCATCCAGCTATTGGAGGAGGCAAAGGAAAAAGGGGCGGAAGTGCTCGTAACCGGCGATGTGGACGTACCTGACCACGGTTCCTGGCACGAAAACGTCGCGAATAAGGTGGGGCTTAATTTATGTATGCCCCTTTGGCACAGAGAGCGTCGAGAAATTGTCGAGGGATTTGTTGATTCTGGTTTTGTGGCCATGGTGACAACAGTGAATTTATCAATGGGTATGCGCATGGATGACTTGGGAAGAATATTGACCCGTGATTACATAGAGGAGCTTGTGGAACGGTCCATCGATCCATGCGGGGAAGCAGGGGAATTTCATACAACGGTGTTGGATGGTCCGATTTTTTCGGCGCCGATTCAAGTGGAAAAGTTGGACATCATTCGCAAAGATGCATATGTCTTTTTGCCGTTGAAATTGAAATAGTAATAAATATCGCATGTTTAATGCAGTTAGCAATGTCCCTGAACTTTTCGGTTATCCAAAGGGCGCTACATTTCGGTGCATCGAATTATTGCCATTTATTCACAACATAAAACCATTCCCACCTGCGGAAACGAGCATGAAAAAATATGCAAGTTACTAAATTTAATAAGATCCGATTTGCTCGTTTATGGCGAAAAATGGACATTCTCTGGTGTTTATGGGCATCGGAATAAGGGAATTTCAATAGAAAGGAAGCATTTTGCCCAAATAATCAATTGAATATTTTACCTATACTTGAGAAATCTAAGATATGTGGATGAATAACGGTTTTTATTGGAGGTAGCGCTATTGAATCTCGCAGATGTGTTGATTATTGTCGGTTCGGTAATCATATGCTTCATCTTCATAGTTTTTATCGTCAGTGGATTATATTTGTATTTTATTGACCGCAGCCAAAAGCAACATCCGGTGTTGCGCAATTATCCGGTTATCGGCAGGGCGCGGTACTTATTTGAAACAATCGGCCCCGAATTGCGCCAATATTTATTCGATCATGATACAGAAGGGAAGCCCTTTTCCCGATTTGAATATCAAACCATTGTGAAGTCTGCCAAATATAAACGGGATGTGATTGGATTTGGATCATTGCGGGATTTCGAGAAACCCGGTTTTTATATCCGCAATTCCATGTTTCCGAAACTGACGGAAGAATTGAAAATGGATGAAGAAACAACGGTGAAGACGAAAAGATACATCCTTTTGAATGAGCCGTTGTTTGGACAGCGAAAAGAAAAGTTCGAGGACCACGAATCCAAGGCCTTTCTCTTGCAAGATGAAGATGCAATCGTCATTGGGGAAAACACAAGGCATCCATTCATCGTCAAAGGGCAAATCGGCATGTCCGGTATGAGTTACGGTGCCTTGGGCAAAAATGCAATTACTGCGTTATCCGAGGGGTTGGGAATAGCAAAAGGGACATGGATGAACACCGGAGAAGGCGGGCTTTCTGAATATCATCTGAAAGGCAATGTGGATATCATTATGCAAATTGGTCCCGGTTTATTTGGCGTACGGGATAAAGAAGGGAATTTCAACTGGGATGCATTGATGGAAAAAAGCCAAATTCCGCAGATCAAAGCCTTTGAACTGAAATTGGCGCAAGGGGCGAAAACGCGCGGTGGCCACATCGATGCTGAAAAAGTGACGGAGGAAATTGCAAGAATCCGCATGGTGGAGCCGTTTACATCCATTGACAGCCCGAACCGGTTCAAAGAGTTTGATGATTTTCATTCTTTATTCAATTTTATGGAACAAATCCGGGAGAAAACGGGGAAGCCGGTTGGAATGAAGGTCGTAATTGGAAGTCCTCATGAAGCGGAAGAATTGGCAAAGGCCATGAAAGAAACTGGGAAAGGTCCAGATTTTATTACGGTTGATGGTGGGGAAGGCGGTACAGGTGCGACTTATCAAGAATTAGCTGATAGCGTTGGATTGCCAATTAAGTCTGCCTTGCCGTTATTGCATACTTCGCTAGTGAAACATGGCGTGCGGGACCAAGTGAAAATTATTGCATCAGGCAAATTGTTTTCCGCAGACCGAATTGCCATTGCTCTAGCCATGGGAGCGGATCTTGTTAATATTGCCCGCGGATTTATGATTACGGTAGGTTGCATTCAAGCATTAAAATGCCATTCCAATGCTTGCCCTGTTGGTGTTGCAACAACGGATCCGGATTTGCAAAGAGCACTGGTTATTGATGAAAAGAAATACCGCACGGCCAACTATGTTATTACATTGAGGGAAGGATTGTTTCGCATTGCTGCTGCATGCGGCATTGATTCCCCAGTTCACTTTAAACCAGAACATGTAGTTTATAAAGATGAGAAAGGAAGAGCCTTTCCATTAGAAGAGATGTATGAATCATTATTGAAAAGTTGAGTTATAAAGGGATAGATGCAATAAAGGGGCATCTATCTTTTTGTATGTATTAAGTAGATGAAGTTTAATGGATGTGGAAGGAATCTTAACAATTGGTTCGGATACAGCATCAATTCGTGCGGAAGCTACTTCAATTCGTGCGGATACCACTCCAATTTGTGCGGATACCCCCCAATTCGTTCGGATGCCACTTCAATTCGTGCGGATACCACCCTAATTCGTGCGGATATCCCCCAATTCGTGCGGATGCCCCCTCAAGTCGTGCGGAAGCTACTTCAATTCGTGCGGATACCACCCCAATTCGTGCGGATACTACCTCAATTCGAGCGGATACCCCCCCAATTCGTGCGGATGCCACCCCAATTCGTGCGGATACTACTTCAATTCGTGCGGATGCCACCCCAATTCGTGCGGATACCACCTCAATTCGTGCGGATACTACCTCAATTCGTGCGGATACTACCTCAATTCGTGCGGATACCACCTCAATTCGTGCGGATACTACCTCAATTCGTGCGGAAGCTACTTCATTTCGTGCGGATACCACCCCAATTCGTGCGGAAGCTACTTCATTTCGTGCGGATACCACTCCAATTCGTGCGGAAGCTACTTCAATTCGTGCGGATACCACCTCAATTCGTGCGGAAGCTACTTCATTTCGTGCGGATGCCCCCTCAATTCGTGCGGAAGCTACTTCAATTCGTGCGGATACCACCCCAATTCGTGCGGATACCACCCCAATTCGTGCGGATACCACCTCAATTCGTGCGGATACCACCTCAATTCGTGCGGATGCTACTTCAATTCGTGCGGATACTACCTCAATTCGTGCGGATACCCCCCCAATTCGTGCGGATACTACTTCAATTCGTGCGGATGCTACTTCAATTCGTGCGGATGCTACTTCAATTCGTGCGGATGCTACTTCAATTCGTGCGGATACCACCCCAATTCGTGCGGATGCCACTTCAATTCGTGCGGATACCACCTCAATTCGTGCGGATGCCACTTCAATTCGTGCGGATGCCACTTCAATTCGTGCGGATGCTACCTCAATTCGTGCGGATACCACCCAACTGCTGGGCTCATGTTCGTCGCTATTGGTTAAAAGCTGATAGTAAAAATGGGCGGATTGGTGTAGATTATTGTGATCGACTTTACCGCCTAGAACGGAAATTTAAGAAACTTCGACCGAGTGAACGGAGAAAAGCTAGACAAAAGGAGTCCAAACCAATTGTCGAGGCATTTTTCAAATGGATTGAAGAATCTCCTTTCTATGGGAAGAATGCCCTTGCAAAAGCTGCGGAGTATACATTGAAGCACGCCGAAGGCTTAAAAGCTTTTCTGTATGATGGACGCATTGAAATGGACAACAACCCAGCTGAAAATGCGATTCGGCCGAATGTCATCGGACGAAAAAACTGGCTGTTTTCCGTGAGTGAATCGGGAGCCGATGCAAATGCCATCTGTTTAAGCTTGGCTGAAACGGCAAAAGCTAATGGAATTGATTTTTATCAATACTTAGTGAAAGTATTGTCGGAACTCCCAAGTTTACCAATCCATCAACAGCCAGAAATATTAGATCGCTATTTGCCATGGTCGAAAACAATTCGTGAATCATGTGCAATGGCAAAATAGCCCTCAATCCGAAAAAACTTGGGATTGAAGGGCTATTCATCGTGCGTACCAGAAGGGTGCGCATTTTTTTATTTATCTCACATATTTCGGGCTTACAGCGGAAAGCGTCCCCGGAACGGAAATCAATTTTAATAACATATCAAAAAAACATCATTTTCTCCAAAGAGAAAATGATGTTTCAGCTTGTAGACAAAGTCCCTAACTAGTGGCCAAATCTACAGGCTTTTTTTGTATAATAGGGATAGAATTCTTGGTTAACGGGGGAGGGTAGTGTATTTGGGGAATGTTGGCAAGTGGTTTTTTGTTTTATAGGACCTGCATAAATTAATTGCCAAACGTTACATTTTTAGTTTGCCATAAACACTATCGGTAGGCGGGAACATATCGACATATATAATTATAACGCCAACTACTAGATTTGTAATTGGCGTTATAATTATTATGACTTTAGTTTTGCTTTTAACTCTTTTATTTTTGATTCTATTGTTGATATTACTTTTTTAAATTCCTCATCACTCTTACCTGTAGGATCATCCAACCCCCAATCTTCCCTGTGTTTACATGGAAGGTAAGGGCATTCCACATTACACCCCATTGTAATAACAATATCTACTGGAGGTATTTCATCAAGCAACTTTGAATATTGAGTTTTCTCCATATCTATATCATAAAGCTCTTTCATTAGGCGCACAGCATCTTGGTTAATTTGAGGTTTTGTTTCTGTGCCAGCAGAGTAGCTTTCAAATACATCTCCTGCAAAGTGCTTACCAAGTGCCTCGGCTATTTGGCTTCGACATGAATTATGAACACATATAAATGCGACCTTTAGTTTATTGCTCATTAAACATTACCTCCTTTCTAGCTTTTTCTGGAAACCAGTGCCTTGTATTATTCGCTATCTTTACTAATATCAACATAACAGGCACTTCTGTTAGAACCCCTACAATGGTAGCAAGTGCAACTGGGCTTTGTGTTCCAAACAATGCAATCGCAACGGCAACTGCCAGTTCAAAAAAGTTAGAGGCACCAATCATACCAGCAGGCGCTGCTATCTCATGAGGTAGTTTTATAACCTTGCTTGCTAGATATGCAATGAAAAAGATTAGGAAAGTCTGAATAATTAATGGTATAGCAATTAAAACAATATGAAGTGGATTATTCAGAATTACATCGCCCTGGAATGAAAAGATTATTATTAATGTTAGCAATAGACCTATGGTAGTGATATTCCCAAACTTCGGTATAAAACTCTTTTCAAAGTAATCGAGTCCTCGCTTTTTTGTGATGTAATTACGGGTAATTATACCACCAGCCAGCGGGATAACAACAAACAATACTACAGATAAAACAAGAGTGTCCCAGGGTATGGTTACACCGCCCACACCTAGAAGAAACGCAACTATAGGCGTGAAAGCTATGAGAATTATAAGATCATTTGTTGCCACTTGCACGACGGTATAAGCCGCGTTGCCTTTGGTCAAATAACTCCATACAAATACCATCGCTGTACACGGTGCAGCTCCAAGAAGTATTGCTCCCGCAAGATAGTCTTGTGCCAATTCTGCCGGAATTAGAGATTTGAAAATTACAAAGAAAAACAGCCATGCAATGCCGAACATAGTAAATGGCTTTATCAACCAGTTGGTTATCCATGTAACAAAAAGCCCCTTAGGATTTTTACCTACATTTCTTATGCTTTGAAAATCTACTTTTAACATCATTGGATATATCATAAGCCAGATTAAAATAGCCATAGGTATTGAAACATTTGCATATTCAAAACGCCCTAAAAACGCTGGGATTCCGGGTAAAAACTTTCCAATCAATACACCTGCAAACATACATAAAATAACCCATACAGTTAAGTACTTTTCAAAAAATCCAATTCCACTATTACGTTCCTTACTCATGTAAATCAATCCTCCTTTCTTTCTAAGCTATCGAAAAATGTAATTAAGTTTTGTGGGATTTGTTGGATAGCTTTTGGTTTTTACAATTTCACCATCTAAAAGTGTTACAGGAAGAATATCTGCTCCTTCCTTTTGTAGAATTTCACTTATAACTTTATTGGAGAAAAAATCCTGAGGTTCACTTGACAAACCATGCCTTTTTATAATAATCCTTTTTCTTTAAGCGAATTAATAACAGTTGTTACTCTTAACAGCTCTGGGTCATTAGATGGTCCACAAACTCCTGTCGAGCAACACATTGCTGGGTCAAAAATCTCAATATTTTTCATTACTAAATCCTCCTTAACAACACTGATTATCAGATTTTTTATTTTTGCTCTTTTTACAAATACAATCTTCTTTATCGTTTGTTATGCATGTAAAGAAAGCTATAACCTCATCCGTTTTTTCTCTGTTTAATGTATATCTCATCCAAGCCCCATCACGTACTGCATTTACAAGACCGCTTTCAGATAATATCTTCATATGATAACTAAGAGTGGATTGAGAAATACTGAATTCTTCTAATATATCGCATGCGCACATTTCTCCACACGATAGCATATCTATAATCTTTAACCGTGTTTCATCTGACATAGCCTTAATTGCAGGAACATAATCTGCATATGAATGTTTCATAAAATTACCTCCTATATATTCATATGTATCAATGACATCGAATATTCTCGATATCTTATAACAAGAATATCAGGCATATCGATAGTTATCAATATGGTTTTATAATAAGTTAACGACAAAAAGCGCCGACTAAGATGCCACTGCACCTCAATCGGCGGTCAAATTCGTTTTATTTTTCTATATCAATTTCTATACCAGATTTAAATTCAATAGTTAGTTTATCATCATAGACCGTTATTTTCTCTATAAGTCTCCTTACTAGTTGCTCATCATACTCCTCAAGGAGGATGGATTGTTCATTAATGAATTTTTCCATATCTTCTAGCCTTTGCTTGGAGCCCTTTTTGCCAGCTTCTTCTGCTAAAGCCTTATGCCTTTCCTCTCTGAGCCTGTAAATCTCATCGGCTATATCGTTATAATCTTCTTTGGAATTGGCCAGCCTCAAAAGGTCTTTTTGTAATTCCTCTAGCTTTTTATCTATCTCGGAAACAATATTATTGTCCGTTTCACTTATCACTGTTTCTATATTTTCCTTTAAGATAGTTAAAAAGCCATCCTTTTGCCCTATTAGTTTATTAATTGCATCAACCGTAGCAAGGCCTATCATATCCTCCAGCACGGTTCGGGAATGACAAGTTAACCCTGTATTCTCAAGTCTACTGACGCATCTCCAAACAATCGATTTTTTACCTCGGTTATTCCAATGAACTCTACGGTATATTTCGCCACACTCTCCACAGAAGATAATTTGTGAAAATACATGATTTGAACTAAAGTTTCTTTTCTTTCCGCTAGTACTTATATGTCCTCTACTTCTACGGACTAACTCTTCTTGTACCTGCATGAAAATTTCACGCGGGATAATGGCTTCATGGTTATTCTCTACATAATACTGAGGTACGATTCCGTTATTCACAACCCTCTTTTTTGTAAGAAAATCTACCGTATAAGTTTTTTGGAGCAGTGCATCACCAATGTATTTTTCATTGCTTAATATTTTCCTTATAGTACTGGTATGCCACCTTTTTTTCCCCGCTCCCGTAAGTATGCCATCAGCTTCAAGTCCTTTTTTGATTTTATCCATACTTGAGCCTTCAAGATACTCTCGGTAAATCCTTTTGACTATTTCAGCTTCCTCCGGCACAATTACTAATCGCTTATTTTCATCTTTGGTATATCCTAAAAACCTAGAACAATTGACCATTACCTCTCCCTGTTGGTATCGGTATTGATAGCCAAGTTTTACATTCTGGCTTAATGACTGGCTCTCTTGTTGCGCTAAGGATGCCATAATGGTAAGCATAATTTCACCTTTGGCATCCAGTGTATTGATATTTTCTTTCTCAAAATATACCGCAACGTTTTTATCTTTAAGTTTTCTGATGTATTGTAGACAGTCCAAGGTATTTCTAGCAAATCGGCTTATTGATTTGGTAATAACCATATCAATTTTCCCAGCCATGCACTCATCAATCATTCGATTAAATTCGTCGCGATTTTTTGTATTTGTGCCGCTGATACCATCATCAGCAAAGATCCCTGCAAATTCCCACTCTAAATCAGAAGTATTTTACTTATGACATATCTAATACTTTATTGACTTCATCTAGGATTATCTCTTGAACTGTTTTTACTCCTCCATGAATGATATTAATGTTAAGTTCTTTTAAATTATTTAGTATATTTTCTAAAAGTTTTTTACCTTTTATCCGCTTAATGTATTCTCCATATTTGAATTTAGATAGTGTTTCTAATGGAATTGTATTATACATAATATTAAAAATTATAGATTTCTCAATCATTAATTTAGTCTGAACATCATCAATAAAAGTGTCTTTTAATAATAAAAAATATCTAAACGTCACATCATGTCTAATATATGGAGTAAAACCTAATGCCAAAGAGGTTAGTAAGATTTCCAATGTTTGTGCAACATATGAATACGTTGCTATGTTAAATACATCAATATTAGATAAATCTTGAAATTGGGGATATTCTTTTTTATATCTTTCACAACGTTGTTCTAAGGTCATTTGAGAGTCTGTGGAGTCAATGTATACTAGATTGTTCAAAATAAATTCGTCGATCTTACTTTCGATGTCTGATATCGTTCTAAATTTCTCATAAAATTCCTGTTTTCCACTTACTTTAGTATTAAGTATGCTTGAAATAAAAATCCAATAAAACTTATTTATAAAATCTTCGTTTTTAGTTTCATATTTCAATAACATTGATTTAATCGGTAGAATATGGATTGTGTTTTCAATATTATTTAACAGATTTAACGTATCATGAAAAGCGGTTTTAAAAATTCTTATAGTATTTTTATCTACAAACTTATCATCTGGTATCCTAAAAAAAGGTTCCATTTTCAATATAGGGTCTGGAACTACATGGTAATCTCCAAATAATTTGAAATAATAATGTTCAAAATCATCTATATCTAAATATATAGCACCCGATAACAATAAACTTTCAATTGAATTAGGACGCCTATCATTTTCAAAAACCAACAAACTTAATCTTTTAAGCCAAAAAATTTTGACCTCATCTATTATTTTTAAAATAGTATTTGAATCTAAATCTTCTTTCAACACAAATGGCTGATACTTTATTAATAAATCACTATATTCTTTCTGAATCTTGTTTAATACAGGACTGTTAAATTCCATAGTTTAACTCCTTATATTTTTGTTTATACCAATCTGGAAAATCATATTGACTTGCTAACAATTCTATGTGCTTTCTAAAAACTTTCTCTGTATCATAAATAACGCTCGGTAACTTTTGATAATTCTCTATATCAGGTATCGAATGGTATTTATGGAGTGGGTTGTCACAAAATATCATTGAACTTTCTCGTATTGCTCCCCAAAAGCCATGAACATAGTTGTTATCATATTCATAATAAATTTCATATAATTCCTTTTCATCTACTATTTCAAACTTCTTTTTAATAGATTGTGTATCAAAGTATCGAACATCTATATCTAAAAACTCCTCAAACATAGGTTCATTTACAAGTGCATTTAATATTGGTATTTCAATATGGCTATTTTCATCAACAATTGAACTTTCTCTTGCTCTTAACAAAACATGTTTATATTTTCCTACTCCATAAAGTTGATAATCTAAAAAAATACTTGAATTTGTATTTTCATTCATTAACAAATACTTCATCATAATGTAAACTTCTAAAATAGTTCTAAAAGCATGTCGCCCTAAAATAGAGTTTTCCAATTTTTTATCAATTAGTTCTTCAAATATTTTTGTCATATATACTGTTGATCCTAGTAGTACATTAAATTTTGCATCTTCTAATAAATTTTTTTTATTCTCTAACAGTAATTGTTCTAATACTTTTTTAGTATCATCAATGAATAAATTTACATCTGAAATTTGCTCACGAAACTCTATATACATGGGTTTACAATCAGTTAGCATTCCTAACTCACTCCAAAAATAGGAAATGTAACTGTCGTTCTTTTCTTCAAAGTCTAACCCCTCTAAAGATCTTATAGATGATCTGTATAATCTCATTCTTTCATCTTCATGTTCAATTAGGCTATAATTTTTGATAGCCTCCACCCCATTAAGACCTTCGAACAAATTTATTTTCCCTATATATAATGGTAAACAAATAATAAGATATCGAAGATCAGTAGTTGTATTAGATTGTGGATTATTAAACTCTTTAACAGCCTCCCTGATTATTGATAACCTATACTCCACAGTTTGCTCTCTAACGTAAAAGTATTTGTTAAACAGTTCATACTTATCACCTCGAAATAAAATTGTGAGAGGAGATAAAACAGCTGGCTCGACAAAACGATTGATTATATCATAAATTTCCCTTTGTTCTTGTTCCTTAGCATTTGTTATTTGAGATATTTTTGGTTTATAAATATCTATATCTAATCTTGATAATAAATATAGGATTCTTTGTCCAATTTCTAATCCTTCTTTTCTACCGTAATGGAGTAGTATTAATCCCAACCATAGATACTCTGGTAATCTTTCTTTAGTCCAAGAGTTTAATGCTAATTTATCTCCAAGTATTGAATTCATAGGAGTAATAATTTTCCCTTTAATATATTTATGGTCAGACAATCTACTTCGCCCTTTTGTTTCCAACAGATTTACCTCCTGTTTCAATCTATTTTTGTATTAATAATTGTTTAACAGAACTTACTCCATTAAAGAAAGAGAGAGCAGAGTTTTGCCAACAACAAAAAAGAGAAATTGAACAACATATTATAAATTTTCTTCTAAAACGGACCAATCCCTACCTTGTGAGAGGTCAACTTGGAACTCTTCAAGGAATAGTTTTAAGACATATTCTGCATTATCTGGCCCGCCAATATACCAATGTTCAGGAGAGAGAGCAACAGTAATGACATCCCATGAATACATTTCTCTCAGGAAACGCAAGTCCCTTCGTATTTCCTCTGTATCCTTTAAAATGTAGCAAGTATGTCCAGATTCAGTTTTACTTTGGAACGCAAAGAAGTCCAAATCCAGGTCTAAGATTAAGGAATGTCCTTCTGTATATGAGTTCATGAGATTCATCTCCTTAGCAAACTCTAGCATCTCTATTGAATCCCAATGAATCCCCCAAAGTTTCTCTATCCGTTTTTTGGGGAGATGTTTTTGCAGGTAAAGTGAGTGAGACTCTTGATCGAATAACCCATCTTGATCTTCTGGAGAAACATAAACTATTGTTTGGATTGTTTCTCTTGCAAAACCAGCCCATATGAAGTTATCTATTCCTACAATTGTTTCATTCCCTAATTTACTTTCCGTTAGAGATGACAGTTCCTTTAATCCCTTAGCTTGTAACAGCCCTGGAACCATTGCTCCATCGTTTGCAGCATCGAGGTGCTGGTCAACATGAAATAGCGTTGCATTGTTTTGAATCCACCCCTTGTCACGAGCTAAATCCCATGCAACAAATGCCCAATTATGGTGTTTCATTAGAAAAATTTTTTGCTCTGGAAACACAACTTTCCATTTATCGTCCTCTCTCCAAGTCACTTTTGTTTTCACACTCCTCTTCTCCTTTAATCTTTACCTATATTATTCAGCTAAATATAAAGAAACCTTTCTTTAAATAATCTGCTCTCGTTCAACAAAGGTTTTTTTACTCCTTTTTAAACTATTTATTCCTAATCACACCGCTTGACACGCTTGTAAGTATCAATAAGAAACACCCATCAAATCAAGGAGTCCCCTATGATTCAATTCTATCTTTTTTCTTCTTCGCCATGTTCTTTAACTTCTAAATTTATTTATCTGACAAATGGATCAGACAGTTTCAATCGCCATCACCCCACACATAATTCCCCATATCTTATATTTTGTGTAACTCGCTAAATAGATGAAAGGCTTGTTAATTTCTATCTTCTTTAGTGTTTTGTTTTTCAGTTAAACACTCAATTTATTAAGTGTACTTACAATAATGCTAGTAATAAATTGTCATTTCATAAAGGTTCTTATAGAAATTTGTTGAATATTGTATATTTAATTAAATGGCCCTTTAATTGAATAAAAGAAGCGATACCTCATTAAAGCATCGTACACGTTAACCATCCTCGAAGCGAGCCTCACCACAGATCATGGAAGTTAATTAGTTCTTCACTGGGAGTTCAATAAGGAAAAGAAAATTAAGATAATACACGTTACGCTTTAAATTAGCTTTTCATTTAATGATTTTTTGAGTTTATTAATACTTCAATAGGAAGAGGTTACCTCTTAGTACATCTATACTTGAAGGGGGTGGGGCGCAAAACGTTAGTAGCCGAAGGCTTGATATATGTTACTCCCCCTCGGAATTTTTTTATAAAAAATCCCTTATATAGGGTGATTTCAAAAATTCTAAAGTATTTTTTAGAAACTTTAAGGAGTTTACTAAATGTCTTTAATCATCCTCAATATTCTTTTTATTTGATAAAAATTTCTTTTTTCTTAAGCATGTTTTCTCCGCCAGTTATAAATAGCTCTTTAATTTGGACAAATCTACTAATATTGTAAAATATTTAAATTTAATGTAAATATTTTTCCTAATTCCCACTTATTTTTTTATATCTAATAAGCAGGAAATTATGTCAAAAATACCATACAAAAAAGGAATTGCAAAAATGATGCAGAAATAAATGGAAATAAAAGGGATGAATAGTTATGAAGGTAAATGGAGTAGAGGTAATAGAAATTGTCAAAACAAAAATACCGGAAGATAAAGTCTTTAAGGTAATCTACAAAGATAAAAAGATATTAAAGAAAACTATCAAAGCTGAGTTTCGAATGGTAAACAAACATAGGAAAATATGGGCCTATATAGTAAAAGATGAAAACTTCATGGATCTTCAAGAGGATTACATAAATATATTTAGCAAAATCCATGAAAAGATATATGAATACTTAATAAGGCACCATGGATATATTATCAGTCCATTGTGTTTAGCAATTAAAAAATCCAGTGTTTTGCAAGATTTAGAAAAAATGAAAAAGCAAGTACAAACTGATAGTTCAGGATGGTATTTCCTTCTTGAATAATCCCGCTTACGTTGACGTCCCATGTATTCACAATAACAGGTGGAACTATAGGGCTAGGTGGATATACAACTCAATTCTAATGCCTAAAGTAAACCAGAATATTATGGGAAGGACTCCAATCATGGAGCCCTATATTTACAGTAATAAAGTAAGCTGTTGAGGTTGTTCCGACTCTTGTACACCCATAATTCTAGCTAATTTCTTTGCAGATATCTTTCCTAATTCTTTAGGTTCAACTTTTTTTAGTCCTCCCCCATATTCTCGTCCCGCTTTAATAAATTGCTCATGTCCAATACTTTGTAGTGCATTAAAAACAGCTTCGTACAATAATGGATCGTTATTTAGCGCCTTCTTCAAGGAACCTTTTGGATACAATAATAAGAATACGTTAGTAGCGATAGCCTGGGATTTATTCCAGATAAATCTAAATGGATTTGAATCGCCTTCTCCCCTTCCCATATAAGTACATAAGAAGGGGGCTGGTTGCCTTTTCTCTTGGCTATACCATATCTTACGCTTACTTGTTAGATAACCGTTAGCAACTCCTAATTCCTTTCCCTTTTGCAGGTACTCCCAAAAATCAGGATATCTTTCTTGTATTATCTCTTCTGGAAGGTCACAATCAATCACAACTAAATTTTCGTTAAGTAATGGATATCCGTTTTCTCCGCTTTCGATAATGTCATTTTTAAGAATTCTAGGGGGTGGGAGAATCGGACGTAAGCATTCGAATGGAATTCCCTTTTGTACGGCGTCATCTTTACTTAGGATGAAGAACTCATTGTTTCCAGTTGCGATACCTCGTTTAATATCAAAGAACTCCGATAGAATTGAATAAGTCTGGTCTTCTTTGTTGTTTTCCTCGGTGGAGTTCGGTGTTAAAAATACTGTCCACTTATCAATCTTCTTCAACTCACCAATGCTTACGGTTTTAGTAATGAGTGGTTTCTTAGGGCTTCCACCAAAGGAGAAAGTTACCATATCTAAATCACAAGGAGTTTTCTTTTGGTACACTACCACCGACGATGTCACAAGTGCATCATCAAATCGTAAGTCTTTTGGGTCGTATTTATGAATATGAGTTACTGTAACTTTTTCTGTTAGATAACTTCTTATCACTCTTCCATAATTTACATCCATAAACTCGGAAGGTATTAACCAAGCAGCAATTGAATCATTTTCCAACCATTTATGGGAGAGCAGTATAAAGTAACAGTACAAGCCTGCCAATCCGCTTATGTTTAGATCCAATTGTTCCTTAACCGCATTCTTTAATAGCTCTTTGTAATCTTTATCCAAGTGATGATGCCTTACATAAGGTGGATTTGTAATAAGTAAGTTGAATAAGTCCTTTGAATTAACCTCCTGTGTAAAATCGCCATTTCTTATGTCGAGGTTCCATCCCCTCCAAAGGTTTTGAGAATAATTTACTATTTCTTCATCTTTTTCAATTCCGAGTGCAATTTCAACTTGCTCATTATCAATCTTTTGCAACAAAGCTGAATAAAAGGAACCTGTACCAATTGCAGGTTCAAGAAATCTTATGACTTCATCTTTCTTACCCATTTTTTTTCGAATAGTTAATACAAAATCGACAATTTCAGAAGCTAATCCTGGCGGAGTGGCGTATTGACCTAGCTTGTTTCTTTCGACCATACTCTTGGATTCATCAATCTTATGTTGTACGTTTAATCTTTCCTTTTCAATGTCATAGATGTTCATTATTACTACAACCCCAATTTATCCATATCTTCAATTCGATGTTCCCAAACCCAATCCAATCCCTCAGCTGCTTCATATCCTAAATATCCTGAATCAAAATATCCACACAGAAACAATATAAGTTTAATCTCCTTACCGTATGTAGCCTGTAACTGCCGTATTTTTGTGGCTTCTTCTTTTCTCCTTTTGTTAGTATTAGTGAAGTCGCCTGCTGATTTACACTCAATAAGAATTGGATATTCAACGTCTTTAGCGTTTTTCCTCTGAATAACTACATCAATGGGAATATTAACCTTTTTATCATTATCATTCTCTAATATGACAGGTATATTCATTCTAAAACTATACGTTCCCTTTTTCATCTCTGTAATAGGTTTATCACTCGGGTGAATCAACTTAACGTAACCACGTTTCTGAAGAAAATCATCAATCAATTTAAGTTGGCGTTGTTCTTGAGCATTTTTGATAATCGGGTCAGCTACCGAACCACAAAGACGGTCAGCTACAATGCTTGAAGCACGATAGCGTTCTTCATTATTGGGTTTTTTTCCCTCTGCAAGCCATGTAAATATATCTTTATCTAGTAATTTAATTATAACACCGCAAATTGCTGTTAAATTACGTTCTAATTCCTCTTTTTTCATTCTTTTCGGTAACTTTCCTTCTTCCAAAGTCTTGACAATAGAACCGTTTGCATACGCTAATCCAGTTAATCTGTCCCTTGCAATAGGCGGTGATGTACACATTCTAAGGACAGATACTATCGAAGGATGTTGTTTAATTTTTTCTGGACTTATGTTAGTCAGGTCTTCAAGAATTTTCAATCCTTGTTCAACCTGTTTTGTTGTTTCAATTCTGGTTACTCTGTATGCTTCTGGAGCAAATTCCATAAACCATTTATTGTATAGGTCAACAGATTGCGCCACATCTTTTTTCCAAAGAAATGGTTTATCAGCATTTATCAAGGTTATCCCTCTTTTTTCTATTCATTTGATATATCTATTATACCAAGAAACTATCAATAAAGGTACTTTGCATTCAGACAAAATCCAGATAGATTCATATAAGTACTCTCCTTTCAAAACTGTATTAGTACAGGATCCTTTTCGGTGCACCTGCTTATAATGAGGACGGTCTGGTTCGTCAGGGGACAAAAGTTTTTTACTGTTCGGGGGAAACAGCTATCTATAATGCGACATGTTCATTAAATTGTATGAAATGAGTATTCCAAGAGGTATATGACTTGTATTCCCAAATAGCCTTGTAAAATGAAACGAATCACTGCAATTCACTTTGACATGTTCACCTTTTTCATTTTGCGTTCCTGTTCTTCAAGGCGTTCGATGGTCCAACCATGATTGTTCGTGTAATCCTTTTTTCTTCATCATTCATCCACTCCTTTGATTTATCTGTTTAGAAGCAGTATAGACCAAGGATAGAGGTTGATTAAAAATGTCGAAATTTCAAGCTGAATTTATATAAATAAAGAATGCTGGAGAATTCTTCGATATTTGTTAAAGGCACATTTCCTACTACCTCATGGTACACTTCCGTGCAAGATTTGAGATCCGTTCTCCACCCTGGTCTCCCCCAACAGCCGATAAGCAGGTAAAAGCCTCTATAAATAAGTTTACATGGGTTAAATTCTGAAAATAATAAATAAATCACCATTCATTTTAAAAGAGGTGAATTTTATAAATGAAATTTATAAACAACCTGAAAGGACTTATACCTATTTATGATGCATATTCAAAGAAGCATATATACAATTTCCCAAACATTGGTAATAAACTTGAATACTCACTTTGCTATAAACTAAATGATGATGAGCGTCGAAGGATACCCAATAAAACAGCTGGAATTTATTTTTTAGGACTTAATTTTACTACTAGTAATTTAGATCCTTCCTTTTCACCAGCTTATGTAGGATCATCTGTAGATATTAGAGACAGATTAAGGGATTATACTATTATTTTACGTGGGAATAACAAAGTGCTGAATAAAAGTTATGAGCTTGCCTTGGAACATATCCCACAACAATATTGGACTTTTGTTTGGACTGCTTGCCCAGATTACCAAGATGTTGAAAAATATCTAATAAAAACACTCTGTACATTTAATGGGGTGTACCTTCTTAAAATAAATTTACAGGAAGTTATTCTAATGGAAGCATCTCATTCCAAATGTGGAAAAGATTCTATCTTGATTTTTAAATCTCTATGATTATATAAACAATCTTCTAGTGGCATATTTGGACATCCTATTAAGTTGAAATGTAGTGTTTAGTTTATTTCACTTTACAATTGATTGTCTCCAACCAGTAGAATTCACCATAAAAAGTGCAAATATGACAAAACGAGCAACTACCGTTCTTCTCATATGAAAATCGACTAAGAAAAGTGTGATTTGTAAATCAATTCCGTGCTACATAAAGAAGCAATTCGAAAATTGGTTATTTCTTTGTAGAACACATTGCAAATATTTCAGAAAAACAAGCAAAAATCTTTTTCATTTTAACCATCAATCCTCTAAATAGCGGTGTTAATATACTTTGGGCATTAATACTATCTGTAATTTGTGTTGTGTTCCACTTGATTGTTTTTGAATATTTAGCTCAAAAAAAGCATTTGAACCTAATGAAAAAAGATTCATGAATAAATAGCTAGAGGTTACTTTAACACTCAGTACATCTTCTATACCCGAAGGGGGTGGGGCGCAAAACGTTAGTAGCCGAAGACTTGATAAATGTTACTCCCCCTCGGAATTTTTTTATAAAAAAACCCTTATAAAGGGTTCATTCAAAAATTCTAGAGTATTATTTAGAAACTTTAAGAAGTTTACTAAAGGTGTTTAATCATCCTCAATCTTCACTTGTTTGATATAAACTTCTAATAAGCCGAAAATTATGTCAAAAATACCATACAAAAAAGGAGTTGCAAAAAAATATGTAGAAATAAATGGAAATAAAAAGGGGGGAATAGTCATGAAGATAAATGGAGTAGAGGTAATAGAAATCGTCAAAACAAAAATACCGGAAGATAAAATCTTTAAGATTATCTACGTAAGCGCCAAATATCCCACACCTTCTAACCATTTTGATGTTTTGTGATAATGAGATCAACATCAAAAGTTAGGAGGTTTTTATTTTTATGTCCTCAGATGAACGAAAACAATTGTGGCAACAACGAATTGAATCTTATCGATCTAGTGAAGAGTCAAGTGTAAAAGCTTGGTGCAAACAAAATCAAGTAGGTCACCAAAGTATGTATAAATGGATGAAAAGACTAGAGTTAGAGACAACTGAAACTTCACGGACTTCCCCTCAATGGCTAACTGTTGAAGTATCCCATCCGTTGGATGAAAAAAACTCCCCGCTCATCGTTAACATTGGGGAATTTTCCATCGAAGTAAAAGAAGGTTTCAATCCACTCCTTTTCAACGAAGTGGTTCAGGTGCTGAAAACACATGTTAAGTAAAACACCCATTCAACATGTTTATTTAGCAGCGGGGGCAACGGATTTACGCAAGTCGATTGATGGATTAACAGCCATTATTCAAATGAGCTTTCAGTTAAATCCTTTCTCTTCTAATCTCTTTGTTTTCTGTAATCGGAAACGAGATAAATTGAAAATTCTCCATTGGGATCACAATGGGTTTTGGTTGTACTATCGTCGTTTAGAGAAAGGTCTTTCAATGGCCTGATGAAAGAACTCCCGGCCCTTTGTGCATCACTCCCCGCCAATTCAGTTGGTTGCTCGATGGTCTTTCATTTGAACAAAAACAAGCACATGAACAAGTATCAGCTAAAATCATGGTTTAAAAGGAATTTGACATTGACCTGTCAATTCCTTTCCTTTATTCTTTAACTTATGAACAAACACAAACAAACCCATGAATCAACAATTGAAGAACTGCAAGCGAGAAATGCGGAACTCAAAAAACAAAATGAAGCCTTACAGGCTAAAATCAAATGGTTGGAAGAACAATTCCGCCTTAGCCAACATAAAAAATTTGGGGCTTCCAGTGAAAAAACGAATCCGGATCAACTCGAACTTCCTCTTTTTAATGAAGCTGAAATCACAGCGGATACAGAAGTGGAAGAACCTACACTTGAAACCATTACTTATAAACGGAAGAAGTCTGTAGGACAACGCGATGCGAAACTAGAGAACTTGCCGACGGAAACGATTCACTATCGTTTAGCCGAAGAAGAGCAGGTTTGTTTGTGTTGCGGTGGAACCGTACACGAAATGAGTACGGAAATACGAAGAGAAATCAAGATTATTCCTGCTCAAGTAAAAGTCGTTGAGCATGTTCAACATATTTACAGTTGCCGTCAATGTGAACGGGAAGGAATCGAGACACCGATTGTCACAGCCAAAATGCCAACACCAATTTATCCAAAAAGTTTGGCATCTGCATCGGCTATGGCCTATATCATGAACCAAAAATACGTGGAAGGAATGCCTCTTTATCGTCAAGAAAAGCAGTTGGAACGATTCGGTGTGTATTTATCACGCCAAACGCTCGCCAACTGGATGATTTATGGTGCAACCAATTGGCTTTCCATTCTATATAAACGGATGCATGAGCTATTACTCGAAAACGATATTCTACATGCGGATGAAACTACACTTCAAGTTCTAGCAGAACCTGGACGAAAAGCGGATTCGAAGTCTTATATGTGGATGTATCGAACAGGACGAGACGTACCGCCGATCATCTTATATGATTATCAAACGACTCGTCACAGTAAACATCCGAAGGCTTTTCTAAAAGGATTTAAGGGATATCTGCATGTAGATGAATATGCAGGATATCATGAATTAAAGGATGTCGAACTGGTAGGGTGTTGGGCACATGCAAGGCGAAAATTCGATGAAGCACTGAAGGCATTACCAGCCAATGTGGATAAAACATCATCAACCGCTGCAGAAGGAATTCAATTCTGTAATCAATTATTCCAGATTGAAAGACAAATCAGTGAAAAATTTGAGAACTGTACTCCCGAACAGCGCAAAGAATACCGTCTTGAACACAGTAAACCTGTGTTAGACGCTTTTTTGGCATGGCTAAAAACAAAACGCCCTCAAGTTCCCCCAAAAAGCAAATTGGGAGAGGCAATTACATATTGTATAAATCAATGGAGTAAGCTCATAGTGTTTTTAGAAGATGGTCGACTTGAAATCGATAATAATCGTGCAGAACGATCGATTAAACCATTCGTGATGGGCCGGAAGGCATGGCTATTTGCACAATCGATGAAAGGTGCATCAGCCAGCGCTATTATTTATAGCATTGTCGAAACAGCTAAAGAGAATCAATTAAATCCATTGAACTACTTAACCTATCTTTTCGAACAATTACCATTGATAGATCACAATGATGTAGAAGCCATCGATCAACTCCTTCCTTGGTCGAAGACAATTCCAGAAGAATGTCGGTAAACCCGAATTCAAACGACGCATTTCAACCAATCGCACCTCCCTGTAAGATAGAGTTATCCATTACAGAGGAGGTGTTTTTGTTTGGCAGTTGAAAAACTAAATATCGTACCTGTCAAATTGGAATCTGATTCCGATTCAACTTCAACCTCAACGAGTCGTGGTCCTCTCAGACCTGTATGTGTTATTCAAGCAACGGATTTGAAAATCTCCTTTTACCCCGGGGTAAAACCTCACATCATCCAAACGGTCATCAAGGAGTTGAATCGCAGTGATTCATGATTTTACTAAATGTAAAAATATCTATATTATCTGTGGACGAACGGATATGAGAAAAGGAATTGATGGTTTGGCAACGTTAATCCAAGATTCTTTCGAACTTGATCCATATAGTGACGCCATTTTCTTATTTTGTGGACGGAAGAAAGACCGGTATAAATGTTTATATTTTGATGGGGATGGCTTCGCCATGTTATACAAACGAATCGATAATGGCAAACTCCAATGGCCCAGAAACGAAGATGAGGTTCGAAATCTGACTCAACAGGAGCTTAGATGGTTACTGGAAGGGCTCTCGATTCAACAACCTAAAGCCATCCAAAAATCGAAAAAAGGTATCTCAGGGAAGACTCATTTAGCCACAGGACTAGGGAGAAAAGCTTGTGAACTAGGTTATGAGGTTCGTTTTTACCGTGTTGCCCACCTAGTTGAGGAATTAGAGCAAGCTTTACGTAACAACCGTTTATCAGCATTTAGAAAACGGATGGAGAAGGTTGATTTGGTCATTTTAGATGAAATGGGATACTTACCATTTAGTAAAGAAGGAGCTGAATTATTATTCCAAATTATATCGGAGTTTTATGAACAGAAAAGCGTAATTATTACATCTAACTTAGAATTTAGTCAATGGAACCGGATCTTTACAGATTCTCGTTTAACAGCAGCGTTAGTGGACAGGCTAATTCATCACGCCCATATCATCTCTTTTCATGGCGAGAGCTATAGACTGTCCCACGCATTGTCGAAAAGGAATGAAATGGGTGGCAAACCTCTGCATTTTTAATTGCATTTCTCTGCACTTTTCTATTGCAAAATACACGAGCGCTTTCTTATTCGATGATCAGCGGAAAAAGTGTGGGAAAGAAGAAGACTTGCCCTTGCATGGTTATGTGAAACAAAATATATTTCAGGCAGGAGAAGATTTATCAATTTGTAATGGAATATTTTTTAAAATCTGTTAAACTATTGTTGCCATTCTCCTCTTCATCATAAAGGGACAATCTAATGGTCTCGAAAAAAGAGCGAATTGTGAAAACGAAGCGTTTTCCAATTTGCTCTTTCATTTTTGTTAAAATTAAGACATTTCCTAATTATGGTAAAAATATTGGCTTTTTAGTTTATCTATGCCATAATTAAAAGCATGAAAAGGAAGGTACAATTGCGTTATTGAGTAGGTGTCAAAATGAACGTGATAGCACTTTATCAACAATGGAAAAATGAAGACTTGCCGAATTATTTAAAAGAAGAACTGGAGCAAATTGCAGAAAATTTTGCTGCGATTGAGGACAGGTTTTATCAATATTTATCCTTTGGGACAGCGGGGATGCGCGGTATCCTTGGTGCAGGTACGAATCGCATGAATATCTATACAATTCGTCGAGTTGCTGAAGGGCTAGCTTGTTATATCGATTCTCAAGGGGAATCAGCAAAACGCCGGGGAGTCGTCATCGCTTATGATACTCGTCATTATTCTTATGAATTTGCGCTGGAGACGGCTTGTGTTTTAGGGGCTCATGGAATTTCTTCTTATCTATATAAGGAACCGCGGCCAACACCACAATTGTCCTTTACTGTTCGAGCGTTACATGCCTTCGCAGGTGTTGTGATTACGGCGAGCCACAATCCAAAACAGTATAATGGTTTTAAAGTGTATGGCGAAGATGGGGCGCAGTTAGTTCCGTCAGCGGCGAAAACAATAGTGGATCATATGGAAAAAATTGAGGATATATTTGCGATTGAAGTGGCGTCTGAAGATAAATTAGAGAAGCAAGGTTTATTGCATTGGATTTTAGAAGAGTATGATGAAAAGTATTTGGCAAATTTATTGACGTTAAAGAATCGACAAGACTTAGCTCTTGGGTTAAGCATCGTGTATACCCCGTTGCACGGGACAGGTTTTGTACCAGTAACAAAGGGATTAGAGGCATTTGGATTTACAAATATTCATGTAGTAGAATCCCAGGCAACTCAAGATGGTTCGTTTCCAACAATTGCTTACCCGAATCCTGAAGAACCTGCTGCTTTTAAGCTAGCGACGGAGTTGGGCGAAACAGTTGGGGCAGATTTGTTATTGGCGACCGATCCAGATGCCGATCGCCTCGGTGTTGCTGTTTGGAACGGGGAGAAGTATGAACTTTTAACAGGAAATCAGCTTGGTGCTCTATTATTCCAATATTTATTAGAGACGAAGAGAGAGCAAGGTACTTTGCCGGAAAAAGGCGCGATGGTGAAGACGATTGTAACTTCAGAAATGGGTACTGCGATTGCGAAGAAATACAATGTAAAGACTTTTGACACATTAACTGGATTTAAGTACATGGCTGAAAAAATTGCGGAGTTTGAGAAAACGGGAGAATATACATTTATATTTGGATATGAAGAAAGTTACGGTTATTTGATTAAGCCATTTGCTCGCGATAAAGATGCCGTACAAGTAGCGATTCAGGTCGCTGAAATGGCAGCTCATTATGCTACGAAAGGAAAAAAATTGTCGCAAGTGTTGGAAGAATTATATGGGGAGTTTGGTTATTATCGTGAGGCTCTAGTGTCAAAAGTGTTTGAAGGAAAAGATGGACAAGAGAAAATGAAAGCCATTTTAGATAGGTTGCGTAAGGATTTACCAAAGGAAGTTGATGGCGTGCCGGTCGTAAGGGTGGAAGATTACTGGAAGAGTTTGGCATATTTGGTGGACGGCACAACTGAGCCATTAACTTTGCCTAAGGAAAATGTATTGAAGTTTGTGTTGGCAGATGACTCCTGGGTAACAATCCGTCCATCCGGAACTGAACCAAAATGTAAATTCTACTTTGGTGTGGTGAAAGAAAGCAGAGAAGCAGCGGAAGAATCGCTGGAATCCTTAGTGAGTGCTTGGCATCACTACTTGGCGAGATGAGACAGAAAGGTGTCTGAGTAAGACCCTATCACTAAACATTTTTATAAGGATAAAAACGGCATAAATTCTGATCACACAGTTTTTTCTTATAATTGGTCTACCTTCTTTTACACTTATGAATAGAATTTCCCTAATTATGAATAAAAGAATAAATGTAGTGTTCACTTGATATACGTAAGCGCCAAATATCCCACACCTTCTAACCCTTTTGATGTTTTGTGATCATGAGATCAACATCAAAAGTTAGGAGGTTTTTATTTTTATGTCCCCAGATGAACGAAAACAATTGTGGCAACAACGAATCGAATCTTATCGATCTAGTGGAGAGTCAAGTATAAAAGTAAACGTAAAATAACGCCCACGTGTTTTTTCGTGGGCGTTATTTTGCTACAAAAGGGATCTTTACTAAAGATAAATTACCTACATTCCCTGCTTATGAGAAGGAAGTAACATTCTCTGTTCCAACAGTCGAATCAGGAAATAAAACGATGAGAGTTAACTTCTCTGAAGCGGTATCAATGTCTCCTGCGTTTGTAACAGCTGCTGGAAGCAAATTCAAAATCGATGGACAAAGCTTATTAAATGATGGTTTTGCTTCAGCAACAGTTGTAGATCCTACGAATATGAATCCATATGCTCAATCTATTGATAACATTTAATGTACTTGATGGTGTTCTAGAAGAATTAGCAATTACTCCAAATGGTACAAGTTCTTAAGCCTTTCTCTAAGATTTTGATCCAATCAGAAAATCTTTTGGTCTAGCAAAATGCTTTACACAAACTTTTATCCATCATCTTGTTAAGAGAGAGATACACAAAATTAACCTTATCTTAATAATGTCTCTCTTGAAAAACACCATGTAGACGTGATACGATGCTATCGATTTTCGATATCGAAATTCGATCATGAAGGGGATCATGATGGAAAATAAAGTGTTGCGTAAATGGCTCCTTGGTTTTATTCACATACACATTTTACATCACGCTAAAGAAAGAACCCATATTTGGTTCATGGCTGTTAGAAGAACTGAAGAAACACGGCTATCAGATGAGCGCGGGAACCTTGTATCCTTTACTGAACAAGATGGAGTTAGCGAATCTATTAGAAAGAGAAGAAAAAACTGTTGAAGGGAAGATTAGAACAGATTACAGAACAACCGAAAATGGAAATGAGGTACTTATGAAAGCGAAAGAAAAAGCTTATGCGCTATTTAAAGAAATAAAGGATTAACGCGCTTAAACTTGGTGAGTTTGTTACATGTGGTACAGTACGTCATAGCAGTAACAAGATATTATATCATTAGGAGGAATAGGCGTTGAATCAAGAAATTAAGTTGCAACAGGAACAAAGAGGTTCTGTTTGGGAAGTGTTGAAAACAGCGACCCGGTTAGGATTGACTTCTTTCGGGGGGCCTATTGCTCATTTAGGATATTTTCGCGAGGAATATGTGAACCGGCGAAAATGGTTAGATGAAAAAACATATGCTGATTTGGTCGCGCTGTGTCAATTCTTACCGGGGCCGGCGAGCAGTCAGGTTGGAATAGGGATTGGATTTATGCGAGCGGGTTTTTGGGGGGCGATAGCCGCTTGGTTTGGATTTACCCTCCCTTCTGTCATTGCGCTTGTCTTGTTTGCCTACTTTTTAAAAGGTACTTCCTTTAGTGACGCTGGCTGGCTCCATGGATTACTGGTTGTGGCAGTTGCTGTCGTCGCTCAAGCTGTGTGGGGCATGGCAAAAAACTTTGCATCCGATCGTCCACGTGCCACCATTGCCATCGCAGCAGCGATTTTGACTTTGATTATTCCGAGTGTCTTTAGTCAAGTAGGAATCATCATAGGTGCTGGAATCCTAGGATGGTTTTTGTTCCGAAGCACGCCAGATTCAAAACCAGTTCCGATTTCGATCTCGATTCATAAAAAGACAGCCAGTATCTTGCTTATTTTATTTTTTGTTTTGTTAGGGGTACTTCCTATAATCCGACAGTTTACTGACTCGAATCTGATTGCGCTCTTTGATAGCTTCTATCGCTCTGGCGCCTTGGTATTCGGTGGAGGACATGTTGTCCTTCCATTATTACAAACAGAAGTGGTTCCTACAGGTTGGCTAACAGCTGAACAATTTTTAGCCGGTTACGGAGCAGCACAAGCAGTGCCCGGACCGTTGTTTACATTCGCATCGTACTTAGGAATGGCTAGTTTCGGATGGGAAGGAGCTGTAGTGGCGACTCTTGCAATCTTTCTACCTTCTTTTCTGTTAATCCTTGGAGCCCTTCCTTTTTGGAATTGGCTTCGTCATCATCCTCGTTTTCAAGCAGCACTGTACGGCATCAATGCAGCTGTTGTGGGAATTTTACTCGCAGCACTATATCATCCTGTATGGACGAAAGCGATTAAAAGTCCGCTCGATTTTTGCCTTGCTCTAGCCGCGTTTGGCTTATTAACGGTCTGGAAGTTTCCGCCTTGGATTGTCGTTGTATTTTCCGCCGTCGCAGGAGTTTTTCTTTCCTTTATTTCATCATAATATATCCACTAGCAAAGTCGGGTTCACAGGAACTCGGCTTTTATTCTTTAGTTTAATAAAAGAGAAAAGGAGCGTACAGATTGGTCGTGTATCAGATGTGCACCCCTTATTTTTTAGGCTTTTATCATTTCGTTCCTGATAAGACCATTCTCTAAGCTTATTTTGTTTAAACTGGAATTAGTTTTGGACAGTGTGAAAATTTAGCTAACGAGGAATATTAATGGAATAAAAACAAGGGAAAAACCTATTTTATTCAACGTAAAAATGTAGCTGCTACGTTAGCGATGCAAAAGTTGCTCGAAACAGTAATGGATTCTTGTTAGTCTAAGGGAAAGAGGAGGGAAGAGAGCGTACTTTTCTTCCAGTAATCAGGAGGGCTTGACCCTTTTCCCCAAACACTGCCATCGTATGAATTTCGCCAAGATCCACACCAGCCAAATGTCCCGGCTGATAGGTTTTCGCTTTCTGGCCACTTTCATACGTAACCGCTAAATACCAACCGTTATCGTAACAACATTCGATTGCTTTAATCGTTCCTTGAGGTAAATTCGAGGCATAGACGATAATCGGCTTTTCTCTCTTCCCGTTATGGATGCCCATCGATAAGGTAATTTTCCCATTTTCATGAATCGTGAAACCGTCTTTCGCCCATTTAGCGGTGACAGTTTTCAGTTGGTTAGATGAGGCAGAAGTAGAAGAACTCAGGAACACGTTTCCGTCTCCGCATACAAAGGAAGAGGACGAGTGGTTTCAACAAGCGATAGAGTATGATATGCTTAAGAACGACCTGCATGAGCCGAATGTTGAATAAGAAAATAAAAAAGAACCTGTAACGCTCTTTACCACACCGTTCAGATGTTTCTTGTCGACAAGCATTCATATTAATGACCCATGATGTTCACATCGCTGAGACGGCGGAAGAGGGAGCAATTACTAAAATGTGTTTGGCAAACGGCAAGCACTGTAGACTTAAATCTGCAGTGCTTTTGTATTTGGTTTCTATTGAATTTATCGCTATGATAACGTAAGAATACGGAGCGGTTGTAATAATTTTACGATAAAAGTGAAATCGTCCCCAACCGTTACACTTGATTGAAATCCATAAATTCTGCAAATTTAGTTTATAAAATAAACATATCGTCCAAAGGCATAAATAGAGAGAGCGTACCAATATTTATTTGACGGAACCCATATGCCATATCGCTCGGAATCAACGAAAAAGAGATCAAAAAACAGTTTTTCCTAAACGATATGGAAGTTAATGGACTGATAAGGAAGGGACAAAAATGAGAAAAATCTCGTTTAAATTAGGACTATTCTTTTTTCTATTTGTGTTAGGAATCGAAACGGTTTTGTTTGTGTCATTATATATTACGCTTGTTCATTCTAGAATTAATGAGGAATTTGAGCAGCTGTTGGCAAGAGGAAATAATCACCGCGATGTGTTAGAAAAAAATTACGACTCTTCTACGTTGGAACATGTCACCATGATGGAGTCGGAAGCGGTGACGGACGTTGTTATTACAGATGACAAGGGGAATATATTATATTTTTCGGATCATATTTTACCATTTGCCAAAAGAATAATAAAAAACGAAGTTAAAAACATTCCCCATGATGGTATGATTGTACAAAAAAATTGGCAAAAAGAGTCGCATATTTCAACAGTAAGCCCGATTCGGGTTGACGGCAAGATAAAAGGGTATGTCTATATGTTTCAAAATACAGCTTCCATTCAAAACATGATTTATAAGTTAAAGCATCATTTTATTATCGTTGGAATTCTTTCTGTATTTTTAACGATTATAACGATTGCTTTCTTATCAAGAGTGATTACGATTCCTCTCATTCGCATGAAACAGGCGACCGAAAAATTGAGCAAAGGTGATTTTTCTGTCCGTTTACAAGTAAAAGGAGAGGATGAATTAGCGCAATTAGGAAAATCTATTCAAACATTGGCAAGGGATTTAGAATACTTAAAAAAAGAAAGAAACGAATTTCTTGCCAGTATTTCTCATGAGCTTCGTACCCCTCTCACATATGTAAAAGGATATGCGGACATCGCCAGAAGACCAAACATTAAGGAAGAAGAGAGAGAGAAATATTTGACTATTATTTATGAAGAAGCAGAGCATATGCAAAAATTAGTAAAAGAACTTTTTGAATTAGCAAAAATGGATCAGCATTCCTTTCACATTCATCAGTCATCGACCAACTTATGTTCATTTTTAAGAAAAGTATACGAGAAAATGCACCCTGCTTTTCAGGCGAAAAACATGTCTCTTATATATCACTGTGATGGAAACATTACGGTCCATATAGACCAAAAACGTTTTGAGCAAGTGATGATGAATCTGTTAGATAATGCTTTAAAATATTCTGAGCAAGGTTCTACCGTCTCTATTGATGTAAGGACGGAGAAAAAGAACATCGTGATAATTGTTTCAGACGAAGGCAGAGGAATTCCTGAAGAGGATTTGCCGCATATTTTTGAACGGTTCTACCGGGTGGATAAATCAAGATCAAGAGCCAGCGGTGGAACGGGATTGGGCTTAGCGATAGCAAAAGAAATTATTGAAGCCCATGGAGGTTCTATTTATGCGGATAGTATCTACGGAAAAGGAACGAAAATGATGATTACATTACCGAAGGAATGAGGGAGCATGTATACGATATTACTTGTTGATGATGAAAAACGAATGTTAGATTTACTTGATCTTTATCTTTCGCCTAAAGGGTACCGTTGTGTAAAGTGTGAATCCGGTTTATCAGCAATACAGTACTTAGAAAATAACAAAGCGGATTTAGTGTTATTGGATATTATGATGCCGGAGGTGGATGGTTGGGAAACTTGTAAATGTATTAGAGAATTTTCCAATGTCCCTATTATTATGGTGACCGCAAGAGATCAAACATTGGATATCGTAAAAGGACTTAATATGGGAGCTGATGACTATATCACAAAACCATTTGACGAATCCGAACTGCTTGCCCGCATAGAGGCGGTTCTGCGCCGTTCAGCAGGGAAACAACCAAAAATTGAGTTTCAAGGTTTGGTGTGGGATGAAGCTCAACATAAGGTTCAATATAATAAACATGATCTTTTTCTGACACCTAAAGAGTTTGCCATATTGGGGCTTTTTCTGAAAAACCCAGGCAGAGTGTTTAGCAGAGAACAAATTATTCTATCACTATGGGGCTATAACGCAAATACAGAAGAGCGCACTATTGATTCTCATGTGAAAAATATTAGAGAAAAGCTGAGACAAGCTGGGTTTCCAATCGATCGATTTCTGCAAACTGTTTGGGGGGTGGGGTATAAATGGAAGGGATAAGATGGGAAGAGAATGAAAGAGCAAATGATTACACTACTCAACACCTATGAAAATGCTGCTTATCTCATCAGCATTGTGATAAATATTATAATTAGTATTTTAGGACTTGTACCAAGCGTTTTTCTCACAGCTGCCAATTTGGCCGTGTTCGGGTTTTGGAAAGGTACTTTTTTATCTTTTGCAGGGGAAGCAATCGGAGCGATTATTTCTTTTGTTTTATATCGTAAAGGATTTAGGAAACTTTCGGTAACGAAGTTGTTTTCCCACCCGAAAGTCAGACGTTTGCTTGAAGCAAAAGGTTTAGAAGCCTTTTTTCTTGTTCTATCTTTGCGCCTTTTCCCTTTTGTTCCGTCAGGAGTAGTGACCTTTGTTGCGGCGATCGGAAAAACATCCTTGCTTATCTTTATGATTGCTAGCTCAATAGGGAAAATACCTGCCTTACTTTTAGAAGCCTATTCGGTTTATCAATTAATGAATTGGACATGGCAAGGGAAAGTAATATTAACATTTTTGTCTGTTTTTTTATTTCTTTTTACTTGGAAGAAAATCAATCGAAAAAAGGCTCAAACCAACAAAACTTAGAGAGTTTATGTTTATGAAGAGTGACAAATATCATATCCAAAGAAGCAAACTCCATAAATTCTGCAAATCTTTCTGCTATAAAATGTACGATCGCTATTTCATACACAAAAAGGGGTTATCAGCAATGAAAAAAATGACGAAAGCTATGATGATTACATCGGCCATTCTTCTTCTAAGCGCTTGTTCATCATCCAATGAAAAAGAACAGTCCTTTATTACGAGCAAAGAACAAGCAAAATCCAACACATCTGTTACAAATAATCCTTTCTTTAAAGAAAAGAAAGAAGGAAAGTTCGAACATTTACATGGAATTGGTTATGCAGGCAACCAAAATGCGATTTACTTTGCTACACATGAAGGTTTACTTGTTTACCAAAATAATAAGTGGTATGAAACGACTTCCAATAAACATGATTATATGGGCTTTTCTGCAACAGACGATGGGTTTTATGCATCGGGACACCCAGAAGAAGGTTCATCTTTAGGAAATCCGCTTGGTCTTGTAAAAAGTCTTGATCATGGACAAACGTTGATGAACTTAGGGTTTTATAAAGAATCTGATTTTCATTATATGGCAGTAGGCTATAAAAGCCATACGATTTATGTCGTGAACCAAGAAGAAAACAAAAAGCTAGGACAAGGGTTATTTTACAGTAAAGACGACGGCAAAACGTGGTCGCCAAGTCAATTAAACGGCCTACCGCAAACTGCTGCAGGAACGATTGCTGCCCATCCAACGGAGGAAAATATGGTCGGAATTAGTACGCCCGAAGGAATTTTCGTTTCAAAAGATAATGGAAATACCTTTGAACGGTTTACTCGAAAAATCAATACAATGGCTTTTTTCTTCCAAGAAAAATCGATTTTATTTGCTGCTGTAGAAAACAATAAGCCTGTACTTATCAAACAATCATTCGATTCAAAGCAGGAGGAAGTTCTTTCTGTTCCTGCACTCGATGAAAAAGATCATATCATGTATATGGCTTCTAATCCGAAAAATGAAAAGGAAATGGTGATGGCCACCATGAATGGCGATATTTTCGTGACAACAAATAACGGTGAAAGCTGGACTCAAATAGCAGTAAAGGGGAAACTACTATAGGCTAATGACAAGGCGTGCGATTAGCATGTCTTTGTTATTTACCACTCCATATTTCTACAAAATCCACTGCTACAATATAGACATCAGATTAGAGGGGAAGGTGAGAGGAAGGATGTATTCATTTTTCAATCAAATAAGTAACCTTTTAAGTCAACCATTTCTAAATATTGCACATGATACAACCACTATCCCCATTTTATCAGCGTTTGTTCTTGGTATAGTAGGAGCGATGGCCCCGTGTCAACTCACCGCTAACTTAGGAGTAATCACGTTATACAGTAATCAGTCCTTGCAAAAAGGAATTGCGTGGAAAGAGTTGTTTCTTTATATTTTTGGTAAAATTATTGCCTTTTCCGGTTTGGGGATGATTGTCTGGCTTTTGGGGAATGAGATTCAAAGTACACTAACATTCTATTTTCCGTGGCTAAGAAAGCTGATCGGTCCCATTCTCATTCTTGTAGGTTTATACTTGTTAGGGCTTTTTAAAATGTATTGGAACCTAACCTTGTTCAAAATACCTGAGAGATTTTTAAAGAAAGGAAAAACAGGTTCTTTTTTAATGGGGTTCAGTTTTTCGTTAGCGTTTTGTCCAACGATGTTTGTGCTGTTTTTCGTGACTTTAATGCCTCTTGTGTATTCAACGTCTTATGGAGTGATATTGCCGGGCATCTTTGCCATCGGAACCTCTGTACCTGTTATTTTCTTCATCTTCATTCTATGGTACTTAGGATTTAGCGGTACTCTAATGAAAAAAGGAAAACAAGCAGGAAGGTTCGTTCAGAAGGCAGCTGGAATCGTGATAATCTTACTTGGCATATTAGACACCATCACTTATTGGTTTTAAAATTAGGAAAAGGAGGAAAGTGAACGGTGATGTTTGGAGATTTGGCCATGATGATTGGGATGATGTTATTCTGGGTTGTATTAATCGCCATTGGTTTTTATCTCTTACATCGTTTTATCAATGACCGCAAAGAAGAGTTATCTCCGATGGAAATATTAAAAGTGCGATTAGCCAAAGGAGAGATCACTTTAGACGAATTTGAACAACTATCCAAAAAGCTATAGTAAAATCTAGCCTCTTTTATTGTATCAAGCATCAGAAATGTGATTTACAATTGTCTCCCCCTATTTCAATTTTATATAGATGAAGGAAGTTGTTGATAAGAGTATTGTCAACAACTTCTTTTGTTTTTTTAGCTTTTCTGAACATAATAATCTCTTATATTGCAGAACGGAAAAGTCGAGAAGAAAACAGTAGGTGGGGGACGTCCAACACCCGGCTACTCTCTAACGGCAACTGGCGAAAAAGTGCCAGACGAACAAATCCAAGAATGGATCTCTGAGCTTGTGATGGGAGAAGGATTTGCCTACGGATATCGCAAGCTGACCATTCAGTTAAGAAGAGACCATCAGCTTGTGATCAGTAAGAAAAAAGTATATCGATTGTGTAAAGCGATGGATTTACTACGTCCGCAGCGAGAGAAACGGATTCCATATCCGAAGAAACTCGCTCGAAATCGCATTATTACAGGCTCGAATCAGTTATGGGAAATGGATGTGAAATATGGATATATCGAAGGAGAAGAACGCTTTTTCTTTGTTTTGTCGCTCATCGATGTGTATGACCGTTCGGTAATTGATTACCATATTGGGCTGAGTTGTTCAGGAAGCGATGCCGTAAAGACGCTTCAAAGAGCGTTATTCAAGCGTCAGCAATTTGAACAGGCAAATAAACCTGTGATTCGGACAGACAACGGCCCACAATTTATTTCTCATGCCTTTGAAGCTGCCTGTGAGCGATTTGGAATCGAACATGAACGGATTCCACCACGGACGCCGAATATGAATGCGCATATTGAAGCGTTTCATCGTTTACTGGAGGAGGAATGTCTAGGAAGAATGGCGTTTGACAGCTATGAAGAAGCTTATCAAGCCGTGATGGAGTACATGAAATTTTATAACGAGCGAAGGATTCATTCGAGTATTCTCGATCTTCCACCGCATAAATTTTACAAAAAAGCGCAAACGGAATCGTTAATCATCAAAGAAGTTCGCGTATAAGGCAAGAGGATTTTGTCTTCTTGCCAAGAAAAAACGAGAAATTTTGAGAATAACCTAAAATAAGATAGGATGTGTCCAAATTTAGGGGGTCAATCCGGTGCCTTTTCGTCTATGGTGAACGATAATGATGAAAAAAATAATGAATTTGATTCTGCGGAAGTCAAAGATGTAAACACTCATTCGCAAGAACTCCTTGAACAGCTGTTGGAGAGAAGAAGCAATTAGAAAATCAACTCATTAGCATGCAGGACGAGATGAATCTTGTTTATAGGAAAGTGGCTGAATTAACCACTGAAGTTCAAAAGCTGAAGGAAGAAAATGCTTTTTTTATCGATTTATATGAGCAAATAGATGAGATGTATCAAGAATTAAAAAAGAAAAATCAACAAGAAAGTAGTAATGAAACACTAAAAACAATGGAGCGCAAATTAAAGAAAGGTATGTCTGCTGAAGATTTTAAAATGATTGTTAAAGAAGTGATCAATGAATACGAAAGTGAAACAATAAACTTCATGCAGCAAGAAGGTGAGCCAATCAACGAAATATATCCATTGTTTTTCAATAAAGATGAGGAGTTAAGAAATGAGATTATTCATGATGAAGAATATAGTTGTCCATTGACTGGAAAGAAATACAAAAATTTAAAATCCATGCTCAAAAACACTATCCGAACCAAATTAGAACAAACCCTGAATCCAATTGACGGAACATCGTTCACTAACGGCTCGAGTCGTTAATCTTTTTTCTTTTTAAACAAATAAAGATTTGGAGTTAACAAACGAACTGAAACAAAATTTGTTTGCTTGCAATCTAGATCCGGAAGCAACAATCAAAGCCTATCGAGAAAAAGTTGTGGGTCCCTATCGCAAAAAGTTACCGGATTCTGTTGTTGCCTCAATGGAGGAACAATTGTCGGGGGCTTGTACAGTAGAAATTGCTGCTTTCGATGAATTTACCAACTTGTTAACCAACCTTGATACATCGAAACGAAAGAAACATTAAAACGTTTGTTTCCAAAAGCATAGCGACTAACGATCAATTAAGAAAAGGGGAAGAGAAATATGGTGATTACTGATCAAGCGAAACAAGCACTACAAGATATTTTAAAGAAACACGGTAAAGAAGGAGTTTGTCTTTATTCTGCAAACCACAGATCGGTTGGAGATTATTAATGGTATTCGGGTAGCGATGGATGAGAAAGTGGCTTCTATCATCGAGAGAGTTACACTTGATGTGGAAGAAACGGGAAAAGGCGTTCAATTCGTCTTATTAGGCTTAAATCAATGTTGTTAAAAAGTTGAATTGCTAATAGACCAAAGTAATGAGGACAAAAAAGTTGTTTAAACATAAATTAACGAAAGTAGATTTTAATAAGCTATAAAAACTTCGAAATTCATTTGACCCTGTACTATGGTACAGGGTTTATACTTTATCTAGGGGTGATAAGATGAAATATCGTATTGGTGAACTGGCTGACAAATGTAACGTTAATAAAGAAACCATTAGATATTACGAGAGAAAAGGCTTAATCAAAGAAACTTCACGAACAGATTCAGGGTATCGAATGTACTCGGAAGAGACTGTGAAGCGCATTGGTTTTATTAAACGTATGCAGGAACTAGGGTTTTCTCTAAGTGAAATTCATAAATTACTTGGTGTTGTTGATAAGGATGAGGTTCGATGTGCGGATATGTATAGCTTTGTTTCTCAAAAAATAGGTGAGGTTCAACAACGAATTAAAGATTTAAAGCGTATCGAAAATATGTTGAATAATTTAAAAGAAAGCTGTCCGAATGAAGAGCAACTACATGAATGTCCAATTATTGAATCTCTGATTGATGATTAAAGAAATGAGATATCAATGAAAAATAAGACATTTATAGTGATCGGAACACTTGTTACATTATTACGACTTGTAGTAACGAAAATAATGTAGAAACTACAGCGAATGGAAATAATACTAAAAGTGCTACCTTTACCATTACTGAAATGGATTGTTCAAGTTGTCCTGTGTTGTCAAAAGTGCTCTTGAACGTGTAGAAGGTGTAAAAACAGTGGAAGTAACCATTACAGAAGGTTCCCAAGGAACAGCTAAAGTTGTGTTTGATGCTTCAAAAACAGATGTAAAAACTTAAAAAAATACCGTCTTAGAATTAGGATATGGTGTTAAACAATAGGAGGTGTTTCATTTGTCAATTCGTAAATATCGTTTACAAGTGGAAGGTATGACATGTACTGGGTGTGAAAGGCACGTTGAAACAGCTCTAAACAGCATAGGAGCTAAAAATGTAGATGTAAATTTTCGCCGTGGAGAAGCTGTTTTCGAATTGCCAGAACATATAGGTATCGAGAAAGCCAAAGAAGCTGTGAATAAGGTTAATTATAAGGCAGGTGAAGCTGAAGTTATTCATCAACAAAAAAGCTCCGTTGTTGGTGATGATGAAGGTGATTATGATTATGACTTTATTGTCATTGGTTCTGGGGGAGGAGCTTTTTCTGCTGCTATTAAAGCAGTGGAATATGGGGCAAAAGTGGCGATGATTGAGCGTGGTACCATCGGTGGGACTTGTGTAAATATTGGATGTGTTCCATCAAAAACATTGCTACGTTCTGGAGAAATCAATCATTTAGCAAAAAACAATCCATTCCTTGGTTTAAATACTTCAGCTGGTTCGGTAGATTTGAAAAAACTAATGGAACAAAAAGATGAACTGGTGAGAGAATTACGTCAGCAAAAGTATGTTGATTTAATTGATGAATATGGGTTTGAACTAATACAGGGAGAAGCAAAATTTGTCAATGAAAAAACAATAGAAGTAAACGGGAATAAAAGAACAGCTAAACGCTTTTTAATCGCAACAGGAGCTTCCCCATTGATTCCTAATATTCCGGGATTAAAAGATGTTGACTACTTAACAAGCACTTCTTTGTTAGAGCTTAAAGAACTGCCAAAAAGTCTTGCTGTTATTGGTTCAGGATACATCGGATTGGAGTTAGGTCAGCTTTTTCACCATTTAGGAGTGGAAGTAACGTTAATGCAGCGTAGCCAAAGAATTCTTAAAGAATATGATCCTGAAATTTCAGAAGCTGTAGAAAAAGCATTAACAGAACAAGGCATTCATGTTATTACCGGTGCTACATTTGAGCGTGTAGAACAGAATGGAGATATGAAACAAATTCATGTTACTGTTCATGGTGAAAAGAAAATCATTGAAGCTGAGCAGCTACTTGTAGCTACGGGGCGCAAGCCAAATACGGAAGCACTAAATCTTCAAGCTGCAAACGTAGAAGTGGGTTCTCGCGGTGAAGTTAAAGTTGATGACTATTTACGAACCTCCAATCCTAGAATTTATGCTGCCGGAGATGTAACAATGGGACCGCAATTTGTTTATGTTGCTGCATACCAAGGTGGAATTGCTGCCGATAATGCAATCGGTGGCTTGGAGAGAAAAGTAAATCTTGATACTGTTCTGGCTGTTATATTTACTAGTCCATCGATTGCTACGGTAGGATTAACTGAGGAGCAAGCTAAAGAAAGAGGATACGAGGTGAGAACTTCTGTTTTACCACTTGATGCAGTTCCAAGAGCGCTTGTGAATCGCGAAACGACAGGTGTATTTAAACTTGTTGCTGATGCAAAAACATTAAAAGTGCTAGGTGTTCATATTGTTGCCGAAAATGCTGGTGATGTGATTTATGCAGCCACATTAGCTGTAAAATTTGGTCTAACGGTGGAAGATTTGCGGGAATGCCTTGCACCATATTTAACGATGGCAGAGGGATTGAAATTAGTTGCCTTAACATTTGATAAAGATGTTAAAAAATTATCTTGTTGTGCTAGTTAAAGCTCCTTTTCATAAACATATAGGATTTTTGATTATTCTAACTGTACTTGAGTAAATTTACAATGAAGCAGAAAAAGAGATACGAACCGATTCCTTGGTTAGAATAGAATGTACCATCAAATTCCCCAATCAAGGACAAGGAGGGAAGATGGAAAATTGGAAGGGAATTTTTTATGGGAACAGAAGCTCTCCAACTGATTGGAGAGACGTTTACTTGATAAACACTCCAAATTAAAACATTTTCATTAGCATCATTGTCGATTTCTATTAGAATCGAAACAGTATGATGGAAATCATATGAACAAAAGGAGTATATAAACATGGATTCAACTGTTTCAAAGAAAGTAACGATGATTTCATATATCATTAGCATTACATTCATTATCGCGATGATTACGGCTTCGGTGATGTTGAAAGATCACGAAATTATTTTGCCGGAAGTTGCGGCAATGGCGATTGCCATGTGGGTGTACCGAGAAGCAGGATGGATCAGGCAACCATCGAAAATTTTTCTTGCGCCGTCCATCACGGCAGTGATCGGTTTCGCAGTGAATCAACTACACATTTCTTATTTAGGAAAAGTAAGCCTTACCCTTATACTTTTAATGCTCTTTTTACGTATCATTCAATCAAATTTGGGACCGTCCATTGCAACGGGCTTACTGCCAGTGGTGACAAATGCAAATGAATGGTCATTTATTATATCCGTTTTTATTTTTACCTTTATATTGATGCTTGGAGTTCTCAAATTTGGATTGAATAAAGGACTTGAAAAGAAAGTGAAGATACAGTACAAGTACATGCTGGTATTCTTAGTGCTGATTTTCGTGTGGATGGGTTTATGCTGGCTTGCTGGCTACCCACTGGCAGTGATCCCGCCGATTCTCGTTGTTGTGTATGAGTCACTTCAGAAGCCGATGTACAACGGAAAAATGGCTTTTAAACAAGGGCTTGTATTGACCATATCTGCGACTGTCGGAACGCTGTTGTACTTTGCTATTGATTCGTGGATATTGGTCACCCTGTTAGATATGATTTTAATGCTTATTCTGTTACGTATTGTTGGCATCCGTGTCCCGGCTGTGTACGCCTTTCCACTGCTCCCGTTTGTCTTTCCTGATCATATCGTAGCCATGTTGCCGCTAGGTTCGTTGATTACATGTGTATTCTTGTTTACTTCGGTGTTAGCATATAAAAAGATGGAGATGAAGCGAAGTAGAAAGGTAATGCAAATGTAAAGGAGATAAAAGAATTCATGTACTCGAAGAGAGGACCTATTTTCTATTCTTCGTAGGCATCTCGTTTATCCGCATAAAAAGATTTGGTGACTAGGTTATAAAGTTAAACGTCATGTTTTAGGCTATCGGAACGGAAAACCACCGATAGCCTTTCTATTAGCGTTAAAACCTATTGAATTTATATAAATTTAATCAAAAATTATTCAATAAAAAATAATTGTAATTTATGTTGATAATTTGACTGTTATTTTGTACAGAACCCGTTACTTTAAAGAACGAGTTCCTTTTGTATCGATACAGATTTAAACAGAAAATAATTGAATAGATGTACGTTACTCTGATTCAAAATAGGAATAAAAAATTACACATAGAAAATCATACATTAAGTAAGATATCATTTGCATTTTATACCCAATACCGGTATAATGTATTCGAAGACAACTGTTATAAACAAATGAGGTGGTAGCAATGAATCAATATGAAGATGACAATATAAATGCCAAAATGGTTCCGCGAACCGAAGAAGAGATCGAAAGCATCGTCAAGCGCTTGAAGCGCATTGAAGGACAAGTGCGCGGTGTGCAAAAAATGGTGGAGGACAATCGTTATTGTATTGATATTTTAGTGCAAATTTCAGCGATCACGGCAGCGTTAAATAAAGTAGGATTGAACTTGCTAGAACGTCATGTTGGCCATTGTGTGTCGAAAGCGATTCGCGAAGGAAGCGGAGAAGAATCCATTCGCGAATTAATGGATGTCATTAAACAGTTCTCAAAGTGAAAGGAGTGGGAAGCATTATGAGTGAACAAAAGCATGTCACACTTAGAGTGACCGGCATGACATGTGCCGCGTGTGCCAATCGGATTGAGAAAGTATTAAATAAGATGGATGGAGTAGAAGCCAATGTCAATTTGGCAATGGAAAAAGCAACGATTAAATATGATCCATCGAAGCAAACGATCGCCGATATCGAAACGAAAATTGAGAATTTGGGGTATGGCGTTGCGACTGAAAAGGTGACGCTGGATATTGAGGGGATGACATGTGCGGCATGTGCGACACGGATTGAAAAAGGGTTAAATCGTATGGAAGGTGTTACGAGCGCTGCTGTAAACTTGGCGACAAACAGTGCCGTTGTAGAATACAATGAAGGCATTGCATCTGTCGAAGACATTTTAGAGAAAATCAAAAAGCTTGGGTACAAGGGGCAGATCCGAAACGAAGAACAAGAGCAGGCAGGCCGGAAAGAAGAACTGCTTAAGCAAAAACAACGGCAACTCGCCATTTCCATCATTTTATCACTGCCTTTGCTTTATACGATGATTGCTCATATGCCGTTTGATATAGGCTTACCGATGCCGCACCTATTGATGAATCCGTGGTTCCAGCTTCTTTTGGCTACACCCGTTCAGTTCTACATCGGCGGTCCCTTCTATGTAGGGGCGTACCGGGCATTACGAAACAAGAGTGCGAACATGGATGTACTAGTGGCGCTTGGAACATCGGCAGCTTACTTTTACAGCTTGTACGAAGCTTTCAAAACATTAGAAAATCCCGAATATATGCCAAGATTGTATTTTGAAACGAGTGCTGTGCTGATTACGCTTGTACTTGTCGGAAAATACTTTGAATCAGTAGCGAAAGGAAGAACAACAGAAGCCATCTCTAAACTGTTGAGCCTGCAGGCAAAAGAAGCTCTTGTCATCCGCGATGGGGAAGAAATAAAAGTTCCGCTCGAGGAAGTAGTGATTGGTGATACCATTCTCGTCAAGCCAGGAGAAAAAATCCCGGTAGACGGAACGGTCATCGCCGGAGTATCCTCCGTGGATGAATCAATGATTACCGGTGAATCCATTCCGGTTGATAAGAAGGAAGGCGATTCTGTCATCGGAGCAACCATTAATAAAAATGGTGTACTCACCATTCGGGCAGAAAAGGTAGGGAAAGATACCGCACTTGCCAATATCATTAAAATCGTAGAAGAGGCTCAAGGCTCGAAAGCGCCGATTCAGCGTATGGCTGATATCATTTCGGGTATTTTCGTACCGATTGTCGTAGGCATTGCTGTTGTTGCGTTCATCATATGGTACATCTTTGTTGCTCCGGGGGACTTGCCAAAGGCGCTTGAGGTGGCTATCGCGGTTCTCGTCATTGCATGTCCTTGCGCGCTCGGTCTGGCGACACCGACATCGATTATGGTCGGTACAGGCAAAGGGGCAGAAAAAGGGATCCTCTTTAAAGGAGGTGAGTACCTGGAGGGAACACATAAAGTTAATGCCGTGCTTCTGGATAAAACAGGAACAGTGACAAAAGGAAAACCGGAAGTAACAGATGTGCTTAAGTTCCGAGAAGACATGCTCGATTATGCCGTTTCCGCCGAGAGTGCTTCGGAACATCCGCTGGCTCATGCGATTGTCGAATATGGAAAGAAACAAGCGATTTTGGTTAAGCCGTTGGAGCATTTCTCCGCCATTACTGGTCACGGAATTGAAGCAGTCATTGATGGCAAAAATGTCCTTGTTGGAACACGAAAGCTGATGAAGGAACGCTCTGTAGAGCTTTCCATGCATGAAGATAAAATGGCAGAGCTTGAAAAGCAGGGGAAAACCGCTATGCTTGTTGCCATTGATGGGCAGCTTGCCGGCATCATTGCTGTCGCTGATACGGTAAAAGAAAGCTCAAAAGAAGCGATTCAAACATTAAAACAAATGGGCATCGAAGTGTACATGGTAACGGGAGACAACAAACGGACAGCAGAAGCCATTGCTAAGCAAGTGAATGTAGATCGCGTCTATGCAGAAGTGCTTCCTGAAGAAAAAGCGAATATTGTCGAAGAGCTGCAAAAACAAGGGAAGCGGGTGGCGATGGTCGGTGATGGAATTAATGACGCTCCGGCTTTGGCAAAAGCGGATATTGGTATGGCCATCGGCACAGGAGCGGATGTTGCTATCGAAACGGCCGATGTTACCTTGGTCGGTGGAGATTTAGCCCATATCCCGAAAGCGATTGAGTTAAGCCGCAAAACAATGAAAAACATTCGGCAAAACCTGTTCTGGGCTTTGTTCTATAATACGATTGGTATTCCGGTAGCCGCCGCTGGATTATTGGAACCTTGGGTTGCCGGAGCGGCCATGGCATTCAGTTCCGTATCAGTTGTGACAAACGCGCTTCGTTTGAAACGCGTGAAAATATAAAAATATAATTTAAGGAGGAATTGATAATGACTATTACATTACATGTACAAGGCATGACTTGCGGACACTGCAAAGCGGCAGTGACGAATGCCCTTAAAGAACTGGATGGGGTAAAACGTGTAGAAGTGCATCTGCAGGAAGGTACTGTCGATGTAGATTATGATGAAACAAAAGTAAATGTAGAAAAACTTAAAGAAGCGATTGAAGAGCAAGGATACGATGTCAAGTAATAGTAAAAACATACTAACATTAGTAGTACAGACCTAGGCCAAGGTTTGTGCTACTATTTTTTTATAGTAGAAGTGAAGGAAGGTTGAACAGCTCCTGGGACCAAATAGAGTCCGTATTAAAAACAGACCAACTTCACACCCTTATTTGAATCAGTTTAGTATGTTGGGTCCATAGAGACCGTGTATAAGAAAATGGAATCGATAAGGCAATGTGAAGAACTTCTATGTTTGGCTAAAAAGGAGAGGCAGAAAATATGAAACACGTAGTGGCATTTGATGTCAGTATGGGGAAAAGTACAATGGTCATTTACGACCGTTATCGTCAATGCGAATATGAGGGTGAAATAACCCATAACCGTTACTCTTTCGAGAAATTAAACGAAACCCTTATAACTTTAACACAAAAAGATGGACAGGCCCCTGATATTGTCTTTGAAGCAACAGGCGTATATTCAAAACCACTAGAACGATTCTTAGGTGATTAAGGTTATATGTATTATCGAGTGAATCCACTCGAAGCGAATATTCAAATGGCTTCCATGAGGAGACAAAAAACAGATAAAAGCGACGCTCATGAACTTGCGAAAACTCACTTTAGAGTTGAACGTGAACAAACTTATCAAGAAGAGGATTATTATAAACAAATGCGTGCAATGACGAGATATTATGATGAATTAAGTAGTGAAATGACGCATTTATATAGTCGTTTACATGCGATTCTACAATTGAGTTTTCCCGAGTTAGAAAAGCTATTCAGTAAACGTTCTGCTTTATTTTTGAATGTCGTTCAATTATACCCTCATCCGGATCATGTGTTAGTTTGTTCAAAAACAGTGATTCGTAATCGTTTAAAAGCCAACACAAGAAAAAACTTATCATTGGCACGTGCTGAAGAAAAAGGGATCGCTTTAATCGAAGCAGCAAAAGAAGCGTATCCAGCAATTTCAAAAGATGATATTCGCTGTGAACAAGTGCGGGATTATGCCAAACGGATTGCAGACTTGAAGGAGAAAAGAGATCAACTTGTCCAAAAGATGGTTAAATTATCGAAAGATAAACAAGAGTTTCGCTGCCATGAACTTAAAGAAAATGGCAAACTGGACATGGAAAAGACCATGTCCAGCCTAAATAAGACAAGAATCTTAGAAAATGATGAGCAAAAAAAGACAAACCCCAACTCAAATGAAACATTTGAGTTGGGGTTTGTCGACAGTCTGAAAGCATGTTTATACATGCTTTTATTATTATAGGGTGGCGTTATTTTATTGCTCTTCATTGTATGAATTTGTGATGATGCAAGTATTTAGCGGTAAACCGCAAGTAATTATCAAGTGTTTGAATAAAGTTCAGTTCATTTTATCGCTCAGATTCATTTAATGAATTTAAGTATCTCCGCAAACAATAACAAGAGGAGGAGGGCAAAATGAAATCAGCGGTCTTTTTAGATCGAGATGGCGTTATTAATGAAGTGCTTACAGAGAGAGTAAAATTCGTAAATAAACCAAAAGATCTTTACTTTTTACCGGGCGTACCGGAAGCTATTCGAAAACTAAATGAACATTTTGATTATATTTTCGTGGTGACGAACCAAGGAGGCGTTGGGCTTGGATTTATGAGAGAAATCCAGCTTCAAAAGGTTCATGAGCATATGGTGAATGAATTGAAAAAACAAGGGGCAATTATACATGATGTTGTCTATTGTCCACATAAACCGAAAGCTGGATGTGCCTGTCGCAAACCAGGTTCTAAAATGATTGAAGATTTGGCTGAAAAATATAACGTGGACCTGCCCAAATCTTACATGGTGGGGGATACGGATACAGATATCCTAGCAGGGAAAAATGCAGGTACAAAGACGGTTTTTATTGGAGACGAGGAACCTTTAGCCGATGCAACCTTTCCGAATTTATTGACTGCAGTCGATTGGATAATCAAGGATTCAAAATTGCATTAATATGAGAGATGCGAATATTTTATTGAAAGCTGCAAGTAAATGGGCGCATGTCGCAAGTATTTGATTAATTGCCAAACTACCTTCGCTCGATACCGCATGAATTTGTTCATCACATATCCTAAATGCGAAGAAAGTATAAACCGCCACTTACTTGCAAAAATAAAAAAGAAAAAAGGAACGATTCAAATGCAATTAAAACCTGGATGGAATTTCCATAACAGTTATGCAACATTACCACCCATTTTCTATACACAACTAAACCCTACACCAGTAGCATTTCCCAAGCTGGTTGTTTTCAATGAATCTCTTGCTGAAGAATTGAATTTGAATAGTGATGCACTGCAGACAGAAGAAGGGGTTGCTACATTTTCGGGTAACAAAATACCGGAAGGAGCGGAACCGCTCGCTCAAGCTTATGCAGGGCATCAATTCGGTTATTTCACTATGTTGGGCGATGGACGAGCCATTCTTTTGGGAGAGCATGTGAATACTCAGAATCAGCGCTTTGATATACAGCTAAAAGGTTCGGGGAGAACGCCATATTCCCGCGGCGGTGATGGACGAGCAGCTCTTGGACCAATGCTTCGAGAGTACATTATTAGTGAAGCGATGCATGCCCTTGGGATTCCTACAACGAGAAGTTTAGCCGTTATCACAACAGGGGAAACGGTCATTCGAGAACAACTGCTTCCAGGTGCTATTTTAACAAGAGTGGCTTCAAGCCATATCCGCGTTGGAACTTTTGAATTTGCACGAAAATTTGGTTCAAAAGAAGACTTACAAGCTCTTTGCGACTATACTATTGAAAGACATTATCCTCATCTTGCAAAAGAAAAGAATCCATATCTGCAATTATTAAAAGAAGTCATCGAAAAGCAAGCAGCACTTATTGCTAAGTGGCAACTCGTCGGCTTTGTCCATGGTGTGATGAATACTGATAACATGACCGTTAGCGGGGAGACCATTGATTACGGGCCATGCGCTTTTATGGATCTTTATCATCCTGAAACAGTTTTTAGTTCGATTGATACTTACGGCCGCTATGCTTATGGAAATCAACCCAAAATTGGAGGATGGAACTTAGCAAGGTTTGCCGAGGCACTTATTCCGCTGCTTGATGAAAATAAAGAGAAGGCGGTCAGACTGGCAAAAGAAGCCATAGAAACTTACCCAGACCTTTACGTATTTTATTATCTCGACGGTATGCGTAAAAAATTAGGGCTCCTTAATGAAGAAGCGGATGATGAAGCACTCATACAAGATTTACTTCAATTAATGGAAACATATAAACAAGATTATACAAATACGTTTAGAGCGTTAACTTTGCAAAAATTCGAAGAACCATTTTTCCAAACTCCAGAATTTCAAGATTGGTACCAACGTTATCAAGCTCGCTTAAAACGCCAAAATTCTATAGATATTATGCAAATGATGAAGCAACATAACCCTTCTGTGATTCCTCGAAACCACCGGGTAGAAGAAGCAATCGAAGCAGCGGTGGAGCGAGGAGACTTCACCGTTATGAAAAAATTGCTATCGATTATCACGAATCCTTATGCATATTCAGCGGAACAAGAGGAATACTGTACATTGCCTGAATATCCAGATGAACCGTATATTACCTATTGCGGTACGTAAAACTCGCAAAGAATGGAGGAACTCAAATGGAAAAAATCGAAGTTGGCGAAGTGTTTACCATCGGGGATGACGAACAAGAAGAGGAAGTTGAAGTTGTTGCAACGCTGACAGTAGATGGACAAGATTATGTCGCAGTTGCCTTTACAGATGATTTACATGAAGAGAATGAAGAGGATATCGAAGTCTTTTTCTTGAAAGTGGATGATGAGGGAGACTTCGACGTGATTGAATCCGATGAAGAATTCGATAAAGTGTCAGAAGCCTTTGATCAAATGATGGATGAAATGGATGAAGAGTAATATGTTTACGGGAGCAAGATTGGCTCTATAATATTTGGTGTTGGTGAGTAAAAACCAGCACCAATTTTTTTGAACAAAAAAATGAGACATGTGACAAACTCTGGTAAAATGTAATCGCCAAAACACATTTTCCAAAGGAGTTGCGTCACATGTCTCACCATCATTCTATACGAAACCTACTCAATATAAAAGACAAAAATATCACATTTGATGAAAATTTTTGTGCAGAAGAACTCATTAAAGGGGTCCAATCAAAAGTCTTTTATGGACAATTCACTTACCAACCAAAAGCTTGTTATGCTTGTGGACAGGTCTTCGATGATCAAATCATTAAACACGGTTTTAAAACGTCTCTCATTAAAATGCCTAGCATTTCAGGTTTTCATACCTATTTAAAATTGCGTAAACAGCGTTATTTCTGTAAACATTGTCATGCCACGTTTACTTGAAAAACGAGCGTCGTGGCGAAAAACTGTTGCATTTCCAACAATACAAAAGTATCAATTGCTTGAAACGCCAAAGATAAAATATCCGAAAAAGATATTGCGATGAAACATAATGTTTCTCATGCCACTGTCAGTCGTGTCATTGACAGCTTTTATAGCTACTATCAACCAAATGTTCACTACCTTCCAAAGCATTTGTGTTTTGACGAGTTTAAATCAGTGAAATCCGCAGCTGGAGCGATGTCCTTTATTTTCTGCGACTCTGAAACGGGGGAGATTGTGGATATCGTGGAGGACCGGAGATTACCTGTCCTCAAAGAGTATTTCTTACGGTATTCCAAGAAGGCGAGAGATGCGGTAAAAACGATTGTCATCGATATGTATAGCCCTTATATTTCCTTAATCCAAGAAGTTTTCCCTAAAGCGGAAATCGTACTCGACAAATTCCATATCCTCCAACTATTTAGCAGAGCTTTAAACAAAACGCGCATCAACGTCATGAATCGGGATAAAAAGAATTACAATAAATTAAAAAAATACTGGAAGCTCCTTCTGAAAGATCAAACAAAACTTGATTATAAGAACTATAAATATCATCGTTGCTTTAAAAAGCATATGTGTGAGGTGGAGATTCTCCACTATCTCATTGATTTAGATTCTGAATTAAAAGCGTCCTATGAGTTATACCAATACGTTCGCCATTGCATCAAAACCAAAGACTTTGAGCTCCTAAAGAAAACATTAGAGAATAAACAAAATATCGTTTCCAGCTATATGAAAACCGCCATCAAGACAATCAACAAATACATCAATTACGTCGAGAATACGCTAAAGTACGATTATAATAACGGCATTTTAGAGGGGAGTAATAACAAAATCAAAGTGATTAAACGCATTTCTTTCGGTTATCGATCCTTCTATCACTTTAGAAACCGAATATTCATTACCCAAAACTTAGCGAAAATAAAAACCGCTTAGGGGAACCTCGAATTTCCCCTAAGCCATCCGATTACATATTACCAAATAATGTCACTAGAATTTATTCACCAACACCATTTGACAAAGAACCACTTTCACAATTATTTTTTTCTTAAGCAGATTGAAAAGTTTTCACTAATCAATTGAAGAAGCTACTGTAAAAACATACTTATGTTATATCAAGAAAATAGACATGATAAACAGAGTGAAATAGCTGAACCTATGCAGCTACTTGTTTCTGATTAGCATAGTAAGTAGAAAATTTAGTTTTTCCTAAATCGAATAGACCAGTTAATCACAAAACAGGCCTCTACAAAAATGAAAACGCCAGCTTTCTTTATGCCATCAGAATCTGACTAGCTGAGAGAACTTATTCCAACAGGTGGGTAAAATAAAAACCGCTGCTTTAGCAACGGAAAATCCCACATTACTAAACACACGCTCGCCAATTTTTTAGCCCCAAAAAAAGCCCCAATTAGTCCCATATCAGAACATGATTTTGCATTATTTTACGTTTTTCTAAAAAAGAGAAATAACTAAAACCGTTGATAGTATTGGTTTTTTACAAATTGTATGTTATCCTTTACGTTTTTATATTATAATGATTCATTATAAATAGATAAAAGGATGTAGGTTCATGAAAATCGGAATCGTAGGCAATTACGGTAATGATAATAACGGGGACGAATCGATTTTGCTCAGCATCATTATGCAGCTTGAGCAAGTTTTTCATGTTTCCCGTGAAGATATCACTGTTTTCAGCAATAATACCCAACAAACAAGCGAACAATATGGGGTTAAAAGCTATCCATTATATTATAAAAGTAAAAATTTATATAAAACATTTTATCGGACGTATAAATCAAATAAAAAGTACGTTTCTCAATTTGATTTGCTGATTATTGGCGGCGGCGGCATTTTAATGGATTTTTATCGCCGTGAAGCCCATCTTTATAGCACCTATGCCTTGATGGCGCAACATGCTAAGGTACCGTATATCGTTTATGGCTGTGGTGCTGGTCCACTCGATACGATTACAGGCCGACTAATGATACGTTTTATGTGCAAGCATGCTTCCAATATTTCAGTGAGAGATTCGGAATCAAAAGAATTATTAAAACGAATCGGCGTGAAAAAAGAAATTAAAGTCATCGGTGACCCTGCCTTTACGTTATATCATCCAAAAGAAAGTTATAATGACGCTCCAAAAGAAGTAGCGGTTTCTTGTGTGCCGATGTTTAATGCGAACTACTGGCCCTATGGCGACGTCGATAAATATGAGAATTATGTGTCTGGGATGGCAAAAAATTTAGATCATTTAATTGAAAAAGAAAATGTCAATATTACTTTTTTTGCTACGAAATATCCTCAAGATGTATATGTGACGAAGGATATTCAAAAGAAAATGAAGCATCATTCGAGGACTAAAATTATCGACGAAAACTTAAAGCCTCAAAAATTATTGGAAATCGTCAGTCGGCACGATGCGGTCATCGGAACACGATTGCATTCTTTAATTATTGCGACTTGTTCGGCAACACCTGTAATTGGCATTTCCTATCATCCGAAAGTATCCAATTTCATGAGATTAACAGGCATCGAAAATCGCTGTCTTACCCTTGAAGAGATTCAAAAGGACGAAATGATTTTATCCCGCGCCTTTTGCGAACTTCGAAAGAATTGGAAAGAAGTTATAAGCGAAACGAAAACCATTGCACAAAAGGCCTACGAAGAAGCGAGCAAAGGCAAAGAATTGATGATGAAGGCAGTGAAGGACAAATGAAAAAAGTATTTGTAATCAGCAATATGTATCCTTCAAATGAACATCCGTCATTTGGCATTTTCGTAAAAAATCAAGTGGAAGCACTGCGAAACGAGAATATGGAAGTCGTGGTCGCTGCAAATCAGGATCCAAGAACGGGCAAGAAAAATACGTTATTGAAATATAGTAAATGGGCAAAAGAGGTCCTTGCAAAAGCATGGAAATATAAAAAGGAAATTTCCGTTACCCATGCACACTATGTGTTCCCATCCGGCGTTTTTTCATTCATGATGAAGAAATGGTTCCACATTCCATATGTGGTGACTGCCCATGGAGGCGATATTGAACGGATGGCGAAGAAAAGGGCCAGCATTCGCAATTGGACGGAGAAAATTTTGCGAGAAAGTAGCTTTGTCATTGCAGTAGGTCCGGTGCTTGCGGAACAAATTGAAAAAGAATATGGTATTCCACGAGATAAAATCCTTATCTGCAGCATGGGAGTGAATCGGGAACAATTTAAGCCTGGCGATAAAGAGGCGGCGAGAAAACAATTGGGATTGGATGACGATGCATTTATTTACTTGTTTGTTGGAAATGTGATTAAGCAAAAAGGAGTAGAAGAACTGCTAATCGCATTTCAACAAGTGAAAAAACAAACAAATCAAAAGGTTAAACTTGCCATCATCGGCTCTCAGCGGGATGTGAATTTTGTCAATAGTTTAAAACCATTGACAGATGAAGATGTCATGATGGTTGGACCGATGAAGCAAAAAGAACTGGTGACATGGTATCAAGCGAGCGATGTGTTTGTACTGCCTTCCCATTTAGAAGGGTTTGGATTAGTGGCGTTAGAGGCTATTGCAACGGGACTGCCTGTGATTGCTTCGAATGTTGGGGGATTGACGTACCTTTTGAAAGATGGTGCCGGCCATTTGGTGGAACCGAAAAATTCGAAGGCGCTTGCAGAGGAAATGCTCAATGCTCTGACGACACCTAAAGAACAATATGTCAATCAAAAAGCTTGTGAAAACATTTTGCATATCCATGATGCGGATGAAATTACGAAACGTGTCATTAGGCTGTATGAATCTGCGGCGAACGGAGGTTCAAGCCTATGAATAAGTTTTTAAAAATCGTTGGAGCAGTAGCAATCATTAACATTGCAGCGCGGCTTTTCGGATTTTTAAGGGAAATGGTCATCGGCTACCAATACGGTTTTTCCTTCGCAGCCGACAGCATTTTTACTGCCTATATGGTGCCGAATTTCTTATATCTAGTTGTGGGCGGCGCTTTTACGACAGCGGTGATTTCATTATATAACCGAAAGACGACCAATCAGGCGGAATTTGTGAAGCAGTCTTTCACGATTGTATTGACGTCCGGTATCGTCATGACGGCGATTTTGGTGTTGTTTGCCGATCCAATTATTAAGATGTTATACGAGAATAACGAAAATATTACACCGGCAGCGATTGAATTGACGAAGCATTTATTTTATTGGATGATGCCTTCATCAATTTTCCTAATTCTTGCATCGTATTACAGCGGTTTATTAAATGTTCATGATAAATTCCACTTATCCAGTTTCTCGATTTTAATTTACAATGTGGCGTTTATCGTCATTGCCGTTACTTTATCTTTCGTAATGGGGCCAATCGGTTATGGGATTAGTGCTTTAGCCAGTTCCATTATCATGATTTACTTTTTAATTGCTGGCTACCGCAAATTGAACACCTATCCAATCGGCATTTCTTTTAAGCGGGATATGACGACAAGGGATTTGTGGATTATGGTGGTGCCTGTCATGATCGGCGGAGGAACAGTCCAAATCTATGCCATGCTGCAGCGTTTCTTTGCCAACCTACTGGGATTTGGGGAAAGTGCCATTTCAGTTGTCAACTATGCATCTCGTTTAACCCAATTTCCACAAACCATTTTAATTACAGCAGTAACAACGGTGATTTATCCGATTTTAAGCCGGAAAGAAGCAGAGGATGACCACGAATCCATTAAAAAATTATATACAAGAGGTTTGCGTTATTTAGTATTGCTCATGGTTCCGGTTTCCATTTTCGCGTATTTTTACGCAGAGAATATCATTCAAGTTATTTTTGAGTACGGAAACTTTACAGAAGAGGGAACAAAATTAACAACGCCTGTGATGCAAATTTTTGTATTGTCCATGTTCTTCTTGGCGGCAAATACGTATATCACGCGCTTCTATTATGCAAAAGGCGATTCCCTTGCGCCGGTGATTTTCAGTATCATCAATGTATTTATCGTCAATATTGCAGTGATGTATTTCCTTGCTGATTTAACAGGAGTTGCTTCCATTGCTTGGGGTACATTGATCAGCTCTGTGGTGAATACGTTATTATTAATTGTATATGCACATTTTAAATACGGCTTGAAAGTGACTAGTGGCCAATCCGTTAAAGCGGGCTTACAGTTGTTTATTCCGCTTGTGTTAATCGGCGTTATTACTTACTTTTCTAGCAAATATCTGGTATTTAACCATAAATGGATTACCTTTATGGTTGGTCTTGTAATCTTTGGCGCAAGTACCCTTGGATTATTTATGATTTTTAAAATCCAGGAAGTTGGAGATTATATTCAGATGATGAAAAAGAAATTCTTTGGAAATCCTAAAGCATAAAAATGTTAAATGGGCTGTCCAGAAAGTCGAACACTTTCTGAACAGCCTTACTTCTTATAGGAATATTCTCTTAAAAACTTTCCCTGCGGTGGTCACAAAACGCGCCTCCTCGTCGCAATTGATCTGCGGCAAAAACTCTAGCTAAAGCCGCAATTTATCTGCGGCGAAACTCTAGCGACAGCCGCAAAGGGGGCAGCTCAAAATAACTTTTCAGACGCCCCCCATTTTTTATTAACAAACTGCTAAATAAGAAAATGAGCAAAAATATTGAAAATAGGAGGCGAAGCGGTTTATTATATTAATATAGATAATGGGTAATTATACTCTGATTTTCACAAAATTTAATAATACTATTCGATTAATATTACCTTCCAAGAATAAGTCGTTTTTTCTATTTTTACCAAATGTTTTGATAAAAATAGAAAAGTTATGATAAAACTAATTTCTACTAAATCTATTATAATTGAGCATTTTGCATATTTTTTGACCCAAGAGCCATAAGGATTTCAAAGACATAAAAAAGGACTTCACCCCTAAAATGTAGAATTTTTGAAGTGACATAATTGAGCATTTTGCATATTTTTTGACCCAAGAGCCATAAGGATTTCAAAGACATAAAAAAGGACTTCACCCCTAAAATGTAGAATTTTTGAAGTGACGAAACCACAAAAATTCAAAAGGAGGAAGTCACTTTGTATATTCTACAAGAAAGCCTATTTTCCTTTGAAGAACTGCAAAAATTAGAGTCAAAAGAGAAATTACCTATCTTTTTTAGCTCGCTTGATTTACGCCCTTATGCTAAACAGTTGAGAAGTTCTTCACCCCGAGGGGCTGACGGTCATTCCAGAGAAGGGATTCTAAGGGCTCTCATCGCTGCCCCACTCGAAGGCATCGACACCTTTACCGCCCTTCATCATCGATTGGATAAAGACCTTCGTTTCCGTTATCAATGCGGTTTATCGATTGATCGCCCCGCACCGTCTATCTCCACTCTCAGCCGGGTTTTTGCGGCACTTACCAAAAAAAAGCTGGCTGAAAAGATCTTCCTTGACTTGGTACAGTTAGCTCAGGAGGAAGGAATAATTGACGGCAGCCACCAGGCCATCGACAGTGCCGCCATTGATGCTTACGAAAAGAAGCAGCCTAAGAAGCGAAGTGAACAAACAGGCAACGCTAATTGGGGGGCAAAGTTTGATTCCTTCGGTAATAAAATTACTTGGTTTGGCTATAAGATGCATCTTTCCGTTGACACCAAAAGTGAATTACCAATGGCAATTGAAGTAACCCCTGCTCATATCAACGATGGGGATGTCGCACCACAATTAATTAAACAAGTAAAGAGTTGTACAAACTCTAAAATTGATTTCCTGATAATGGATGGTGGGTACGACCAGCTTAAAAACTACGAATCCACCAAGAACATCGGGGCTCAAGCTATTATTCCACTCAATTTGCGTAATGAAAAGGAGCCTCCCGAAGGAATTGCCTCCAATGGAACTCCACGCTGTTCGATGGGGTACGAAATGACTTATTGGGGCGCCAATAAGGATCAGCTCAAATTCAGATGTCCACACGCAACCGGAAAAGTGGATTGCCCATTAGGAATGGCAGCCTGTTCATCCTCCAACTATGGAATGGTAGTAAAAATTAACGTGAATAAGGATCTTCGCCGGTACTCTAATCCACACCGCGATTCCAAACGTTGGAAAGAACTTTACAATGAGCGAACCAGTGTAGAACGGTGCAATTCAAGAATGAAAAGTTATCTTACAGCGAACTCCCTGCATGTGTGGGGAATCGATAAAGTAAAAACTCATATTTACTTGAACGCCATCGTATTACTGGTTTCAGCTCTCGCAATGGCAAAAGAGAGTAAAAAGCAACAAACCGCTTAAAAAATTTTTAAAGCGAAAAATTCTGCAAGTACAGCCAAAAAAGGACAAACAGAATATTTGTAAACCAAAGATACAAAATACCCCAATTTATTTGGGTTTCTTTTAAAACTCTTTTTAATAAAAATCTAATTTTGCAAAACTCTCAATTAGTAAAACTATTAAATTTTAAACAAATAGCGTGGATGATCTATTTTCCACGAATTATGAAATAAACAATAAAAATGTGTTTTTTAATTTTCGCAATGTGTCGCATTCGTATTTGGCTAAATGTAAATTGAAAAACTGGTTTGTTCATTGAAATGGAGGTAATTAATTTGCCAAGGGGCCGAAAAGTGAACTCTAGCGGAGAAAAAAGTAAAAAGTTACTGCTAGAAAAGGCTATCGAGTTATTTTCTCAACGCGGTTATCATGAAACAAAAATTAGTGATATTGTAAAAGCCGCTAATCTCACACAACCAACTTTTTATTTATATTTTACGAATAAGGAATCTTTATATACTGATTTGTTATCGCAGTTTAATAACAGTGTAATAGACATTATTCATCGTGATTTAAACGATCATCATGATGGAAATGTAATTAGAAAAGTTGAAAATTGCATTTCCAATTTATTTAAATATTTCAAGGAAAATCAAAATTTAACAAAAATGGGATTTCATTCCGAAGTTTCAGAAGAAATTAAAAATTATTTTTCACAATTGCTTGAAGAACAATTCAATTTGGTGAAAAATCAGTATGGAGTGCATATAGACTCCAAGCTAATTGCTGATAGCCTCATAGGCAGTGTTGAAAGATTAGCATTTACCGCCTTGTTGGAAGAAGAAAAACAGCCAGAAGAATTAGCTTCAACAATTATCCAAATCTTCTTCCATGAGGTGTATGTATAATCCTTCATACTATAAGAAAAAGTTAGGCTTACTAGAAAGATATCATTTTTCTAGTAAGCCTAACTTTTAATTTATGTTTCATTATTTTTCTTGAATCACTCTAGCAGTCCAACGGGATAAATCGGCGCCTTCTGCATTTACTAATTTGCTTGGGAAAATGAATGTCCAAGGTTTTGTGGAGTTTGGCTGCACCGTTAAAACTGGATCCATTTTAAAGGAGCCTTTTGCTACTTGTTTTCCGTTGGCATCAATAATTTCCAAAGGCAATTGTTCGATATTAATCGCTTTGGAGTTTCCGTTGCGAATGAAAATGGATGCATGCAAACTATTATCTTCCTGCAATTTAATTTGCAAGCCTGTAAAGTTCACTTCATTTTTGCCGAGTTTTGGCAAGTCTTTTACTATTTTTGCGAGCAGTTCTTGTTGTTCTTTTGGCAATTGTTTTTTCCAAGATTCATCTAAATCTAATTGATGTTCTCTTAAAGAAGAGAGGTTAAAGGCGATTTTCCAGCCTTCCTCTGGGAGTTCATCGGTTTCCAAGCAGTCCTTTTCAAAAGTGAAAACCCAAGGACGTGCGCTTTCTGGCGGGATTTTTCCAAGTTGTTTAAAATCGAACCATTTTGCACCAAGGCGTTTATTATCTTTGTCTAACAAAATTAACTCTACTTCGCCAAGTTCAATTGTTTGAGGCAGGGAGGAACGGAAAAAGGCTTTTACGTTCCAATCTCCTGTAAAGAAATTTCGTTCAATGTTGATGGCGGCAAGGGATAATTGGTTTGGTTTTAACGGCTCTAATTCATTGGCCAAGAAACGAAAGACATATTCTTGTTCTTGGGGCACTTTCCAATCAGGATGGATGGATAATTTCGTTTTGACAAGCCCTTTATTTTTGGATTGCTTTGTATCTTTTACAAGTTCTTTTGAATCGATTGCGCTATCGGCACCGACTTTATCTGTTTTTTTGAAAAATGAGAAGATGCTCATATTTCTTCCACCTGCTCTTTCACTGTTAATGATTTCATAAAGTTAACAATTTCTTGTACTATATTGCGGCGTAGTTCTTGATAGTTTTTCTCAAATAATTCTAATCCTTCACGCTGGTAAATGCGCATTGGGTCTTCTTGTTGATACTGGCGCAAACCAATTCCTTCTTTTAAGTGGGTCATTTGTTCAAGGTGTTTTATCCAAATACTATCGATATAATTAAGCATTACTTGTGTTGAAACTTCAATTACCCGTTCGTTTTCTTTGAAGCTTTCAATGAATTCCAATAATTCATCAAGAGAAGGCTTTATTGCCTCTAAAATGCGTTTTACTTTTGGTTCATTGCGGTCAATGGTTACAGGAGTAAGGAATAGGGAATTGATTACTCTCTCTATCTCATCGTGTTTCCATTCGCTTACATCCAACTCTTCCGGTGCGTTATCGTGAACAGCAAATTCAACTGTGTCTACAACCATTTCTTTTAATAGTTTGATTGTATTGTCGCTTTCGAGCACTTTATCGCGAAGGCTGTAAATAACGCGACGTTGATCGTTAATGACATCATCCAGTTTTAAGTTGTATTCGCGCATGGAGAAGTAGGCGCCTTCCACAATCCGTTGTGTGCGGTCGATGAGTTCGTTAATTTCTTTATTCAAGATGCGGCCTTCTTCATCAACAACCATTTTCTTTTTGAATTTTTCCACGTCTTCTTTCGCGAAACGGCGGAACATATCGTCTTCAATCGACAGAATAAATCGGCTTTCCCCTGGGTCGCCTTGCCGTCCTGAACGACCTCTTAACTGGTTGTCGATCCGGCGGCTTTCATGTTTTTCTGTACCGATGACATATAAACCGCCAAGTTCTGCAACACCTTCGCCAAGAACGATGTCGGTACCACGTCCAGCCATATTGGTTGCCACGGTGATGCGTCCCTTTTGGCCAGCTTGGGAAATTAATTCCACTTCTTGTTCCACGGTTTTTGCGTTCAGCAACTGATAAGGAAGGCCCTCTTTATCTAAATATTTAGCGACTTCTTCAGATTGAAGAATAGAAGTTGTTCCAATTAAAATGGGCTGTCCTTTTTTGTGGCGTTCTTTTACTTCTTTCACTACATATTTGTATTTAGCATCTTTAGATTCAAAAATGATGTCCGGATGGTCAACGCGGATTTTTGGGCGGTTCGTTGGAATTTGGATAACCCGCATGCCGTAAACTTCTAAAAACTCTTTTTCTTGCGTTTTTGCTGTACCAGTCATTCCGGATAGAATCGGATACATGCGGAAATAGTTTTGGATGGTGATTTGAGCTTGGGCTTTATTTTCTTCTGTGATTGGAACGCCTTCTTTTGCTTCAATGGCTTGGTGCAAACCATCTGATAAAGAACGACCTTCCATAATCCGTCCTGTGAACATATCCACAAGCTGCACTTTGCCATCTTTTATGATGTAATCGACATTTTTTTCAAACATCACATGAGCTCGAACTGCTTGAATCACATAGTGATAGAGGGTTTGGTGTTCCAGGTCGTACAAATTGTCAACACCAAAGGCTTCCTCTACTTTTTCAATTCCTCGCTCAGTAAGCGTTGTTGCTTTTGTTTCATCATCAAATTCGTAATCGACATCTTTGACGAAACGTTTTGCCAAGATGGCAGCAATTCGATGCAATTCTTCATTGGCTTTCATTTTTCCTGCAATGATGAGTGGCGTTTTTGCTTCATCAATAAGAACGGAGTCCACTTCGTCAATGATGGCGAAGTGATATGGACGCTGCACTTTATCTTCAAGGTTACGAACCATATTGTCGCGCAAATAGTCAAAGCCAAATTCCGTACCTACGCCATAGGTAATATCTGCTTGATAGGCGCGTTTTTTATCAGCCGGGTCCATCATTGGCAAATTCAATCCAACTGTTAATCCTAAAAAGCGGTGAATTTGACCGATTAATTCATAGTCCCGTTTTGCTAAATAATCGTTTACGGTAATCACGTGCACGCCTTTTCCTTCAAGAGCTCGAACATAAGAAGGAAGGGAAGCAACCAACGTTTTCCCTTCTCCAGTAGCCATTTCCGAAATATTTCCTTCCGCAATCACCAGACCACCAATTAATTGCACGTCATAGTGCCGCATATTTAACACGCGCTTTGAGGCTTCACGTACAACGGCAAAGGCATCTGGGATAATGTCGTGAATTGTTGCACCGTTTTGCAATTGTTCTTTAAATTTATTTGTCATACTTCGAAGCTCGTCGTCCGACATAGCTTCATAAGTAGCTTCCAATTGATTAATTTGATTAACGATTTTATAGTAAGGTTTTAATTCTCTTTTACTTGTTTTTTCCTTATTTTTTAAGAAAGATAACATTTTAGTGATTGCGCTCCTTTTATCCTGTCTCATCTTGTAGACTCTTCACTTATTCTATCAAACTTTTGATTGGATGACTACTTCGCACCAAGGAAAAATAATGGGGTGGTGAAAATTAACAAATTATGTTTTGGATATAGAAAAGCAGGAATTTCAGTGGAAAACTGTTACATTAAGATTATCTCGGTTAGAATATGACAATTATTAAAATTCGATTACGTTTTTGAAACGTTGTGTTAGTACGTTTGGTTTCTTAATATCAATAGGATTGGATGCATCTTCATTTGGTGCGTTTGGCTTCTTAATAGGAGCGGATGCAGCCCATTTGGTACGTTTGGCTTCTTAATAGGAGCGGATGCAGCCCATTTGGTGCGTTTGGCTTCTTAATAGGAGCGGATGCAGCCCATTTGGTGCGTTTAACTTCTCAATAGGGGCGGATGGTACTGCATTTCGTGCGGATACCTTCTCAATTGGAGCAGATCCAAGCTCATTTTTATCATCCCATTTAGTTCGAATAAATCCTAACTTATTTTCTAGCACCGTATTTTTTCTCTACAAAAAAAAATGGCATTGGCTTCATCTACCAACACCATTTTAAATAATTAATTCTCTACTGTAATGTGCAAGTAAATACCATTGATAGGAGATTTTCCTTTCGAATCTTTTAACGTTGGATGAACAATGAGCATATATTCTGCTCCGGAAGTTAGTGGTTGTTTTGGCGTTATGTATAATTCATTTCCTTCCGCATGCAAATCAACTTCTATTTGATTTCCGCCTAAAGCAACTAAATCCACGTCGTCATCCTTTACTGTGCCGATTTTTCGGTTTAATGTCACTTTAAACGTTTTTGTTGTTGGAATATTCATTAAACTTTTCAACTCTTTATAATTCGCCAGTTGTTCTTTAATAGCATCATAATGTGCTTGATAAATAGGATCAGAAGAAGTTTCTATATTAGGTTTTACTCCGATTTTATTGATGGAGTTGCCTTTTGGACTTAAAAATTCGCCGATGGTTAATTTTAAATATCCATTATCTGAAAGTCCATAAAAGCCTTGCATTGTTCCTTTGCCGTAAGTATTTTCACCATATAAAACAGCCGCATTGTAGTCTTTCAAAGCAGCAGCGGTCATTTCAGAGGCGCTGGCGCTGTAACGGTTGATGAGCAGTTTTGTATTGCTGTCAAAAATCGGTTGGATATATTTTGGCAAACCAATAAGGAGAGCCCCATTTTCTGTTAATGTATATTTATTGTCCTCGTTATCATAGTATAAATAGTAATTTGTGTTATTTTCTTTCATTTTAACTTGATAAGCATAAGAAGCATCTTTAAATAAAGCAATTACTTCTTCAGCTGCATCTACATATCCGCCGCCGTTATTTTGCAAATCTAAGATGAAAGTAGTGGCTCCTTGATTCTTAAGTTTTGTATATTCGTTTTTGATTAAATCCGCTGCATCTTCTGAAAAGGATAGAAGATATATATAGCCTACATTTCCATAAAGCAATTTGCTTGTTGCAACAGGTATGGAAAACGGTTTGCGAGTAAGAATTTTCACGACCTTTTCGCCATTTGGTTTTAAAATTTCAAGAGTAACCCTAGTATTTTCATCGCCTAAAATCAATTTTTGTCCTTCTTCAAGAGATTTTCCTTTAAGAGAAATGGAGTCAACTTTTGTAATAATATCTCCTGGTTCGATGCCATTTTCCGCTGCACTGCCTTTTTCGATGACATTGGTTACTAAAAGCCCTTCTTCATGCAGCTGAATGACAACACCGATTCCAATTTGTTTCATGTTGACTGAATCAAGAAATTCTTGAAACTCATTATTAGAAAAATAGGCGGAATAGGGGTCTAACATTTCAATCAGTTCATCTATGGTGCGGGCACTATTGATATTTCCTTTAATTTCACCCACATATTCGCTTCGAATCATTTCTTTTGCTTCTTGGAGTGGAGAAGCAGCTTGTGTATCCCATGGAATTATGAAGAAAAAGAATAAAATTAGAAAATATAAATAGATTTTTTTCATTATGTCACCTCATCTTTCAATAAATCTATTATAACAATTTTAGGAAAATTAGAGAAAGAAAAATTGATTTGGTTGCAATAGAAAGAAAAAATGGTATTCCATTGCGAAATAAAAACTAAGTAAAAATTTCAACGAAGAGTGGCAAAGTTTGAAGAATTGTATGTATATGGATGGGGAAATACAGAGGATTCTCCGTTTATATAACATATGAAGAAAAAATTTTATTTAAAACAAAAAGACCTAAGCAGATGTGGCTCAGGTCTTTTTGTTTTAATGAGTTACCGTTTTTGCGGATTTTGTCATTAAATGAATCACCCAGCCAATGAGTGCACCGACAATTGCCGGAATCAGCCAGCCAAGACTTTGGTCATGTAATGGAAGGGTACCTACGATATTGGCATACCATTTAATTTCAAATCCAGCCCCACTGATGCCGTCATATAAGCTGACGAATGCAGTTGCAGCCAGTGCAAGAGTGTAAACGATTGGCGCACGGTTCCAAGCTTTGTCCATCATCACCATAAACATTAGCACGATGGAGATTGGATAGATGAATAATAAAACAGGCAATGTAATAGAAATTAATTTCGCTAAACCAAAGTTGGAAACGATGAATGAAAAAATCGTAAATACAATAGTAAAAGTTTTGTATGAGATTTTCGGAAATAATTTTGTGAAAAATGTTGCGTTGGCTGAAATTAATCCAACAGCTGTTGTTACACAGGCAAGGATGATAACAAGTGACAAAAAAATATTTCCGGCATTGCCGTACAACACTTTTGCCGATGCAGCAATCACGCTTCCTCCATTGTCAAAATATCCAGTGACGGTAGGACTTGTTACCCCAATCCAAGATAAAGAAATATAAACGAAAGAAAGTCCAAGGGCGGCAACCACCCCTGCAAAAATCGTAATAGATACTTGTTTTGCCCGATCTATAATGCCTTTTGCTTGAATAGATTGAACAATGACAATCCCAAATACAAGGGAAGCGAGTACGTCCATTGTTAAGTAGCCTTCAATAAATCCTTTCGAAAAGGCGTTATGGATATATTCGCCTTGTGCTGCTTGAATAGCCCCCATTGGCGTAATCACACTTTTAATAGCAAGCAATAAGATGACCATTAATAATGCTGGCGTTAATACTTTCCCGATGCGGTCAACAAGTTTTGTCGGGTTGATCGCTAAATATAAACAAAATGCAAAGAAAATGAACGATGTAATCAATAACGGCACCCAACTGTCGCTATTGGATAAATACGGAGCGATGCCGATTTGATATGTCACCGCTCCGGTACGAGGAATCGCAAAGAACGGCCCAATGGATAAATAAACAATAGATGTGAAAATAATGCCAAACCATGGATGAATGCGGCTGGAGATTTGCTGCAAGTCCCCTCCGTTTTTGGCAACAGCCACGATACCCATTAATGGCAAACCAACACCCGTAATAAGGAAACCGATGATGGCTGGAATGAAGTTTTCTCCAGCCTGCTGACCTAATAACGGTGGGAAGATAATATTTCCAGCTCCTAAGAAAAGAGCAAATAGCAAAAATCCGACTGCTAAATTATCTTTTACAAATTTTCTGAAATTGTTCATCGCTGTAAAATCTCCTTTAATTCAAAAGAAATGAAATTTTCAAAAAACTTATGTTTATTGATACTGTCGAATTTTATCATATATTGTCGAAAAGGACAAATAAGATTTTTATATTTTTTTAAAATGTTCGAAATCAATTATTCGATTAAATTTGAAATCAAGTTTTATATTTTTAGATTCCCACCGAAATAATTAATAAGAGAAAGAATTCGGGAGGGATCAGTATGCCTAAAGGAAAATCAAAATTGCTGGCTTTAAGTGCGTGTGTGTGTGCAAGTTTTATTTTTGCTCCCAATGCTTTGGCAGATACAGAAAGAACGAATGCAAAAGCAGCTCTTCAAATTGACACAAAGAATATAATAGTATCAAATAATGTGGTTGTAAATGATCATCGTTCCATGACAAGGAAAGAAACTTTGTCAAAAGCGCGGATGACAAAGGCGCAACCTTTAAAACAAACTGCGAATTCCATTGTTACATATCAAGTGAAACAAGGCGATACGTTAACAATAATTTCAAAACAATACAATGTATCGATTGATGATCTCATCAAGTGGAATCAATTAGCCTCTGCTGATTTGATTTATGTTGGGCAAACATTGAAAATCTATCCTTCATCTGCTGCAGTAGTTAACGAAAATCAAGCTGTGGAAACGGAAAAAACTGCAAGCGAAGCATCTGCAACAGACAAGGTGATTGAAAAGCAATTGGCAAAGGAACGAATGATTCAATCTGGAGTGAGTGAAAAAGGACATGCAATCTATCAAAATGTTTTAAATCTTGCTTATGAATTGATTGGGACTCCTTATGTGTACGGTGGAAATACACCAGAAGGGTTTGATTGTTCAGGGTTTGTCCGCTATGTATTTTTTAATGCGGGATTAAATATTGAACGAAAAAGCAGTGAAGATTATTTTATGAAGGATACAACAATAGTGGAAAATCCGGTGCCGGGGGATGTGGTATTCTTTAAAAATACGATTAAAGAAGGCATCTCTCATATGGGGATTTACATAGGAGACGGAAAGTTTATCCATGCAGGGACCGATGGAGTTGAAATTTCTAAATTGGACTATGATTATTGGAAAACGCGATTTGTGGCGTTTAAAAGATTTAATTTAATCAAGTAAGGAAATATAGGGGAGCTGAAATTCATTTGGAGGCTCCCCTTAGTAGTTGCTGTAACTACCGCAAATGCAAAGTTAAAAGAAGTGAAGGGGCGTCTGAAAAGTCATTTTGCGACGCCCCCTTTGCGGCTGTCGCACATGCTTTCGCCGCAGATAAATTGCGGCTTTTGCTAGAGTTTTTGCCGCAGATAAATGGCGACGAGGAGGCACGTTTTGTGACCACCGCAGGGAAAGTTTTTAAGGAATATTCCTATAAGAAGTAAGGCTGTTTCCGAAAGTGTTCGACTTTCTGGACACCCCTTTTTTATTTTATGTATGACTCTTTTTGGATGGGGAACATTAAAGATAAAAGGCACGTTTATAATTGTAGATGAGAAATGACATTTTATAGGAAATACTAGGTTTTTTTTTTTATTCATGCTATAATATCTTAGGTTTATTAAAGGAATTGGAATTCATTTTCTAAGGAGGATAGACATGGTTTACGTGTCTTTAGCAGTGGCGCTAATTGCGTCCATCATACTGACTCCTATTGTTAAACGACTAGCGTTTCACATAGGTGCAGTGGACGCACCGAATTATCGCAAAGTACACCAGAAAATAATGCCCCGTTTAGGTGGATTAGCAATATTTATATCATTTTTAATAGGACTAGCAATCCTACGACCTGAGAGTCCTCCGTATGAAAGTTCATTCATGCCGTTATCGATTGTTTTAGGAGCGTTAGTAATCGTCATTACTGGCATTTTAGATGATAAGTATGAAATTAGCGCAAAGGCAAAAATGTTGGGACAAATCATCGCTGCTTTGATCGTCATCTTATTAGGCGGTGTGCAAATCGACTTCATCAACTTGCCTTTTGATAACGGAATTTTAAATTTTGGATTTTTAAGTATCCCGTTAACATTGTTGTGGATTGTTGGTATTACGAATGCAGTAAACTTAATTGATGGTTTAGATGGACTAGCTGCAGGCGTGTCGACAATAGCATTGATTACTCTTGCTACGATGGCTTTTATTATGGGCAATATGTTCGTTCTTGCTGTTGCCGCAATATTAGCATGTAGTACAATTGGATTTTTATTCTTTAACTTTCATCCAGCGAAAATTTTCATGGGCGATACAGGAGCCCTATTCTTAGGATTTATGATTGCTGTTCTTTCCATGTTAGGTTTCAAAAACTTAACGTTAGTATCGTTCATTATTCCAGTTATTTTATTAGGGGTTCCCATTTCTGATACATTCTTCGCCATTGTACGCCGCGTGCGCAATAAGCAAAAATGGTCAGATCCGGATAAATCCCACTTACATCACTGTTTGATGAGAATGGGCTTTTCCCATCGCCAAACGGTATTGATTATTTACGGAATTGCAGCGATGTTCGGCGTTGCAGCCATCATCTTCTCCATGGCTAAACTTTGGGGAGCAATTCTATTGATCACAGTGATTTTAATCGCTATCGAATTATTTGTTGAAGTGGTTGGTTTGGCTGGGAAAAACTACAGACCGCTTATTAATTTAGTAAAGATGTTAAGTAAATAATTGAATAGAGGATCCGTGTTCTGTATGGGAATGGATGAGACGTAGACTGTTGCTTCTTAGGAAGCGGCAGTTTTTTATTTTGCTGGAATTGATGATAAACGTAGCGCTATCACCATGATATGAGGCTGTATCTGCGCTAAATTGGGGGGAGCAAATGCACTAATGAAGGAGTTCTGCGACAAATTACGAGAGCAGCCATTATATTGCTTGGTAAAGGAGCAAATGCACTAATGAAGGAGTTCTGCCCCAAATGAGGAGCAAACACCCAAAAGGAAGCCGTATCCGCACGAAAGGAGGCCGTATCCGCACAAAATGGAGGAGTAAACGCACAAAAGTGGGTGGTATCCGCACAAAAAGGAGGGGTAAACGCCCAAAAGAGAGGGGTATCCGCACAAAATGGAGGGATAAACGCCCAAAAGTGGGTGGTATCCGCACAAAAGAGAGGAGTAAACGCCCAAAAGGAGGCTGTATCCGCCCAAAAGGGAGGGGTAAACGCCCAAAAGTGGGTGGTATCCGCACAAAATGGAGGGATAAACGCACAAAATGGAGGAGTAAACGCACAAAAGAGAGGGGTATCCGCACAAAATGGAGGGGTAAACGCCCAAAAGTGGGTCGTATCCGCACGAAAGGGAGGGGTAAACGCACAAAAGAGAGGGGTATCCGCACAAAATGGAGGGATAAACGCACAAAATGGAGGAGTAAACGCACAAAAGTGGGTGGTATCCGCACAAAATGGAGGAGTAAATTCCCAAACAAAGCAGTATCCACCCTAAATATGAAAACAAACGCTCTAAATAAGATCCTACCCGTACAAATATCCCTAATATTTCCAATGAATAAATTTACATACGGTGGTTCAAAATGAAAATACTACTCCCCTTTCCAAAAAAAATACACTTTCAAGTCGACCTTGAGAGTGTATTTTTCAAATCCTTATTCTAAACTTGGTGAATAGGAAACATCTGTATCTTCTTCATCGTCGCTGCTGATTTCTGAGATGTTGGACTTTATTTTGCTTGGGATGAGTCCTAAATGGCTTTTCAAAATTTGTTTCGTTTCTTCTAAAGACTCTTCATCCAGCATATAATAATAAATTCCTGTTGACATATCGCCTGCACCCTGCAAAGTTAGGGAATCGATTTGTGGCATGCCGCCTGAGAAATAATAGAAGAATGATTTCATCTCATCAAACGTTAAATTCGTTTTCATGTTGTCGCCGATTGCCATAATCACATCATCATATTTTGTGATAGAGGATACCGAAAGTGCTTTCTTGGCAATAGCTTTAATAATATCCTGTTGGCGTTCACCGCGAGCAATATCTGTATCGTGCTTGCGAGTTCGAGCAAGGGCTAAAGCTTCTCTTCCATCTAAATGATGGTACCCAGGCTCTAAATAAATGGAGTAGCGGTCATTTTCATCTTTTTCATAAAAGGCATATGGAATGTTTACTTCCAAATCAATGCCGTCCAGTGCATCCACGACATCAATAAACGCATTAAAATTCATGCGTACATAATAATCAATAGGAATATCAAAAAGTTCTTCCACTGTTTCAATCGTCGCTGGAGTGCCTCCAAATGCATGGGCGTGGGTAATTTTATCTTTATATCCGACTTCCGGGATATAAACATAAGAGTCGCGTGGGATGCTGACTAATTTCACTGTTTTTTCTTCTCGGTTCAGTGTCATTAACATCAATGCATCAGAGCGGGAATGATCGGAACCTTGAGCCCGCACTTCGCTGTCATCCACACCGATGAACAAAATGGACACATTGTCGGTGATTGCTTCCGCTTTCGTCTCTCTTTTTGGAGAAGACTGTCTATTCTCAATTTCTTCATAAGACTGTTTTGCTGCAAATTCTGCTTTTTTTGTTAAATAAATTCCATAAGCAGATGCGCAAATGAGGAATGAAGCCGCCAAAATTGCAAATACTTTTAGTGCAAGTGTTAATTTCGACGAGCGTTTTTTTCTTTTAATTTTTCTACTCATTAAAAAACTCTCCTCTATCGTACATAGGAATGCTGATATTGTTAGGTTTATTATGGCTTCTGAAATAAGATTAAACACAGGTAAATCTTATGTGAAAATCAAAAATGTTCAATCCTTTTAATTATACAATAATGTCGAAAAACAGTAAATTTCAAAATTATAACAAAGACTTTTAAACAAAAAAATACAATTTTTTCTCTCCTTTAACTAGGAGATGACTTTTTCAATAAAAATTTTGTCGATGCAAGTAATTTTCGCTTGTCCGTTGGTTAATTCTGTCATCCATTCAGTAAACGCTCGTTCATCATCTTTTAGCACATGAATCATCAAATCCACATGATCAGAATATTGCATATCGGCCAAAGTATATATCGAATTTCGAACTTCATTTTCCACTTTTCCAAGCCACGTATAATCAATGGTTACTTTCATGACATGGTGCAGTCTTCTTTCCACTACTTGAGCAGCGGCGATCCCTTCTGATGTTGCTTTGCTATATGCACGAACAAGGCCGCCAGCCCCCAACTTAATGCCTCCAAAGTAGCGTGTCACAACAACAACCGTATCTTGAAGTCCTTGTTTTTTAAGTACCTCTAACATAGGAACGCCTGCAGTGCCGCTTGGTTCCCCATCATCATTGGCTTTTTGAATTTGATTATGCTCGCCAATCATATAACATGAGCAGTTGTGAGTGGCGTTGTAATGCATCTTTTTTATTTTATTGATAAATTCAATTGCTTCTTCTTCTGTTTCCGCTCTGTCAACATAGGCGATGAAACGGGATTTGGAAATGACGATTTCTTTTTCTCCATAACCTTTTACAGTTTTATAGTCCTTTCGCATCATTAAAACTCCTTTAATTTCCAAAAAAACGATATACTTGTAATAAAATTTTTTCTTAAATCTTCTTTGAAAAATGATATAATAATGATAAAATGGTATACCCATAAATTACTAAAGAAATTTATATAACAATATTATATTATACCAATTGGGTTGGGGACAAATTATGTATTTAGATGAAAAAAACAAAATTGACTTCCAATCAATTGATTTTATTTTTAATCGAATGATTGAGAGTATTACCAGTTCGAAAAATGATATTTTTGTCATTTGCGAGCAAAGCCGCAGAACATACGAAGAAATGAAAATCGAATTGGAATCGATAAAACAAAAATTAAAAGTGATTATAAGCAACAGCGATTCTTTAGCGAGGCAAACGCAGCTAGCCAAGCATCGGCTAGTGGAAGTGAGCAAAAACTTCGAGAAATATTCAGAACAGCAAATCCGCGAAGCCTATGAAATGGCCCATAATTTACAAATGAAATTGTCGCTTTCTGAAACGGAAGAAAAAATCTTGCGGGAGAAACGCGATGACCTTGAACGTCGTCTAAAATCATTGTACGATACAATCCAACGGGCAGACCATATTGTAAATCAAGTAAATGTCGTGTTGAATTATTTAACATCTGATTTGAAAAACGTTGGGGCTGCTTTGGAAGAAGCCAAACTTAAACATGAATTTGGCATAAAAATCATTGCTGCCCAAGAAGAAGAAAGAAAAAAACTATCCCGAGAAATCCATGATGGTCCTGCCCAAATGATGGCAAATGTGTTGATGCGAGCAGATTTAATTGAAAAAATATACCGGGATCGTGGTATAGAAGAAGCGATGAAAGAAATTTCAGAGCTCAAGTCATCAGTGCGAGCAGCCTTGTCTGAGGTCCGAAGAATCATTTACGATTTGCGCCCTATGGCTTTAGATGATTTAGGAATTGTACCGACATTGAAAAAATATTTATCTACTGTCATGGATTATAATAAAGGCATAGATATACATTTTCAATCTTACAATAGTGAAACAAGATTACCTTCCAATTACGAAGTGGCTATCTTTCGCTTAGTGCAAGAATGTGTGAATAATGCTGTCAAACATGCAAACCCGACTGAAATTTGGGTAAGACTCGAGTGGAGTAAGAGCCATTTAAATGTTATTGTTAAAGATAACGGCCGCGGCTTTAACCTCGATGAAAAAAGGGAACAGTCATTTGGCATTATTGGCATGAGAGAACGAGTGGAAATTTTAGACGGTTCGATGGAGATTAAAACAAAAATTGGTAGTGGAACGATTGTTATGTTTAAAATTCCATATCCAAATAAATAAACCGAATTTAAAACAGTCAAACTGTTGAGGGGGAATGCATTGTGACAAAAATCATCATTATTGACGATCATCAATTGTTCCGTGAAGGAGTTAAGCGCATTTTGGAATTTGAAGAATCTTTTGAGGTTGTTGCTGAAGGCGACGATGGTAGCGACATCATTAGTTTATATAAAGAGCATATGCCAGATGTAGTGTTAATGGATATTAACATGCCAGGGAAAAATGGTGTAGAAGCAACAGCGGAGTTAATTAGAGAATTCCCGGATGCAAAGGTGATCATGCTTTCCATTCATGATGACGAATCCTATGTAACTCATGCATTGAAATCCGGTGCATTAGGGTACATGCTAAAAGAAATGGATGCCGATGAAATTGTAGAAGCAATCAAAGTAGTGGCTAACGGCGGTTCTTATTTGCATCCGAAAGTAACAAAAAACTTAGTGGCTGAGTTCCGCCGCTTAAGCGAACATGAAAATAAAGGAAGATTCCATCAAACAGAAATTCGCCGTCCATTCCACTTATTGACAAAACGCGAATGTGAAGTATTGCAATTGTTGACGGATGGACAATCCAACCGCGCAATTGGCGAAACATTGTTCATTTCTGAAAAAACAGTGAAAAACCACGTATCCAGCATTCTTCAAAAAATGAATGTCAACGACCGTACTCAAGCAGTTGTAACGGCCATTAAAAACGGTTGGGTCGAAGTAAGATAAGATTTTGATAGCAAACTACATAGAATGGCGTTTTCTAAACCGATTAACGATGAAAAGTCGTTAATCGGTTTTTTATGGGACATAGATTTATTGATTGCAACATTATTTGGAGATATTCGTCTTATACTCGGACTCTTCAATCTGAAGAAGATGGAGGAGCAAAAAAGAATGTAGATAGAAATGGCAATGAGACTTATGCTACAATATTGCGCGGGGAGGTAATTAGTGTAATGAAGAAATGGCTAATTCTAGTAGTAGCAGCAATATTTCTGCTAACTGCTTGTAAAGATACAGACGAATCGAAAAAAACTCCATCTGAATCTGAAGAAAATGCTGCGGAGCAATCTGATGATTCCGTAGGCTTTGAAATGGTTGGAGATCAATTTATGGAAGCAGAAAATATTCCAGCAGATGAAAAGGTGAAAATCCTCGCTGCCTTTGATGAATATATTAATTCCTTTAATGCCAGAGACATTGAACGCTACGGAAATGTCCTTTCCGAAAAAGCAACTGGTTTTGATTATGAGGAAGAAATTGAAGTAGTCAAGGAAACATTTAAAAATCATGATGTCACTTTAGTTCCGTCGGATGCAACCATTATTAAATACAGTGATAATGAAGCGCAAGTTGCTGCAAATATTGACTATCATGTAAAAGAACATGGTACCGATGCAACACTTAATCGAACAGTAAGACAAGTAACGATTTTTGTGAAAGAAAATGATGATTGGAAAATTACGCGAATTGTCGGTATGGAAAAAATGGATCAGTGATGCAAGAACGAATCATTCAATCAATGGATTGGATGATTTTTTTGTTTGTAATAGGGAGATGGGGTAGTGTTGAATAGGGAAACGAACTAAATCAGGGGGTAAACGAACTAAATGAGGAAATATCCGCACCAAAGGGAGGAGCAAACGCACCAAATGAGGTAGCATCCGCACCAAAGGGAGGAGCAAACGCACTAAATGAGGTAGTATCCGCACCAAAGGGAGGAGCAAACGCACCAAATGAGGTAGTATCCGCACCAAAGGGAGGAGCAAACGCACTAAATGAGGTAGTATCCGCACCAAAGGGAGGAGCAAACGCACCAAAGGGAGGAGTAAACGCACCAAATGAGGTAGCATCCGCACCAAAGGGAGGAGCAAACGCACCAAATGAGGTAGCATCCGCACCAAATGGAAGAGCAAACGCACCAAATGAGGTAGCATCCGCACCAAATGGAAGAGCAAACGCACCAAATGAGGTAGCATCCGCACCAAATGGAAGAGCAAACGCACCACGCACCAAAGGAGGTAGCATCCGCACCAAAGGGAGGAGCAAACGCACCAAATGAGGTAGCATCCGCACCAAAGGGAGGAGCAAACGCACCAAATGAGGTAGCATCCGCACCAAAGGGAGGAGCAAACGCACCAAAGGGAGGAGCAAACGCACCAAAGGGAGGGGTAAACGCACCAAAGGAGGTAGCATCCGCACCAAAGGAAGGGGTAAACGCACCAAATAAGGTAGCATCCGCACCAAAGGAAGGGGTAAACGCACCAAATATAAAGTCATCCACACAATGAGAATAAACAAGAATTTGATGGATTGAAGAGAACTATTTACTGGATTCTTAGAAAATTTAGTATTAACAAGTAGTAATGATTCCGGTATGATAAGAAATATAGGAGAGTGGACAAATGAGCATCGCAGTTGTAACCGATAGTACAGCTTATTTATCGCCCGAAGAACGTAAGAGGCATAATATTTATATGATTCCTTTAAGCGTCACATTGGATGACGGTGTATTTGAAGAGGAATTTGAAATTCAAGCAGAAGAATTTTATACAAAAGTGCGTGAAGCAAAAACATTTCCTAAAACTTCTCAGCCCTCCATTGGCAAATTCATCGAGTTATTTGAAATGTTAGCAAAAGACTATGATGAAGTTATTTGCATACATTTATCCAGCGGCATCAGCGGCACTTATCAAAGTGCTTTGCAAGCCGGAAACTTGGTGGAGGGTATTACGATACATGGCTTTGATAGCGAAATTTCCTGCGCACCCCAAGGATTTTATGCGTTGCAGGCAGCGAAAATGGCCAAAGAAGGAAAAACTTCTGCTGAGATTTTAGAGACTTTAGAAGAGTTAAAAAGGCAAATGAGGGCTTATTTTATTGTGGATGACTTGTCCCATTTGCAAAGAGGAGGAAGACTATCTTCAGCGGCAGCAATAGTAGGCGGATTGCTGCAAATTAAACCGATTCTTCATTTTGAAAATAAAGTCATCGTACCTTATGAAAAGATTCGCACAAAGAAAAAAGCCATGAACCGAGTGGAAGAGCTGCTCGCGCAAGATGCAGAAAAATATGAACGCATTTATGCTATGTTGATACATGCCAATCGTGAGCAGGAAGCGCGGGAATGGATGGCGAAATTGCAAGAAAAGTTTCCAAACGTGGAATTTTCTTTAAGCTATTTTGGCCCTGTGATTGGCACACATTTAGGAGAAGGTTCTTTAGGATTAGGGTGGGTGCCGGAAATCAAAAAATAAAAAACGTAGCCTCTACTGCTAGAGTAGAGGTTTTTTATTTGCATTGAAAAGGAGGCATTGTATGAAATATAAAGGAATCATCGCAGAGCCTGAAATGCGGGATTTCTTTGCCGGTAAAATATGTCCGCCAGAACACACGCCTTTTTCAAAAGAAAAAATCCATCAATATATTGAAAAATGCTTTTTGAAAATAACACCAGCCATATCAATAGAACAATCAATCTTCTCTAAGAAAAAATACATATGCAATCGATGCCTTAATGACAACCAAGAAGAATTTGTAGAATTTGACTGTGCCCGATGCGGAAAAGTCTGCGTTTATTGCAGGCATTGCATCAATATGGGGAGAATGACGAGTTGTACGGAGCTGCTTCTTTGGAATGGTCCGATGCCCAAATTTCCAAAACGCCACGATTTCAAATGGAATGGCACTTTTACAAAGCTGCAGCAAAAGGCTTCAAATGAATTGTTAGAAAGCATGAAAGAACGGAGAAACCATCTTCTTCATGCGGTGTGTGGTGCAGGAAAGACGGAGATTTTATTTCCCGCCGTTTTCCATTGTTTGCAGAAAGGTTTAAGAATTTGTATTGCCTCCCCAAGAACAGATGTTGTATTAGAGTTATTTCCCCGGTTTCAACAAGTTTTTCCGAATACTATTATTCACGCTTTGTATGGAGATGCACCAAAGCAAAAGGGACTTGCGCAGCTTGTCATCGCCACTACGCATCAGCTTTATCGCTTTGAGAAGGCCTTTGATGTTGTCATTGTGGATGAAGCCGATGCTTTTCCCTATACCTTTGATTTAACTTTGCAAAAAGCTGTTAGGAAGGCGAAAAGGCAAGGGGCTCCTGTTGCGCTTGTCACGGCCACGCCATCTGTTGCCCTTTTGTCGAAAGCGAAGAAAGAGGGATGGGGATACTCTTTTATTTCAAAAAGATATCATGGCCACCCGCTTCCTGTCCCACGCTTTGAGCCTCTTTGGTTTTACGAACGGCAAATCAACAAAGGGAGAATACCAAAAAAACTAGCCCAGTGGACGAAAATACGTATAGAGCGCAAGGAGCCGTTTTTTATTTTCTTTCCGACCGTTCAACTCATGCAACAGGCGGGACCATTATTTCAACAAATCCACCCTGATATATTAAGCGTCCATGCCAAAGATCCAGATAGAAAAGAAAAAGTCATGAAACTGCGGAATGAAGAAATACCTGGGTTATTAACAACTACAATTCTTGAGAGGGGCGTGACTATTCGAAATGTACAGGTGGCGGTTGTGGGAGCGGAGTCAAAAATCTTCACATCCAGCGCATTAATTCAAATCAGCGGGCGTGTTGGAAGAAATGCCAACTATCCAAAAGGGGATATCGTTTTTTTTCATCATGGAATCTCAGCCCAAATGGATGCGGCAAGAAATGAAATTCTAAGATTAAACTGGGAAGGAGGGCCAAATGAACCGCACGGAAATTAAAAATTGTTTGCTTTGCAATAAACCGCTGCACACTCAAATGGATTGGAAGCGGCTTTTCATCAGATCTTTTCCAAAAACCATTTGCCAAGAATGCGAAGAAAAATTTGAGCCGTATTCTCATGAACAAAAAGATGAAGTAGTTTCCTTATATCACTACAATAAGGCGATGCAAGATTTCTTGCACCGATATAAATTCATGCATGATGTGCTGCTTGCAAAAGTATTTTCTGAAAAAATCCACCATCACTTAAAAAACAGAAAAGAACTGATCGTACCTATTCCAATTCACCCGGAAAAATTAAAAGAACGCACCTTCTCCCACGTAGATGAATTGCTTAAGCAAGCGCAAATCCCTTTTGTTCATCTTCTTGAAAAAACGACGACAGAAACTCAAGGGGGAAAGACAAGGGAACAACGGCTAAAAACGCCCCAACTTTTTCGGTTAAAAGAAAATGTGCAAATCTACGGAAAAGAAATTCTTTTAGTAGATGACATTTATACAACCGGAACGACAATTCAGCATGCTAAAAAAGCGCTTATAGAAGGAGGGGCAAAATCAGTAAAAGCCTTTACCCTCATAAAAGTTGGAGGATTTCATAACTAAATTTTTTTAATATAAAATGTGAAAAATGAGTGAATATCATTTACAAAGCTAGTTACTTGATAATAGTATAACTTTATCAGAATATGACATTTTGCATCGTTCGTGTATAATCATATTAAAGTTTACGTTTTTTATTTGAGAGGGGGGCTATTTTTGGGTGAAGTCCGGACTTGTCCAAGCTGCGGCGAGTTTTTTAATTATGTCGGAGTAAGAGACGTTTGTTATAAATGCGCGCAAAAAGAAGAAGAAATGTATCAAATGGTTTATCGATTCTTAAGAAAAAGAGAAAATCGTGCGGCAACAGTGGAGCGGATTGTTGAGGCCACTGGTGTAGATAAGGAATTATTATATAAATGGGTTCGCAAAGGTCGCCTTCATCCTGCGGTTTTTCCGAACTTGGGCTACCCATGTGATAATTGCGGCCGTTTGACGACAACCGGAAAACTTTGCGAACGTTGTGCAAAAGAATTGAAAGATGATTTGCGCGCTTTTGAAGCGGCGAAAGAATTCAGGGAAAATATCCAGAAGAGCGAACGCGCTACATATTTATCGAATCAGGATAAAAAAGAGAAATGAATACACTGCAAGTTGCTCACATCACCATTGTTGGTATACGAATGATGGTGCTAAATGTGAGTTTTTTTTATTTTATTCATTTAACATTTTCTTGAACAGACCGAAATAATAGTTAGACAGGTTATGAAGGGGGCTAACTTGTGAAGATATATCCAATAAATACCAATTCGGTAAATCCGTATAACAAGACCTATCGGAACGTAAATGCTCCAAAAGCAAAGTCTTCAAATGTGGATAAAATCGAAATTTCAAATGTAGCGAAAGAGTTGCATGTAGTATCTGATTACAGCACTGAGCGCACAGAAAAAGTGCAAAGGCTAAAAAAGGAAATTCAGCTTGGCCAATATCAAGTAGATGCACGTAAAGTGGCAGAGGATATGTTGAATTTTTATCGTCTGAAATAATGGGAATCAATAAAAAGGAGTTCAAAACCATGTCCGTTCAACCGATTATATCGATTTTAGAAAAGCTTGAAAAAATGCATAAAAGTTTGCTGGAGCATGCGTATAGAAAGACGGAGCTTGTGAAAAACAATGACATGGAAGAACTGGATAAAATGTTAAAAATCGAACAATCCCATGTGGCTGCAATCGAACAATTGGAATCCCAGCGCCAACAGAAGGTCGTGGAATATTTTCAGTCAAAAGGCATCGAAGTGTCTAGTGTTCCAACGATTGCGGAGTTATTGGAAGCGGTGGAAGACGAAAAAGAGCGGCAAAAGTTAGCGGATGTTCGCAATCGATTATTGAAAGTAGTTGAAAATTTAAAAATTCAAAATGATTTGAATCAGCAGCTGATTTTCAATTCGCTGCAGCTTGTGAACATCACGCTGAATATGTTGCGCCCTCAGCCTGAAGAGTTCAATTATTCGGAGAAAACTGTACGCAGCGGTAATGTCTTGCGAAAGTCGATGTTCGATTCGCAGGTTTAGTTGATTAAAAAAATCATTCTTGCTTAGCGTGCAGTTAACAATACATAGAACATAGGAAATTATATGGAAGGTCTTGGCCCCCCTTCCTTATGATAAATCGATTTTGGGGAAGGTGTTTCATTCCTTCCTCGTTTTTTAATATCAACTTTGGATAAGGAGGAGACCCTATGCGCTCCACATTTATGGGTTTGGAAGCAAACAAAAGAGGTTTGTTCACACAACAAAGCGCTCTATATACAACGGGACATAACATAGCAAACGCCAATACGGAAGGTTACTCTAGACAAAGAGTGAATATGTCGCCAACATTAGGATATCCCGGAGCAGGCTTAAATGCGCCGATGACAGCTGGATACATTGGAACAGGTGTAAAAACGGACTCTGTGCAGCGGATTCGCAATGAATTCATCGACCGCCAATACCGCCAAGAAACAAATAAACTGGGCTATTGGGAATCAAAAGCTTCAGCAATTAATCAAATGGAAGATATCATGTTAGAACCTTCAGAATACGGGTTGGACGAAGCATTTCGCCTGTTTTGGAGCGCCCTTCAAGACGTGAGCGCCAATCCAGAAGATACAGCTGCTAGAAAAGCGGCAGTCCAACGAGCAATCCATTTAGCGGATTCATTTAACTATATTGATACGCAACTAAAACAAATTCAAGGAAACTTAGGGAACGAAATTAAAGTATCCGTTGAACAAATTAATTCATTATTAGAACAAATCGCTGACCTTAACAAAAAAATCCAAGCGGTAGAACCGAACGGCTATGTGCCAAACGATTTATACGATCAACGGGACTTATTAGTGGATCAATTAAACGAGTATTTGCCGGTTTCCATCGAACGAGTGCCATCAGGCGGAAATGCGTCGAAAGTGGCGGAGGGAAGCTACACAATTAAATTAAATCTCAATGGCCGGGAGATTGTTTTAGTTGAGGGAAGAAATCATGCTACTTTAAAAGCAATTGATGAGAAAGGTAAAGAAGTTGATGGAGATGTGGATGATATTGGTACAAATTCGTATAACCTATTCGATCACTTAGAAATAGTAGATGCAAAAGGTGACACACACAACGATATTCAACAAGATGATTTTGAAGAATTCAAAGGTAAGCTATTGTCTTTGATAGAATCGTACGGTTATAAAGACTATACAGATGGTGGAAAAGAAAAAGGTTATTATCCTGAAATGTTAAAGAACTTGGATAAATTAGCAAAAGCATTCGTAAAATCTTTTAATGCGGTTCATGAAAAAGGTTACAATCTTCATAAAGATACTAATAATACCGGAGTAAAGTTCTTTGAAGAGACTGGAATTACAGCAGCTACGATTAAAGTATGGGATGAAATAATAGCCGAACCTAGCTTAATTGCTGCCTCTGATGTCCCTAATGAAGAAGGCAACGGCAAATGGGCGCGAGTTTTGGCAAATTTACAGTCAATACCTATAGTAGATGAAGGTCCAGTTACTGGCACATCAGTAACATTGCCGGGCTCATTAGGTCTAGATGGCGCCACTTTCCAATCTTTCTACCAAGGTCTTATCAGCCAACTTGGTGTTGATGGACAGAAAGCAAACTTGCTGAAAACGAACACAGAAACAATTCGGTTAACAGTAGAAAACAATCGTGCTTCCATGAGTTCCGTATCTCTGGATGAAGAAATGACGGATATGATTCGCTTCCAGCAAGCATACAATGCCAACGCTCGCATGATTACAGTAATTGACGAAACGCTGGACAAAATTATTAACGGTATGGGTAGGGTAGGATTGTAATAGCTTGACGTCTTTCAAGGTTTGAGGAAAGGAGAAAGAATATGCGCGTAACACAATCGATGTTATCGAATAACATGCTCCGAAACTTAAGCAACAGTTATGCGAAAATCGGGAAATATCAAGACCAAATTACAACGGGCAGAAAATTTACTCGTCCATCAGAAGATCCTGTTGCAACGGTAAAAGGCATGTCCTATCGTACAGATCTAAATAAAACAGAACAATTTACCCGAAATTTGCAAACCGTCAACACTTGGTTGGATACAACAGATGATGCCCTTGATCAAGTTGGTAATGCACTTCAAAGGGTAAAGGAACTGATTGTTCAGGCTGCTAACGATACAAATACTCCAGATGATAGACAGAAAATTCAAGAAGAAATTAATCAAATTAAAAAACATTTAAGAGATTTAGCAAATACAAAAGTGTCCGATAAATATATATTTTCTGGGACAAACACTTTTACTCCTGTTTTTGATTCAAGTGGTAATGTAAATGAACATTCTGTGTCTATTGAAGTGTTTGACGGGATTACATTAAATGTAAATATCGCTGGAAAAACACTATTTGGGAATATCGATACATTTATGAATGATTTCTCAAAAACTCTTTTAGATCCAAATTCTTCAGGAGAGGACATTTCAAAAAAATTAGGGGATTTGGATAATCATATTTCAGCTGTATTAGCTGCCCGAGCTGACGTAGGTGCCCGTCAGAATCGGGTGGAGTTAATGACTAACCGATTATCCTCTCACGAAATCAATATTACAAAACGACTATCCGAAAATGAAGATGTTGATTATGCGGAAGCAATTACAAAAATGATTACATCAGAATCTATTCACCAAGCTGCTTTATCCGTAGGGGCAAAAATCATTCAACAAACGTTAGTAGATTTTATCCGATAAAAATAAACGATTAGCGTTTGAACAATCAGGTTCAAGCGCTTTTCTTGAAATGTAGGTGATTTTATGAAGTTTCCTCAAATTCAAATTCGCACATACGATATCATCATGGATTGGAAAGTTCAAGATCCTGTTCAAATCATTCAGCAGCCGAAAGCAGAACAGCATATTGAGCAGCCAGCTGCGATTGTAGAAATCCAATCGACCCCAGCGAAACTGCTTATTGATACAACTCAAGCCCGACGAGATATTGGTTTGATTGGACCGTTGGAATCGACAATGAATTATGCTCAAGAAGGAAAAAAAGCTGCACTTGAAGGCATGGCAAGACGGGCAAGTGAAGGGCGACAAATGATGGAGAATGCAGGAAAAGGTTTGGGGCGTCAAACGATTCGAAACATTGCAAAACAAAATCACGGACCAAAACTTCCGAAATACAATATTAAATTTGTTCCTTCCATCGGTTCAGTAAAAATCGATTATGTACCTGGTGATTTAAAAATAAATGCAATCCCACAAAAACCGAAAATTGACGTTCAAGTAAACAAACCAATACATGAATATACACCTGGAAAAATCACTGGAGAAGTACTACAATATCCAAGAGTGGAAATTGATGTAATTTTATAGATAGGAGATAGCTCAATGCAAATTCAAACAAAATTTTTAGGAGAAGTGGAAATCGAAGAAAAAGAAATCATTACGTTAACAAACGGACTATTAGGTTTAGAAGAATATACGAAATATGTACTCCTCCCATTAGAAAAAGATAGCCCATTGGCTTTTTTCCAATCAGTCGAAGAGCCACAAATTGGATTTGTCGTTGCCTATCCATTTGCTTTTAAAAAAGACTATGCATTTGATATTGGAGAAGATGATAAAGAGGAATTGCAAGTTGAAAAAGCAGAAGATCTCATTGCCTATTCCATTGTGACATTAAAAGAACCTTTTGAAGCGTCAACATTGAATTTGCTTGCTCCAATCGTAATCAATAGCGTAAAAAAATGCGGAAAACAAATTGTGTTGCAAGACAACGAAGCCTTTCCGCTGCGCTTCCCGATTGCTGAGCTAAAAGGAAGTGTAAAATAATGTTAGTCCTCTCAAGAAAACTCAATGAATCTATCATCATCGGCGAAAATATAGAAGTTAAAGTGCTCTCCATTGAAGGAGATCAAGTAAAATTGGGAATCGTGGCGCCCAAAAATATCAAAGTCCACCGCAGGGAAGTATATGAATCTATCCAAGAACAAAATAAAGCGGCATTAAATATTGATGCGAATTTAATTCAAAAATTAACAAAAAAGCGTTAAAAGAATTTAGGTTAAAAAATATGAGAGGAATTTTAAAAAAAATAAATAGAAAAAAGATTTAAAAAAACATATTAAACTTTTTTTCTTTCTTACGATATATAAAGTGTAAGGCTTAAGAATAAAGTGCTTGAGCCAATCCACATGGATGTGGAAAATCAAAATTTCAAGGAGGATTTCATAATGAGAATTCAACACAATATTTCAGCTTTAAACACACACCGTAACTTGTCAGCTAACAACAATGCAGCTGCAAAAAACCTTGAGAAATTATCTTCCGGTTACAAAATTAACCGCGCTGGCGATGATGCTGCAGGCTTAGCAATCTCTGAAAAAATGCGCGGACAAATCCGTGGTCTTAACATGGCATCTAAAAACGCTCAAGACGGTATTTCTTTAATCCAAACAGCTGAAGGTGCCCTAAACGAAACTCACGCTATCTTACAACGTATGCGTGAACTAGCAGTACAATCTGCAAACGACACAAATACTCAGGAAGACCGCGATCAATTACAAAAAGAAGTAGACGCTTTAATTAATGAAATTACTCGTATTTCAACTGACACTGAATTTAACACTCAAAGCTTATTAGACGGTACTTTCACTGGTAAAATTATTCACATCGGTGCTAATACTGGTCAAACATTAACTGTTACAATTGGAACAATGGGTGCGACTGCATTAGGTGTTGATGCTGTTGACATTAGTACACAAACTGGTGCTAACAGCGCTATCGCTCTTATCGATTCAGCAATCAAAGCAGTATCTAGCCAACGTGCTGACCTTGGTGCGATTCAAAACCGCCTAGAACATACAATTAACAACTTAGATACTACATCTGAAAACTTAACAGCTGCTGAATCTCGTATCCGCGATGTTGATATGGCGAAAGAAATGATGGAATTCACTAAAAACAACATCTTATTGCAAGCTGCTCAATCTATGCTTGCTCAAGCGAACCAACAACCACAAGGTGTGCTTCAATTATTACGATAATTTTTTCATTTTCATTTTATGGAAAGCAAAAAGCTGAAGCGAAATGCTTCGGCTTTTTTTTACAATGTATAGTCAATCAATTTTGTGGAAATGGTGAATGCCTTATGTATACTCTTATAAAAGAAAAAAATTCTAGAAATATTGAAGTAATCAAAATCAAAGATCATTATTCGAATCGTATGATTGCATTAAACTCTCAAGTTTCTCCTCAAAAAGAGATGGAGAAATTTGTGGGCAATTTACAAAACAATAAATGTTATTTTATAATTGGTTCCGGAAACGGTACATTATTACAATGTCTAAAGGATTTAAATTTAAAATCTAAAATCTATATATTAGAACCATTTAAAGAAATTGATTATCCTGACGATTTAAAAAAAGAGTTAGCAGAAAAAAATATTTATTTTTTTCAATTTGAAGGTATCAACTCTCTTTATATAAGTGATGCAATTAAAAATGCAATGGGAATGGAATGTGAAATCTTATTTCATCCAAATTACGATAAATTAGGAAAACAATTTTTGGAACCAATTATAAAAAAAATGGAAGAAGCTACGATAACTGCTGTCATTAATAAAAATACTGAAAAACATTTTAGATTTGATTGGTTAATTGAACCAATCTTAAATTTATCTTTAAGTAAAAATGGGAAAAATCTTTTGGAATTAAAGGAAAAATTCGAAAGTAGACCGTTTATTTTAGTAGCATCTGGTCCGTCATTAGTAGAAAACTTAAATTTTATACAAAAAAACAAAGATAAAGCCTACATAATTGCATCTGGATCAGCTGTAAATGGTTTAATCAATAATGGAATTACTCCGGATTTTGTTACGGTTATTGACTCTTCAATTATAAATTTTACTGCTCATTTTAAAAATACTAAATATTCAGGTCCAATTATTACAACCGGCACTACGAATCACTTAATTTTAAAACATCATAAAGGAGAATTATATTTTACAAATTTCAGTATTGATACAATTACATCTGAAGCAAGACCTGATTTATTATATATACCAGCAGTATCATCCGTTGCTATTTATTCCCTTTTATTAACTCATTTTTTGGGTGCAAGTGAAGTGTTTCTCGTTGGACAAGATTTAGCTTTAAAAGATGGAAAGTATTACGCTAAAGGTGTACATGAACATGAAGGAGCAAAAAACATAGGAAATATTATTGAAGTCGAGGGGAATATTAGTGGTAAAGTAAAAACTACCCTAAACCTTTCTTCAATGTTAGAAAATATTAATAATGCAGTTTCAAGTATTCAACAGAATAATAAAAATATAAAAATTTATAATTTATCAAAAATCGGAGCGAAAATTAATGGAGTTCCGTTTAAAGATAAAAATGAAATTATATTAAATGAAATAATCGATAAGTCCTGGATTCCACAAAATATCTATACAAAAGAAATTGATTATAGTTTATCTTTAGAGTACTACAATAAAATAACAAAATGTAAAGAAGAAGTGGATGATATTGCCCGTAAGATTGAAAAAATAAATAAAAAAGCTGTAACTTTAAAAGACTTGGAAAAGCTATTAAAGCTTATAAAAAAATTAAGAGAAAACGAAATGTTGGAAACGCATATTTTAAATATGATTTATTCTACTACGAAGTCCATTAACAATATGTTTGAATTTGGCTTTGAAAATAATTTTCAAACAAATGAAGAAAGAGTTGATATGTTAAATAAATTAACAACCTTTGTTAAAGTTGTTCAGCAATATTTAGAAGAGTTGATTCATCATAAAGATTGGCCAGATATGTTTAAGAAGGGTGAACAATAAATGGTAGATGTATTAGAAGTAATCGACAATTATAATGAATATTTGAAAAAAATTCCTAATGGAACCATCTATATTGCAGAATGTTTACGGGAAGAAAAGTTGCAAGAAGCATTTCAAACCATTAAAGATTTCTCTGAAGGTGTTATGTGGTTAGCTACTGTTTCAGACCTACTAAATCAAAGAAATATTGAAGTTACACTTGATATTGAACGAATTAATTCGTATTTAATAGAAGTAAACGAAGGATTAGAAAACCAAGATTATTTGCTTGTTGCAGATTTATTTGAATATGAAATAGCACCTTTTTTTGAAGAAGTACCTTTGATACAAGCAATTTCCTAATAAAAGATTTGAAGTAATGAACGGAGACTTATTATGGGTAAAAAAATTTTAGTTACTGGTGCTGATGGTTTTATCGGTTCGCATCTTACAGAGGAATTAGTAAAGAAAGGCTATAATGTTCGAGCATTTGTATATTATAACTCATTTAATTCATGGGGATGGCTTGACCATTCTCCAAAAGAAATAAAATCGCAATTAGATGTATTTGCTGGAGATATTCGTGATCCATATGGAGTAAAGGAGGCAATGAAAGGATGTACCCATGTACTTCATCTAGCCTCACTTATTGCAATTCCATATTCTTATCACTCTCCAGCTACTTATGTTGATACGAATATTAAAGGAACATTAAATGTGGTACAAGCTGCCCGGGAATTAGGTGTGGAAAAAGTTGTCCATACTTCCACAAGTGAAGTGTATGGAACCGCACAATATGTACCAATTGATGAAAATCATCCGTTGCAAGGGCAATCTCCATATTCCGCTTCAAAAATTGGGGCTGATCAAATAGCTTTATCATTTTATCGTTCCTTTGATACACCGGTTGCAGTTATTCGTCCTTTTAACACTTATGGACCGCGTCAATCAGCTCGTGCGGTAATTCCGACGATTATTACCCAATTGGCTAGTGGTAAAGATACAATAAAACTTGGCGCTATCAGCCCGACGAGAGATTTTAACTATGTAAAAGATACTGTCCAGGGATTTATTTCTATTATGAATTCACCCAATTCAATTGGCGAAGTGATTAATATTGGTTCAAACTATGAAATATCTATTGGTGAAACTGCTGAAATGATTGCCGATATAATGGGTATAGATTTAAAAATCGAAACGGATGAACAGCGTTTGCGCCCTGAAAAAAGCGAAGTAGAGCGATTATGGGCAGACAATAGGAAAGCTAAAGAATTGCTTGGCTGGGAGCCAAAATATGGCGGTAAAGAAGGCTTCCGTCGAGGATTAGAAGAAACGATTGAATGGTTTACTAATCCAAAAAACCTATCTCAATATAAGGCAGATGTTTATAATATATGAATGAACAATGGATTCAATTTGCAAATGAAATCAAAAAAATGTATGGAAAAGATGTTGTTCCTTTACATGAACCGACTTTTGATGAAAAAGAAATCGAATATGTGACAGAGTGTATTAAAACAGGTTGGGTCTCATCAGTTGGTTCTTATGTTACTCGATTTGAAGAAGAATTAGCGAAATTCGTTGGTGCAAAGCGGGCAGTTGCCGTTGTAAATGGTACTGCCGCTTTGCATATTGCGCTTAAAATTGTAGGGGTACAAGAAAATGATGAAGTCTTAATGCCATCATTGACATTTGTTGCGACTGCCAATGCAGCGTCTTATCTAGGAGCCATCCCACATTTTGTTGATGTTTCTTATGAAACTCTAGGAATGGACCCAATAAAATTGAATAAACATTTAGAAGAAATTGGTGTTTTGAGAAATGGACAACTCTACAATAAACAAACTGGCAGACGGATTGCAGCCGTTGTTCCAATGCATACCTTTGGGCATCCTGTAGATTTGGATGGACTACTCGAAGTATGCGATAAATTTAATTTAGTATTAGTAGAAGATGCGGCTGAATCATTAGGTTCTTATTATAAAGGAAAACATACAGGCACGTTTGGAAAAGTAGCCGCATTTAGTTTTAATGGGAATAAAATTGTTACAACTGGCGGTGGGGGAGCAATTGTAACCAATGATGATGCGTTGGCTGATTATGCGAAACATCTAACAACCACCGCTAAAATTCCTCATCGTTGGGAATATGTACATGACGAAATTGGCTATAACTATCGAATGCCGAATATCAATGCTGCGCTAGGATGTGCGCAACTTGAGAAAATAAAAGTTTTCTTACGAAAAAAGAAAGTATTAACAGAAAAATATGAACAATTAATATGTAATTTAGAAGGTGTACAACTTTTTAAGCAACCGTTGAACAGTGAGAGTAACTATTGGTTACAAACTTTAATTTTAGAAGATTCATTAAATCGAAATAAAGTACTCTCTTTTTTAAATGATAATGGTGTAATGAGTCGTCCCATTTGGCAGCCTCTTCATGAACTAAAAATGTATAAAAATAATCCGATGATGGAAATGAATACAACAATGCAATTAAAACAGAAAATTGTGAATATTCCAAGTGCACCAATATTATAAATACGGGAGCGAAATATGAAACGTAAAATTTGCGTAGTTACAGCTACTCGTGCTGAATATGGATTACTATGTAACTTAATGAAAAGGATACAAGAAGATGAAGAATTTGAATTACAAATAGTTGCTACCGGTATGCATTTGTCACCTGAATTTGGACTAACCTTCCATCAAATAGAAAAAGATGGGTTTTTTATTAATGAAAAAGTAGAAATTCTTATATCTTCTGATAGCCCTCAGGGAGTAGTAAAATCGATGGGCTTAGCAAATATTAGTTTTGCTGATGTGTTTGAAAGATTAAAACCGGATTTAATAATTATTTTAGGAGATCGTTTTGAAATGTTGTCGGTTGCCCAAACTGCTCTAATTATGCAAATTCCAATTGCTCATATACACGGGGGAGAATGTACATTCGGTGCTTATGATGATGCAATAAGACATTCAATAACAAAGATGGCAACATGGCATTTTACAAGTTGTGAAACCCATCGTAAACGCGTAATTCAACTTGGGGAGCATCCAAGTAGAGTTTGGAATGTAGGAGCTTTAGGTGTTGATAACATTATTAATTTAAAATTAATGAACAAAGAAGAACTTTTTTCTGAATTAAATTTAGATACGAACAAAGAACTTTTTTTAATAACCTATCATCCAGAAACGAATGGAGATATATCAGGGATTGGAGTATTACTCAAGGTGTTGGAACGTTATAAAGATAAAAATTTAGTTTTTACAAAATCCAATGCGGATAACGGGGGTAGATTTATTAATCAACAAATTTTTAAGTTTGTAGAGAAAAATAAAAATGCATATTTATTTGATTCGTTAGGGCAGCTACGTTATTTAAGTGCAATGAAATATGCAGAATTAGTGATTGGTAATTCTTCCAGTGCACTAATAGAAGCGCCATATTTACATACACCAAGTGTGAATATTGGGAATAGGCAGGCGGGAAGAGAACGTCCAAATTCTGTATTCGATTCAAAGCCGGAATATGAAATGTTACTACAAACTATAGATAAAGCATTACATTTTAAAGGACCTTATGAGCAAATATACGGTAATGGAAAAGCATCTTTAAAAATCATGGATATATTAAAAAGTATTGAAAATTTTTATATCGTTAAGGAGTTTTATGATAAATGAATAAAATTTATATTATTGCCGAAGCAGGAGTGAATCATAACGGTTCACTTGAAATTGCAAAAAAATTAGTGGATGTTGCCAAAATGGCTGGTGCAGATGCCGTAAAATTCCAAACCTTTAAAACTGAAAATCTTGTAACAAAAACCGCTCAACAAGCAAATTATCAAATTGAAAATTTAGGTGAAGCGACTTCTCAATTTGAAATGCTGAAACAATTGGAATTGAGCTTCGATGAATTTGCTCAGTTGCAAGAATATTGCAAGACTCAAAATATTGAATTTTTATCGACACCCTTTGATTTTGAGAGTGTCGATTTTCTTTTCGATGATTTGAAGATTTCAATTGCCAAAATACCTTCTGGAGAGTTAACAAATTTACCGCTTATTCATTATATTGCAACAAAGCAAAAGCCTATTATTTTATCCACCGGAATGGCGACAATAGATGAAATTCATGAAGCTTTGGCATTTATCGCATTTGGTTTTGCCAATCCAAAAGATTTTGTTTCATTGGAACGGGTCAATGAATTTTATAAAACACAAGAAGCAAAAAATATTTTGAAAACATATGTAACAATTTTGCATTGTACCACTGAATATCCAGCACCATTTGAAACTATCAATTTAAAGGCAATGGAGCAAATGGAAAAGGAATTTGAATTACCAGTGGGATTATCGGATCATTCGAAAGGAATATCGGTTCCGATTGCTGCAACAGCATTAGGTGCAAGAGTGATTGAAAAACATTTTACCCTTGATCGAACAATGGAAGGTCCAGATCATCTTGCTTCATTGGAGCCGGATGAATTAAAAGAAATGGTAAAAAGTATAAGAGAAGTAGAATTGGCATTAGGAACAGGAAAAAAAGAACCATCATTTATCGAGCTCGAAAACAGGAAAGCAGCTCGAAAAAGTTTAGTGGCTAAAAAATCAATTAAAGCTGGTGAAGTTTTTAATAAAGGCAATTTAACTATTAAACGACCTGGCAGCGGAATTCCTTCTAAATACTATTGGTCTTATATTGGAAAAGTTTCTAAAAAATCATATGAAAAGGACGATTTAATTGATGAATAAGCCCATAATCATGCTCGGAAATGGTGGTCATGCTTCTGTATTAACCGAGATATTATTAAGTCAAAATCGCAACATTATTGGTTTTACAGCCCCAAAAAAAGAAGAAAATCAGTTTGGCATACCTTATTTAGGAAACGATGAAATGATTTTAAAATATGATTCAAAAGAAGTGGAATTGGTATTAGGAATTGGCACTATTGGTGTATCTGATTTCAGACGTGAATTATTTGAATTACTTACAAATAAGCAATATACATTTGCAAGTGTTATACATCCATCTGCAATTCTTGCTCCATCCGTAAAGTTGGGACAAGGAGTGCAAATTATGGCAGGTGCAATTATTCAAACAAATACTATTATTGACGATAATACTATTGTAAACACAGGTTCAAAAATTGATCACGATTGTGAAATTGGTGCCCACGTACATTTAGCACCAGGAACGACTCTTTCTGGTGGAGTAAAAATAGGAAATGGAACCCATGTGGGAACAGGAGCTTCGATTATTCAAAATATTCGTATAGGAAATAATTGTTTGATTGGTGCTGGAGCAGTTGTTATTCATGATATTAACCATGGTGTAAAAGCGGTAGGTGTACCTGCAAAGGAAGTGAGATGAATGAAAGATTGGAAATCTATTCTTGTTCGAGAAGAAAATACATTATTAGAAACTATGCGCATTATAGATAAATCGTCTTTGCAATTCGCGGTGGTTGTGAATTCGGATGGAATGCTATTAGGAACCGTAACTGATGGTGATATACGTAGAAGTATATTAAGAGGAGATTCCTTAAATGTTAATATCACTAGAGTAATGAATCCTTCACCCATTACTGCTTTAGCTGGACAATCAAGAAATAAATATTTTCGAATAATGAAAACAAAAAAACTAAAGCAACTTCCCATCGTTGATAAAAACAATAGAATAATTGATATTTTATTCCTTGATAAAGCAGTTTCAATTAATGATAATTTAGTAGTATTGATGGTTGGCGGTTTAGGGACTAGATTAAGGCCTCTAACAAATGACATTCCTAAACCAATGTTGCAAGTTGGGGGGAAACCCATTTTAGAAACGATTATTGAGGGATTTAAACAGTATGGCTTCACTAATTTTATTTTAAGTGTCAACTATAAAAAAGAAGTGATTCAAAATTACTTTCAAAATGGTGAAGCATTCGATGTGAATATTTCATATATAGAAGAATCTAAAAGAATGGGTACTGCCGGTGCATTGTCATTATTACCTACAAAACCATTAAAACCGTTTTTTGTGATGAATGGAGATTTATTGACACAAGTAAATTTTGAACAGTTGATGCATTATCATATGGATAATCATTCTTTAGCAACGATGTGTGTGAGGGAATATGAATATCAAATTCCTTATGGGGCAATTGAAACAGACGGAGAAAAACTTGTATCTATAAAAGAAAAGCCGATACATAAAAGTTTTGTGAATGCTGGCATTTATGTTTTAAGTCCCGAAGCTTTAGATTACATACCGAAAAATCAATTTTATGATATGCCAGAGTTATTTCAAAAGTTATTGGGTGAAGAAAAGAAGACGACCGTGTTTCCAATAAGAGAATATTGGTTGGATATAGGTAAGATGGATGATTTTCGAAAGGCAGACTATGAATATAATGAGAGATTTTTAAAGGAAGAAAAAGAATGATTAAAACACTCATTGTTGGATATGGTTCAATAGGAAAAAGACATATACGAATTTTGAACGAAATGGGACATGATGTCTACATTGTATCTAGGCATTTAGAAAATAATAAAAAATGCTATAAAACAATTGAGTTAGCGTTAACTAGTCAAGAGTTTAATTATATAGTTATAGCGAATAAGACATTTGAACATTACGAGACTTTTAATAAAATCAACCAAAGTAACTTTAATGGAATATTATTAATAGAAAAGCCTATATTTTCAAAATTCTGTAATATCCAAAGACCTAAATTTACAACTTACATCGCTTATAATCTTAGGTTTCATCCTCTTATTCAGGAAACAAAAAGCTTAATTGAACATGAACAAGTTCTGAGTATTAATGCTTATGTTGGTCAATATTTGCCTTCTTGGAGGCCGGGAACAGATTATTCAAAAAGTTATTCTGCTTTTGCATCGCTCGGGGGAGGAGTTATTCGTGATTTAAGTCATGAACTCGATTATTTAAGTTATTTATTTGGTTCATGGAGAGAACTTACAGCATTTTGTGGAAAAATCAGTGATTTAAAAATTCAATCGGAAGATTATTGTCAAGTTATGTATAATACTGAAAATAATATAAAAATAACTTTAGAATTAAATTATTTAGATCGAATCGTTCAAAGATATTATACAATTCAAACGAATAATAAAACAATTAAAGTTGATTTGATTAATAATCAAATAAATATTAATGGAAATGTTATTCAATATCCGAAAATAGATAGAGATTATACATATTTAAAGCAACATGAACATATTCTTTCTAATTCGGAAATACCATGTACATTTGAAGAAGGCTTAAAAATTATTGAGATGATCGAAGCAATAGAACGCTCTTCAAAAGATAGGAAGTGGATAAAAAATGAATAGAATTTGTACAATTTGTGCTCGTGGCGGTTCAAAAGGTGTAAAAAATAAAAACCTTAGAGAATTATTAGGGAAACCATTAATCGCACATAGTATTTTACAAGCAAAAAAAAGTGGCCTATTTGATGTTATAGCTGTAAGCAGTGACGATGAACAAATTTTACAAGTATCATTAGATTATGGGGTAGATTATATCATTAAACGTCCTGAGGAATTAGCAAGTGATATAGCACCAAAATTACCAGCAATACAACATTGTGTGATGCAAGTGGAGAAGCTCAAAAATATAGAATTTGATATAATTGTTGACATTGATGCTACATCACCTTTGAGAACAATTGAAGATTTGAAAAATTCAATCGAAATGTTCGAATCTCATAAAGATGCAAAAAATTTAATAACAGCTACACCATCAAGAAGAAGTCCATATTTTAATTTAATAGAAGAAAAACAAGACGGATATGTGACTCTTTCTAAACCGCTTAAAAATAATATTGTTCGTAGGCAAGATGTTCCAAATAGCTATGATATGAATGCTTCAATTTATATTTGGAGAAGAGAAGAATTTTTTAATGCAAATTCTGTATTTACAAATAGAACAATTTTATACGTAATGCCTGAAGAACGTTCTTTTGATATTGATTCAGAACTAGATTTTGAGATAGTAAAAATGTTAGCAGAAAAAAGAGGGACGTTAGAATGAACTATTTTGAACTTTTTTCATTAAAAAATAAAAGTGCTATTGTAACTGGTGGTGCTGGGATAATCGGAAGTCATATATGCAAAGGCTTAGCGGATGCAGGCGCAAATGTTGCGATTGTAGATATTAATATTGAAAGAGCTCGTGAAATAGCAAAAGAAATAGAAAATAAATATAAAGTAAAGTCTATAGCAATTTATTGTGATATTACTTCTGAACAATCTGTAAAAGAAATGGTTCAAATTGTTGTTGAGACGTTTGGAGAAATTAATATATTACATAATAATGCAGCAGGAAAATCTAGTAATTTAGAAGCTTTTTTTGCACCTTTTGAAGAATATGAATTAAGCCAATGGAAAGAAATCATGGCTACCAATTTAGACAGTATGTTTCTTGTAGCAAAATATGTAGGAAGAGTAATGAAAGAGCAAGGTAAGGGAGGCTCTATCATTCAGACATCTTCAATTTATGGAATAAATGGTCCTGATAATAGAATATATGAGGGATCTTTTTATTTAAACAGAGAAATAAATACACCAGCAATCTATTCAGCCTCCAAAGCTGGAGTTATTGGACTAACAAAATATTTAGCTACTTATTGGGCGAAAGAGGGGATTCGCGTAAATTCAATTACTCCTGGTGGGGTTGAAAGCGGTCAAAATGAAATTTTTAAACAAAAATATTCCAATCGCATTCCATTGGGAAGAATGGCTAAAGCTGAGGAAATGGTTGGGGCTGTTATTTACTTAGCTTCTGATGCTTCAAGTTATGTTACTGGGCAGAATATTATAGTGGACGGCGGTTTAAGTGCTTGGTAATCTTATTCATAATGTGGCGAGTAGGAATGATATAAGTTACTAATAAAAACTTTATAATAACTATCTATTAGGAATTGACAAATCTAACAAAAGCGATTATACCTGTTGATTTTACCGGGCAGCCGGCAGATATGGATGCAATTATGGAGATTGCCAGAAAACATAATTTGCTTGTTATAGAAGACGGTGCCCACTCTCTTGGAGCAGAGTACAAGGGGAAAAAGGTTGGAACATTTGCTGATATGACAATGTTTAGTTTCCATCCTGTAAAGCCCATTACCACTGGAGAAGGTGGAATTATTGTCACAAACAACGAAGAATATTATGAAAAACTTTTGTTGTTTCGGAGCCACGGCATAACAAAAACACCTTACGCTTTAGAACAAGGCGATTGGTATTATGAAATGGTTGATCTTGGATTTAATTATCGAATGACGGATATTCAAGCTACTCTTGGCTTGTCTCAATTGAAAAAAATTGATGTTTTTTTAGCGCGAAGAAGAGAAATTGCGAAGATTTATAATGAAGCGTTCGCTAATGAACCTTTATTACAAATTCCTGAGCAGCTTGGAGGAACAAATTCTGGTTGGCATTTATATATGTTACAGCTTAGTGACAAACTGGATCGTAAAAAATATTCAATCAAATGCGTGAATTTAATATTGGTGTTCATGTTCATTATATTCCTGTGTATTGGCATCCGTATTATCAAAAATTAGGTTATTCAAAAGGGCTTTGCCCAGTGGCGGAAAGATGGTATGAGCATGCTTTAACGTTGCCGATTCATCCAGGTTTAGAAGATAGAGAAATTGATTTTAATTATTCATAGTTTATTGGAATTGATAAATACTTGATTTTAATGGATTTTTCGTTGTGAGTGAGAAACGATATTTAGTTTTTCAATCGTAAACAAAACACCTCCTCTGTAATCGATAACTCTATCTTACAGGGAGGTACGATCGATTGATATGCGTCATTTGAATTCGGGCTTACTTACAAGACACCACAAATTCTGTCCTAGTCCTCATAAACAAAATCCCTCCCTGTACCTTATCTACAGGGAGGGTAAATTTTTGGATTAATTAAATAAATTCAAAACCGCCCTTACCTTTTCGTTGGTGTTTTTAATTAATAATTGCTCACCTTGTTGGATGATTTGTTGTTTTACAAAATCCACCATTTCTGTTGCCATGTCAGGGTCGCGGAGTAGGGATTCGGATTTTTGAATGCTTTCTTGAACGCGACTTGCATTTTCATGTTTCATTGAAAGGCGATTGTAAGAGGCGCCTGTTTTGGCTAAATTTTTTGACACATATTCTAAGGCATTATCTATATCTTGAATGAGCTTATTTGCCTTCTCGCGGGTTTCTAAGCTGGCATTTTCAAGACCTAATTTTTTTGTACTCACATCAACTGTATCAATGGCAAGATTTTGATTGCTGTTGGCGCCTACGTGTATATAAAGCGGACGATTTTCTCCTAAAATTTTTTGCGTATTAAACTCCATATACTCAGCAGTTTTATCAATGGATTCCATTAACTGATCGACTTCTGTTTGAGCAAGGGAACGATCTTCATCCGTTAATGTATCGCTTGCAGCTTGCACTGCTAATTCTCTTGTGCGAAGCAAAATTTTATTCACACTTTGCAAGCCCTCATCCGTCACCTCTAATACCGAAAGCCCGTCCTGAATGTTTTGCTGGGCGCGAGATAATCCTCTAATTTGTGTGCGCATTGTTTCTGAAATCGAAAGCCCTGATGCATTCAATGATGCGCGAACAATTTTATCTCCACCAGAAAGTTTTTCCAATGTTTTTGTGATAGAAGATTCTGTTTTAGCAACTCGATTGCTTGCATATGTCATCCATGACTTATCTTGTATTCTCAAGCTTGTACCCTCCATCCATGAAATTTCAACTACATATTTTATATCGACAAAATCATTTTAATATTAAAATGGTTTTAAACCTTATTTATTTGGGGGTATGAGTTAATGCAAAAAAAATCAGCTCATCTTGCCTATCAAACTAGCAGTATTTCAACCCTTTCGCCAAGCGAAGTGACATTGCGATTATTGAAGCTTTGCCTGGGATGCCTGAAAGAATCCAAGCATATGATTGAAGTGAATGATATTGAAGGCCGCAACCGAAAACTAAAAAAAGCTCAAGACATTATTATGGAATTAATGAACTTGTTAGATCTCGAACAAGAGGCTTCAAAAGCATTGCTCACATTATATGAATATTTACATCATTCATTAGTAGAAGCAAATATCCATAAAGATATTTATAAAATTACTGAAGTGGAGAAACATTTGAAAAAACTTCAAAAAGCAATGGAGGAAGCAATTAAGTTAAAGCGAGCAAAAATGTCTTTCAATGACATTATTTAAACTTAATGTTTTTTGAAACTATATAAAAATTTTTTTCATTACCGATATTAACGGTAGAGTATATTTTGTGCGGTTTTTCAAAAAAGGAGGATATTTAGTCATGCGTATTTCATCTCAATCCGTCGTTGACAGTTCTTCTAGAAATGTGCCTCAAGATATATTTGTCGATAAAATGAAAAAAAATAATGAAATTGAGACCGAACAGGAAGAAAAACAAATCGAATTATCTAAATTTAACAGGGATAAGTTGAGTCAAGCTGTTGACTCATTGAATGAATTTTTGCAAATCAGTTATAAATCGTCCAAATTTGTTTTGCATGAAGAGTTGGATTGCTACTATATTCAGTTGGTCGATCAGGAAACAGATGAGGTTATAAAAGAAATTCCGCCAAAAAAACTGCTTGATGCTTTTTATGAAATGCAGAAATTAGTCGGCATGATTGTAGACGAAAAGATTTAATCTTTATAAGGAGGATTTTTACCATGGGTTCTACACTGCGTATTGGAGGATTAGCTTCAGGGTTAGATATTGATGAATTAGTTGAAAAGCTGATGTTTGCAGAACGTGCACCTTTAGATAAATTAGAACAACAAAAACAAACATATGAATGGACACGAGATGCGTATCGAAACGTGTACACGCAATTAACTACATTTGATACTTATATTGCAGATAATTTAGTTTTAAAAAGTTTTCTCACAAAAACTTCTACTTCTTCCAATTCGAGCTTGGTTGATGCAACAGCAACTGGTTCAGCATCTGGAACATTAACGATTGAAGGAGTTTCTCAATTAGCGGAAGCGGCTCGTGCTACGGGCAGTCAAGTGAATGCAATTGGTACAACTAAATTAAGAGATTTATTAGGTGAAAATATAAGTCAGAATTATATTGAAATTCGTGCGATTCAAAAAGATGGCACAATAGCTTCAACGGCTACAAAAATTGAGTTTACGCTGGATATGACGGTAGACGATTTTGTAAACAAAATTAACAAAAGCAATGCGGGCGTATCGGCTATATTTGAAAATGGTCGAATGTCCATTACTGCGAAAAATACAGGAGATGTTAAAGGCAGTGCTGAAATTGTCGTAGAATCTGGACAAGAAATTTTCCAAAAATTTGGATTTACTCTTTCGGGTACTGATTCAAAAGAGTTGGCCAATAACGGAAAAAATGCCATTTTCCAAGTGAACGGCATCGCTACAGAAAGATCATCTAATACTTTTAGTATCAATGGTTATAATGTTACTTTAAAAAGTACTTTTAACAGTATTCAAACAATTGCAGAAAAATTCAACGCAGCAAAAGCAGAATTAAATAATGCAAGAGTAAATAAAAATGATAAAGAACAACTGTACATTGACGCTCAAAATAGTTACTATAACGGAGCTGATACAACAAAAAGTTACACGGCTATACATAATACTGCATATTTAAATGCATTTGGCAATGATACTTTATCACTTTCAGAACAAGAAGTATTTAATAAACTTGGAAGTTCATTCTGGAAAACTATAACTGATGCAGAGATTAACGCCATTGTAGGTAAAACTTCTGTAGAGGAGATTAAAGATAGCGGCTTATTTGACAAATTAACTGATAAGCAAATTGAAGCTTTGATAGGTTTAGATGAAGCTACAATCAATAAATTTACTGAACATGCAAAATATCAAGTTTATGGTACAAAATTAAAGGATTTTGATGCAAATACCATTACTAAAATTAAAAGTTTTTCTTACGATAGTGACGAAGAATTAGAAGATATTCGAAAAAGAATTGATGAAGAGTTAGATGTTAGTGATGAAGTCAAAACTGCATTAAAATCTTTATCTAAAGAAGATTTGACAAATTTATTTGCAGCTTCAGAGGATACTTTATCACTTTATCAAAGAAAAGCGCAAGCGGATGATTTGAAATCAAAATATAATGCGCTTGGAGATTCATTCTTTAATGATTTAGAAAATGATGAAATTACAACAATTATCACAATTGATTTTTCACAAGAAGATGCCATTTCTTCTATTAAAGATATAGACGAAGATTTATACAATAAATTAAAAAATTTGTCTCCAAGTCAAGTTACAGCATTAGCTAGTTTATCAGAGGATAATTTGAACAAGTTTAAAAGTTTAGCTGAACAAAATATATCTAGAAGTGATTATCTAAAAGCAAAATCAGAATATGAGGCAGCGGAAACACGTTTGACAAATGCCCAAAATACTTTTAATACGGCATTAGCGGACGCGAAAAATGCGAATATTATTCTAGGAGACGGCGAAAACGCAACGATTGATACAAATTCTGATGCCTATAAAAATGCTTTAACATCTGATTCAGTGAAAATTACTTCCACAACTAATGTGGATGACATCGTTAGTAAAATTAAAGATTTTGTGAAAACCTATAATGGTTTAATTACTCAGCTCAATACGCTTTTAAAAGAAAAGAAAAACAGAGATTTTCCGCCATTAACGGATGCGCAGAAAAAAGAAATGGATGACGATGAAATTGAAAAATGGGAAGCAAAAGCAAAAACAGGCCTTTTGAGAAATGATTCGATTTTACAAAGCGCCCTCTCTAGTATGCGTGCTTTAGTATATGAAGCCAATCCTGCGGTTTCGAATTCCAAATACAATACGTTATACAGCATTGGAATCACGACTTCCAACTCTTACACTGATGGCGGTACATTGACAATCGATGAAAACAAATTACGTGCTGCGCTTGAAGACGATCCTGATGCAGTTGCAGCATTGTTTACGAATGCAGCTGGAAAAAAAGATGATACAATTATTGTAAACAATGAAGAAAAGAAAGTTGATACACGTGGATATTTAACAAAATTACGTGAAGTGTTGTCTAATACGAAGATTAAGATTGAGAAAAAAGCCGGTCGTTCTACTATGACTGAGAATTCGTATTCATTGGGTAAATCATTAATTGAGATTAAAGAGCGTATCGATGTATGGAAGAAAAAATTAGAATCAATTGAAAATCGTTATTGGAAACAATTCACGGCATTAGAAACGGCGGTAAGTAAATATAATTCTAATGCAAGTTTCTTTACACCACAAAATTAAGGAATTGATATAAAATGGATTTGACAAATGAATTATTACAAATTTCAGCAAAGCTTTATCAACTCCTGTCTTCTTCTATTCCAAAAGGTGAAGAAAGAAGTCAATATATAGATCGAATTAATTTTTTGCTAGATGAGCAGGGGAAAATCATTAATGCTCTCAAAGCGCAAAACTTTCAGTTGAACAAAGAAATCAAATCCCACGCCATGCTTATGGAGTTGAATCGAAGAATAGGGGAAAAATTGCAACTGGTAATGGAAGAAGTAAAAAAAGATCTAAGAGATATACAAAATACCAAAAAAAATGAGAAACATTATATGAATCCATATTCTAATGTTCAAGTTATGGACGGTATGTATTACGATCGAAAAAGTTAATACCTGCTTTTTAAATTCCTAAAAGGAGTGTCTATACATGACAGTGCAAAATGCGCTTAATAGTTATAAACAAAACAGCGTTACAACTGCCTCACCAGGTGAATTAACATTGATGCTATACAATGGATGTTTGAAATTTTTGGCAAAAGCTAAAAAAGCAATTGAAGAGAAAAACTTTGAAGAAAAAAATAAAAATATCCAAAAAGCACAAGCCATTATTAATGAATTAATGGTTACACTAAATATGGATTATGAAATTGCTAAACAAATGTATTCATTATATGAATATATGAATTATCGTTTAATTCAGGCAAATATTAAAAATGATATTGCCATCCTCGATGAAGTTTCAGGATTTGTAACAGAATTCCGCGATACATGGAAACAAGTAATTCAAATTAATCGACAGCAACAATATGGAAATAATCAACAATTATAAATTTGTTAGTGGTTTACCCACGAGATTTTTTAAGAATATGAACAAACTATAATATCGATAGATTAAGAAGAGGCTATTCGTCACTTTGAATATATTTAGCTATGCGCTTTGTTGTATAAAACTGAAATGATAGCTTAAAGGAAATAGTGAAACTTGAAATCGGCCACTGTGATCATCCCAGTGGCTTTTATTTTTTTAATAAAAATTTCGGAGGATTTTATGAGAATTTCACATAATATTTCAGCTTTGAATACATATAATTCACTCTCGAAAAACCAGTATTAGAAAAATTATCTTCTGGATACAAAATCAATCGAGCTGGAGATGATGCAGCAGGGATCGCCATATCCGAAAACATACGAGGGCAAATTCGCGGACTGAATATGGCAGGCAAAAATATTCAGAACGGCATTTCCCTAATTCAAACAGCTGAGAGAGCATTACAAGAGGTAAACAGCCTATTGCAGCGTCTAATGGTGCAAGCTGCAAATGATACGAATACAAATGAAGATTGCGAAATGATTCAACAAGAGGTAGAACAAATTTTAGAAGAAATTAATCGCATTTCTGATACTACACATTTTAATAATATTGCATTATTAAAAACAGATATTTTAACTGGTTATGGCAAACTAAAAATGGCAATTAATTTATGCAGGTCCTATAAAACAAAAAACCACTTGCAAAATCAACTTGAGCCGTTGCAGGTTTCGATTCTAAAGGTAACGCAGCTTCTTCAATACGGCCGACTCCATTGTCAATGCTTTATTGGAGGCCATTGAAAAGGTAACCTTGGTAAATTTCTCAATTTTAACAGAGGCCGTCATTGATCGGCTGATTCATCATTCTCATTTAATCATCTTCAATGGTGAAAGTCACCGATACAAAGACTCAATCTCTCAACGTTAACCATGGAATTTGGCAAGTGTATATATGCATTTTTAATTGCCAACTCATACACTTGCCAAAAACAAATATCGGAGTTATTTAAAAAACGTCAAACATTTTTGAAAAAAATAGTAGTTTTTTCTATTGATATTTTCTTTTTGCCAACGATATTTATAATTAAGAAAAGTTCAAGTAGATTGCTGATTGGGGGAATAATGATGATGAAATATAAACGCAACGATGCGTTTCGATTCGTTTTTAATCAACCATTAGATGCACAATTTTCTGTGCTTGTAAACGGACGTCGGATTGATAGTGAGATGCATCCATGTAAAATTATTGATATTGGTCCTCAGGGAATGAAAGTGTTTACGGACTTCGACATTTCCAAAATTTACAAACATCCCCCTGATTTATTGCAGCTCGAAATGCATTTTGTGTTGGATATTATCAAAATCCAGGCAATTGGTTACATTCGTTGGAGCCAATCTTATCGAACAGGCGTTTATTATGGGCTTCATTTTAGAAATCAACCGGCTGTCGAGGATTTGATTATCAGCGAAATGAAGCGCCGAAGAAGGAAAGAAGTAATTGATAAGAAACAAATGGAATTTTAGGGAATTTCGAAAAATTTGTCGAATTATTTAAATCATTACATAGTTTGTAGAAGGAATTTGCAAACTTATGTAGAATATAATTTACATAGGGTAAGTAAAGGAGGAGTTTACATGCTAAACTTTAACATTCGCGGTGAGAACATTGAAGTAACTCCAGCAATTCGAGAGTATGTTATCAACAAAGTTCAGAAAATTGAAAAATATTTCAATGAAGGAGTTAACGCTACTGCTAATGTAAACTTGAAAGTGTATAATGACAAAAAGTCAAAAGTGGAAGTAACGATTCCTTTAAAAAATTTAACGCTCCGTGCTGAAGAACGCCACGATGATATGTATGCAGGCATTGACTTGATTGTGGATAAACTGGAACGTCAAATCCGTAAACATAAAACAAAAGTCAACCGCAAAATTCGTGATCGTGAAGGTGTGGGTGTTTACTTCGCAAGTAGTTCAACACCAACGAACAATGAAAACAGCAAAGAAGAAGAGTTCGAAATTGTTCGTACAAAACAATTCGACTTAAAACCAATGGACGAAGATGAAGCCATTCTTCAAATGAACCTGCTCGGCCATGACTTCTACATCTATACTGATGCTGAAACAAACAGCACAAATATTGTTTATAGACGCAAAGATGGTAAGTACGGCTTAATTGAAACAAATTAATAACATCTCAAGCTCTCTGCAAGCGCATGCAGGGAGCTTTTTTAATTTTCGTGGAAGGCGAGAAAATGTAAAGAAGTTTCTAATTATCGGCTACTCGCTTTTCTTTGCTGTTCACTAAGTAAATGCTTGCACCCACCAAAAGCATGCCAAACAGCAAATTTTTCGTAATGGCTTCATCTAAAAAAATCGCACTGACGACCACTGAGATAATCGGCACTAAAAACGTATAGGAACCGACTTTGCTTGCTTCCCCTTCGTTCATCAATTTAAAATAAATCACTTGCCCCGCGGCCATCCCTGCTGTTCCGCCCCAAAGAATAGTGCTGATTAAGTCTACGTTCCATATAATCGAATGAACATCCTCCAAAAAGTACCCGGAAACAAGGAGCGTTCCCCCGCCGAGAATGAGCTGCATTACCACCATCCAATAAAAATCGATGCGGGCTTTGAGTTTTTTGACGAAAACGACTCCACTGGCCCAAGCAAGTGCTGTTGCAAGGGCAAGTATGATTCCAATGGCTGAAAGATGAATCATCAGCCCGTCAATGCTCACTAGTACAATCCCTGTAAATCCGAGTAGGAGGCCGAATATTTTGGCGATGGTCAAGTTTTCATTGAGCAGCCACCAGGATAAGATGCCAAGAATGACTGGCTGGATGTAAACAAGGACTGAAAATAATCCTCCTGGCAAGTACACCATGCCAACTGTTTGCAAGCCGAGGTAGAGAATGTTATTTAAAATCGCTGAGATAACGTAAAACTTCCAATGCTCTTTGAATCGGATGGCGTGGCGCAATTTCCATGCAAAAAGGAATAATAAGCTGCCTGCGATAAAGGAACGAATCCCTGAAAAGAGAAGTGGCGGCATAAATTGCACTCCATGTTTGTAGATAGGCCAGCTGACTCCCCAAATAATGATCAGCAATGCAAGAAGGATATAGGAAACGAGTTGTTTTTTGTTTTCCGTCAATGGGCAACCTTCTTCCACGGTAGACTAAAGTGTGCCCAATAGTATATGTGAGGATTGAGCAGGAGGTTCTTAAGCAATTGGAAGTTTGGCGCCCCCTTTTTTGGCTAGTCACTTCTTGAAAGCGGCTATGTCAACTTGGCAACCCCCTTTGCCCGCTTGTATGGCGTAACACTTCAGTGGATTGACTAATATCCTTAATCTGACCTTAAACAAATTATCTATTTTGAATATTTTCTTCCATGCCATCAACGATTTAAAATAAATTTATCATTCTACTTGGTATTCACAAAGGAGCAAGAATCATGACATTACGGAAAGCATGTACAGTAGCAGGTGCTGCTGCCCGCAGTGGTGCTGGCATTCAAGCGGATTTAAAAACCTTCCAAGAGCTTGGGGTGTACGGATTTACCGCCATCACGGCCATTAACGCAAAACATCCCAGCAAAGAACAAGGCCTCTTCATTCAACCTTTAGATGCCATTGAAGCGCAACTTCTCATCATGAACGAACAAAATGATATTGATGCGTTAAAAACAGGGATGCTTTTTTCAAAAGAAATCATTGAACTGGTGGCCAATTGGCTTGCATCCACTTCCATCCAAAACATCGTTGTCGATCCGGTGATGTTTGGAAAATTTGGCTCGCCGCTGCTTGATTTTGATGCGATGGAAACGCTCAAAACCAAACTGATTCCACAAGCAACCATTATTACACCTAACATGCCGGAAGCGACTTACTTGCTTGGAGGGCAGAAAATCAACTCCATTGAAGATTTGCAAGATGCAGCCAGAGACCTGATGCAGCTTGGTTCGAAATATGTACTTGTAAAAGGTGGACGGCTTCAAGGGCCAGCTGTTGACATATTATATGATGGAAATAAAATGTATAAATTAGAAGCCCCTCGAATTGATACTATTCACACAAATGGCGCAGGCTGCTCCTATTCAGCAGCCATCACAGCGGAATTGGCAAAAGGAAAGCCAATGGAAGAAGCGGTATTGAACGCTAAAAAATTTGTTACAGCAGGCATTAAACGCTTCATTCCATTCGAATATGCCCCTGGAATGATTGATCATCGCGCTTATAAGGTGTATGGAGAAGATGAAGTGCAATTTAACGAAATATAAATTTTAAAGGCAGTGTGTGTTGGGTTTGCCAGCATTCAACTGCTTTTCTTTTTTTAAAACCTCTCATTTTCGCCCTTCCAATTTATTGGCTTTTGCGCAATAATTAATAATGGATAATTTTGCAAATCTCCATACTCAAGGCGCTTATTTGCACCAATATTCCGCCAATGATAAAATGAAAGTTAAGACTGAATGGGAAGTGAAGATTTTCGATGGCAAATATTTTAAATAAATTTTTTGATATGAATAAAAAAGAATTGAAACGTCTAAATAAAATCGCTGATGAAGTGGATGCATTGGCTCCGCAAATGGAAAAACTTTCTGATGAAGAATTAAGAAATAAAACCGACGAATTTAGAGCCCGTTACCAAAACGGTGAAAGTTTAGATGACCTATTGCCGGAAGCGTTCGCCGTTTGTCGCGAAGCTTCACGAAGAGTGCTTGGCATGTACCCTTACCGCGTTCAAGTAATGGGGGCTGCGGTATTGCATGATGGGAACATTGCGGAAATGAAAACCGGGGAAGGGAAAACGTTGACTTCCACTATGGCTGTCTATTTGAATGCTCTTCCTGGTGAAGGGGTTCATGTAGTGACGGTCAATGAATATTTGGCGAAACGCGACGCCACTGAAATGGGCAAACTGTATGAATTTTTAGGTTTAACAGTTGGGTTGAATTTAAATAGTTTATCGAAAGAAGAAAAACGCGAAGCTTATTTAGCAGACATCACGTACAGCACGAATAATGAGCTGGGCTTTGATTATTTGCGTGACAACATGGTGCTTTATAAAGAAGATAAAGTGCAGCGTTCGCTTAACTTTGCCATTATCGACGAGGTGGACTCCATCTTAATCGATGAAGCGCGAACACCATTAATTATTTCAGGACATGCAGGGCGTTCAGCGCAACTTTATGTCCAAGCCAATGCTTTTGTCCGAACGCTTAAAAAAGATGAAGATTATACTTATGATGAAACGACAAAAACGGTTATGCTGACGGAAACCGGTATGACGAAAGCGGAAAAAGCGTTTGGCATTGACAACTTGTATGACTTGTCCCACGTGCGCCTGCTTCATGCTATCAACCAATCATTAAAAGCGCATGTTGCAATGCACCGGGATGTAGATTATGTTGTGCAAGATGGAGAAGTGATCATCGTTGACAGCTTCACAGGCCGTTTGATGAAAGGGCGGCGCTATTCCGATGGCCTCCATCAAGCAATTGAAGCAAAAGAAGGCGTGGAAATCCAAAATGAATCCATGACGCTTGCAACAATCACTTTCCAAAACTACTTCCGGATGTACAAAAAATTAGCTGGTATGACCGGTACAGCCAAAACGGAAGAAGAGGAATTCCGAAATATTTATAATATGAATGTTGTGGTCATTCCTACAAACAAACCGGTTGCCCGCATTGACAAACCGGATATCATCTATGCCACAATGAAAGGGAAATTTGAAGCGGTTGTGAAAGACATTGCGGAACGCCATGCGAAAGGACAGCCGGTGCTTGTTGGAACGGTGGCCATTGAAACGTCTGAAATCATTTCAGAGATGTTGAAGAAACATAAAATTCCGCATAATGTGTTAAATGCGAAAAACCACGAGCGTGAAGCGGAAATTATCGCCCAAGCCGGCCAAAAAGGTGCCGTAACTATTGCGACAAACATGGCTGGTCGTGGTACGGACATCAAGCTTGGCGAAGGAGTTAAAGAACTTGGGGGACTAGCGGTTATCGGTACAGAACGCCATGAATCCCGACGTATTGACAATCAGCTCCGCGGTCGTTCAGGACGCCAAGGAGACCCTGGGATTTCCCAATTCTATTTATCTCTTGAAGATGAGTTAATGCGCCGTTTCGGTTCCGACAGCATGAAAAACATGATGACTAAACTCGGCATGGACGATTCCCAGCCAATCCAGTCCCGTATGGTATCTAAAGCGGTGGAATCTGCCCAAAAACGAGTTGAAGGGAACAACTATGACGCCCGTAAACGTTTGTTGCAATATGATGAAGTATTGCGCCAACAACGGGAAGTCATTTATAAAGAACGGAATGCGGTTCTGGAATCTGAAAATATGCGCGAACTTGTGGAAACTATGATTCGCGAATCCATTGAGAATATGGTATATACCCATACTTCAGGAAATAAAGAAAATTGGAACTTCAAGGCGATGGAAGATTATATTAAAGCCAATCTCCTAGATGAAGGTGAGATTACAGCAAATGATTTACAAGGAAAATCGCCTGAAGAAATGATTGAGTTTATCTATAATAAAGTAATCGAACGCTACAACGAAAAAGAACAAGAATTGACGCCTGAACGTATGCGCGAGTTCGAAAAAGTCATCTTGCTTCGCTCCATCGATACGAAATGGATGGACCATATCGATGCGATGGATCAATTGCGCCAAGGAATTCACCTTCGCGCTTATGGCCAAACAGATCCATTGCGTGAATATGAGCAAGAAGGATTTGCCATGTTTGAAGAAATGGTTGCTGCTATCCGCGAAGATGTGACAAGATATGCAATGAAAGCCCAAATTCGTTACAATCTAGAGCGGGAAGAAGTGGCGAAAGGACAGGCAGTGAATCCGAAAGAAGACGGCGAAAAGCCAAAACGCCAGCCAATCCGCAAAAAACAAAACATTGGAAGAAATGACCCATGTCCATGCGGCAGCGGCAAGAAATATAAAAACTGCCACGGTGCAGTATCTTAAGATGTCTTGTGTTTGCATATCTTCTAGTGGGGAAGTTGTTTGCTGCGGCGGATTTCTTTCTCCCACAAGTGCTGTGCAAGATATTGTTTCCCAAAACCGTTGTCATCTCTATCGATGGCACGGTTTTGTTTCGTGATTTCTGAATGGTTGGTGAAGAATAGGGACCATTCATTCAAATCTAATGTAAATTGGAGGAGCTTTTATGGAATTATCAGATGTGAGAAATAAGTTGGAAACTACAGCCAAAAAATTGGCGGATTTTAGGGGGTCTCTTTGACTTAGAAAATAAAGAGGCTCGCATTCAAGAGTTGGAAGAAATTATGATGATGCCGGATTTCTGGGATGACCAAAATAAAGCCCAAAGCATCATTAATGAGGTCAATAGTATAAAATCTATTGTGAATGAATTAAAGGATTTAGCGGCTACCCAGGAAAACTTGGAAATGACGCTTGAGTTGCTGAAGGAAGAGCCGGATGAAGATTTGCAGGCAGAGCTAGTTCAGGAGTTAAAAGAGTTTGAAGAAAGACTTGAAAACTTTGAACTGCAGCTTTTATTAAGCGAGCCTTATGATAAAAACAACGCCATTTTAGAGCTTCACCCTGGAGCAGGCGGTACGGAATCTCAAGACTGGGCTTCCATGCTTCTTCGCATGTATACTCGTTGGGCAGATAAACACGGTTTCAAAGTGGAAACCCTTGATTATCTTCCTGGGGATGAAGCAGGGATTAAATCGGTAACATTGTTGATTAAAGGGCATAATGCATATGGCTACTTAAAGGCGGAAAAAGGGGTGCATCGTTTAGTGCGCATTTCGCCTTTTGATGCAAACGGCCGCCGCCATACTTCTTTCGTTTCTTGCGAGGTTATGCCTGAGTTTAATAATGAAATTGAAATCGAAATTCGCCAGGAAGATTTGAAAATTGATACGTACCGTTCGACAGGTGCAGGCGGCCAGCACGTAAACACAACTGATTCCGCTGTCCGCATTACGCACATTCCAACAGGCATTGTTGTTTCTTGCCAAGCGGAACGTTCGCAAATCAAAAACCGCGAAAAAGCAATGAATATGTTGAAAGCCAAATTGTATCAATTGGAAATTGAAAAGCAAGAGCAAGAACTTGCGGCTCTTCGCGGGGAGCAAAAGGAAATTGGTTGGGGCTCCCAAATCCGCTCCTATGTGTTCCATCCATATTCCATGGTAAAAGATCACCGCACCAACGTGGAAACTGGAAATGTGCAAGCGGTGATGGATGGCGAGATTGATATGTTTATTAATGCATATTTGCGTTCCCAAATTGCATCGAAAAAATAACGGATTATTGCGTGCAAAATCATGGTTGGTTTTGCACGTTTTTTTGTTTTAGGATGGGGGAGTTGGAGGTGGATGCGTAAAGGGGAAGTATCTTCGTAAGCCCGAAATATGTGAGATAAATAAAAAAATGCGCACCCTCTGGTACGCACGATGAATAGCCCTTCAATCCCAAGTTTTTTCGGATTGAGGGCTATTGTTGGAAAGAGCTTTACAACGAGAGGACAAGTGTAGAACGCTGTAATTCAAGAATGAAAAGCTACCTTACGGCGAACTCCCTACATGTATGGGGAATTGAAAAAGTAAAGACCCATATTTACCTGAACGCTATTGTATTACTTGTTTCAGCGCTAGCGATGGCAAAGGAAAATAAAGGGAAGAAAGCCGCTTAAAAAAATTCAATGTGAAAAATTCTGTAGGTATGCCCAAAAACAGGATTATTGTAATATTTTGTAAAATAACATGCTGGTAGCTATTTGTCGAGTGCTTTATTTTTTATACTTTTATCCAAAAAATCTAATTTTGCAAAATGCTCTATTGAAAAAATGAAAAACAGCCCATGAAATTTCATTCCAAAATTTCATGGGCTGTTTCCATTTTAGAGGGGGTTTTGTCCCAGCCTCACTATGACTATGGGTTCACAATCATAATATATATTTGAAATTATGTTTGGTACAGATTTAAAAAAAGAAAAGCCCTGTAGAGATTTTTCTCCACAGAGCCTTTCGAGATATTTTGATAAACTTTGGACGGTGACAGGCACCGATCCCATTTATTTTCTATTAAACTGCAATTCAATGGTTCCATCTAGTCTTCTTATGACCGTTACATTATATTCCTTGTAAAGAGCATAAACTAACAGCACTCCACCTACAGCAATCGCAGCATAAATAACACCAGTTGAAACACCAGCAGTTGCTGCGACTCCTGTTCCAGTCAAAGCAGAAACTACTAATGATCCACCGCCAGTAACTGGTGTAGTTGCTACACCAACTCCAACTGCCCCTGCTAGTGCAACTGCTGCTGTTTTACTTAACTTACTGATTTTTTCGGCTTTGTGCAACTTTTGAGCGAGTTCTCCAACAACAATAAATTCTTTAACCTTATTTTCTTTAGCTCTTTTTAATTCTTCTTTGGTTCTAACGATTAACATTCCTATCACCTATGTCCCATTAATATTACTATATAGAATAATTATACCATTTATTACATTATTTTATACTATTTAAATTATAAGGCTCTTCACCACAAAATGTACTTGACAATCAGGTTGTTTTCTGATCAAGGGTACAAAAAATGCGAAATTTCCTGTATGGTAAAGGTGACCAAACCATCAACCATGGAGGAAATTTCGCATGCAATCTCAGTTTATCAAAGATTTGATCACTTTACAAGGCTTTCTTATTCCCTCTGCTTAATTAAAAGCAAGAGGTAATTCTTTGATGCGAAGATAATTCACAAAAAACAATGGATATGAATTTCCTACTAACTTACGGATTATGAGGCGATATGGATGATCTTAGGCTAATGATGTTTTTATTTGGATAAATTTTTTTCTATACTAATCATGTCATTTTTTAGATTTTAGATTAGTAGTATCAGTATGTCTAAGTTTGATAGATCACTTACAATCAGCGTAAGGTTATTTGCCCCGGAACCTTCTCGCATGTCGTGTCCACTCATACGTACGCAAGACAGCGGCGACAGATGACGACAATCCTTAGTTAATGTTTTGCATATATGTAGGGAGAAGCCTAATTAATATGGTTATAAACTAAAAACGTCCAACAAATAACATTAACTAAAGGAGTTGAGATACATGAGTTTTTAGAACGGATGGATAAAGAATTAAAAAATTATATGGATTCTCTTATATCCATCTTGTATGAAACAAATCTAACAGCTACTGAAATAGCTAAACGTTCTGGACTTTCTACATCTCAGATTAGTCGTATATTAAGTGGTAAATGTCTCCCTAGATTTTCTTCTTTATGCAAAATATTTTCATCCCTAAATATTGATATTCGATTGTTTTTCAAGAATCCAAATTGGAGTTATTCTGAATTACTCAACGATAAGATTTCACTTATGACAGATGATGAAATTAAAAAACTGAGATGTTTGTTGTCACAAAATATTCGTTTAATTCAGTATAACAAAAAACGATTGAACCCTCATTTTACCCAAAGTCATTTATCTAAATTGATAGGGGGAGATGGTAGCACTAAATCACTTGAAAGAATTTTAAGAGGGAAGCATGATTTAAGCTTCGAGAAGTTGATTGCTATTTCCATAGCATTGAATGTAAATCCAGCGAAATTATTAACTGACACAAGGAGTGATTATAATATGATGGATATTAAAACATTCATCAAAAAATTGGAAGAAATCAAAGCAAAAGGTTACATTCGTACCTTGAGACGTGGAGATACAGGAGTAGGTCATACGTTAGAACAGGAACTTGGTTTGACTGAAAACAACATCTCTTTACCAGATTTAGGTGTAGCGGAACTTAAAGCGGCTAGACGCAACACTTCTTCAATGCTTACACTTTTCACTAAAGAACCTCTTTCTGATAAAGGTCGTAAACGTGACCGCTATTTATTAGAAACTTTTGCTTATGATAGCGATAAAGAAGACCGTATCAAAGAATTGTACACTACAATAAGCGCTTTGGATTATAATGCACAAGGTTTTAAATTAGAGGTTACAAATAAAGAAATTCGTCTCATTCATAAAGATATACCATTAGATGTTTACTGGACAGCAGAATTATTACAAAAAACATTCGAAGATAAACTTCCGGCATTAGTTTATGTTTATGCCGACCATATAGGAGAAGATGCAGACGAACATTTCCATTACACGGAAGCACGTTTACTGAAAGGATTTGATTTTAAAGGTTTTATGAAAGCTGTACAAGATGGTTATATTAAAGTCGATTTGCGTATGCACATGAAGAATAACGGCCGACCTCGAAACCATGGTACAGCTTTCAGAATCTTACGGAGTCATCTCCCGATTTGTTTTAAAGAACAGCAAATTTTAGTAAAACCATAGTCCAAACCATAGTCGTAACTTCCGCGAGTCGCTTTGCGATTGCGGAAGTTACGTGTGTTTATCCTTCTTTTCTTAGAATAAAAATCACTTCACCGTTCATTGTAGTAACTTTCTCACCGACCTTATTCGTCGGCGAATTCTCTTTAGGCATTTTTTTGTTTGGTATATTTCTTTCGAAGGTTAAGACGTGTCTCACTCCGTATTTTTGGAATAACTCAATTATTATTTGATGAGTTGGTATCTTTACTTTTTTTACTGTTCGATTACCAACTACCCAGCATTGATATGAGTTAGGTTTCATAACTCTTGCTATTTCTTTAAGTGCCTTATCCAAATCAATATAGAATTGCAGAACTTCTTTAGCACGTTTTTCATCTTCTATAGCAATTGATTCTATAGTTCTTTCTAACGTTTCAGAAGCTAAGCTATTTTTTAATTCTTTATCAACTTTTCCACCAAGAAGTAATGCATCAATTTTATTTATGTCTTTGACTAAAGATTCATCTTCCCCGATTTCATTAAAATCTAACCACTGTAAAGATAACCTTGAAAATTGCCCATAGGCAACCGTAGTCCTACTATCACCGTAAGGAGGAGATGTTATAAGTAAATCGAAACTGTTATCATCAATTCCTTCGAGATTCATGGCGTTTAAATCGAATATTTTTACCGCTGGTTGGTTTGTAGGGTTTTGTTCATTATATAATTCATAAAATTGCTGGTTCAATTCAATATTACGATTTAAAAACTTAATGAATACATCGAATACATTAGGATTCCAATCCGCTAATTTTTCTTCATCCATGCGATATAATTTAAATTCCGAATTTCTAGTGTTAGAAACATATCTCACAACTTCACTAAATACAGCCCAAAAGAATAACTTGATATCGTCATGTTGTATTTTTTTGATGTTATTTTTGATAATCTGTAGATAATCAATAACATATGGCTTAAACCAATAATCAATATTTTTAAATTCAGGTTTCTCTAAAACAAGGTCACCATTTTTATAGCTTAACTCATCATTACTTAAAGAAAAAATAAATTGTTCAGCAACTTCCGATAAATAAGTAGGGTTTAATGGAGTAGTCTTAACTTTCCCCAATAATCTAGCCAAAGGATTTAAATCCGTACCAAAAGAATCTAGACCATGTAAAACCCCTTCAACCAAAGTGGTTCCGGAACCCATAAAAGGGTCGAAAACAGATTTTATATTCGGTTGATTACTCAATATCATACGCATTAAATTTCTTGCTACTTGAGAAATCATCATGGCCGGATATGAATGATACCCGTGTGAAAATTCCTTGGTATTTTCATTTCGAAAATCCCAAAAATCCTCATCTTGTTCTAAAATATTTAAAAAGATTTGACGAATAGCTTCATCACGATTTTCTAACATGTTTCCTGTATTCATTACTTTCATAGCTTCACTCTCCATAAAAAGAAAAACTCTCTAGTTTAGAGTACCATAGTAAAGAAAAAAAGTAAAGTTTATTTTAATAAATTTAACTTTACTTTAATTTTATTCGTATATCCATATTTCTTCTATCTTTCTACCTACTGCTTTACTGATTCGGAAAGCTAAGTCTAACCTTGGTATAGATTGATTTTTAGCAATACTACTAATTGTAGGGGTTGAAACATTAACTTTTTCGGCTAGTTGCTTCTGAGTCATTCCGATTTCGTCTAATATTAGTTTTAACTGACACTTCATTTTAAACCACCTATAAACGGTAATTCATATATATGGGATATTTTTTATACACACTATCACTCTAACAGAAATTAGTGTACATAACTACATATTACTACTATCCAACACTATATTGCCATACGAATTATGATATCACAGAATGAAACAAATAAGATGCACCGCATCCCACCTCACAATCCATATCGCGCATGCCGCTACAAACACCGATAAGCAGACAATACACAAAACTTCAACGATTTAATATCCAAGTTGCGTACACGTTCCCCAACGAAAATGCTGTTCTTTTACCGCAAACTTCGACGTTGTTGCTCCTAGATGGAAACTAGCCGACCCGGTCCTGAGTTAAAGTTGATTCGCGTTGTGAGCAAATAATGAAAGTACGGATCGTACCTATATCGAAGATTTTATTAGCCGAACTAGAGGGGTGGCTGAAGTTTCGAGTAGGAATGAAAAAAAGAAACTTTATGTTGCAGCATCTCCATATGTCTTTTAAATTCTTACTAAGGGGCATTCAGCGAATGATCGAAAGCTACAGCCTGCCGAATAGAAAATTAACTCCACATATGTTCCGCCATACGTTTTGCAAGTGGATGCTAAAGGCGACGAACAACGATATCGAGAAAGTGCGGAGGCTTGCTGGTCACAGCAATATTGCCACGACGTCTCGATATTTAAAAGACAGCTATAGTGATTTGGCGGATGCTGTAGAGGCGTTGCCGAAGTTTTAATCTGAATCATTTCATTCCATAAGGGAGGAAACCGATCGATGATGGAGTCATTGCAAATCATTGACAGGTATTTTGGAGACAATGCGTTTTACATGCGTAGTATTGTCGGATCTCCATTGGCTAGCCGTTTCAAAGCCGCCGGATTGCGTTCCTTGGTACGATTTAGTTGATTGAAAATGAATCTTTTTTGTTCACTATGGGTTCAAATAACATGATCCATGTCCTCGTGGAGTTGAATCGGCGACTGAAGCAGAAACTGTTTATGATTACGGGTAATTTGGCTAGTTGAGCGTTAAGACTCAACTAGCACCACGGGTTAACGTGAATAAGGATCTTCGCCGGTACTCTAATCCACACCGCGATTCCAAACGTTGGAAAGAACTTTACAATGAGCGAACCAGTGTAGAACGGTGCAATTCAAGAATGAAAAGTTATCTTACAGCGAACTCCCTGCATGTGTGGGGAATCGATAAAGTAAAAACTCATATTTACTTGAACGCCATCGTATTACTGGTTTCAGCTCTCGCAATGGCAAAAGAGAGTAAAAAGCAACAAACCGCTTAAAAAATTTTTAAAGCGAAAAATTCTGCAAGTACGCCCAAAAAGGACAAACAGAATATTTGTAAACCAAAGATACAAAATACCCCAATTTATTTGGGTTTCTTTTAAAACTCTTTTTAATAAAAATCTAATTTTGCAAAATGCTCATACTATAAAAGTAAAATTATAGGCCTTCACCAAAATTGCGTAAGAGCCACTTTTATTTTGCCATACACAACTGCCGTCATTTGGGGTTATTTCCGATTTAATTCTGATTTTTACGCCTTTACAATTTGTAATCAACTAAGTAAGATAACTGTTATAATTGAATTCATTGTTCGAATCGCTGAATCCTTGTAAGGAGCGGGGGAACCACTTTTGTAACGTTTTGTTACTTGGGGTGAATCCTTGAAAAAGGAGGGGCTACTCTCATAGTCCTAATCCGACAGCTAACCTCGTAAGCGTTCTGGGAGGAGTGTATTTTTTTGACCACTGAGCACATCCTCAGTGGTTTTTTATGTATATCTAACTATGTATATAAAAGTACATAAAGACAGTGATGCTAAGAGGGTGGGAAAATGTAACCAGATACGTAAAGTGATGTTATCAAATTGATTTTAATAATACGTTCAAGAAGGAGTATTGAAAATGGCATATTTGAAACGGCTGTTAATCGGTTCACCAATGGAAACGAAACGGTTGAAACATGAAAAATTGCCAAAGTGGAAAGCGTTGGCGGTATTCTCTTCAGATGCCTTATCTTCCGTAGCTTATGCAACAGAAGAAATATTATTAGTACTAATGTTATTAGGAACCAGTGTCTTTTTTTATTCCTTGCCAATTGCTTTGGCGATTGTAGGACTGTTAGTCATTGTGACCTTATCATACAGACAAATCATTTATGCTTTTCCATCAGGCGGTGGAGCTTATGTAGTTGCTAGAGACCACTTAAGTACAAGAACAAGTTTAGTGGCAGGCGCAGCATTAATGATTGATTATGTTCTTACCGTTGCCGTTAGTATTAGCTCTGCGGTTGCAGCGCTTACTTCTGCCTTTCCAACCTTGCTTACTTGGAAAGTTGAAATAGCAATTGCTCTCGTATTAGTGCTTATGATTTTGAATTTACGTGGAATTACTGAATCAGCAACCGTATTTGCCTATCCAACCTATTTATTCATCATTTCCGTTCTTTTTCTTATTATTGTTGGTGGGTGGAAACTATTCAACGAAGGATGGCATGGGTTTAATTATGTCAATCATGCTTCCGCTGAGCATTTCTTCACAACGGGATACGGCGTGTTTATTTTATTGAGAGCTTTTTCGTCTGGATGTTCGGCAATGACTGGCGTAGAGGCCATTAGCAATGGAGTACCTTCGTTTAAACCTGACAGTTCCAAAAACGCTGTTATAACAATGGGATGGATGTCGTTATTGTTAGGAACGATGTTTTTAGGTATTACGATTTTAGCTGCAGGGTTCGGAGTAACTCCTTTAGAACATAAGACCGTTATTTCGCAAATTGGAAATCACGTTTTTGGCAATAGCGTGTTATTTTATATTTTCCAGATGATCACCATGTTAATTTTAGTATTGGCTGCGAATACAAGTTTTGCCGGGTTTCCACAGCTTGTTTCTATTATTGCTACTGACGGATACTTACCGAGAAGTCTAGCAGCACGTGGAGATCGTTTAGTGTTTTCAAATGGAATTATTCTTCTCAGCTTTTTAGCGATTGTTTTAATTATTGTGTTCCACGGTGAAACCCATTCGCTGATTCCGTTGTACGCAGTCGGCGTATTTCTTTCCTTTACCATCGGGCAATACGGAATGATTAAAAAAATATGGAAAGAAAAAACGAAACGTAATGTGGCCATATTATCAATCATTATAACTGGAACAACCGTTACAGGATTAGTAACGATTATTACTGTTATCGCGAAATTTACGCAAGGTGCATGGTTAGTCATCGTGGCTATTCCATTAATGGTTGTCTTGTTTTATAAAATTCATGCCCATTATGAAAAATTAGCTCAACAATTAAAATTGGATGAAAGTGATCGGACTATTAAGAAGGAACTCGTGGCTCCGAAAGTCATCATACCGATTTCAGGAGTTAGTAAAATAGTTGCCCAATCTGTTCAATATGCAAAAAGTATTTCAGATGATATCACAGCTATTACGATTGTTTTCACTGAAGAAGAGGAACATAAAATACGGGAAAAATGGCTAAAGTGGTATCCGGAAATCGAACTAAAAGTTATTTATTCGCCTTATCGGACCATTCTTTCTCCATTATTGGACTATATTAATGAAGTAGAAAAAGAAACAAAGGGAGCACCTGTTACGATACTAATGCCGCAATTTATCGTCAAAAAATGGTGGCATGCTTTACTTCATAACCAAACAGCAACCATTTTAAGATTCTTTTTAATTCTAAAAAAAGATATTGTCATCACGACACTTCCGTATCACTTAAAAGAATAACAAAACAGCTAATAGTGAATTTAACATGATCCTAAGAGAAATTCTTCCACTTTCGCCTTTAGCGCCTGTCATCAATCGAATGTTATCTAAACCGAAAATTCGTTAGGTGACAGGCACCCGTACTAAAATATAAAAGGACACTGAGGCGGAACATCCGGTTTCGGACATACTGTTAACCCTTCCAATTCGGAGCGAGGTTTACACTCTTTCCCTTCGATTTCAAGCTTCACTTTACTTACGGTTTGCACATTTTGGCATAGATCAACCAAAATTACAATGTCAATACATTTGAATCAATTTCATAAATCATAGTTTTTCTGAAGTATAGAGTACCCCTATACTAAAAACTTTGTTTTTTTTAAATTATGCAACTTGGTTTTGTTGCTGTAATAAAGCATTGATTCGATCAACTGCTAGTTTGCAGGTATTATAAATGAACGTCACCAGATTGAAATGCATTTTTGCTTTCTTTCCTGTACGATGACGGACATTGTTTAATTGAAAGTATTCCTTTAAATAAGCGTTAACGCGTTCGACTGCTGTACGTTCTTGATAAAGCTGTTTCCATCGTTCTGTCCCACGTGCTGGATAGGTAAATTTACGGATATCTATATCACATTTGATTTTGAAAACTTTTTGGCAAAGGGTGTCTTCTCGTAATGGGCAAGTTGCACATTCCTTTGGACGTGTGAATTTTAATGTATTGTACTTAGCGTCAAAGCTGTCATATTGGTAACGATGTTCACGCACACAGGTTGGACGAAAATGTTCATCGAATCCTATATATTCTCCTTCTCGGCGAACGTTGTAAGGAATCACGACTCGCATGGACTGTGATACGGCTTGACGGTAAATAGGTTCAACATCATAACCAGCATCAAATATAGCGATTGTAAATTGACCGTTTCCGAAGTGATGCGCAAAATCTAAAATAATCCGCAAAAAAATTGCACATTATTTCAGAAAACGAACCAAAATAATTTGAAAAAGTCAGCCTGAAATAATGTGAAAATTTACACGTTTACTTCCATATTTCGTGCGGATACTGCCCCGATTCGTGCGTTTACTTCCTCATTTGGTGCGGATACTGCCACGATTCGTGCGTTTGCCTCCTCCATTCGTGCGGATACTGCATGGTTTCGTGCGTTTACTTCTTCATTTCGTGCGGATACTGCATGGTTTCGTGCGTTTGCCTCCTCCATTCGTGCGGATACTGCCCCGATTCGTGCGTTTGCCTCCTCAATTGGTGCGGATACTGCCCCATTTCGTGCGTTTGCCTCCTCAATTGGTGCGGATACTGCCCCGATTCGTGCGTTTGCCTCCTCATTTGGTGCGGATACTGCATTGTTTTGTGCGTTTACTTCCTCATTTGGTGCGGATACTGCATTGTTTCGTGCGTTTACCTCCTCCATTCGTGCGGATACTGCATGGTTTCGTGCGTTTGCCTCCTCAATTCGTGCGGATACTGCCTCGTTTCGTGCGTTTGCCTCCTCCATTCGTGCGGATACTGCCACGATTCGTGCGTTTGCCTCCTCATTTGGTGCGGATACTGCATGGTTTCGTGCGTTTACCTCCTCATTTGGTGCGGATACAGCATGGATTCGTGCGTTTGCCTCCTCCATTCGTGCGGATACTGCATTGTTTCGTGCGTTTACTTCTTCATTTCGTGCGGATACTGCCCCAATTCGTGCGTTTACTTCCTCATTTGGTGCGGATACTGCTTGGTTTCGTGCGTTTGCCTCCTCCATTCGTGCGGATACTGCCCCGATTCGTGCGTTTGCCTCCTCAATTGGTGCGGATACTGCCCCGATTCGTGCGTTAGCCTCCTCAATTGGTGCGGATACTGCCCCGATTCGTGCGTTTGCCTCCTCATTTGGTGCGGATACTGCATTGTTTTGTGCGTTTACTTCCTCATTTGGTGCGGATACTGCATGGTTTCGTGCGTTAGCCTCCTTATTTAGTGAGGATACTGCTCGGTTTCGTGCGTTTACCTCCTCATTTCGTGCGGATACTAAATCAATTCGTGCGTTTACCTCCTCCATTCGTGCGGATACTGCCCCGATTCGTGCGTTTACTTCCTCATTTGGTGCGGATACTGCCGGTTTCGTGCGTTTGCTTCCTCCATTCGTGCGGATACTGCCCCGATTCGTGCGTTAGCCTCCTCAATTGGTGCGGATACTGCCGGTTTCGTGCGTTTGCTTCCTCCATTCGTGCGGATACTGCTCCATTTCGTGCGTTTGTTTCCACAATTCGTGCGGATACCTCCACCTTTCGTGCGTTTACCTCCTCAATTGGTGCGTATACGACCATATTTTGTGCGTATACCCTTCCCATTGGTGCGTATACAAACACGATTCGTGCGTTTGCTTCTACCTTCACTTTTTCCTGCTCCCTCAAATAGTAGGTTTCCCCCTCAGGATTCTTCCCAATAAGTACGTCTTCCACCACAATTGGCACAATCCCTAATTACTCCCTCATTTAAATAAAAAAAGCCCCCTGTTCCAAACAGGGTAGCTCATTATGATAAAGAAGTACCTATCTCTTAGGCACGCTCGCAGGAACATTCAATAATTCCATCAACTGTTCCTCATCCAGCTCCGTCAACCAGTTGCTCGATTGAATCAATTCTTCCGATAAAGCTGATTTCATCTCAAGCATTTGGTCCACTTTTTCTTCAATCGTGCCAATGGTGATAAACTTATGCACTTGCACAAATTGCTTTTGCCCAATGCGATAGGCTCGGTCCGTTGCCTGATTTTCCACAGCCGGATTCCACCAGCGATCTGCATGGAGCACATGACTTGCGGCCGTCAAATTCAAACCGGTTCCGCCAGCCTTCAGCGATAATAAGAACACCGGAAATTCCCCGGATTGAAAGGCTTCTACCAACTGGTCCCGCTGTTCTTTCCGCATGCTTCCTGTCAAAAATGGCACGTCCCAGCCATAAAGTTCAAAGAAGCAATGCTGCAATAATTGCCCCATCCCGATATACTGGGTGAAAATTAGACACTGCTCGCCGCCATCCACAATCTCCTTCGTAAGTTCCACAATTCGTTTCAACTTCACTGAACGCGCGAGCATACTATCTGCATCCCCAAACGGTTCCTTCAAATACAGCGCTGGATGATTGCACAACTGCTTCAACTTGCTCAGCATCTGCAAAATCTTTCCTTTCCGCTCAAAAGGAGAGAGTTTCTCCAAATCCGCCAAACTGTCTTGGATGAATCCTTCATACAGCGCGGCTTGTTCCTCCGTCAACGGGCAAAACTCTTTCGTCTCCTGCTTATCCGGCAAATTCAGCATTAAATCCGGATCATTTTTCGTTCGTCGCAGCAAAAACGGCCGGATTTTCGCCCGCAAAATCTCCTTATGCCGCTCCGAATCATCCCGTTCAATCGGTACAATAAACTCCTCTTGAAACTTCTTGAAACTTCCTAAATATCCCCGGTGGATGAAATCAAAAATCGCCCACAGCTCGGCCAATCGGTTTTCAATCGGCGTGCCTGTCAATGCAATATGATGGTCCCCTTGCAATCGGCGGATGGCCTTTGACTGCTGGGTGTGCATATTTTTAATATTTTGGGCTTCATCCAGCGTCACCACCGCCCAATCCACATCCTCTAAAAATTCCACATCCTGCGAAATCGTGCCATAAGTCGACAGCACCACTTGCGGCGCTTCCGCTTCTACGAACTGATGAAACGCTTCTCCCTTCAAACGCCCGGAAGCATAGTGGGTATGCACTTTCAAAGATGGGGCAAAGCGTTCAAGCTCCTTCTGCCAGTTCCCCAAAACGGAAGTCGGACAAACGATGAGCGACGGTTTCTTCTCTTGCCAAAACTCATACACATACAGCAAATAACTGATGAGCTGCACCGTTTTCCCAAGCCCCATATCATCGGCTAAAATCGCGCCAAAGCCTTGGGAGCGCATAAACACAAGCCACTCATAGCCTTGCTGCTGATAAGGACGCAATGTCGCTTTCAAAGATTCCGGCACTTTCACAGGAGGAAGCCCTTGCTTTTCTTGCAACTGATTTACATACGCCTGCAAAGAACGCTGCATTTCAAAGACAAAGAGCGGGTCGTCCCGTTCAGAATCCTCTTCATCCAACTCTGGTTCTAACAACTCTTCTGGAATCTCTCGGAACACGAATTCCTTTACCGTCCAATTTTCTTTTTCCGCCTTATCCATCAACGCCCGCACTTTCGCCATCCAATCGTTGTCCAAACGGAACCATTCATTACCAATCCGCACAAATTCCCGCTTCTCTTCGACGATTTTACGAAACTCTTCGGGGCTGATGGTTTCTCCCCCAATGGACAGCTCCCAGCGGAAAGATAAAATATCATCCAATCCTGCCATGGATTTGGTCGAACTGCTTTGCGCACTGACGCGGACCCGCATTTTTGATTTTTGCAATTCCTTAAGCCATGCAGGGAGAATCACTTCAAACCCTAAAGCCGTCAACTTGGCAAAGCCATCCCGCAGAAGCGTTCGTACCTCCGCATCGCTCAACGGCAAATGCAAAAACGCCTCTCCATCGACATAAAGCCCCAACAATTGCACCATTTGCTTTTGGATTTGGGCAATTTCCTCTGCATATTCCTTCCATTTTTCAGGAAGCGCCTCCTGAATAGGAAGGTTCCGCTTTCTTACGGCAGGCGTCCAATGTTTTGCAGAGGAAGGGGATAAAATCACGGTTTCCAAAAGCCATTCATCGTCAGACTCTTCCGGTTCATTCAAACGGAGGGCAACTTTCAGCCGGCCAATGGAACGCTCGTTTTGAAGGGGCCAGCCTCCTTCTTTAAAAAATGGAATCAGAGAAGATACATCGGAAATTTGCAAACCATGCTTCTTCAATTTTTGTTCAAGGGCCTTTTCCAAAAGCTCCTGCTGAAAATCGTCCTCCACCTGCACAGCTAATGTTTCATCTTCAATTTCCACTGCATCCCATAAGGAAGGGCTGTTCCACAAAGTTTGACCAGCTTTCAAACTCTCAAGAAGCTTCTGGTCTTCATCAGTCGCTCCTTCAAATTCAGCAAAAGGGTGTTTTCGCTTTGGCGATAACACTTCCAATAATTCCGCCGCAGTAACGATGAGTCCATCTCCATCTACGACTGCATGCAAGCCGAAAAAGTTGGGCTCATATTGGAAAAAGAAAATGGAAGCAAAGGTTTCAGCGGGAACCACTCTTCCATTGTTAAATGCCCGAACCGAATATAGCCCTTGCTGCAGCGGCTCAAAGACTAATTGATAAACTTGTGCAAAAGGATTCACGTGCAAATCTTTCATTGAACTAATGTTCCTTTCTTTGTTTCGAAAATTCCTTCCACCCAATAGCGCCATAAAACTTAATGGAACTATTCATTTGGAAAATACCTTCCACCCAATAGCGCCATAAAACTTAATGGAACTATTCATTTGGAAAATTCCTTCCACCCAATAGCGCCATAAAACTTAATGGAACTATTCATTTCGAAAATTCCTTCCATCCAATAGCGCCATAAAACTTAATGGAACTATTCATTTGGAAAATTCCTTCCACCCAATAGCACCATAAAACTTAATGGAACTATTCATTTGGAAAATACCTTCCACCCAATAGTGCTGTAAAACTTAATGGAACTATTCATTTGGAAAATACCTTCCACCCAATAGCGCCATAAAACTTAATGGAACTATTCATTTCGAAAATACCTTCCACCCAATAGCGCCATAAAACTTAATGGAACTATTCATTTGGAAAATACCTTCCACCCAATAGCGCCGCAAAATCTGATGGAACTATCCATTTTCAGCCAAAACAACGCCTACAAAATTTGGCAGCTATCTCTTTAGAATTTCTCCCTCAAAAATCAAATCAGCACTTATCAAATTTACGGCAGCAATTTTCCTTTCTCTATTTCTTCCTGCAAAGCGCGCAGCCGTTTAAATTGATCCCGAACTGCCGCAATATACGATTCCCAAAAACTCATTTTGCCCGCTTTTTTCGCAGCCGCTTTCATCTTTTTCCAAATGCGCACCGCCTGCTTATAGTTGTAGCGGGATTTACTTTTCACTTTCTCCATTGCATAAAAATGATAAAGGGGCAGGACGAGGTCAGGAGCTTCTTCCGCCACTTGCTTTAACCCGTTATATTCTAAATGTTCAATGGAAGTAGGGTACATTTGATGAAGCGCCACCCATTCCTCATAGCGCCCATGCTCCAATAAATAATCCGAATATTGATGAATTCCATCTTTTCCAAAAGCCGAATACAACAAAAGCTCTTCCTCTTCGGACAAAGCGGTTTGTTCATAGAATGAATGAATTAATGAAACTGCATTAGCGCGGTAAAAATGATTCACCTTTTGGATGAATTCCTTTAAATAGGGAAGAATCGCCCGCAATATCATCTCTGCTGCTTGCTCATTTTGCTTTCGGAAGGCAAACTTCACAAGGCCCAAATAAAGATACAAATGCTCAGGGCGAATCTGCTGGAGGTTTTCTTCCAAAGCAGCATCATTCTTCAAAATAATATAGAACAAATTCAAAATTTCCGGATATTTTAACTCCTGTTCCTGCAAATACACCAGTTCTTCCAAGGCCCGTTTTTTCTCCGTCAACACTTCATCCCAAAAGAGCAAATATACGTTCAATTTTTGATTGATAAACCCGTCTTGAGCAAACAGCAATTCCCGAAGCAGATGCTGCATTTTGTCCAAAAACGGATCCATTGCAAAAAGGCGGGATATGCCAAGAATGCTCTGGGTAATCTGTTGCATGGATTGAAAACGTTTATGAATAAAGTTTTCATATAAATGAGCATCCACATGATTTTGCATGAAAAACCGATGAGACAATCGGGTTAAAACGGCAAGTTCCATAAACAACTTGTAAATCGGCTGCCATTCCCGTTCAAAAGGCATTTGTTTATTTAACTTTTCCAACGCATTGTCCGCAATGTTGGAAAACAAAAAACTTGGAATTTCTACATCCTCATGAAAGTAGTATTGAAGCACTTCATCGGCCATTTTCAGCCAACTATCAGGAGTGCGGACGTTGGCGAGCGCCTCGAAATTAACGGTTTTCTTAGCCCTCCAGCTGCTCGCCCATTCTTGCACAGAATCGATATATTGATATAACGAAAGCAGCACGCTCACCTTATGACGGCACCAGCCATCCTGAGGGCATGAGCAGGAAATGGTGTCTCCTCGAAAATCCATGATCACTTCCGCTGTCCGCACATCCCTCACAGATGCGGTTAAAACGGAGAAAACTGAAACATATCGGTGGAAAACGACCGCCTGATTCCGAACAGCAAAAAGCGCCCGCCGAATAATTTCCTCATCTTCTGCTACCGATGGATGAAGTTCCCGTGCAACGATCTGTAATTTTTCGCGAATTAAGGATTCTTGTTCTCGCGCAACATTCGCAACTGATAACATGACAACATTCGCTCCTAAAAAAGTCTTATTTTTCATTATACCGCGACTCTTTATATTTGATAAGAGTGAACCTTTGAACATCTAAGAAAGAGAATTTTAAAAAACAGAACAAAATATTATGAATTTTTCGAAAAGATGTATAAAATGAAAGAAAATAGTATTAAAATTAGATGAAAGAAAAGGATGTTTCTTAAACGATTCCATTTTTTTACTTTTGTATAGAGGTTTTTCAAGACAGAAGAGGGCATATAAGGAAAGCCAAATTCGTATGATAGATTACAACCAAATAAAAATATCCGGTTCGTGAAAAATTATCTCTTTTAGGTATCAATGGCTGACTGTAAAGCATAAAATAAAAATTCCAATATGACGTCGTGAACGAATTTTTGATATTGGGAGAAGGGATATGATGGGGTCTGAAAAAAGCGAAATAGGAGGGATATCGATGATTCAAGTTCAGTATATGAAGCCGTTTTATTCAAAAGTTGCAGGTGATACACTGCGTCTCGTCTTTGCCTACCAATATTTTTCCATTATGAAAGACAATGAACTGTATCACTTTGTACCGATTGAAGGGAAAGAAATTATGGTCAACTTGAAAACAATGAAAATTGAAAATTTATCGGAAATTTTTGTCTTCCAACGGGGAAACCGTTTCCTTCGACTGCCGCTGTATCAGCTTCTCTTGATTTCGAATATTCATGAGCATTTAGCGCCGATTTTAGAGGAAGCATCCAACCGTTCGGAAATCATTAATCTCATTCCGCAAGAAGAAAATTCTGAAATTTCAGACCTTATCCGTTCATTGGAAGCGCAAAACTTAGACCGCCTCATCGATGAAGCCCTTTCCAGCCGTGATGAAGAACTGTTTTACAAATTGGCAGAAAAGAAGAAAAAAATGGAATAGAGTGCCGGTACTTTTGGTGCCAGGCACTTTTTAGGAAGTTAAAAAATAAATAATTCCCAAGGCAATCCCCGAACCAATCATCCCAAATACGACATCGCCAAAAGTCAACTCCTTTACAGCTTTCATGGCAATTCCTCCTTTTTAGAACCATCATTTCCTAAACTCTTGCTAAATAAACCATTCTATTCAATGTTGTTATTATATATTCAGATTTTTTCGGAAACATTCGCAGATATATAAATGTAAGAATAATAGATTTAGATTTTTCGAAAACTTCCGATATGAATTTTAAGGAATGAAATTTTCGTGCCCTTGAAAATAAAGAAAATCAATAGCTGTTCCCATCGGAAGGAGGGGTTGGGATTGCTTGGGCAATGGTCGGCAACCGGCATGAGGATTTTAAAAAACCTGAATCAAAACTGGATGTTGGCGAATAAGGCGTTGCTCAGAATTTCTTCTGGCTACCGCATTAACAGCGCGGCAGATGATGCGGCGGGTCTTGCCATCTCTGAAAAAATGCGGGCCCAAATTCGCGGTCTTGAAATGGCGGGGAAAAACATTCAGGATGGCATTTCCCTCGTCCAAACAGCAGAAGGGGCGCTCAATGAAACCCATGCCATCATCCAACGCATGCGGGAACTTGCCATTCAAGCGGCAAGCGATACGCTTACGGATGAGGATCGCCACTTGATCGATATGGAGTTCCAGCAGCTGAAGGAAGAAATCACAAGAATCTCTAAAGATACGGAATTCAACGCTCGCCCGCTATTGAACGGCGATTACGAAAACAATTCTTTAAGAATACAAGTAGGCGCCAATGCCGGACAATATATGGAAATCTATATTGGCAGGGCGAGCAGCGCAAGCCTTGGCATAGACGGGCTGGACATTTCAACGAGAGACAACGCGGATGCTGCAATTGGCGCATTGGATAAAGCCTTAAACCGAGTATCGACAGAACGTGCCCGCCTTGGCGCTTACCAAAACCGGATGGAACACGCCTATAACAATGTGATGAACACGGCGGAAAACTTAACGGCTGCCGAATCCCGCATTCGAGATGCAGACATCGCAAAAGAAATGATGAACTACACAAAAGCAAGCATTCTCGCCATGGCTGCCCAACACGTCCTCGCCCTTCATCTTCAACAAGCCCAATCCATCCTAATGCTGTTGAATGCGGGGAAGAAGGAGAGATATTAGGAGCAAAGTTAAGATGGGGCTGTTCAGAAAGTCGAACACTTTCTGAACAGCCTTACTTCTTATAGTAATATTCTCTTAAAAACTTTGCTCCTGCGGTGGTCACAAAACGCGCCTCCTCGTCGCAAAGGGGGCGTTTCAAAATGACTTTTCAGACGCCCCCTTTTTATTTTGATTAGAGGTGAGGCTTGTCATCTCCTGTTAACCAGCCTCTTACCCTTTTGAAAATACCGGGTTTTTCTTTTGAATCAGAGGGGAGGCTTGTTATCCCTTGTTAACCAGCCTCTTACACTTTTGAAAATACCGGGTTTTTCTTTTGAATCAGAAATGGCCATTCCTTCAAATTATTAATTTTTACCTAAAAAACCGCTCAAAAACAAAATTTCTGGAAAGCACTTCCATAAAACTGTTACATTTGCTAATTTATTTTCAGGAGGAAGAGAGGGTTATTTTACCCAGCGCACGAAATGCTGGGGTGAACGCACCAAAGAGAGGAGCAAACGCACTAAAGTGAGTAGTATCTGCACCAAATGAGATCACATCCGCACGAAATGAGGAGGCAACCGCACGAAACGAGGCAGTATCCGCACGAAAAGAGGAGGCAACCGCACGAAACGAGGCACTATCCGCACCAAATGAGAAGGCAACCGCACGAAATGGGGATGCATCCGCACGAATCGTGGCAGTAAACGCACGAAACGAGGCAGTATCCGCACGAAATGAGGAGGCAACCGCACGAATCGTGGCAGTATCCGCACGAAATGAGGAGGCAACCGCACGAAACGAGGCAGTATCCGCACGAAATGGAGTAATAAACGCACGAAATGGAGCAGTATCCGCACCAAATAAAAAACCCTCTCCACCAATTAAAAGCAACGCCCAAACTAAATTTAGAAAATTCTGACACACCGAAATAAAACCCTTCCCCAAAAACGTAGATAATGTGAAAATAATTCACAGTTTCCCACGAAAGATGTATACTAAGACACGTATGATAAATTTCAACTGAATCAACCAACGAATAAATCATCCCAAAACAATACACTCTAAAACAAAACGGGTAGTCGAGCATGGGGTGTCCACTATACTACAACCCCCACGATCTCATGACTCATACTCGTTTCGGAACAGTGAAAGGAAGTAACGATTATCATGACAAAAACAATGTGTGTGATCGGACTAGGTTATATTGGATTACCAACAGCGGTCACTTTCGCAAACCATGGGGTAAAAGTACACGGAGTAGACATCAACCCTAATGCCGTTCGAAGCATTCAAGAGAAAAAATTGCATATTGAAGAACCAGGCTTGCAAGAACGTCTGAATAAAGCAGTGGATGAAGGGTATTTAACAGCTTCTACAACACCAAAAGAAGCGGATGTATTCATTATTTCTGTACCTTCACCAATCAATCCGGACAAAACAGCCAATCTTGAATACGTTCGAGAAGCGACAAAATCCATCGTACCTTATTTAAGAAAAGGCAATCTCGTTATCTTAGAATCAACAGTACCGCCAAAAACAGTAGAACGGGTGATGATTCCGGAATTAATTCAATCAGGATTGGATATAGGAACAGAATTATTCGTAGCCCATTCACCTGAACGGGTGATTCCAGGCCGCATCTTTGAAGAATTGGTCAACAATGGCCGCATCATTGGCGGAATCAATAAAAAATCAGCAGAAATGACGAAAGAACTTTATCAACTTTTCGTGAAAGGTCCCATTCATTTAACAGATGCAACAACGGCAGAACTAGTGAAAGTCATGGAAAATACATACCGTGATGTCAACATTGCGTTCGCCAACGAGTTAGCGAAACTTGCTGAAGACCTTGATGTAAATATTTGGGAAGCGATTCATTATGCAAACTTCCACCCTCGCGTAAATATCCACTTCCCAGGTCCAGGCGTTGGTGGACACTGCATTGCCGTGGACCCATGGTTTTTAGTGGAACTTGGCGGTGAAAAGGCACAAATGATCCACCTTGCCCGAACAATCAATGACGGCATGCCGCTGTTCACAGCACAAAAAACGCAAAAAATCTTAAATGAAAATAACATTGCGGGCGGCAAAGTAGCAGTGCTCGGCCTTGCTTTCAAAGGAAACGTGGACGATATGCGCGAAAGCCCATCATTAGAAGTCATTCACGAACTTCAACAACTCGGGCTAGAAGTTGTTTCCTTCGACCCGCACATTAAAGAAAACAAACACCCGACGCAAACCCAAAACTTTGAAGAAGCTGTAAACGATGCGGATATGCTGCTTGTGTTGACAGACCATAAAGAATTTAAAGAATACAATCCACTTTCCATCACGCCGAAAAATAAAATCGTGCTGGATACGAAAAACTGCTTGGATCGCGAAAAATGGAAAGAAGCCGGATTCCAATTTTACTTGCTTGGAGATGCAAAAAATAAATAAGCATATAAAAAAAAGATGATAAAAACGGCATACTGTTTTTATCATCTTTTTTGTGTTAAATGAAGGAACGAACATACTATATGGGAAGTATCCGCACTAATTGAGGAAGCATCCGCCGAAACGAGTCAGTATCCGCACGAAATGAGGAGGCAACCGCACGAATCGTGGCAGTAAACGCACGAAATGAGGAGGTAAATGCACGAAATGGAGCAGTATCCGCACTAATTGAGGAAGCATCCGCCCGAAACGAGGCAGTATCCGCACAAAATGAGGAGATAAACGCACGAAATAGAGCAGTATCCGCCCAAAATGAGGAAGCAAACGCACGAATTGGAGCAGTATCCGCACAAAATGAGGAGGCAAACGCACGAATTGGAGCAGTATCCGCCCGAAATGAGGAGTCAACCGCACGAAATGGGGCAGTATCCGCCCGAAATGAGGAGTCAACCGCACAAAACGAGGCAGTATCCGCCCGAAATGAGGAGGTAAACGCCCGAATCGAGGCAGTATCCGCCCGAAATGAGGAGTCAACCGCACGAAATGGGGCAGTATCCGCCCGAAATGAGGAGTCAACCGCCCGAAACGAGGCAGTATCCGCACGAAATGGAGCAGTATCCGCACAAAAGGAGGAGGTAAACGCACGAAACGTGGCAGTATCCGCCCGAAATGAGGATGCATCCGCACAAAACAATGCAGTATCCGCACGAAATGAGGAGTTAAACGCACGAAATGAGGAGGCAACCGCACGAAAAGGATCAGTATCCGCCCGAAATGAGGAGTTAAACGCACGAAATGAGGCAGTATCCGCCCGAAACGAGGCAGTATCCGCCCGAAATGGGGATGCAACCGCCCGAAACGAGGCAGTATCCGCCCCAAATGAGGAGGTAAACGCACGAAACTAGGCAGTATCCGCACGAAATGGAGTAGTAAACGCACGAAATGGAGCAGTATCCGCACAAAAGGAGAAGGCAACCGCCCGAAACGAGGCAGTATCCGCCCGAAATGAGGAGATAAACGCACAAAACAATGCAGTATCCGCCCGAAATGAGGAGATAAACGCACAAAACAATGCAGTATCCGCCCGAAATGAGGAGGTAAACGCACGAATCGAGGCAGTATCCGCCCGAAATGAGGAGTCAACCGCACGAAATGGGGCAGTATCCGCCCGAAATGAGGAGTCAACCGCCCGAAACGAGGCAGTATCCGCACGAAATGAGAAGGCAAACGCCCGAAATGAGGCAGTATCCGCACAAAAGGAGAAGGCAACCGCCCGAAACGAGGCAGTATCCGCCCGAAATGAGGAGATAAACGCCCGAAACGAGGCAGTATCCGCCCGAAATGGGGATGCAACCGCCCGAAACGAGGCAGTATCCGCCCGAAATGGAGTAGTAACCGCCCGAAACGAGGCAGTACCCGCACGAAATAAAGAACCAAACGCACCAAAACAAAAAAACACTCACAATACAAATAATCCCCCTGCAAAACGGGGAGCTTTTTGATAAGATTATGAAGGGGAACCGGCCGAAGACATTTTCGTCCTTATAATAAAGTAACGCGCATGGGAAATCGCTCGTCAAAATGCCGCAAAGTAGCCATTTTGTCCTTATAATAAGCTAACTACTTTCCTTAGTTAGAAGTAAAACCACCTCCAAGTTTCATGGGGTTTCACTAACTAAAAACGTTGGACACAAAATTATATCCTTCCCCTTCCATGTCCTACATGAATGGGGTTTCGCTAACTAAAAACGTTGGACACAAAATTATATCCTTCCGCTTCCATGTCCTACATGAATGGGGGTTTCACTAACTAAAAACGTTGGACACAAAATCGCCAAGAAAATCGCACCACCCCCTTAGCGGCTGTCGCACATGCTTAGCTGCGGATAAACAACCGAGCAAGCGTTTTTTAATTCCGCAGCACAAAAGCTGTCGCACATGCTTAGCTGCGGATAAACAAAATCGCCAAGAAAATCGCAACAACCCCGATCAGAAGAACTCAATAAACTCGAAAACTTTCCTATTATAATATACAAATAATAAAATTGGATGGATGAACATGAAAGAAACAGTACTAGGCATAAAAGTAAACACTGAAAACTACGACGAACTCATTGAACAAATTTTTGAACGCATTAACACGAAACAAAAATCGCTCATTGTCGCAATCAACCCGGAAAAAATCATCAAAGCGAAAAAAGATCCGGCGCTGGCCAAACTTTTAAACGAAGCGGAATTTCAAATCCCAGATGGCATTGGAGTCATCCTTGCATCCAAAATCCAAAAAGGGCAAATCCGGTCGCGGGTGACGGGAGTAGACCTGATGATGCGCATTTGCGAAGAAGCGGCAAAACGACAAAAATCCATCTTCCTATACGGGGGAAAGCCGGGCATTGCCTTAACAGCCGCTGAAAAACTAAAACAGCTATACCCGGGCATTCAAATTGCCGGCGTGCAGCACGGCTACGAAAAAGACAACGAAAAAGTCGTTGAAAAAATCAACAACGCCAAACCGGACATTCTTTTCGTTGCCATGGGAAGCCCGAAACAAGAAAACTGGATCAACGCAAACCGCGATCGCCTTTACCCAACCATCTACCAAGGCGTGGGGGGAAGCTTTGACGTGCTTGCGGGGAACGTCAAACGGGCGCCGGTGGCTTTTCAAAAATTAGGGCTTGAATGGTTTTACCGCCTATTAAAAGAACCGAAGCGCATCAAACGCCAAATCAAATTGCCGCTGTTCCTAATCGAAGTCGCCCGCAGCACAAAACGCAAGTAGCAATACTTTCCTCCGTCGCTAGAATCTAGCCATACAAAAACATTTTGTAATCTTTGTAATAATTTTATTGTTAATTTTTTGCGAAGGTGATACACTGTAAGAGAAGAAGTAAGATTTCCTCTATTTTATATAGAGAAAAATACTTTTCCCTGCAAGAAACATGGTTGGTAGCCCAAAAAGAAGACCTCAGCAACACAATTGCTGGGGTCTTCTTTTTGCCCTCAACAAAAAACGATATAAAATTGTGAAAAAATTTCGAATTGCGTCATAAACCCTTATGCATGCCAATATACTATGTCGGAGTGAACTACCCGCCACCTACGCTTCGCTTAGAGGTGGGGGCTTCTCGGGTAATCCCATCTCATGATGGGAAATAGACCGAGCTATCCCTCTCGTTCCAAGAGTTCTTTTTACTATACTAACCCTAACAGCCGCAATCCTTCATGTTTGATATTGATAGAAGCGTTCCAATCACGGTCTGCCACAAAACCACAATCACAGCGAAATGTACGCTCAGAAAGAGATAGAGACTCCTTTACTCGACCGCAACATGAACAAGTTTTGGATGATGGAAAGCATTTATCTATTTTGATAAGCTTTTTCCCTTGCTCTTCTAACTTGTATTGGAGAAATGTTGTAAACATCCCCCATGCGTTATCAGTAACACTTTTACCAAAATGTAGGGCTTGTGACATTCCCTTCATGTTGAGGTCTTCGACAACAACACAATCGTACTTGCTTGCAAGATGATGGGACAATTTGTGTAAAAAGTCTCTTCGTTGGTTTGCAACCTTTTCATGTAAGTTCGCTACTTTCAGTCGCTGTTTGTGCCAACGATTAGAACCTTTCTTCCTGCGTGACAAAATACGTTGTTCCTTCGCTAATTTTTTCAATGTTTGTCGATAGAAACGAGGATAATTGGCTCTCTTACCCTCTTCACTATCGACATACAGACCATCCATAGCAAAATCTAATCCAACCACATGTTGAATGTTTACTGTAGTCGTTTCTTTCTCGTATTCTGTCAAAATCGAAATATCGTATTTGCCTGTCTTTGTTTTCGAAATAGTGCAAGATTTGATTTTGTAATCAGCAGGAATCTCTCTATGTTGCTTCATTTTAATCGGCTTTTTGAACTTTGGTAATTTGATATGACCATCTTCAATCTTAATATTTCCATTGACCATATTGGTTGTATAGGATTGCTTGTGTTTTTTACTTTTGAATTTAGGGAACTCTGCACGACCTTCAAAAAAGTTCTTATAAGCATTTTGTAAATGGATTTGTGCGTTGGCTAAAGCTAAAGAATCCACTTCTTTTAGGAATGGGAATTCATCTTTGTACTTTGCCGGTGTCGGAAACTTTTGTTCTTTAAGCTTCTCTTTGTCGTCTTTGAACTTTTCATATATTTCTTTACGTTCTGCCAACATCTTATTGTAGACAAAGCGAACACAACCAAACGTTTTTTCCAATAACTCTTTCTGTTCTTCATTTGGATATATGCGAAACTTGAAGGCTTTGTTTTGCTTAGTCATATCAAATCACCTTACTTTAACCACGAACACTAGTTCCCTTTTTTGTTTATTGTACCATAAGTTTTGGCTATCGCCAACCGACATTCATCTCCCACCTACTCATTGGGCTATCGCCCTTCACATTCCTTGAGGATGGGAGACTTCTGTCGGAAAAAGTTAAAAATCCATGGTCCTTCCAAAGAAAAACAACCTCCATACCAACCAACGATCTCCGCCAATTGAAGATCCTGCAACTTTTGCAAAATAGCAAAGTTGAACTTGGCGCTTCCGAGAAATATTAATAAACCTAGAAAAATTAGCATAGATTTTCTGAATATGGTTGTTTTTTGGAATCGATTTATGTAATAATATAAGAGGACTTAGTTATCCGCTGTTTACGAATGTTTCAATCTTGTAACATCGTAACTTAAATGTTACGAAAAAACGATTGACAAGCCATTCGTAGACTACTAAACTTTTACTTGTAATAGTTTAGAATGCCATATTTGGTTAGGATAACTAATTTAACTATGATTTAGAAGTAAAGAGGAGGAAATCTATTTATGGCTAACCAACCAAAGAAGTACAAAAAATTCGTAGCAACAGCTGCTACTGCTACATTGGTTGCTAGCGCAATCGTACCAGTTGCATCTGCTGCTAGCTTCTCTGATGTTGTAGTAGGTGGCTCACATTCTGAAGCAATCAACGCTTTGGCAGATCAAGGCATCATTAAAGGTTATGCAGACGGCACATTCAAACCAGGTGTGCAAATCAACCGCGGACAAACGGTTAAATTATTAGGCCGCTGGTTAGAATCACAAGGTTATGAAATCCCAGCTGATTGGAATTCTGTACAACGCTTCAGCGATGTTCCAGTAAACGCTGCTGACCAAGAATTAGTGAAATATGCTGCATTAGTTAAAGATGCTGGCGTATTCAACGGTTCTCAAGGCAAATTAAACGCTTCTCAACCAATGCAACGTCAACATATGGCAGTTGTATTAGTGCGTGCAATTAAAAACGTATTAGGCGAAGACCTTGTACAACAATACAAAGATGCTGGCTTCGTTTCTAGCATTGAAGACTTATACCAAGCATATGCAAACGAAAACCGCGAAGCAATCATCGCGTTAGAATATGCAGGTATTACAAAAGTTTCTGACGGCAACTTCCGTCCAACTCAAACAGTAACGCGCGGTCAATTCGCATCATTCTTATACCGCACAATCAACCTTGATACACTTAACGCAACAGTTGAATCAATTAAAGCAATTAACAACACAACTGTTGAAGTAGACTTCAAAGAAGCAATCGACAACGTGAACGCACTTAAATTCACAATCGATGGCTTACAAGTGAAAAACGCTGTTGTAAAACAAACTGACAAAACTGTAGTCGTATTAACAACAGCTCCACAAGAAGGCGGCAAAACTTACACAGTAAGCGAAAGCGGCAAAAAACTTGGTACATTCCAAGGTGTATCTGCTGTAATTCCTACTGGCATTTCAACAGTAGTTGCTTCTCAACAAGGTGTTATCGGTCAACAAGTAACTGTTTCGGCACAAGTAAAAGTTACTGAAGGCCAATCTAAAGCTGGAATCCCTGTAACATTTAACATTGTGAATAGTAATAGCAATGTTAACGATAAAATTGAAGTAGAAGCTTACACAGACGAAAACGGTGTAGCAACATACACTTATACTCGTTACTACAGCGGAACAGATAACGTAGTTGCATATGCAACAGATAAGTCATCCGTAAACGATAAAGCAAAAGTTTATTGGGATAATGCTCTTCAATTAACAATTTCAGATGTTACTACAGATTCTACATTAGCAAATGGTAAAAATAAAGTTTACCAAATTGAATCAAAAAATAACAAAAACGGCTATGTATTTGTTACTTTTGCAGAAAACTTAAATGTTGCACCTGATAAATTAGTGAAAACTGTAAATGCTCAAGGCGTTGCAACATATCTTCTTGACTCAAATGATAGAGTAACTGCAAATCGTGCAGACTATCCATACGAAGCAACTACTGGTGGAAAAGCAGTAATTGCAGTTAAACTTGATTCTAACGGTAAAGCTAATTTAGTTTTATCCGGAAAAAATGCTTCAGTTACACCTATCGTATTTGAAGGCGAATATGTTGGTAATAATATTACACCACAAGCTTATAAAGCTAAATACGATAAAACTGCATTACAAGCAAAAGGGTCTACTGTAACATTTGAATTAAAACATGAACTTGGTTTAACAGTAGAAGCTATTGGAAATGCTAATGCTGCAACTTATATTAACTCAACTGAAACTGGTGGACGTGACTATAAAGTTAAATATGTTGATAAAGAAGGTAAACCAGTTGCACAAGGTTCAAAAGTAAGAGTAGCAATTGATACTGAAGGAGTTACTGGTACTTTCCGTTTATTAGATGCTGATGGTAATGAAGTTACAGCATATTTAACTGATGGTAAAGTTAAATATTATGAATTAACAATTGGTAAAGATGGTGAAACTACATTTACAGTTACAAGTACACATGTAAATGATTATGTAACACCAGTTGTATTTGTAGATAATGGTAAAACAGCTCAAAAATTAGATGATCAAGATTTACAATCTAAATCTGAAACTACTTACTTTGTTGCTGATGTAACTTATAACGCAAAATTAAAAGTACTAGGTGCTGATGGCAAAGAAGCAAAACCTGTTTTGGCTAATAATAGTGACTATGTTGACTTTGTTTATGAATTAGTTGACCAAAACGGAAAACCTCGACGAGCTTCTAGTGCAACTGATGTTACATTTAATATTACTGCTGGAGCAGGAACAATTGTAACTGAAAATGGTGACGTTGCTCCTGGTAATAGTACATCAGTGACAAAAACTATTTCAGCATCATCAACAAAAGCAACAACAAGAGTTAAAGCAAAAGAAGCTTCTGTAGTTTCTGTTACAGCAACTGGTTCAACTGCTGGGGTTGTATTACCAACTACTGAACCAACATCTGCAACTGCTACATTCTTAAGCACTCAAGAGTTAGTTAATGGAACTGTTTATACAGGTACTGTTAGAGCTGTAGATAAAGCTAATAATAAAGTAACTTTATTAATTAATGGTAAAGAACATACTGTAAGTTATGAAAATGGAAATTACTACATTGGTGGAACAAATAAATCATTTGTAGATTTTGAAGAAGCATTGAGTTATGGAGATACTGTCAAATATGTACCAGGTACTACTCCGCACTTTGATATTACTGTCAATATAACTGATACTACTGCTCCTTCATTAAGTAGTGCAACTTATGCTTCAGCTCAACCAGCAAAAAGTAATAGTTATGCAACAGGAGATATTGAATTATCTGGCGGAGAAAAATTAACATTTACTGCTACTGAGTACAGTGAAGAACTTAATGGAACAAAAGTTGTGTTAGTAGATAATGTAGCTAGCTCTTCTACAACAGCTACTGTTGGCGTAGATGGTAATGGTAATACAGTAATTACAGTTGAACTTGCTGATAATGGTACTAATATAACTGCAACTTTCCAAGATGTAATCGATGCAGTAAATACAGTAACAACAATAACAAAAGTTAGTGCTTCTACATCAGATTCAACTTCAACTGTAGCAGATGTTGGAAATACTACACTTAACGGTGGTTCAGTTGCTGCTCCAGCTCAACCAGCAACAATCACTTTAGTATTTGACGAAGAAGTTGCTAATACTTCAGAAGTTGAGGCAAGTGTAACTGTTACTGGCAGTGCAACAGTACGTAGTCTTGATAACCCAACATTCAGCTGGAGTTCTGATAAGAAAACATTAACAATTATATTAGGTCCTGCTCATACTGTTCAAAAAGGTGATACAGTAACAGTAACTAATGTTAAAGATGCAGCTGGCAATGTAAAAGCAACTGATTCTCAATCTTTAAATTAATATTATTATTTAAGTATACAAAAAACCCTGTGGAGCAAGAACTCTTGGATCTATAATATTTGGTGTTGGTGAGTAAAAACCAGCACCAATTTTTGGCTCTATAATATTTGGTGTTGGTGAGTATAAACCAGCACCAATTTTTTTGAACAAAAAAAACATACTAAGATTGTAAACCCGAATTCAAACGACGCATTTCAACCAATCGCACCTCCCTGTAAGATAGAGTTATCGATTACAGAGGAGGTGTTTTGTAAGCCCGAATTCAAACGACGCATATCAATCGATCGTACCTCCCTGTAAGATAGAGTTATCGATTACAGAGGAGGTGTTTTTGTTTGGCAGTTGAAAAAAATGAGAAGGTATCCGCACTAAAGGGGGAAGTATCCGCACTAAATAGGGAAGCAAACGCACAAATAGGAGCCGTATCCGCACTAAATGAGAAGGTATCCGCACTAAAGGGGGAAGTATCCGCACTAAATAGGGAAGCAAACGCACAAATAGGAGCCGTATCCGCACCAAAGGGGGAAGTATCCGAACTAAATGAGAAGGTATCCGCACCAAAGGGGGAGGTAAACGAACTAAATGAGTAGGCAAACGCACCAAAGGAAGCCGTATTTGAACCAAATGAAGAGACACCCTACCAAATATAGCTGCATCCGCATCAAAATAAGGAGTTAAATCCACTCAATAAAGAAGCAACCACACTTATCCATACTAAAAGAAGTTACTTCACCCTGCCCGAAATTTCTTTTTATCCACAATTTGAAACCGTATTGAACCAAACGATTCTCATAATCTTTCAATAGAAAAAGGCTGTTTGAGAAATTGATAAAATTGCTCAAACAGCCATTTATTAAATTTGACACCCTCTTTTATGTACTTCATTCCTGCCCTAGCAATTGTTTAACACATCATTGCATTTTTTATAAAAGATGTTTTATAATAAGAATAGAACATTTGTTCCTATCTAAAGATTTCACTAGGAGGAATTTTTATGGCGCACATTCCGATTGAAGCTGTGCCGTATTTAGAATCAGCCATTTATTTGCCAATGCTGCTCATTGTTCTAGAAAAAGACTATGAGCTTATTGAAAAAGGGCCATTTAAGCTAAAGCGGCCATATGTCCACTTAATTGAAGAGGCAAAAAAGTTAGCTGAAAATGATTTGCAAAATACGAAATCCTATTTAAGAAAACATTCCTTGAAAGTTGTCCAAGGAGAAAGAGATGAATTATTTACTGAATATCATTTTTATTACCAGCAAATTTTTGAAGTTAGAAGATATTCCAACATCCGTTTGCGAAATCGTGTTGAAGAATTGTTGGATAGTTATTTAACAAGAGCGTTGAAAGCCCATTCAGTTTTTCAGAAACCCTAATTCCCGATGAATGGCTTCACGCTGCTTTAAAGCATATTTTAGAAGCATTGTAGCGCATACGTATTGTGTGCAAAAAGCTGTGTAATGGATTGGCAATTTGAATTCAACGTCATTTTTTAAAATGATCATCGTGCTGTCTTCGCATTTTTGGATGTTTATAATCGCATGTTGTGCAATCCAAATATTTTTGGAAGAAGAGGGTGATAAGATTGGCAAAAAGACATATGGCTGATCATAAGATAAGACGATTGGAACTTTGTGTTTCCCTTTTCCCAAAAACATTTTTGAAAAATCTGTTGCTGCTTTGTAAGAAGAGCCTAATTTTTTTAAAGTCTCATCCAAAAGTTTTAGAGGCTTTCTTTTAATGCAGAAAGTATCAAATTTGTCATAGACGCGTGAGTAAGCTTTTCCATCACACTCAATTGGTTCTATGACATATGTGTTTGGGGTAATGTAATACCAATCGAATTTCTTTAATTCATCCATAATTTTCACCCTTTCTTAAAAATTGGAAATTTAGTAGTCTTAATATCATAATAATAAGAATAAAATAGAAAATCAATACAAAATTTAGAAAATATTGAATTAACTGAAAAAAGGATTTTGAGCTCATTTTTTTGTTCAAAATCAAATTTTCAGCTCTCTTAAAACTAAATAAAGTAAAAAAATCTAAAATTATACTGCAAGAGTTTTATTTTTCTAAAAATATTGAAAATTCACCGCCGATTTTTTATAATAGAAAAAAGGAATCGGGGTGATATCGATGGATAAAAACAATTATTACGCAAACTTCTCTAGTGCGGCAGGTTCCAATCCAACAGTGAACGATTCTGAAAAATTGTTGAATGAAATTTACGTAGATTTATTCTTGAACCGATTACAAAGAATTTACCGGATTGAACAATTAAAGGATTTCATCGATCAGGCGTTGGATGAAAGAAATGAAGAAGCTTTTTATAAATATGCGAAAGAATTAAATGAATTGCAGGAGTCATTGAACTGAGCACCAATATCCATTGAGAAAAACCGCCTTTTGCACAGGTTTTATTGTGGAAAAAGGCGGTATTTTCATGTCTGGTTTCAGAATATACGTTCGCAAAATGAATGATATTTACTATTGGATATGTTAAAATATTTTTACGATATATTGGGAAAGGACGAGGAATATGGCTGATACTTTTGAATTGCATGCTCCGTATAAACCAAGCGGCGATCAGCCCAAAGCGATTGCACAACTTGTTCAAGGTATACGAGAAGGCAAAAAGCATCAAACATTGCTTGGAGCGACAGGAACAGGAAAAACATTCACCATTTCCAACGTCATTAAAGAAGTAAATAAACCGACGTTGGTCATTGCTCATAACAAGACGCTTGCTGGTCAATTATACAGCGAATTTAAACAGTTTTTTCCAAATAATGCGGTGGAATATTTTGTAAGCTATTACGATTATTATCAACCGGAAGCGTATGTGCCGCAATCGGATACATACATCGAAAAGGATGCCAGCATCAACGACGAAATCGATAAATTGCGCCACTCCGCCACAAGCGCCTTGTTTGAAAGAAGAGATGTCATCATTGTGGCATCTGTTTCCTGCATTTATGGTTTAGGGGATCCGGATGAATACCGCGAAATGGTGGTGTCTATCCGAAAAGGTATGGAAATTGAGCGAAATCAGTTGCTTCGCCGATTAGTGGACATCCAATATGAAAGAAATGATGTGAACTTCCAGCGGGGAACGTTCCGAGTGCGCGGCGATGTGGTAGAAATTTTCCCTGCTTCCCGGGATGAACATTGCATACGCGTTGAATTTTTCGGTGATGAAGTGGACCGCATTCGGGAAGTAGATGCATTGACTGGAGAAATCATTGGTGATCGAAATCATGTGGCTATTTATCCAGCTTCCCACTTCGTTACAAGAGAAGACAAAATGAAAAAAGCCATTGAAAATATCGAGAAAGAACTGGAAGAGCAGCTTGAAAAATTTCGGGCAGAAGGAAAGCTTTTGGAAGCGCAGCGGTTGGAACAGCGCACAAAGTACGACTTGGAAATGATGAGGGAAATGGGCTATTGCTCTGGCATCGAAAACTATTCCCGCCATTTGACATTGCGTGAGCCAGGGGCAACGCCTTATACATTACTTGACTATTTCCCAGATGATTTTTTAATGGTCATTGATGAAAGCCACGTTACATTGCCGCAAATTCGGGGCATGTATAACGGCGACCAAGCTCGAAAACAAGTGCTTGTGGACTATGGTTTCCGCTTGCCTTCAGCACTTGATAACCGGCCATTGAAATTTGAAGAGTTTGAACAGCATATTCATCAAGCCATCTATGTATCTGCTACACCGGGTCCATACGAGAAAGAACATTGTCCGGAAATGATTGAACAAATTATCCGCCCAACAGGACTTCTTGATCCAACAGTGGATGTGCGCCCAATTGAAGGACAAATTGATGATTTGGTGGATGCAATTCAAAAACGGACGAAGAAAAATGAACGGGTGCTTGTCACAACATTGACGAAAAAAATGGCGGAAGATCTAACGGATTATTTGAAAGAAATGGGTATTAAAGTCGCCTATCTTCACTCGGAAATTAAAACCCTTGAACGGATTGAAATCATCCGAGAATTGAGAAAGGGAACGTATGATGTGCTTGTCGGCATTAACTTGCTGCGGGAAGGACTGGATATTCCAGAAGTATCGCTCATTGCTATTTTAGATGCGGATAAAGAAGGATTTTTGCGTTCGGAAACTTCCTTAATCCAAACGATTGGACGTGCGGCCCGAAATGCGAATGGACACGTCATTATGTATGCCGACACTATCACGGAATCCATGAGAAAAGCGATTGAAGAAACGAAGCGCCGCCGCTCGATTCAAGAAGCATATAATAAAGAACATGGCATCGTGCCAAAAACAATACGAAAAGAAATTCCAGAATTAATTCGTGCAACTCATGCAGCAGAAGAGGAAGAAAAATATATCACAAAAGTAACAAAAGGCAAGAAGTTAACAAAATCTGAGTTAGAAAAATTAATTGAGTCGCTTGAAAAAGAAATGAAAGAAGCCGCCAAATCCCTCGATTTCGAAAGGGCGGCAGAGTTGAGGGATACAATATTTGAATTGAAAGCAGAGATGTGAAGGGATGATCCCGTGAATCCAAAATAGAAAGGTGACGACTGTGGAAAATAAACAAATCGTCGTGCGTGGTGCACGTTCCAATAATTTAAAGAATATTGATGTGACCATTCCCCGGGACAAGCTCGTCGTGTTGACGGGGCTTTCCGGTTCCGGGAAATCTTCTTTGGCCTTTGATACGATTTATGCGGAAGGGCAGCGGCGATATGTGGAATCTTTATCCAGCTATGCCCGCCAGTTTTTAGGGCAAATGGACAAGCCGGATGTGGATTCCATTGAAGGGTTGTCTCCTGCGATTTCCATTGACCAAAAAACGACAAGCCGCAACCCACGTTCTACTGTAGGAACAGTAACGGAAATTTACGACTATTTGCGTTTGCTGTTTGCCCGCATCGGGAAGCCGGTCTGCCCAACCCATGGAATTGAAATTACATCCCAAACCATTGAGCAAATGGTGGACCGCATTATGGAATATCCAGAGCGGACAAAAGTGCAGCTTTTAGCTCCCGTGATTTCCGGTAAGAAAGGTACCCATGTAAAGCTTTTGGAAGATTTGAAAAAACAAGGTTTTGTGCGCGTTCGCATCGATGGGGAACTGCGTGATTTGGATGACAATATTGAACTGGATAAAAATAAAAAGCACAATATCGAAGTGGTGGTAGACCGCATTATCATCAAGGAAGGCATTGAAGCACGGTTAAGCGATTCCCTTGAAACAGCGCTGAAACTGGCTGATGGACGAGCCATAGTTGATGTGATGGAGCATGAAGAATTGTTATTTAGCGAGCATCATGCTTGTCCAATTTGCGGCTTTTCCATTGGAGAACTGGAGCCGCGCATGTTCTCCTTCAACAGTCCGTTCGGGGCTTGTCCGGAGTGCGACGGCCTCGGATCCAAATTAAAAGTGGACATCGATTTAGTGATTCCTGATTGGCACAAAACTCTTGAAGAGCATGCCCTTGCCCCTTGGGAACCGACAAGCTCCCAATATTATCCACAGCTGTTGAAAGCGGTGTGCAACCATTACAATATTCCAATGGATGTGCCCGTTTCCCAATTATCGAAGGACCAATTAGACATTATTTTATATGGTTCGAAAGGAGAAAAAATTCATTTCTATTATGAAAATGAATTTGGCAGCGTCCATAATAAAGATATTGTCTTTGAAGGCGTCGTCCACAATATAGAACGCCGCTATCGGGATTCCACATCCGATTGGGTGCGGGAAACGATGGAGAAATTCATGACGGAGCAGAAATGTTCAACTTGTAAAGGGCAGCGGTTAAAACCTGAGAGTCTTGCAGTGAAGATTGATGGGAAAAATATTGCGGAAGTGACAGATTTATCCGTTGAGGAGTTATATAAATACTTTTTAAATCTTCAGTTATCAGAAAAGGACATGCAAATTGCTCGTCTAATTTTGAAAGAAATTAAAGAACGCCTTGAGTTTTTATTAAATGTCGGTTTGGAATATTTAACTTTGAGCCGAACAGCTGGAACATTATCTGGAGGAGAGGCTCAGCGCATTCGATTGGCCACCCAAATCGGCTCAAGGCTTACAGGGGTACTATATGTGCTGGATGAGCCTTCTATTGGTTTGCATCAGCGGGATAATGATAAGTTAATTCATACTTTGAAAAAAATGAGAGACATCGGCAATACATTGCTTGTTGTGGAACATGATGAAGATACGATGCTGGCGGCGGATTATTTAATCGACGTTGGTCCAGGAGCCGGTTCCCGCGGTGGAGAAATTGTGGCGGCAGGAACACCGGAAGAAGTGATGAAAAATGAAAAATCCATCACGGGGCAGTATTTGAGCGGCAAGAAATTCATTCCACTTCCACGGGAGCGACGAAACCCAGATGGTCGCAAAATTACCATAAAAGGCGCCGCAGAAAACAACTTGAAAAACATTAAAGTGGATATCCCATTAGGTATGTTTGTAGCGGTGACGGGGGTATCCGGGTCTGGAAAATCCACATTGGTCAATGAAATTTTATATAAAAAACTTGCCCATGAATTAAATGGAGCGCGAACGAAACCGGGAAAACATAAGGAAATTACAGGCCTCGAACATTTAGATAAAGTGATTGATATTGACCAATCGCCTATCGGACGCACGCCCCGCTCCAATCCAGCAACTTATACAGGGGTGTTTGATGACATTCGAGAAGTCTTTGCCCAAACGAACGAGGCGAAAGTGCGCGGCTATAAGAAAGGACGCTTCAGCTTCAACATTAAAGGCGGCCGTTGTGAAGCTTGCTCTGGTGATGGAATCATCAAAATTGAAATGCACTTTTTACCGGATGTGTACGTTCCATGTGAAGTCTGCCACGGAAAACGCTACAACCGCGAAACATTGGAAGTAAAATATAAAGGCAAAAACATTGCAGAAGTTTTGGATATGACCATTGAAGAGGCAACAGAGTTTTTCGAAAACATTCCAAAAATCCACCGAAAACTGCAAACTCTTGTGGACGTAGGGCTTGGCTATATGAAATTAGGGCAGCCTGCTACTACTTTATCCGGCGGGGAAGCGCAGCGAGTGAAGCTGGCTTCTGAGTTGCATCGCCGCTCAACAGGAAAATCCTTCTATATTTTGGACGAGCCAACGACAGGTCTCCATGTGGATGACATTGCAAGACTGCTTTCGGTGTTGCAACGCCTTGTGGATAATGGAGATACCGTATTGGTCATTGAGCATAATTTAGATGTGATTAAGACCGTAGATTATATTATCGATTTAGGCCCAGAAGGCGGAGACAAGGGAGGAACCGTCGTGGCAACCGGAACTCCTGAAGAGGTGGCCGAAAATGAAAATTCTTATACTGGCCGCTATTTGAAGCCGATTTTAGAGCGCGACCGCGAACGGATGGAAAAACTGTTGGCTCAAGCAGCAGATAAGTAAGAAAAATAGCAGCACGAATGACAGTGCTGCTTTTTTATTTTTTTTGGGCAATCTTGGCGAGAGAAAATTTCCTTTGGCGATTATTTATCCAAAATTGGCAATTATATATCAAGGTTAGGCAAATATCCATTCAGATTTGGCGATTATCACTTTTCGAAAAAATAAATTTTTAGCCATCACTTCAATAGAACAAAAAATTTCAAACTGACATGCTTTATTTTTATAAAATTGACACTTTTATAGATGTCAAGCTTCTGATAATGTTATGATAAATTTCATTACATTAAAGGGGAGACGGAATATGCAACATACACTTTCAAAGCAAAGAGCCAAAACTGTAGACTTAGTGGTTTCAGCAATGTTAATCGCACTCGTTTTTCTTTCCACCATGTTTTTAAATATAAAATTGCCTATTGCTTCAAATGGCGGTTTAGTTCATTTAGGAACGGCCATGCTATTTATTGTTTCGATTTTGTTTGGTCCAAAGAAAGGGGCTATTGCAGGAGCAGTGGGCATGGGGCTATTTGATATTGTTGGCGGGTGGCTTGTTTGGGCACCAATTACTATTATATCTAGAATTTTACAAGGATATATTGTAGGGAAAATAGCTTGGTCCAAAGGAAGCCGTGGAGAAAGTCTAGCGAAAAATATTTTTGGTATGATTGTATCCATTCCAGTGATGATTGGTGTTTATTATCTTGGGGAAGCAATCATGTTCTCAAGCTTCATCATTCCGTTAGCTTCCATACCTGGCGACCTTGTTCAAAATGTCATTGGGATGATTGTTGCTATCCCTGTGTGTCTCGTATTGAAAAAAATCCCTTACATCGCTTCATTTGCAAAATAAAAATCACTTTCCGGAAATGGTCGAAAGCTAGCCTTTCCGGATATTTTTTTATGAAATAGTCAAAAGTTGTTCATAATAAAGCGATGCAAATTTGATAAATCAGGAAACTTTTTGGGTAATTCTAACGTATATGAAGGTATAGAACATTGAGGGAGGCAGGAAATATGGATAATGAACGCAAACGAATTATTAAATTAGTCGAAGAAGGTGCCATCTCTGCAGAAGAAGCCTTAACATTACTTGAAGCATTGAATAAAAAGCAAAATTCAACTACGACTGAATTCCACTCCAATGCTGTTCCGTCGCCGCCAACGAATGAACAATCATCTCAACAAGAACAACAATCCAGTTCGAAAAAAACAACAGGCTTTGAAGATATTTTTGGGAAAAACTTCAACAGCAAAGAATTCAACAAAAAAATGGATGAATTGATGAATGAAGTAAAAGAAGATCTGACGGAATTTTCAAGAAGCATGATGGGCGTCATCGGGTCAGCTTTCAAAAAATTGAAAGAGTTTGATTTGGATTTTTCTCTCAGCAATGTAAAAGTCGAATTTGAAAAACACTATTCTTTCAACGGCGATGAAGTGAGAAGCATTCAAATTGAAATTCCAAATGGGAAAGTGGAAGCGGTGCGCTCTGACACCAATGAATTAAAAGTCGTAGCAAAAGTCAAAACAATTGCTATTGAAAATGATGAAGATAAAACGATTGCTGAATTTGAACGGGAATTTGTACGATTGAAGGATGGTAAATTAGAATTAAAATGCCCTTCTAAATTGACGCAAGTGAATGTGCAGTTATCCATTCCTGATAAGCAATATGATCTTGTCTTAATGAAGCTCCTAAACGGCGGCGTATCCATCGATGGATTGAATGCCAAACTTGTCAAACTTCGCACCTACAATGGTCCAATTAAATATGCAGTTGGCCAATTTGAAAATGCCGATGTGGAATCTGGCAATGGTCCAATTGAAATTGTGCATGTAAAAGGGGAAGATTTAGAAGTTCAAACGGTGAACGGCCGCATTTACGTTGATGGTGAACTAAGAGAAGTGGAAGCAGAATCCGCAAATGGAGCAGTGATTGTCACAACAAGTGATCAAAAGGCCCGCAAAGTGAAAGCTCAAACGGTTGCAGGAGCGGTTGAACTTTATGTGCCAAAAAATGTATCAATCAACGGTACTGCATCCACAAATGTTGGAAAAATTGATTTAGGATTGCAAGATGTGATGACTCGTAATGTGGAAGATCAATTCTTCGCTAAAACAGTGCATTTCGATAAATTTGTCGATAATGCGCCAGTCTTAAAATTAACCGGCGAATCCCGCACAGGCAGCATTATCATTCGATATACAACTTTGGGCGAGGAATCCTGATATTTTCAGGGTTCCTGGCCTTTTTTATTCATTAGCCCCAATTTTAGCCCCTCTTCTAGCTAGAAACGTAAAACGCAATGTTTCCCCAAACCAATTAACGTAATTCAAATTTGCGCTGGGTCCATTGAGGTTTAAATCTACCATTCAACACGATATTAAACTCGACTAAGAGGCTCCTCATGAAATGAATTACTTGCTTAACAAGTTATAAATTTTGCTTGCATATTAATAAAGAAAAGTAAACGGCACAATTTTTCCATAGAGTTTTGTCGCTTTTTTGCGCGAAATTATAAACAAAAAAACGACAAAAATATTTCATTTTCTAGCAGGATTTTACATATTTATCACTAATATAAAAATAGAACACGAAAGATTAGAATCTCTGTTCAAAAGAAAGAATTGCCAAAATTTTGTTTTTGGAATAATAAATAATTTACATTGTTGTAAAATTTAAGTGGGGCAATGAAAAGAAAATGTAAAATTACTAACGGTATAAAGTGCTATAATATTAATTGTTGAATTGACTATAGATAGAACTAAGGTGATTTATTTTGATACAAATGAAAGAGGTTTACAAAAAATACCCAAACGGTGTAGTGGCTGTAAACGGTATTTCTGTCGATATAAAGCAAGGTGAGTTTGTTTATGTCGTTGGACCCTCTGGAGCAGGGAAATCGACATTTATCAAATTGATGTATCGGGATGAGGTACCTACTTCAGGTGAAGTCATTATCAATGGAATCAATACTTCTAAATTAAAGAGGAAGGAAATACCTCATTTCAGAAGGACGTTAGGAGTTGTATTCCAAGATTTTAAGCTGCTTCCAAAGTTAACCGTATTTGAAAACGTTGCTTTTGCGATGGAAGTAATTGAAGAACATCCAAAAGTGATTCGTAAACGGGTGTTGGAAGTCTTAGAGTTAGTGGGATTAAAACACAAAATTCGCATGTTCCCAAATGAGTTGTCTGGGGGAGAACAGCAGCGGGTTTCGATTGCACGTTCCATTGTGAATATGCCGAAAGTGGTTATTGCGGACGAGCCAACAGGAAATTTGGACCCGGAAACTTCTTGGGAGATTATGAAAATCTTTGAAGAAATTAATGCAATGGGTACCACGGTTGTTATGGCAACTCATAACCGGGAAATTGTCAATCGAATCCGAAAACGGGTAATCACCATTGAAGGCGGCATGATTGTAAGGGATGTTTTTGGAGGTGACTATGGCTATGAAATATAGAACCCTCCAACGTCATTTTCGTGAAAGTTTAAAAAGTTTAACCCGAAACGCTTGGATGTCTTTTGCCTCTGTCAGTGCCGTGACGGTGACCCTCATATTAGTCGGCATTTTCGCACTGCTGATGATGAATTTAAATCACATTGCGGAAAATATCGAAAACGATGTAGAAATTCGCGTCTTAATCGATATTATTAATGATCCGGAAGAAATGAAAGTCGCTGAAGAAAAGCTGATGAAGCAGGTTAAAAGCTTGCCGGATGTAGCTGAAGTTAAATATTCTTCAAAAGAAGAAGAATTAAAGATTTTAATTGAAAACTATGGCGAGGATTTCAGCTTGTATGAACAAAGCAATCCTTTGAGAAATGTGTTGTATGTGAAGGCAAAAGACCCTGAGCAGACTGCGGCTTTGGCAAAGAAAATCGAGAAATTTGACAATACCTATGATGTCATTTATGGGGAAGAGAAAGTTGAAAATCTCTTTAATTTCTTAAATACGGGCCGCAATATTGGGCTGGTTTTAATTTTAGGTCTTTTATTTACAGCGATTTTCTTAATTTACAATACTATCCGCATCACCATTACTGCGCGCAAAGATGAAATTGAAATTATGAAACTCGTAGGAGCTACTAGCTCCTTTATTCGCATTCCTTTTTTATTTGAAGGTTTGTGGCTTGGGTTATTGGGGTCCATCATTCCAATGATTCTCGTTTCCGTCGTTTACTACAACGTGTACAACAAGTTGACGCCTAAAATTCAAGGAAAAATGCTGCAAATTTTAGAAGTAACCCCTCTAATCTATGAGGTGAATCTCATCATTTTAGCCCTTGGAATTTTCATTGGCGTTTGGGGCAGTTTCATGTCTGTACGTAAATTCCTTAGAGTCTATTAGAAACAAGGAGGAACCATTTGATGGGGAACTTTTTTAAGAACCACTTCAAATTGTTTTCGGCCATCGTCGCTGTACTGTTATTTATCCAAATACCAGTCACATATGCGGCGAGCTTGTCCGAATTAAAAAGTAAACAACAACAAGTGGAACAACAGAAAAAAGCAATAAATAGCCAAATCAATCAGAAAACGAATGCTATTAAAACGAATGAATCTAAACAACAGCAATTGTTGGCTCAAATTGATCAGCTCGTAAACCAAATTTCAAAAACAAACCAAGAAATCAAGCAGGTCGAAAAAGAAATTGCACAAACTAATGAAGAAATTACAGCTTTAGAAGAAAAAATTGCCGCATTGCAAAAGAAAATTGATGAGCGGAACGCATTGTTGGAAGAACGTGCGCGGGCACTTCAAGCGAATGGTTCTGTTTCGTTTTTAGATGTGTTGCTTGGTGCCAACAGTTTTGTTGACTTCATTGACCGTTTCTCTGCAGTCAATACATTAATTGAAGCGGATCGTCAAATCATTCGCGAACAAAAAGAAGACCAGCGAGTATTAGAAGAGCAGAAAGTTGAATTGGAAAATACGAAACAAAAACTAGTAGAAAAACAAAACAAACTGAAAGAATTAAAAGCGAATTTAGACGCACAGAAGCAAGAGAAAAATCGATTAATTGATGAACTGGAAAAAGAACAAGAAAAACTTTTAAGCGAGAAAAAATTATTAGAAAAACAATACTCTGAGTATCTTGAAATCAGCAAAGATTTGCAAGAACAAATTGCTGAGCTTCAAAGACAACAATTGAGCAAAGCGCAATCTGCTGGAAATTTACCAGTTTCCAATAGCGGATTTATGAAACCAACAAACGGTGTGTTAACGAGCGGCTATGGTTGGCGCAATCTCGGATATGGCCCTGAGTTTCACTATGGAATCGATTTAGCCAATAGTGTCGGAACGCCGATTGTAGCGTCTGCTGATGGTGTGGTTACATATGCTTCTTCATTAAGCACATATGGGAATGTGATTATGATTACGCATAATCTAAACGGTCAAATTTATACAACTGTATACGCCCATTTAAGTGCCTTTAATGTTGGGGTGGGCGATGTGGTTAAACAAGGCCAGCAAATTGGCGAAATGGGTATGACTGGACGGGTAACAGGTCCACACTTGCACTTTGAAGTACATATTGGTACATGGCAAGGACAAACTGCTGGTGTGCAAAACCCATTGCGTTATATTTCTTTATAATTCTGGAATGAGCTGTTTAGAAAGGATTGCTTTCTAAGCAGCTTTTTAATATGTGAAAAAATTTTTTCATACTTGCCACGGAATATCAAAATTTATTTTTTGGATTTTATGTTATTCTATGAAATAGAAGGTTTTAAAGTGGAGGGGTTAAATGAGCAGCAATACAAAAAAGGTGATGGGCGCGATTCTGGTCATTGCGTTAGTCGCAATTGCAGCAGGTTTGTTTATTCATGATCGATTGGAAGAAAATAAAAAAAATACCCTTGATGATGATATTTCAGGTTATGAAGTTGATGAAAATAGCCCTCAAAGTGTTGGATTAGGAGAGATAGCACCGGATTTTACGTTAAATACTTTAGATGGAAAAACTGTGACCCTTTCTGATTTAAGAGGAAAGAAAGTGATTTTGAATTTCTGGGCAACTTGGTGTCCGCCTTGCAAAGATGAAATGCCTCACTTCCAAGAATATTATGAGGAGTATGCAGAGGAAGATCATGTGGAAATCCTTGCGGTGAATTACACCATTAAAGATAAAATCGCCAGCGTTGAAAACTTTGTAAAAAGCTATGATTTAACGTTTCCGGTTTTATTGATGGAAGAAGAAGGAATTAATGAAACGTATAAAGTTTATACGATTCCATCCACATTTTTCATCAATACTAAGGGAAAAATTGAAAAACAAATTTTAGGGCCTTTAGATTTAGAAACATTACGGGATTATGTAACAGAATTAGAGTAAAAAAATCGCTCTTTTGCATGTGTTATTGCTCCTCTTTTCAACATACATTGAACGAAGAGGAGGATAGTGAGTGCGAAAGAGACGATTTTTTTTCATTTTAGCCATCATTTGCTTATTCCTTGCTTTCATTGTGTATTGGAAAAGCGCGATGAAACCGGAATCGGAAGTGAAAGGAAGCGATATCCCAGTTATTGACCAAACATTTCATTTGATTAAAGAAAAATCCGTTTATGATACAAAAGATGAGGAATTGATTGAAGGCGCATTAAGAGGAATGACGGAAGCGATTAAAGATCCATATAGCACCTACTATACAGAAAAAGAAGCGGCCATTCATCGTCAATCATTGGCAGGACAAAGGGTAGGGATTGGTATTGAAATAACGGAAAAGGATGGACGATTTATTGTTGTCTCCCCAGTGAAGTCTTCTCCGGCAGAAAAAGCAGGAATCCGTCCATATGATGAAATTGTGGAAGTGGATGGCGTCCGTTTAGAAGGCAAAACTCTTGGAGAATTGCTGCAATTAATCCAAGGAAACCCTGGTGAAAAAGTGACGCTGGTCATTTATCGGCCAAGCACAGACAGGCATATTAAAATCACTGTGGAACGGGCAGAAATTGATAATCAGACCGTTACAGGGAAAGTGATTCCGTTAGATGACTTGAAAATAGGCTATGTTTCCATTTCGATGTTTGGAGAGGAAACGTTGGAAGAATGGATTGAATCAACAAAACGGCTTTTATCGGAAAATGTAGATGGGATGATTATTGATTTAAGGGACAATCCTGGCGGGTATTTACATAGCGTCGCCGGTGTAGTAAGCAGCATTGGAAAAGAAGGAACGGTGTTTGCCTATATGCAAAATGCGCAAGGGATGATGGAAGCAATAAAAACGACAAAGCTGGATGTGGATGAAGAGTACGCAAAACAAATGAAAAAGATGCCGTTAGTAGTTCTTCAAAATGAGGGAAGTGCATCGGCAAGCGAAGTGATGGTAGGCGCAATGAAAAGTTGGAAACGCGCCATTGTGGTGGGAAGCAAGAGTTTTGGAAAAGGAACAGTGCAAGAAACGTACGATTTGAAAAATGGCGGAGAATTGAAATTATCTACGAATAAATGGCTCACGCCAGATCGGGAATGGATTCACGGAATAGGAATTGAATCGGATATTGAAGTAGAACAACATCCATTGTTCGCGATGGAAATTGTGCCGCTGCGGGGAGAGTTTGCAGAAGGAGACTATAGCGAAGAAATAGCTTATGTTCAGAAGGTGTTAAACGGTTTAGGATACAATTTGGAAAGAACGGATGGATTTTATGATGAAGAAACGGCAGAAGCAGTCGCCTCCTATCGAGAAAAATTTAAGTTGAAGAGGGGAAGACATATGGATGATGAATTCTTCGCAAGCATTCGCGAAAAAGTAGTTTTATTTAAAGAAGATATGGAACAGGATGTACAGCTGAAAATGGGATTAAATGTTATCATGCATAAAATTAAAGGGGACATTTAAAGAATTAAAGTAAAAAAGGCGGATGAGGAAGAGGATATTATGTTCAATTTGGGCATATATCCTCTTTTTATATTAGTTGAATAAGCCAAAGAGAAACTTCTTCAGCAATAGGGGATAATCGGGATTTGAGTCTATTGTTTTTGCGAATTTTGTTCTTTATTTAAATAAAAAACACCTACGAATACAATTAAGAAGCCGATAACTTTTATAGCTATAGTTTTAAAAGTTTTATTGAATACTGTTGTACTCATAAGCGTCCATCCTAAAGGAATGAATAAAATTCCTATGGTTGAATTTATTATTTTCATCAATTATTCACCTCAAATATAAACTCTATTAATGCATGTTCGGCAATTAGTGTTTATTTCCTTGTTAGTTCTAATCTAAAAAGTTCGTTTGGTGTATTTCTATTGAGTGTGTTTGCTTCTTCAATTCGTGCGTTTACTACTCCCTTTGGTGTGGATACTGCTCCATTTCGTGCGTTTGCTTCCTCCATTCGTGCGGATACTGCCTCGTTTCGTGCGGTTACTACTCCATTTCGTGCGGATACTGCCACGTTTCGTGCGATTGCTCCTCTCTTTTGTGCGGTTGCTTCCTCCATTCGTGCGGATACTGCATTGTTTTGTGCGTTTACCTCCTCCATTCGTGCGGATACTGCCTCGTTTCGTGCGTTTGCTTCCTCAATTCGTGCGGATACTGCCTCGTTTCGTGCGTTTGCTTCCTCAATTCGTGCGGATACTGCCTCGTTTCGTGCGTTTACTTTCTCATTTGGTGCGGATACTGCCTCGTTTCGTGCGGTTGCCTCCTCATTTGGTGCGGATACTGCATTGTTTTGTGCGTTTACCTCCTCCATTTCGTGCGGATACTGCTCCATTTCGTGCGTTTACTTTCTAATTTGGTGCGGATACAAACACGTTTCGTGCGTTTACCTCCTCATTTCGTGCGGATACTGCTCCATTTCGTGCGTTTACTTTCTCATTTGGTGCGGATACAAACACGTTTCGTGCGGTTGCCTCCTCATTTCGTGCGGATACTGCCACGTTTCGTGCGGTTACTACTCCATTTCGTGCGGATACTGCCTCGTTTCGTGCGTTTACTACTCCATTTCGTGCGGATACTGCCCCGTTTCGTGCGATTGCTCCTCTCTTTTGTGCGGTTGCTTCCTCATTTCGTGCGGATACTGCCTCATTTCGTGCGGTTGCTTCCTCATTTCGTGCGGATACTGCATTGTTTTGTGCGTTTACCTCCTCAATTCGTGCGGATACTGCCTCGTTTCGTGCGTTTATTCCTCCATTTCGTGCGGATACTACCCCGTTTCGTGCATTTGCTTCCTCATTTCGTGCGGATACTGCTCCGTTTCGTGCGTTTGCTTCCTTATTTCGTGCGGATACTGCCGCATTTATTTGTCATAATGGATTCTTTTATTGCATACATATGATAAAATAGGAAATTTTTTTAAATTCAAAGAGGTGTTTTGATGAACACATAAAATGTCCTTCCCAGATACATATTTTGCAAATGCTACAATCGAGAAGTTAGAAAATCCAAACCATGTCATCATTTCTTTGGGTAATCATGAGAATACCTTTGATTTGGATATTTCTGTTGCTATCAAATGGAGTGAATTTTGCCGTAAAGTCGACGGATGAATCATTTTTTTGATAAAATTTTTGGGAATCATTTCTGTTAATAAATTCCTAGTTTCCCTCTACGCAAATTTTTATTACTTTGCTAAAATGTACAATAGTTAGTAGGAAACGGCGGTGGGATGAGTGATAGAAGAGATTTTATTAGAATTCTTAAAAGCTATAGCTAGAATGTTTATGAACCCTCTATTGTATATGGCAATTATCATGGCAATTTTTCTTGGATATGTGCGTGTCAAAAGGGAAAGAAAGTTTTTCAAAACCCGGATTTTGTGGGGATGGACGGAATTGGTTGGGCTCATTAAAGAAGGGATTTGGTTTGCACTGATTATTTCTGTGCTCAGCCTGCTTGTTGGATTAACTCAATCTATAGAGTTGCTATTTTTCGTTGCAGCTTTTAGCATCTTTGGCTTGATTCTATATAATTTCCATCTTCTTTCCCCAATGGTCCTTATTGGGTTGAGTCTCGCATCTTTAATGGTGATGAATGAAGAGCATTGGTCATTTGAGATATTTGGATGGAAAATTCAAGGACTGGATGTGTTCGAAGGTGCGGCTGTTACATGCGCACTCATGGCTGGGATATTGCTAATTGCAGAAAGCCGTTTAATTAAAAAATATGGTGTGAATTACGCTTCGCCAATGATTGAGAAGTCTAAAAGGGGATTACATGGTGTTGCGTTTTTTACAAAGAAATTATGGCTGTTGCCCATTTTTTTCGTCGTTCCGGGACAAGCTATTGATGCGTATTTTCCTTGGTGGCCGCAATTTTCGCTAAATCATCAACAATTTGCGTTAGTTTTATTTCCATTTCTTATTGGATTTCAGCAAATAACGAGACGTTCTTTGCCGTTGGATGTGTATCCTAAGTTGTCAAGAGCGGTTTGGATTTTAGGAGGACTCGTTCTTATTGGGGGGCTGGTCGGTTATTTTTATCCAATTGCAGCGGTTGTAGCAGTATTTGCTGGAGCCATCATTCGCTTATTTATATCGTATATTTTTAAAGTGCGGGAACGACGTGATGTATATGCGGTTTCTGCTCGTCCAAATGGTGTGATGATTGCAGCGGTTTTACCAGAATCACCAGCGGAAAAAATGGGGCTGCAAGCGGGAGAAATTATCCGTAAAGTGAATGGCCGTGAAGTGCATAATGAATTGGAGTTGTATGAAGCACTTCAAATCAACGCCGCTTATTGCAAATTAGAAGTGTTGAATCATAAAAATGAAGTGCGGCTAACCCAGCATGAAGTGTATAGTAAAGACCATTACCGCATTGGATTGTTAATTATTGAGTAGAGATATGAAGGGTGCCTTTTTATAAAGTGAACATTCTTATTTAAGTAGTACGGCTTAATTCTCGGAAAGGGATTAGGCCATTTTTTTATTTTTAGAGGGAGTGGGGAGAAATAAGGATGAGGCAGTATCCGAACAAAAAAGGGAGGTAAACGCACGAAATGAGGCAAAATACACACCAATAAGGAAGAAGAGACATTAAATGAAGCCGTATCTTCCTCTCCCAATCGAATCCCATCCAAACCGCGCCAAATAAAAAGAGCGAATTTCCACCATTCGCCCTTACTATTTATCCACAATCAAAAGAAATTTCTTAAAACCGCTACCGTTAATACCCCTGCAACCACTGTTTTTGATAAACTTTTCGTCCATAGGGCAATGAAAAGAGTAGGCACGAAAGCAATCGTACTTTCCCAATGCAGCGTGACAAATTTTCCTTCCGTATTGAAAAGCGATTGAAAGACCAACGCACTCAAAATGCAAACAGGAATAAACTGAAGCCACCGCAGCACTACTTTCGGCAACTCAATATTTCGCACTAAAATAAAGGGAATGACCCGGGGAAGCCACGTAACAAATGCGCACCCTAAAATTAATAAAAACATCATGAAAGTTGTCGTCATTTTTCAGTAATCACCCCAATAGTCGCCACAATAATCGTCGTTATAAGCACCGCTAAGTGGCTAGGCATGAAATAAGAAAGAATATATAAAATTCCAAAGACACAACCAATTAATTTTATATAATGCATGAGCTTATTCTTGCTTGCATTGGCTAAATTAAGTACAAGCAGAGCAATAAACATTGCAACTAACGCATAGTCAAGCCCCCAACGTTCCGGATTTGGAATCCAGTTTCCAACGAGTCCCCCAACAACACAAGATGCAATCCATGTCAAATAGGCGGTTAAATTTAAGCCATCCATCCACCGGCCGCCCAGCTGTTTTTCTTTTCCGGCTTTTGTAACGGCAACGCCAAAAGTTTCATCCGTCAAAAGCGACCCAAATCCGACATTGCGCAATGCTGAATAGCGGGTAAAATACGGGGCCACTGTAAGGGACATAAGAAAATGCCTCAAGTTCACAATAAATGTTGTAATGATGATGACGGACATTGGCGCCCCTGCTACATACAAGCCGGCAAAAATGAATTGGGCACTTCCCGCGTACACAAGAGCCGACAGCAAAAAAATTTCCAGAATGGATAGATTCGAAGCGATTCCTACCACACCAAAGGCAAAGCCAATACTGATGTATCCCAGCAAAGTTGGAATGCAATCTTTCATTCCTTGTATAAAAGAATCTTCTGTCGCTGTTTTTGGAATATCCTTCACTTCTTTGATTTCCGTTGTCATACCATTCCCCCCCATCCCTTTGATATTGAAACTTTATGAACGTTCTTTCGTTATACTTCAATGACTAATAATTGTGTACTATAATGATGAAAAATTAGTTTAATTATTACCAATTAATGCTAATTATAGTTATAATAAAATCGTCAGAATATTCTTCTTTTGTTTAATATAGTATACATTTGTCTTTTAAAATAGACAATAGGGTGGAACAAAAATGGAACGAATGAATCGCAATATTGGTATGCAATTAAAAAAAATTCGGAAAGAGCGCAGTTTAAGTTTGGATGATGTGGCAAAAGCTACGGATGTAAGTAAGGCGCAGCTTGCCCAAATTGAAAAAGGGGAAGCGAATCCAACCGTTTCTACGCTATGGAAAATTGCAGCAGGATTAAAAATCTCCTTTTCTTCTCTTTTACAGCCGCCAAAAACCCTTTTCCAAAAATATAGCGTAGACCCTTCGACTTACGTTTCTGAAGAAGACGGAAAATATCGCGTGTACTCTATCATTCCTTATGAGCCTGAACGAGGATGGGAATTTTATAAAATCGAAATGGAACCTGGAGTCATTCATAAGAGCGAACCCCATACAGAAGGAGTAGAGGAAACCGTAACAGTAATTAAAGGAGAAGCGGTTGTTCAATGCGGTGAATTGAAAGATCATTTAGTGGAAGGCGAGACCCTTGTTTTCTCTGCCACTGAACCACATCAGTATGAAAATCCAACTGATGAAGTAACCATTTTACATTTAATTATTCAGTATCGATAGAGGTGGAACTTGTGAGCGAGTGGTTTACCGCTGAAAATATAGAAGCTTTAGAAGCGCAGTACAGAACCTTTGGACCGTTGATTGGGATCCTTTTCCCATTTTTAGAAGCATTTTTGCCGTTTCTACCTCTAGTAGTATTTGTTGTAGCAAATGCAAATTCCCATGGCTTATGGTTCGGGTTTTTATTTTCCTGGATAGGAACCGTATTAGGCTCTTATTCTGTCTTTCTGTTTGTCCGGAAATTTGGAAAAAGACCGAGAGTGCAAAAATTTATCAAATATGAGAAAATGCAAAAACTCATCCGCTGGGTGGATATGAAGGGGATAGCTCCGTTATTTATTCTGCTGTGTTTTCCATTCACTCCATCAGTGCTCGTCAATATTGTCGCAGGGCTATCCAACATAAAGAAAAAAGTGTATTTAGTTGTGTTGATGTCGGGAAAATTCGTCATGATTTTAACGATTAGCTTGCTGGGATACGATATTAGTGAGTTGATCCGAAGCCCGATTCGATTAATTTTTGCCGCTGTTGCCATCTTTTTGTTGTGGATGATTGGAAAACTGATTGAGAAATATTTAAATAATCGGGTAGAAAGGGAATTAAGAGAGGTATCTAAGTTAAGAAAACAAAAAAGGTTGAAAACAACTCATAAAAAATAATTCTGCAAAGGGGGCATCTGAAAAGTCATTCCAAGACGCCCTCTTTGCGGCTTTAGCTAGAGTTTTGCCGCAGATAAATTGCGACGAGGAGGCGCGTTTTGTGACCACCGCAGGGAAAGTGTTTAAGAGAATATTCCTATAAGAAGTAAGGTTGTTTCCGAAAGTGTTCGACTTTCTGGACAGCCTTTTTTATGTCTTCTGCGAAAAATAGATAAAAAAATATACTATAATGAAAATACGATTTTTCATTAAGAAGGAGGAGCAGTATGTCATTACGAATTATCAGCGGACGGGCAGGGACAGGGAAGACCACCTTTATCCATAAGGAAATTGTGGAGGAAGTTAAGGCTAATCCTTTTGGTTCACCTATTTTTTTAATTGTTCCCGACCAAATGTCCTTTTCAACGGAATATCAGTTAACGAATCATTATGGCATACAAGGATTAATCCGCGCGCAAGTGATGACGTTTAAACGATTGTCATGGCATATTTTGCAGGAAACTGGCGGCATTGCGAAAGATAAAGTAGATAAAATTGGATACCGGATGCTCTTAAGACGCTTGCTGGAAGAAAATAAAGATCAATTTTCTTTATTTCGCCAAGCTGCTGATAAGCGCGGATTTACAGAAGAAATTGAAAAGATGATTCGGGAATTTAATCAATTTAATATTGACAGCCAAACGTTGGAAGAAGCCATCAAAACATTTGAACAATCTGATGCTCCCCAAACGTTGATTGCCAAATCAAAAGACTTAAACATTATCCTCCAAAAGCTGGAAGAAATTTTAGGGGATCGTTATATAGAAGGAGACGGGCTTTATCCGTTTTTAATTCAGCAAATGAAAAACTCTGAAAAACTAAAAGATACCCATGTTTATATTGATGGATTTACATTTTTTACGGTACGGGAATTTGAAATTGTGAAACAGTTATTAACTTTAACAAAACGAGTAACCGTTGTTCTTCCTTTTGAAAATGAAAATGATAAAGACAATGAACAAGCGGTGTTTTATCGTGCTTCGTTGATGTACGACAAATTACGACAAGAAGCGGTAAAATTAGGAATCGAAGTGGAACCTCGGATACATATGCAAACCACATATCGCTATCAAAATTTTGATTTGCAGCATATTGAACAGGAGTTTCATCAACCGGTTCCTAAAAAGTTGAGAGCGGAAGGATTTGTTCAAATTATTGAAGGAGCCAATCGCCGCGCGGAAGTTCATGGCATTGCCCGGGAAATAAAAAGATTGGTGCAAGAAGAAGGCGTCCGCTATCGAGATATAGGAATCATGTATCGTCAAGCAGACGTATATGATCCGCTTATTTCGACGATTTTCGCGCAATATGACATTCCGGTATTTACCAATGAGAAGAAACCAATGCTTCATCATCCATTAATTGAATTCAGCCGTTCCATTTTAGAAGTGATTACTTCTAATTGGAAGTATGAACCGATTTTCCGCAGCGTCAAAACAGATTTATTTTTCCCATTGAATTCAGATGTGAAAGAAATGCGGGAGAAAGCGGATGTATTTGAAAACTTCGTCATCGCCCAAGGAATTTATGGGAATCGATGGATGCAGGATGAACGATGGATTTATAAAAAGTATCGCGGATTTGAGTTTGTGACAACGAAGCAAACGGATGAAGAACTTAAGGTGCAAGCAATTATCGATGAAATGAAAGAATATGTTCGGAAGCCTCTATTAAAATTCGAAAGAGAATTAAAGAAAGCGCGCAATGGAAAAGAAATTGCCTTCGCATTATTTTCGTGCATGGATGAATTGCAAGTGTTTGAAAAGCTGCAAGCCTTAAAAGAGAAAGAGATGGAAAAAGGACGGCTGGAAGAGGCGATGGAGCATGACCAGGCTTGGAACGAGTGGGTGAATGTTCTTGAGCAATTTGTTGTGATGTTTGGGGATCAGTCTTTACCCCTTGAGGATGCGGCAAAAATTTTAGATGAAGGGTACGATGCCCTTGCATTCTCTAAAATTCCGCCTGCCATTGATGAAGTGACGGTATCCCAATTGGAATTTTCCCGCTTTGACAATATGAAAGTGGTGTTCGTCATCGGCGTAAATGATGGCGTATATCCAATGCGGATTGACTATGAAGGGCTTATAAATGATATGGACAGGGAATGGTTTTCAAACATTGACATTGAATTGCTACCAACTTCGAAACACCGGTTAATGGAGGAAAACTTCTACATTTACCGTGCCTTTTCTTCCCCGACCCATCGATTATATGTAACCTATTCCGCCAGCGATGAGGAAAGCAAGGCGTTATTGCCATCGTTGTATGTTCAGCGATTGCACAATTTATTCGAAGTCAATGGTGAAAGCACTTTGCCTCATCATCGAATCTTTATTGACCCAATTGAAGAATGGGAGAAGTCGAAAATTTTATCTTACTTAAGACATCCAAGAACATCCCTTGCTTACTTAATGACCCAATTAAAACAGGCGGATGGCTTGAAATTGGATTCAGAATGGAAAGCGCTGAAAGCTTTTTATGAACAAAGCGGGGAATGGAAACCGGTACTTGAGCTTGTGATGAAGCCGCTTAAAGAAAAAAAACATTCTGAACCATTAAAACAGGCATTAACGGAAGAACTGTATGGGGACGAAATGACTTCCAGCGTGTCGCGGATTGAAAAATATTTCAGCTGTCCATTTGCCCATTTTGCAACCTATGGACTTCATTTGCAGGAGCGGCCGGAGTTTCGCTTAGAAACCTTTGAAATGGGAGATTTGTTCCATGAAGCGTTAAAATGGATTTCCATGGAAACGAACCGATTAAATTTGCCGTGGAATAAATTGACGAGGGAACAATGTGCGCACCTTGCCCGGGAAGCGGTGGAGCGCATTGTGCCGGCTTTTTCCCATCAAATTTTATTAAGCAGTTCCCGCTACCGCTATATACAGCGTAAACTGATGCGCATTATTGAGAGAACGATGATCGCCCTTTCCCAACATGCGAAAAGCTCCTTCTTTAAACCGATTGCGGTGGAGGCAGCTTTTGGTCCGAAAGAACAATTGCCGCCTCTCGAAATTCCTTTAAAAGGCGGCCGGAGAATGAAACTTAGAGGTCGCATTGACCGGATTGACCATGCAAAGGTGGGCGAAAAATCGTATTTGCGCGTTATTGACTATAAATCTTCTGGCAGAGATTTAGATTTGAATGAAGTATATTATGGCATTTCATTGCAATTATTGACCTATTTGGATGTGGCGGTGGAAAATTCGTTCATCTTATTGAAAGAATCCGCCTTGCCAGCGGGTGTTCTTTACGTTCATGTTCAAAATCCTCTATTAAAAGTGGAGAAAGAATTGAATGATTTAGAGTTTGAGGAAGAACGGCTGAAAATGTTCAAAATGAAAGGGTTGCTTGCAGAAGATCAAGAGGCTGTCATTGCCATGGATGAACGCTTAGAAGAAGATGGCAAGTCAATTATTATTCCTGCATCCTTTACGAAGAAGCAGGAGTTTGCCAAAACGTCAAAAGTTGTACCGCCGGATGCAATGCAAGATTTGCGCAAATTCGTCCGCAGAAAACATCAAGAAGCTGGGGAATCCATTTTAAGTGGAGATACATCTATTCGACCATTTAAATTAAAAGATAAAACAGCTTGCGATTATTGCCAGTTTAAGTCGGTTTGCCAATTTGATCCTGCAGAGGATGCGTACTTGCGTCTTGAGGTAGATAAAATGCCAAACGTGATTGAAAAAATTCGAAGGGAGTTGAAGGAAGATGAATCCGATTCCTATTAAACCAAAAGATGCCACATGGACAGACGAGCAATGGAAAGCGATTTGGGCAACAGGGCAGGATATTCTTGTTTCTGCGGCGGCTGGGTCAGGAAAAACGGCGGTGCTTATCAACCGGATGATCGAAAAGGTCATTGCGAAAGAAAATCCGATTAATGTGGACGAGCTGCTTGTGGTGACCTTTACAAACGCTGCTGCGGCAGAAATGCGCCATCGACTTGCAAAGGCACTGGAAAAGGAAATCGCAAAAGACCCGCACAATGCCCACTTGCGAAAGCAGCTGAGCCTTGTCAACAAAGCCCAAATTTCCACATTGCACTCCTTTTGCTTATCTATCGTTCGGCAATATGCCTATTTGATTGATATTGACCCGGGATTCCGCATTGCCAGTGAAGGGGAAGTTTCGCTTTTGCGGGATGATGTGTTAAAAGACGTCATGGAAGAAGCGTACAGCGCCGAAGATGAAGCAGAAGCCGCTCGCATTTACCGGTTAGTGGACAGCTTCACCTCCGACCGGGATGACCAGGAAATTGAAAAGTTGATAGAGCAATTATATGACAATGCGCGTGTTCATCCGGCACCGGAAAAATGGCTTCATTCCCTTGTGGAGCAATATCAGCTTTCTGAGGACGTAACGGTGGATGATTTACCTTTCATCAATTATGTGAAAAATTCCATTGCATTTCAGTTGGAAGAAGCTCGGTCGCACCTTTTAGCGGTGAGAAAGTATGCTTTAATGCCAGATGGGCCGCATGCCTACGGAGAAACAGTGGAATTGGATTTGGCCCTTATTCAAGAGGCATTGCGGCGCATCCGTTCTTCTTGGCAAGAAGCTTATGAATTTTTTGCTGTGTTAAAATGGGAAACCCTTGCGCGGATGCCGAAAGATTCCTGCGATGAAGAATTGAAAAAGAAAGCGCAAGAGAAACGGAATAAAGCAAAAGAAATTGTAAAAAAAATTCAAGAAACGTATTTTGTGCGGAAACCAGAGCGCCTGATTCAAGAAATCCGTCTGATGGCTCCAACGATTGAAACATTGGTGGAACTTACGCTGAAATTTGGCGAAAAGTTTAAACGGGCGAAATTGGAAAAAGGCATTTTAGATTTTTCAGACCTTGAACATTATGCCCTCGACATTTTAACGGTGGAAGAAAACGGAGAAATGAAACCCTCCCCTGTTGCTTTAGAATTCCAAGGGCGGTTTAAAGAAGTGCTTGTGGATGAATACCAAGATACGAATATGTTGCAAGAGACAATTTTACAGCTTGTAAAAAGCGGCGATGAAAGCAACGGGAATCTATTTATGGTAGGGGATGTGAAGCAGTCAATTTACCGCTTCCGTCTAGCGGAACCAATGCTCTTTTTGCATAAGTATTTAACTTTTGAAGAAGAGCCGAAAACAAGTGGGCTAAAAATTGATTTAAACGCCAATTTCCGCAGCAGGAAAGAAGTCCTTTATGGAACGAACTATATTTTCGAACAAGTGATGGGCGAAAAAGTAGGAGAAATTTCTTATGATGAGAAAGCCGCATTAAAACCGAGTGCGCCGTACAATGAATTAGATATGCCGGTGGAGTTGGCCATTATACATGAGGAACAGCCGGATGCTTCATCGGAAAATGAAGAAGATGAAGATTTCGATCAAATCATGGAAGAAGAAATGAAAAAATCTCAACAAGAAGCCCGCTTTATTATTCAACGCATCAAGGAGCTAATGGAATCGGGGGCGACTGTCTATGATACGAAACAAAAAGATCAAAAAAAGCGCATCCGTCCATTAAAGTACAGCGATATTGTCATCCTTATGCGATCTATGACATGGTCCGGCGATATTATTGAAGAATTTAAAAAGGCCAATATTCCGTTATATGCGGAAAGTTCCAAAGGCTATTTTGAAGCGTTGGAAGTCATGATCATGATGAATTTATTAAAAGTCATCGACAATCCATATCAAGACATTCCTTTGGCATCCGTTTTACGGGCTCCCTTTGTGGGACTGAAGGAAAATGAATTGGCACTCATTCGTTTAACCGACAAAAATGCGCCTTTTTATGAAGCGGTGAAAAAATTTGTGGAAAACGAGCAATCAGGGCTTGAAGCTGAAACGCAGGCAAAGCTTGAGAAGTTTTTGCAGCAGCTTGACGTATGGAGGGATTTGGCTCGCCGCGGCAGCCTTTCTGATTTAATTTGGAAAATTTATTTAGACACCCATTATTATGAAATGGTTGGAGCCATGTCAAACGGCAAACAGCGGCAAGCCAATTTGCGTGCGCTCCATGACCGGGCATTAACCTTTGAAAAATCTTCCTATCGTGGATTATTCCGATTTTTGCGTTTCATTGATCGAATGAAAGCGCGTGGGGAAGATTTAGGCGTCGCCAAGTCCATTGGGGAGAAGGATGATGTGGTGCGTTTAGTGACGATTCACTCCTCCAAAGGGCTTGAGTATCCAGTGGTGTTTGTGGCGGGACTAGGCAATCGTTTTAATTTAAGAGATTTTAATGAACCTTATTTATTTGACCAAAATTTTGGCCTTGCTGTAAAAGCCATCGATCCGGATAACCGAATCATGTACACTTCTTTGCCGTTTTTTGCCATCAAAGAAAAGAAAAAATTGGAATTAATTGCAGAGGAAATGCGGATTTTATATGTGGCGATGACTCGGGCGAAAGAACGGCTGATTCTCGTCGGTTCTGTGAAAGATTGGGAAAAAGCGATGCAAGCTTGGTGTGAAATGCAAAGTTTGCCTCCGGATGAAATGCTACCAGATTATGTGAGAGCACGGGCGAGAAGCTATCTTGATTGGATTGGTCCGGCCATCGCAAGACATAAAGTTTTTAAAGAATATAGTCATGGGGATTATGTACCGTTAGAACATCCATCCACATGGAAAATAATGGTTATTTCTAATGGGACATTCATGAAAAAATCCATTGATGAGGAAGAAACAGCAAACGAAGAAATGATGGAAGATGTGGATGAAACATTGCTGGAAGAATTGAATCGCCGCTTTACTTACGTCTATCCATTTGAACGGGCGACGAAGAAAAAATCAAAAACAAGCGTATCCGAAATGAAGCGAGTTGAAAATTTGCAGCATGAGGAAGAAGCGGAATATATAAGGATGATCATTAAAAATCGCAATAAATCCCTCGTTAAACGTCCGGCATTTATGCAGGAAAAACAAATTTCTGCAGCAGAAATCGGAACGGCGATGCATACTGTGATGCAGCATGTGCCGCAAAAAGGATTTGAAAATACAGAAGAAGCGCAGCATTTTCTTGATGAGCTTGTCGAAAAGCAATTAATCACAGAAGAAGAACGGAAAGCCATCGAACTCGAAAAACTGCTTCATTTCTTTCAAACACCGATTGGAAAACGATTTAGCAGTGCGAAACAATTGAATCGAGAACTGCCTTTTACCTTAAGTGTGAAGGATGCAGACGGCGATTCCCAAATCATTCAAGGGATTGTCGATTGCTTGATGCAAGATGAAGAAGGAAAATGGGTGCTTCTTGATTACAAAACAGATAAAATCTTGCCTTCTTTTGCGGAAGAAAAGGCATTGATTCAGGAAATGACTAAGCGCTACGGGGTGCAAATCCGCCTATATACAGAAGCGGTGGAGAAGATTTTGCAAATTCAAGTAGATGAAAAAGTTCTTTACTTGTTCGATGCAGGGAAAGCGGTGCCGTTACAGTCGTTAGGTTGAAACAAAATTTGGCGGTTTTTCTTGTAAGTACATTGGGAAAATGATAGTTTTATGGTATTTAGGAGGTCGAATGAAATGTTTCAACCAACGACTTTGAATGAAAGAATCCAAACGCTCGATATCATCCGGGGCGTGAGTTTGCTCGGCATTTTGCTTGTCAATATATTTGCCTTTTCCCTGCCCCTTCCTCATGTGCAGGATTTAAACAGTTGGTTTACGGATATTCATGACCAGTTGAATTATCAAAAGCTTGATATATATGTACAAGGCAGCTTTTATCCTTTGTTTTCAATGCTTTTTGGATATGGGTTGGCCATGCAGTACATGAAGGCACAGCAGCGAACAGGGGCGAAGTTTTATTCTTTCGCCGCAAAACGCCTTCTTATCCTCATGATGATCGGACTTATGCATGCTTTTCTTCTTTGGTGGGGCGACATCATTACACTGTACGCAGTTTTCGGATTATTTGTAATTTTATTGTTGCGGTTCTCAAGCGGCTTGCTTCTCTCCGTTGCATTGATTTTAAATGGATTTTTCCATGTCTTAATCATCTTGCTTTATGCAATGTCAGGGATTGCAACAAGTGAATATGAAACTTTTGTTGATATCAGTGCAATCGAAAATGCCATCACCGCTTACGGCGTTGGAACATGGACAGATGCATTTCTTCAACGTTTGCAAGATTTATCGGTGCAGATGTCTCCTGCCATGTGGGTGAGTGCAGTGTTTACAATCTTTCCTTATATGTTGGTTGGAGCGGCAGCGGCAAAGTGGCGTTTAGTAGAACGGGCGAAGGAATTAAAAGGGTTGTGGATTTTCCTTGCCGTATTTTGCATTGCCGTAGGGCTTTTCCTTAAAAGCTTCCCATTCCATGCAACTCGGACTTATTTATGGGAGTATATTCGTGTATATGTGGGAGGGCCGATGCTTGCTGTCGGATATGCATCCCTTATTGCCGTCCTCTGCCTCATCCCCTTTGTACCGAAATTATTAAGTCCAATTGCGAAAGCCGGCCGCATGTCTTTAACCCTATATATCATGCAGTCCATCATTTGTACGCTTTTATTTTACCATTATGGTTTTGGCCTTTACGGAAAAGTGGATGTAGTGATGGGGATTGTGATAGCCATCAGCATTTATATAGTTCAGGCCGCTTTTGCGGAAATATGGTTTATAAAGTTCCGCCAAGGTCCGCTGGAGTATATTGTCAAGCGGCTGGCTTATGGAAAAACATTAAAGAAAGTTGAGCCATAACTCTTTTTTTCATGTAATATTGTATTAATACTAGAATTACAATTTGTGAAAATGAAAAGGGGCTATTACTAATGAAAATTTTATCCTTCAAATTCAATCATCAAGTAAAATTCGGTCCAAAGGTAAAAAAAGAGGAAGCTGTTTGGGATGTGTTGGCGATTCAATCAGCTTTTCAAGTGTTCCCATCTTTCCCGCAAACGATTATTGAAGGAATTGCATTAGGGTATGATTTTGTTGAAAAGATTCGAAGATTAGTAGAAGTAGCGGAAAAATCCGATCAAGCGGAAAATTTCAAATTATCCTTTCATGAAGTAGAGTGGCTGGCACCAATTCCGAGAACGCCGAAAAATATTATTTGTGTAGCGAAAAACTATGATGAACATGCAAAGGAAATGGGAGGAGAAGCTGCGCCATCCGAATTAGTCATTTTCACAAAATCTCCGACGACAATTGCTGCTGCCAATCAAGTGCTGCCAATCCATGCAGACAAAACCAACTCCCTTGACTATGAAGGAGAACTAGCGGTTGTCATCGGGAAAACGGGAAAAAACATTCCTGTAAATTTAGCCTATGATTATATTTTCGGCTACACGATTGCCAATGATATTACAGCCCGCGATGTCCAAGATCGGCATCAGCAATATTTCTTAGGGAAAAGTTTAGATGCGACTTGCCCAATGGGACCTTATATCGTAACAAAAGACGAAATTCCAAATCCACAAAATTTAACCATTGTAACGAAAGTGAATGGGGAAGTTCGCCAAAACGGAAATACAGAAGATATGATGTTCCCGATTGACCGGTTGATTTCCATCATCTCTCATCATGTAACGTTGGAGCCTGGTGATGTGATTCTTACAGGTACGCCTAAAGGAGTTGGAAAAGGCATGAATCCTCCACAATTTTTAAAATCTGGCGATGAAGTGCGAATTTCCATTGAAGACATCGGCACATTAACAAACCGTTTTGAATAAAAATCAATAAACATGACTGATTAAGTGGACCCGCAAAAGATTTCCAAAAATGCGAAATACTTGCGGGTTCTTTTTTTTATATATTAAAATGAATTTTAAGTGATAAAAGCTACTATTATTGAATAAAAATCGATCCCATGGTAGCATGAACATTGAATATGAAGTGAGGTGGGAAATTATGGATTTTTTAACTAGTTCGACACATTTGCACATTACGGTTTGGTTGATTGGAATCATCTTATTTTTGATTGGAGCCATGAAGCCAAATAAAGGGTTACATATGGCATTGCGCTTATTTTATATCCTAATCATCATCACTGGCGGCGCTTTATTTATCGAAGCGATGGATTACGGACAAGGCATGAACTACGGTATTAAATTTTTATTGGGCCTTTTAGTTATTGGCATGATGGAAATGGTGTTAGTTAACCAATCCAAAGGAAAATCTACTACTGTTTTTTGGATTTTATTTGCCATTTTCCTATTTTTAACGCTGTTCTACGGATTCAAATTGCCAATGGGCATGAACTTCTTGGCGTAATGCAAGGATCGCAAAGTACACGGTTTTGTACTTTGCGTTTTTTATTGCATGATGGGAATAGAAATTTTTTCTGATTTCCTCTACAATGGTTTCAACTGAGAAGATGGAAAGGAAATGGGTCATGATATGGCAGTTTTTATGCTTGTCTTTGTTGGGGGATTAATGGTGCTTTTTCTTGTTTTTGCATTTTTACAAAAACCGATTCATCATTTGAAAGAGAATGAGTGGATGGATTTGGAAGAAAAGCAGGATGGGAAGGAAAAATGGTTGTAAAAGAGGGTTGTCACAATATTGTCAAAAATATTGGCGGATTTGACAAAAGTTTATTGATTTATTGATAGATGCGCCCACATTTTTGGTAAAATGTCGTTGATTGGTTCTAAAGGAGAGGGATTAATTTGAAGCTCAAAAAATGGATTCAAACAACAGCAATGGCTACATTATTATTTGCAAGCGTCATGACGCCTGTAGCAAGCGCTGAAGAATCGCGTTCAATTGCTGATGAAAGTATATACGATTTATTAGTGGACCGTTATTTTAATGGGACAAATAAAAACGATGACAGTTCCAAAACCAATCCGAAAGATTTGTCCCAATTTGCCGGTGGGGATTTCCAAGGAATAAAGGATAGATTTTCACAAATTCAAGATATGGGATTTACGATTTTATCCCTTGGCTCAATTTTTGCCACAGAAACTTATGATGGCTCTTCTGTAACAAGCTATCAAACAATTGAGCCAAACTTTGGAACGGAAGAAGAGTTTAAGGAATTAGTCGAATATGTAAAGGATCACGGCATGTCCGTGATGGTGGACTTTCCATTAACGAATGTCAGCGAAAATCACGAATGGGCAAAGGATGCATCTAAAGCTTCTTGGATTTTAAAAAGAGAAAATGGAAAAGTTCAATGGAATTTAAACAATAAAGATGTGCAACAAGCTTTAATCGATGCGGTCGTTGATTTTGTATCTGCCTATGACTTGGATGGCGTTCGTTTAACTAATATTGGTGGGGCGGATACGGAATTTTTAAATGACGTGATTGCCGCCATTAAATCCATTGATGATTCCATTTATGTCATTTCCAATAGCGAGAGCGATGCAAATTTTGATGCCAAATATTATGATGAAGTGAGCGACATTTTCCGCTATGCTTTCAAAAACGTGGATGAAGATACAGCGAATTTAATGAAATATTTTGATGCTTTTGCAAAGGGCGAAACAGATGTCCCTACACAAATTATGATTGACCATCTCAATACAGACCGATTTTTATATACAGCGGAAATTTATCCGCCAACCCGTTTGAAAATGGTGCTGGGGGCGTCTTTATTGCTTCCTGGTGTTCCGGTGATGTCATATGCAACGGAAATTGCGGTAAACGGCCAAAAAGGTCCGGAAGCCCATCAACTTTATAATTTTAAAACGGATACAGAATTGAAAGATTATATAGGAAATATTTTAACATTAAGAAACGAATCGGAAACTCTTCGCAACGGCGAGTTTAAAATGATTCAAAACGAAGATGGATTAATTGTATTCCAACGCAAATCCGATAAAGAAAATTGGATTATTATTGCCAACAATACAAGCAAACGTCAAAAAATTGAAATTCCGAAAGAACTAGTGGGAGAAAACAAAGAGATTCGCGGAACGCTGGAAGGTGAAATTTTCCGCGAAGGCGATGACGGCGTCTTCCGAATTATTCAAGACCGGGAAACTGTTGAAATGTATCAAGTCATAGATGAACAAGGCATCAACATTTCCTATATGATTGCATTGGCACTAGTGTATATTATTTTCATTGCCTTTGTTATAGCTTTAATTAAACGCGGAAAACGCAAACACAAAAATCAATCTCAATAATGGTAATGCAGCGAAACCGAATAATTAGGGTTTCGCTGTTTTTTTATTTTTCCATTTTGAATGTAAGATAGTTAATGTTTTTTATCATCCATTCATACACTTCATTAAAATCAACTGCAAGGAAAGGAGACTCTCCCAAATGGATTTGTTGACTGTTCGAAATTTGCATGTCGGATTCCGTATCAACGATGAGTTTTATGATGCAGTAGATGGAGTTTCCTTTACATTAAAAAACAATGAAATACTTGCCATTGTCGGGGAGTCAGGTTGCGGGAAAAGCACCCTTGCAACTTCTATCATCGGACTTCATCATGAGAGAAATGTGCGGGTAACGGGAGAAATCCTTTTCAAGGAGCGCAATCTTCTGGAATGTACCGAAGAGGAAATGAACGAGATTCGCGGTGCTGAAATCGCGATGATTTTCCAAGATCCTTTATCCGCCTTAAATCCTTTGATGCGGATCGGGGAACAAATTGAAGAAGCGTTGATCTATCACACTGACTTCACAAAAGAGGAGCGGGAAGAGAGAGTTTTACAGTTGCTAAAACAGGTCGGCATCTCAAGAGCTGAACAGGTGGCAAGGCAATTTCCTCATCAGTTGTCAGGGGGAATGAGGCAGCGGGTGATAATTGCCATGGCCATCTCATGCAAACCGAAAATCATTATTGCCGATGAACCGACGACTGCTTTAGATGTAACGATACAGGCGCAAATTTTAGATTTGATGAAAGAACTGCAAGCTGAAACAGGTGCAGGCATTATATTAATCACCCATGATTTAGGGGTCGTGGCAGAAATGGCCGACCGGGTATTGGTCATGTATGCAGGTGAAATCATTGAAGAAGCCCCAGTAAAAAAATTATTGAGCCAGCCAAAACATCCTTATACACGTTTATTATTCCACTCGATGCCACAACTTCACTCCACAAACGAACACCTCCATGTTATTGAAGGAATGGTTCCATCGCTGATTCATTTGCCGAGAACTGGATGCAGATTTGCCCACCGCATTCCATGGATTCCAAACGAAGCTCATGAAGAACATCCAACATTTCATCAAATTTCAAAGGACCATTTTGTCAAATGCACGTGCTGGAAATTTTTCCGGTTTCGGGAGGAAAAGGGGGAAGCAAGTTGAGCTTCATGCAAGTCGTTGATTTAAAAGTGCATTATCCGATTCGCGGGGGATTTTTTAATTCCATCATTGATTGGGTGTATGCAATAGACGGCATTGATATGGAATTAGAAAAAGGAAAAACATACGGGCTGGTGGGGGAGTCGGGCTGCGGAAAATCGACAACAGGAAAAGCAATCATTGGCCTTGAGAAAATCACATCGGGAAAAATTTTTTTTGAAGGGGAAGATGTGACAAAGGAGAGGAAATCCCGCACCTCCCATTTTCACCGGGAAGTGCAAATGATTTTCCAAGATTCCCATTCGAGCTTAAACCCGAGAAAGCAGATTCGTGATATTTTGGCAGAACCGATTCGGAATTTTTTAAATTTAACGCCGCATGAAGAACGGAAAAAGATTGATGAACTCCTTGAAATCGTCGGATTGCCGAGCGAATCGAAAGAGAAATACCCCCACGAATTTTCAGGAGGGCAAAAACAGCGGATTAATATTGCAAGAGCCCTTGCCACCAATCCAAAGCTAATCATTGCCGATGAGCCGGTTTCCGCCCTTGATTTGTCCGTACAGGCGCAAGTGCTTAACTTCATGAAGGATGTACAAAAGAAATTTGGATTAACGTATTTATTCATTTCCCACGATTTAGGCGTTGTAAAGCATATGTGCGACTATATTTACATCATGTATAAAGGAAGATTTGTAGAGTGCGGTACGAAGAAAGATATTTACGAAAATCCGAAACATCTTTATACGAAGCGACTTCTTGCATCCATTCCATCGCTAATACCGGTTGGGAGAGAAAAGCGAAAGCAGGCAAGGCAAGAGTTTGAAAAAGTATATGAACAGCATATTCATAAAGCCTTTGATGAAAATGGACGAGTGTTTGATTTAATTCCGATTTCCAACACCCATTATGTTTCGGCGGCGAGCGCAAAGGAGGTCGTGTAAATGTGGAAAACGATTGTGCGGCGTTTGCTCCTGATGATTCCTCAGTTAATGGCCCTAAGCATCATCGTGTTTGTGATGGCGAAGATGATGCCGGGGGACCCGTTTACAGGCATGATTACGCCGGAAACAGACCCTGAGCGGATAGAAGAGTTAAAAGAAGAGTTGGGATTAAATGATCCGCTGCCAGTGCAGTATGTCCAATGGGTGAAAAATGCGCTGAAAGGGGATTTTGGCATGAGCTATACCTTTCAGCGGGATGTGGCTTCCTTGATTGGGGAGCGGGCGATGAACACTTTTTGGCTGTCTTTTGTCAGCGTTATTTTGTTGTATTTGATTGCCATACCATTAGGGATTTTGGCGGGGCGATACCAACAATCGAGGTTGGATAAATTCATTGTGTTTTATAGCTTCATCACCTATGCCATTCCAACCTTTGTGCTTTCCTTATTGTTTTTATATATTTTCGGCTATACATTGCAATGGTTTCCAACAGGAGGCAGCGTTGATGTGGAAGTTGAACCAGGAACTATCCAATACATATGGAACCGATTTTACCACATCCTCCTTCCAGCCATTACCTATGCCATTTTAGGTACGACCGGAGTCATCCAATATTTGCGTTCGGAAATCATTGATGCGAAAACGATGGATTATGTAAGAACCGCCAAAAGTAAAGGCGTTCCGATGAGAAAAATTTATACGAAGCACATTTTTCGAAACTCCTTTATTCCGATTGCGGCTTTTTTAGGATTTACCATTACCGGTCTTCTTGGCGGGTCGATTTTTATTGAAACGATTTTCGGCTATCCCGGAATGGGACAATTGTTTGTTCAATCCATTGCCTCAAGGGATTACAGCGTGATTTGTGCTTTAGTCATGTTATATGGGTTTTTGACGTTGCTTGGAAGCCTTCTTTCAGACATTATTTTAAGCATTGTGGATCCTCGCATTCGCATTGAATAGAGAAGAGAGGATGGTGGAACAATGAGACGTAAGAAGAAAAGATACCGCAAAAAAGGCCGCAATGTGGTGTTCCGCGAATTTCAAAAGGATAAAATCGCCATGGTTTCCCTCATATTATTAGTAATTTTTATTTTCTTTGTTTTTATCGCTTCTCTTTTCATCGACCAAGAAGCATTGATGCGCATTAATTTATATGACCGCTATAGTCCGCCGGGGGAAAAGTATATACTTGGCGCAGACCAGGGGGGCAAAGATATTTTAGGACAATTAATTATCGGCGCGAGAAACTCCATTCTCATCGCTCTTGCCATTACCCTTTTGACCAGCTTGATTGGCATTGTGGTAGGGCTCATTTGCGGCTATTTCGGTGGATGGGTTGATCATATCATCATGAGAATCATTGATTTTTTCGTTACAATCCCATCGCTATTGTTCATTATTGTTTTTGTAACCCTTGTGCCGAAATATACAGTCACTTCTTTCATATTGACTATGAGCCTCTTTTTATGGACAGGAACGGCGCGTCTTGTTCGGTCCAAGGCTTTGTCTGAAAGCAAAAGGGATTATGTGAGCGCATCGAAAACTCTTGGTACAAGCGATTTTGTCATCATTCGGCGGGAAGTTGCGCCGAATTTAAGTTCCTTATTAATTGTCGAAATGACGTTGAATTTTGCAGGCAATGTCGGAATTGAAACGGGCTTGTCTTACTTAGGATTTGGACTGCCGCCAACGACTTCTTCATTGGGAACTTTGGTAAGTTACGCAAACAATCCAGCTGTATTGCAGCAGTATTGGTGGGTATGGCTTCCGGCATCTTTATTGATTTTATTTATGATGTTGGCCATCAATTATATCGGCCAAGCATTAAGAAGATCTGTAGATGTGAAGCAGCGGTTAGGTTAATGAAATATCGACAGCATCAAGGGAGGACATCATGAGACGAATACTTTTACTTTGCTTTGCAATCGTATTGATGACAGCACTGACTGGTTCAAATGTTTATTCCAAAAATGTGATGCTGCCAACATCTGTCACAAACGAAGGAACACCCATCAAAGGAGGCATTTTAAAAGTAGGAATTGTAAAAGACGAGCCTTTCCAGGGGGTGTTTTTGGCGGAACTTTATGAAAACCGATACGACGCGGCAATTATGAGTTATGCTTCTAATTCCATTTTTGAAATGGATGGGGATTTTTTAATTAATGATGAAGGCATTGCATCAATGGATGTGGACCAAAAGGAGAATAAGGTGACCATTACCATCCGGAAAGGTGTGCGATGGTCCGATGGAGAGCCGCTGAAAATAGAAGATTTAATTTTGCCTTATGAAATCATTGCCCATCCGGATTATACGGGCGTCCGCTACGATACGGAATTTAGAAATATCATCGGGGTGGAAGAATATCATGAAGGAAAAGCCGATACCATCTCCGGCATCCGAAAAATCGATGACCACACTTTGGAAATCCGATTCAAAAAGTTGTCGCCTGCGATATTTTCCGGCGGTGATGGATTATGGACTTATGCGGCGCCAAGTCATCAGCTGAAAGGCATTCCTGTTAAGAAGTTGATAGAATCTGACGCCGTGCGAAAAAATCCTGTGACATTGGGGCCTTTTAAATTCCATAAAATTGTTCCCGGCGAATCGGTGCAGTTTGTGAAAAATCCATACTATTGGAAAGGCGAACCGAAGTTGGACGGCGTATTTGTGGAAGTCGTTCCATCCAGCTCTGTGTCTGTTGCCATTGGCTCAGGAAAGTATGATATCGTTACAGGATTCAGTGCAACGAAATGGCCGGAAATCCAAAAGTATGACAATATTGATATTTTAGGACGTCCTGAATTATATTACTCTTATTTAGGATTCAAGCTGGGAAAATGGGATCCGAAAACTCGGGAAGTAGTGACGGATTTAAATTCGACGCCAGTGGGAGACCAAGCTTTAAGGCAGGCGATGGGGTACGCATTAGATGTGGAAGCGGTATGCGAAGTGCTCTTTTTCAATTTCCGGCAAAGAGCCAATTCTTTAATTCCACCAGCCTTTAAAACTTATCACGATGCAAGTGTTAAAGGATATACTTATGATCCGGAAAAAGCAAAGAAAATTTTAGATAAGGCCGGCTATATTGACATTGATGGAGATGGATTTAGGGAAGATCCAAAGGGAAATAAACTGGAAATTAAATTTGCTACAATGGCTGGCGATACGATACAAGATGAAATTGCCGCCTATTATTTGCAAAACTGGCGCGATGTGGGGTTAAATGTCACGCTGACGAACGGAAGACCGATTGAAGTTAATGCTTTTTATGACAAGGTGGAGGCAGATGATCCGGATATTCATGTTTTTATGGCTGCATGGGGAACAGGAACAAACCCTTCGCCTTCAGGGCTGTATGGAAAATCGGATGCCTTTAACTTTAGCCGTTATACTTCGAAGTTTTTAGAGGAAACGATTCAAAAAATTGATTCTCCGGAAGCCTTTGACCAATCCTACCGAGCGGAGCAGTTCCGCATTTGGCAGCAATACATGGCGGAAAAAGCGCCGGTGATTCCTCTTCAATTCAGCTATGAAATCGTTCCGGTAAATAAACGGGTGAAATATTACAGCATCGATTATGAAAATCCGGTCGAATTGCATGAAATTGAGTTGTTGGAAAAATAGGTGATATGTTCATAAAAACTGTCGATATTGTCACAAAACTAGGTAATATGTTCACAAAAAATGTCAATATTGACATAAATACCGAGAAAAAAGTGTTGATTTCCTGTAAATTAAAAAATTTTAAAGAGGTTGGGACAAATCTAAAAAAACATCATTTTCTCTTTGGAGAAAATGATGTTTTTTTGATATGTTATCAAAACTTTTTCAACTGGCCCTTTAATTTTTTGTTTATGTCCCAGCCCCTTTTAAATTTTTATTCTTTATAATCTTGATCCGTAAAGAAAATGGCTAATGTGCCTGGGCCGGAATGGGAGCCTATAACGGCGCCTACCATCGTTACATCAAAACCTTTTGGATGAAGTTTAGCTTCAATTAACTTTTTCAATTCTTCTACCGTTTCTAAGTCATCCCCATGGGAGATGCCGACAATTTTATTTGAAAAATCTCCGCCTCGTTCAGCCATCATTTCGACCATTCGGGCAAGAGCTTTCTTTCTTCCTCTTACTTTTTCAAGAGGAATGAGTTTTCCATCTTCCACGTGCAAAATTGGTTTAATGCTCATCAGTCCGCCGAAAAATGCGCTGGATTTGGAAATTCGTCCGCCTCTTGCTAAATAATCAAGATTTTCAACAGTGAAAATATGCTGCATATGGTTTGCATAGTTTTCCACTTTTTCTGCAAGTTCATCAAAAGGCACGCCAGCATCTCTTAATTCCACAGCTTTTTTTACCACTAGCCCTTGTCCAAGGGATGCGCATTTTGTATCAATAATGTTTAATTTAAAATCAGGATATTTTTCCCGCAGCTGCTCGGCAATCATGACCGCTGTGTTATAAGTGCCTGAAAGTTGGGAAGAAAAGCTGATATAAATCCCTTCTTCGCCTTCTTTTGCGTATTTTTCAAATGTATTGTAAAAATCTTCTGGCGATACTTGGGATGTTTTAGGTGCTGCTCCTTTTCTCATTTCATCATAAAATTCTTTTAAATCGACGCCAATGATGTCTGGATATTCCTGATTATTTAGATGGACTCTTAAAGGGAATAAAACCACATCATGCTCATCAAAAAATTTTTTTGGCAAATCGCTACCGCTATCTGTAAATAGTATCATTTTGCTCTCCTTTCCATCTTACCCTTCACAAAATTTGGTAAGAAGGGTGTGTCTTGATGATGGAATCAAATCCTCATTATGTTAATTTTAATCGTTCTATTAAGAAATTGGCAATGCCGTCTTCATTATTTGTTCCGGTTACTTCATTGGCGATGCTTTTTAATTCTTGGATGCCATTGCCCATCGCGACCCCAATGCCTGCATAATCAATCATTTCTAAATCGTTGTCTTCATCTCCAAAGGCGATGATGCGCTCCCTTGGAATTCCCAAGTATTTCGCAATTAGTGAAACGCCGATAGCTTTGTTCAATCCTTTTCTCACCACTTCAATAATGTTGAAAGGTGCACCCCAGCGCCGATGTTCAATGAGTTCCGCATGTACTTCCTGCAAATGCTGACGAATCAAGGGCACGTTCGTTTCAGCGGCATGAATCAATAAGCTCGTCGGATTTTCATTTAAGTTTCCACGCAAATTCCCGATAGTTACTTTTGGGTTTCCCATTTTAAATATATCCATCATTCGTTGGTCTTCCACATGAATATACACATCATCAATCACTTCTGCAATTAAGTTTTTGTATTGATATTTATCAACAGAGTCAATAACATTGTGCACCACTTTCATATCAATGGGGGTGTGAATGACTTGCCAAGAAGGATTTTTCGGGTGATGTATATAAGCTCCGTTGAAGTTTACAATCGGAGTCGTTAAATCTAATTCCTGATAATAAAGATTGCTTGCCCGGAATGGTCTTCCAGTGGCAATCATCACATGATGACCGGCTTCTTTCGCTTTCATCAATGTTTGTTTTGTTTTTGGAGAGATGGTCTGATTATCTGTCAGTAAAGTACCATCCAAGTCCAATACAATTAAATGTTGTTTCATCGAAAGTCCCCTTTCTGTTTTTACGATTTTATCGCGGCCTTTTGAATTCGTCAAAATTTATCATTTTTGGTAACATTACTAAAGATAGGTTTGAAGGAGTGAGGTTAATGATAGTAGATGATGAACGTTGGCAAGATATTCCCTTAATTCATGTTTATACGGAAGAAATGAATGAGCGTTCACCTGTACTTATATTTTTACACGGATTTTCCAGTGCAAAGGAGCACAATTTGCATTATGCCTATCAATTAGCGAAAAAAGGCGTTCGTGTCATTTTGCCGGATGCAAAGCTTCACGGCGATCGAGCCGATCATTGTTCCGAAGAGAAATTGAATTTGAAATTTTGGGATATTGTTGTGAATTCTATACATGAGCTTGGCAAGTTATACGATGAAATCCAGCTGCGTTTTCAGCCAGAGAAAATAGGTGTTGCCGGAACAAGCATGGGCGGAATTACTACTTGCGGCTGTTTGAAGAAATATGATTGGATTGATGCGGCTGGCGTTTGCATGGGGGCGCCTGGATACAGTGCCTTCGCGGAGTATCAAATTCAACAATTTGAACAAGCGGGTATTCCACTTCCTTTATCCGATGAGCAAATCGAACAAATACATAATGTTCTTTTTGAATATGATATAACAAAAACGCCAGAACGATTAAACAATCGACCTGTAATTTTTTGGCATGGAAAAAAAGATACAACCGTTCCAATGGACAATGCATTACATTTTTACGAAACAACACGTCCATACTATGTACATCCGGAACGTTTGCAATTTATGATCGATGAAACACAAGGGCATAAGGTGAATCGGGCTGGTATGCTTGCGGTGACGGATTTCCTTGCAAGGCATTTAAAAGACTAAATTTTTGTAATTTTATTTATTGTGTAGTATCATGGTTGAGAATAGTTATCGTTTTCGAAATGGAAGGAGCGATGAATGATGGCAATGGATGCTGATTTGAAGGAAAATATTCTTGGTGCTTTAGAAAACGTGATTGACCCTGAATTGGGGATAGATATAGTGAATTTAGGTTTAGTTTATGATGTGGACATGGATGAAGAAGGGGTTTGCAAAATTACAATGACCTTGACTTCCCTTGGTTGTCCACTTGGTCCGGTTATCGTGGATCAAATTAAAACAGTGCTAAGTGAATTGCCAGAAATCAAAGATGTGGATGTCAATATTGTATGGAATCCACCTTGGAATAAAGATATGATGTCCCGTTATGCAAAAATGGCATTAGGAATTCGCTAATGTAATGATTAAAATATGGATGGACTCATATAATTGGGATAAAATAATTAGTCCAAATTAGGCATTTCCGATACTCCCTCATTTTAATGGAGCGAATTGGTAAAACAAAAGAGTTTTGCCGATTCGCTTTTTTTGTGCTGTTACAAAATGGCCATTAGAATTTTTCATATTTTTAACATTCTCTTTCATCTTTTTTCACAACTTCTTTGTATAGTAGAAACCGTAGAGCTGATACTAGTAAAACTACGGAAGGAGAAAAATGAATGAAGAAATTTTTGACACTCGTCATGCTGCTAGCCATGTTCACATTAGCTGCTTGTGGACAATCGGACCAATCTTCCAATAATGAAGAATCAAAAAATACAACTCAAGAAGAAACAAGCACTGAACAACAAAATAAAAAAGACACAACAACAGCAGAAGTATCCAAACCTGATCCACGATTACAAGAGCCAACCGAACATACAGTTTGCGAAATGTGCAATATGAAAGTTTATGAAGCGACTGATGAATTAGGAAAATTTACTGGCCAAGCCATTAAAGAAGATGGTTCCATCGCTTTCTATGATGATATTGGCTGTTTATTGAATGCTGAACTTGCCCACAATGAAAAAAATCAAAAATATGTGCGTGATTATAATACATTGGAATGGGTGCTTGTAGATGATGCAACAATCGTTAAAACCGATTTAAAATCACCTATGAACTGGGGCTATGTATTCTTTAAAAACAAAGAAGATGCAGAAAAATTTATTGCTGAAAATAGCAGCTACAAAATTGTGGAACTAGATGTTGTGAAACAGGAAGCAAAAGAAAGACGTGAAGCGAAGTTGAAAAAACAGGCAGAACAGCAGCAGCAACAACAAAATGGAAATATGGATAGTATGTCCCATGAAGGACACAGCCATTCATAAAATATACAAGGTTAGGCCGTCTAAAGCGATTTTAGACGGCCCAATCCCATTTGAAAGTAGATGATCAAAATGCGTACTATGATTAGCTGCCTGTCTTTTCTTCTTTTCTGTTTGGCATATGTACATGAAGCGGAGGCAAAGGCCGATTTGCAATCCATCCTTGAGCATCAGGAAGAGGGAGCGACAATTTATATTCCGGCTGGTATATATGAAGGAAATTTTACTATCAGCAAGGAAGCAACCATTATAGGAGATGGAAAAGTGGTCTTAAAACCTAAAAATCCAAAAGAACCTGTTCTCACGATTGCGGAAGCTAAACATGTCTACCTTCAAAATGTACAAATAAATGCACCGGGAACAGGAATGATGATTAAAGATTCTCATCATGTTCAGCTTTCCAATCTTTCAATGAGTTCCGTTGAGAGCGGTGTGGAAATCTATCAATCCCAACATATCAGCATTGAAGAGATTTCGGTAACCGGAAATGATCGGCATTTTGCCAATAAAGGAAACGGCATTGCCGTCTTTAACAGTTCTGACATTTTCGTTAAAAACAATAAAATTGATAAAGTGCAAGATGGTATTTACATTGAAAATGTTCAAAGGATTACAGTTGTTGGAAATGAGGTAGAAAACAGCCGATATGGAACCCATTTTATGTACAGCAAAGATGCGGAAGCCTATGGAAACCAATTCCGAAAAAATGTAACGGGCTTTATGGTCATGATGACGGAAAATGTGGACTTTTCCAACAACGCAATTTCTTACCAAAATGGATTTAATGGGACGGGCATTACTTTATATGAAGTAAAAAATATTCATATTCAAAACCATGCCGTTTCAGGAAATCGGGTTGCAATCTCTATTCAAAAGTCTACAGGAGCGAATATTACCAACAATCGGTTTCAAATGAATCAAACGGCGATTGAAGCGGTTCAGTCAGATACGAATCTAGTAATGAAAAACGTCTTTGTTGGAAATTTAGTGAATGTCCGTTCCGATGTGAAGGGCATTCAGTTAAAGGAAAATTATTTTGATGATTATTCAGGAATTGATCTTAACGATGACGGCATTGGAGACGAATCCTATGCAGCATTGCAAAGCTTTGGCCAGTGGATGGTTAGAAAGCCGGTTTATCAATATTATGTGGAATCACCAAGCGTCGTCTTATTAAATCAAATCGACCAACAAACGAATAAAACGGCTAAGCAATTACTGGTCGATGAAACGCCGGCAACCAACTTTGAAAAAGACCATGCAGTTCATTTTCAATTGCATTGGCCGCAGCTCGTCGTTGGTTGGATATTAATGATTGGCTGCATCATGATTTGGAGAAGGAGTGTCATTGTATGAAATGGAAAATAATTGCGTTCACTATATTCATGTGTTTTTTACTCGTTGGTTGCACCGAACAAGCTTATGAACCGAAAGAAATGAATAAAGAGACGGATATTTGTAAAGTATGCAATATGGGGATTGCCTTTGAAGATTATGCCGGACAGCTTATTTATAAAAACGGCGATTATGAAGTGTTCGATGATTTAGGATGTTTAGTGGAGTTTTTGAAGGATGTCGATGAATCGGATGTGGGTGCCGCTTTTATTAAAAGTGCAGATGGAGAAGAATGGCTATCAGTTGAAGAGGCGACGTATGTGTATTCAAAAGATTACTGGACGCCAATGAACTATGGAGTGCTTGCTTTCCCTTCAAAAGATGCTGCGGAACAATATATGAAAGAACATGGGGAAGGCGAAGTATTATCCTATGAACAACTAGATGATTTTCAATGGGGAATTCATCACTGATGCTTGGGAAACTGATTATACTAGAATGGAAACAAATGCTCCGCAGCAGATGGATGCAGCTTGTGGCTATTCTATTCATCTTTGTTTTTGTTTCCATCGTCATGATACAGCAATTAGCTTTGCCGGATATTGAAGGTTTTACAAGGCAAACGGCTTCTTTTTTGAATTTGCTCTTATTTTTATTGCCGCTCTTTACCTTGACCATTGGTGGAATGAGCGTGGCCGGCGATGTAGAATCCGGATGGTTTTCTTTGTTAAGAACTTATCCGATGAAAATTTGGCAATATGTGTTTGGGAAGTTTTTTGCCCTTGTTTGTTCGTTTATTTTTATCGTGCTTTTAGCGCTTGGGGTCGTTTTTGCATTGGGAGGATTATTTGGCAGCGTCAAAGTGCCCTATGAATTTTTGGTGATTGCTTTCTGTTTAATATTGATTTTTTCAGCAATAGCCATCATGCTTGGAAGTTTAGCCAAAAATCGATTACATAGTTTAGCGATTTCCCTTGTTGTATGGGCATTGCTGTTGTTGCTTCTTTCGTATTTAATAATGGCGATTGGCACGGTTGTTCCCGGCCATGTGCTGCAAAAATTGACGATTATGATGCTGCATATAAACCCTGTTGATTGGCTTCGTTTTGGTTATTTCCTGCTTTCTGGCCAAACTACTGTGCTTGGACCAACCTATTATGATTTAATTTCTTTTTATGAATCTATTGCTGGCATCGCGGTGTTCACTGCATTGTCTTTGCTATGGATAATTGTTCCGTTAATCTTTGCCGCAATCAAATTAAAGAAATTAGGTGTTCAAGAATGATTGTAGAAGCAAGAAATATAAAGAAGATTTATAAAAATAATCGGGGACTTCATGAAGCGGATTTTACGATTAGAAAAGGGCGCATTGTTGCTCTGGCAGGCGGCAACGGGGCAGGGAAAAGCACGCTTATCCGTTTGTTGACAAAGCAAGAAAAGCCAACAAGCGGGGAGTTTATTTGGCATCAGGATGGACTTGTCCGATATATGCCCGATGATGTGGATTTTCCTTCTACATTGACCGCAGAAGAAGTGTTAGGATTGCTTGCTTCATTAAAAAAAGTAGACCGGTCTTTGCAAGATGAAATATTAAAGCAAGTCGGACTGTATGAAGTAAAAAAGCAGAAAGTGTCTTCCTTTTCAAAGGGAATGCGGCAGCGATTAAATTTAGCCCAAAGCCTGATTGGGGGAAACGGTTTAATTATCATGGATGAGCCGACAAATGGACTGGATCCTTATTGGATTTCCCGACTAAAAGAAATCATGATGGAAGAAAGGAATCGGGGAGCGACGGTGTTGTTTTCGACCCATATGCTCGCTTTTGCGGAACAATTGGCCGATGACGTGCTGATTTTACATGAAGGAAGAATCATTGCAGCAGGAGAGGTGGAACAATTATTGGTGGAAAGCCGCTGCCATCATTTAGAAGAACTTTGGCTGCAGAAAATTGAACTGTGAGTTATCGCCATCAAAAAACATACTAAAAAGAGCGAATTGGAATTTCTTCATCCAATCGCTCTTTTTGAATTTTCAGATTAATCGATGCGGCAAATCGTTAGCGGACAGTCTTCGCAGCAAATTTCCTTTTTCAAATAATCTAAATCATGGATGGTAATGATGCTTTTTTCAAAGGATATAATCCCTTGTTTTTTCAGGTCATTGAGCATCCGATTGACCATTTCACGGCTTGTGGAACATAGGTTGGCAAGATCCGTATTCGTTAAATTAATATTGATATGAATATCGTTATTGTCATCCAATTTTCCATACGTATTGGCAAGCCGAATTAACGTGGAATAAAGGGCGCCTTTTTTGCCATGCAGCACTATATCCCGCAAAATGCTTTGGGTTTTCATATGTTCTGTTTGAAGCCATCGAATATATTCAATCATCAATGTTGGCTGCTCCGTTAATAACATTTCTAAATTATCTTTTTTTATAGATAACAGCTCGGTATTGATAAGAGCTTTGGCAGACATGGTATGAATGACTGGAGACCCAAAAACCGCGCATTCTCCAATCAATGAGTTCGGACCGCAAATTCTTAGGGTTAATTCTTTTCCGTTTTCCGTCTCTTTATTGATTTGTACAGAGCCTTTTAAAATAAGGTAGAGCTCATTGGCATTTTCGCCTTCCTGGAAAATATGATTGCCTTTTTCGACTTTCACTTGCAAGCCATGTTTTTCAAATAAAGTCTGGAAATTCATCGGAACCTTTTCGATTAAGACCATTTAAACATCACATCCTTATAACTGATGTATAGGTTCCATGAAAACGAACATAAAACCTATATATATATTACCACATTTCACTCATGCAAATATTGAAAATTTTGAGAGCAATTATTTGCAATTATTGGTTATTAAAATTATAATCAATTTAGTCAAAAAAGGTCAAACTGTTTCAAAGAGGTGGTTGTATGCAGTTGCAACAGGAAGATAATCGCAGTGCTTTAGAAAAATACGGTCGCAACTTAAATGAAGAAGTGAAAAAAGGAAAAATTGATCCTGTCATTGGACGCGATGAAGAAATTCGAAATGTGATCCGTATTTTATCCCGAAAAACAAAAAACAATCCAGTGTTGATTGGAGAGCCTGGCGTCGGAAAAACTGCCATTGTGGAAGGGCTTGCGCAGCGAATTGTCCGGAAAGATGTGCCGGAAGGACTGAAAGACTGCATAATTTGGGAATTGGATATGAGTTCTTTAATTGCAGGGGCCAGCTTCCGAGGACAATTTGAGGAACGGTTGAAAAGCGTATTAAAAGAAATTCGTGAATCCGAAGGGCGCATGATTTTATTCATCGATGAAATTCATACAATTGTTGGAGCTGGACGGGCAGAAGGTTCAATGGATGCAGGGAATATTTTAAAACCGATGCTTGCTCGAGGAGAATTGCACTGCATTGGAGCAACAACGCTGGATGAATATCGAAAATATATTGAAAAAGATCCAGCTTTAGAACGAAGATTTCAACAAGTCATGGTGAGAGAACCTTCTGTGGAAGATACGATTTCCATTTTGCGTGGATTGAAAGAGCGTTTTGAATTGCATCATGGAGTCAGAATCCACGACCGTGCGATCATTGCAGCTGCTCAGCTGTCCAATCGCTATATTACAGACCGCTTTTTGCCGGATAAAGCCATTGATTTAATTGATGAAGCTTGTGCCATGATTCGTACGGAAATTGATTCCATGCCACAAGAATTGGACGATGTGACGCGCCGGGTTATGCAGCTGGAAATTGAAGAACAAGCTTTAGTGAAAGAAACGGATGAAGCGAGCAAAAAACGGTTGGAAGCTTTGAGGGAAGAATTGCAAGCGTTAAAAGAAGAGCAAAAAGAGCTCCAAAAGAAATGGACTTTTGAAAAAGAAGGCTTAGAGCAATTGCAAAGAAAACGGGAATTGCTCGATGAATACCGCCGTGAGTTGGAAGATGCAGAAAGCAAGTATGATTTGAATAAAGCAGCTGAACTTCGCCACGGTAAAATTCCAGCCATAGAAAAAGAAATTAAACAATTGGAAGAAACGTTGTCAACTGCTTCTGAAAACCGCATTTTGAGAGAAGAAGTGACGGCGGATGAAATTGCAGCTATCGTTTCTCGTTGGACAGGAATTCCTGTGACAAAATTAATGGAAGGCGAACGGGAAAAATTATTGCGTTTAAAAGATACGCTTCATGAAAGAGTTGTTGGCCAAGATGAAGCGGTCAAACTTGTAACAGAAGCGGTATGGCGCGCCCGTACCGGCATGAAAGACCCAAATCGCCCAATTGGTTCATTCATTTTCTTAGGTCCGACAGGCGTAGGGAAAACTGAGCTGGCCAAAGCGTTGGCAGCGCAGCTATTTGATTCAGAAGATCACTTTATCCGAATTGATATGAGCGAATATATGGAAAAACATAGCGTATCAAGACTTGTCGGAGCTCCTCCGGGATATATTGGCTATGAAGAAGGCGGTCAGTTAACGGAAGCGGTTCGCCGCAATCCATATGCTGTTGTCTTGTTGGATGAAATTGAAAAAGCTCATCCGGATGTGGCAAACATTTTACTTCAAATTTTAGATGATGGACGGATTACCGACAGCCAAGGACGGCTTGTGAACTTTACAAATACGGTCATCATTATGACTTCAAATATTGGTTCGCAATATTTATTAGAAGCTGGTTCCCACTTTGATGAAGAAGTAGAAAATGTTGTCATGGTTGAACTTCGCAAACACTTTAAGCCGGAATTGTTAAACCGCATTGATGATATTATTTTATTCCATGCGTTGACGGATGAACATTTCAATGCGATTGCTTGGAAATATATTAAACAATTGCAAGAGAGGGTGGCGGAAAATGAAATCACCCTCATTGTGGATGATGAAGTGGTGGATTGGATTGTGGAAAACGGCGTCGATCCGCAATTTGGGGCTAGACCGTTGAAACGGTTTGTGCAACGCCATGTGGAAACGGCAGTGGCCAAGGAACTTTTGAAAGGGGAAATCCTTCCAGGCAAAACAATGAGAGTTTCATTAAAAGATGGAAAATTGGTCGTTGGTAAAGCTTCAGCTTGAGTTGATTTCGGATCAGCCGTTTTTTTGGATGATGTGCTAATATTTTGGCAATTTTAACGATTAAAGTTCATAAAGAAATAAAAAAAGGGCTGTTCAGAAAGTCGAACACTTTCGGAAACAGCCCTACTTCTTATGGTAATATTCTCTTAAAAACTTTCCCTGCGGAGGTTACAAAACGCGCCTCCTTGTCGCCATTTAACTGCGGCAAAACTCTATAAAGCCGCAAAGGGGGCGTTTTGAAATGACTTTTCAGACACCCCTTTTTTACAATGTATAAGGATTAATGTTCTTCTTTAAGATCTTTTGGAGATTCGCTAGGGATAAGTGCAGCGATAATCCAAACGAGAATCATGAAGATTACAGCGATTACTAAAGCAGTTGTAAGATCGAAAGTTGTTACTCCTAAAATGGAACCAACTACGTAGCTCAACATGGAAATTAACATAATTCCCCAAATGAATGACATAATATATTGCATCTCGTTTCACCTCTATTGCTCTTTAATAACTAGTATATACCTTGTTCATCTTAATAATCATATCATAGTCTGTCAACAATAAACAATAAACTTTTCGTGAACCAAATTTTATATTGTGAAAAATAAAATTATGGTCTATAATTAAGACCAACTACTAATTGCAAGTATAAAATTGGGGGTTAAATGACCATGAATGCTGGAATTCTCGGTTTAGGTAAATATGTTCCGGAGAAAATTGTCACGAATTTGGATTTAGAAAAAATTTTAGATACGAGTGATGAATGGATTCGCACTCGGACTGGAATTCAAGAAAGAAGAATTGCCCGCGAAGATGAGCATTCTTCGGATATGGCTTATGAAGCTGCGAAACAAGCCCTTGAAAATGCTGGAGTTAAGCCGGAAGAAATCGGGTTGATTTTAGTAGCGACGATCACACCGGACCGCGCCTTTCCAAGTGTTGCATGCCAACTCCAGGAAAGACTAGGCGCTGTCAATGCGGCAGCGATGGATCTTTCAGCGGCGTGTTCAGGATTCATTTATGCTTTGGCAACGGCAAAATTATATGTTGAAAGCAACACTTATGATTATGTACTAATTGTAGGGGTAGAAAAATTATCCAAAATCACCGATTGGAACGATCGCAATACAGCTGTTTTATTTGGAGATGGAGCAAGTGCTGCGGTAATTGGAAAAGTTTCAGAAGGGCGAGGCATTTTGGCCTTTGAATTAGGCGCAGATGGAACAGGCGGAAAATACTTAAACATGAATGACGAGAACTTTATTTATATGAACGGACGTGAGGTGTTTAAATTTGCTGTGCGGCAAATGGGTGCAACGGCATTGTCTGTCCTTGAAAAAGCAGGGCTGTCCAAAGAAGATGTGGATTTTTTAGTGCCCCATCAAGCCAATATACGCATTATGGAAGCGGCTAGAGAAAGACTTGAACTTTCGGAAGACAAATTATCGAAACGCATTCACAAGTATGGCAATACTTCCTCTTCATCCATCGGCATTGCATTAAAAGATGAATTAGATGAAGGAAAAATCAAAGATGATGACATTGTTGTGTTAGTCGGATTTGGCGGAGGACTTACTTGGGGCGGCGCTGTCATTCGTTGGGGAAAATAAATAATAGATTTCTCCATTTCATTTATAGTAATTTATAATTATAGTGACTTGTAAGGGGGTAACTAGAGAGATATGAAAAGGAGAGTTGTAGTTACCGGGATTGGTGCAGTAACTCCGCTCGGTAATACAGTAGATGAAACTTGGGCAGCCATTAAAGAAGGGAAATCCGGCATTGGGCCGTTGACAAGAGTAGATGCGGACTTGTTCCCTGTAAAAGTTGCGGCTGAAGTAAAAGATTTTGATATTGAGCAGTATATAGAACGGAAAGATGCTAGAAGAATGGACCGATTCACTCATTTTGCCCTTGCTTCAGCATTGATGGCGGTGAAAGATGCTGATTTAAAAATTACCGACGAAATTGCCGACCGTGTTGGTGTATGGATTGGCTCTGGTATCGGCGGAATGGAAACTTATGAGCAACAATTTGAGACATTCCAAACGCGCGGTCCACGCAGAGTAAGCCCATTCTTTGTACCGATGATGATTCCGGATATGGCGAGCGGACAAGTCTCTATTTATTTAGGGGCAAAAGGTCCGAATGCATGTACAGTTACTGCCTGCGCTTCTGGAACAAACTCCATCGGCGACGCTTTTAAAGTTATTCAGCGCGGCGATGCAGATGTCATGATTACGGGAGGAACGGAAGCACCGATTGTCAAAATGGCTCTTGCCGGTTTCTGTTCGGCAACGGCCCTTTCACTGAACCCAGATCCAAATACCGCTTCTCGTCCATTTGATAAAGAACGCGATGGATTTGTAATAGGGGAAGGAGCAGGGATTCTCGTATTGGAAGAGTATGAATTTGCTAAAGCCCGCGGTGCAAAAATTTATGCTGAAATTATCGGTTATGGAGCAACAGGTGATGCATACCATATTACAGCTCCTGCACCAAATGGGGAAGGTGCTGCCCGCGCCATCAAACAAGCCATTCATGATGCCGGCATCGACCCTACAGAAATCGATTATATTAATGCCCATGGTACAAGTACGCCATACAATGATTTATATGAAACGATGGCGGTGAAATCAGTATTTGGAGAGCATGCGTATAAACTTGCCATGAGTTCAACAAAATCCATGACCGGACACTTGCTTGGAGCGGCAGGAGGCGTTGAAGCAATCTTTACGGTTTTAGCCATCCAAGAAGGTATTTTGCCGCCAACTATCAACTTACATAATCCAGATCCAGAATGTGATCTTGATTATGTGCCAAATGAAGCGCGCAAGGCTGAAGTGCGCTATGCTATGAGCAACTCATTGGGCTTTGGCGGACATAATGCGAGCCTTGTGTTCAAAAAACTTGATGAATAAATAAACAAAATGAAAATGCGTTTAGCTAAGTGCTAAACGCATTTTTATTTTCATTGATAAATAACAAAGGAATTAAAGGATGGTGGCATGATTTTCCGATTTATGTTGTTTTTATTCAGCTATGGCATTTGCGTCATTTCTGTAAGCAATCTTTTATTATATTTAAATTACCGAACGCTCGGCTATTCATGGCGCGCCGTCTTTTCCTTTATTTTAAGCGCACCGGAATTGTATTTAATGGGAATTTCATTAGCTGTGTTATTTATTTTGATATTCGACCTATTCCCATCGCGATTTCCATTTTCTTAACAGTTTCATTGGCAATGGCATTGGCTTTTTCAGCGCCTTCATCTAAAATTTTATCCAATTCTTCGGAGTTAATGAGTTCGTTGAAGCGTTCTTGAATTGGCGTCAAGTGTTCGATTAAGGCAGTCGCAACACCTTCTTTAAAGGCGCCGTAGCCAAGCCCTTCGTATTTTTTCACCACTTCATCAATAGATTTGTTAGTAATGGCCGCTTCAATTGTTAATAAGTTGGAGATGCCAGGTTTCTTTTCTTCATCAAAGTAAATAACACCTTCAGAATCTGTAACGGCTGATTTAATTTTTTTCATAATGTCTTTTGGCGTATCGAGCAAACGGATTGTTGCTTTAGTATTTGGGTCGGACTTAGACATTTTTTTCGTTGGTTCTTGCAATGATTTAATGCGCGCTCCTGCTTTTGGCAATTGAATTTCAGGAACTTTCAATACTTCCCCGTAGCGTTTATTGAAACGTTCTGCCAAGTCGCGCGTCAATTCGATGTGTTGTTTTTGGTCCTCTCCAACTGGAACAATGTCTGTATTATATAATAGAATATCTGCTGCCATTAATGGAGGATATGTTAAAAGACCGGCAGAAACGAATTCTTTCCCCACTTTTGCCGATTTGTCTTTAAATTGCGTCATGCGCTCTAGTTCGCCAATGGATGCAATGCATTGAAGCATCCAGCCTGCTTTTGTGTGGGCAGGGACTTCCGATTGAATAAATAATGTTGCTTTTTTAGGATCAATGCCTGTCGCAAGATATGTGGCTGCAAGAGTCCGAATGTTTTGCCGCAATTCTTGTGGTTCTTGTGGAACGGTAATAGCATGTTGGTCCACGATGCAGTAGATGGCGTTTCCTTCATCTTGCAATGCAGGGAATTGCATGAAGGCGCCGATATAGTTACCTAATGTGATGACACCTGTTGGTTGAACTCCTGAAAAGATTGTTTTCATTCATACTACCTCCTATTTTTATCCATAAAAAAACATCATACGGCCAATACTATGTATGTATTGGGACGAATGATGTGAATCCGCGGTACCACCCAGTTTGCCTAAAAAGGCCTCTTGGTTCTTCATAACGTGAAGTGTACGAGCTTTGCTACTTGCTTTCACAAAGCCAACTCGGAAGTCCATTCCATTTGCCCTGTGATCTGTTTGCACCACCCACAGACTCTCTAAACACAGACAGCAAATGTACTATTCTTCGTCATGGTTGTTCCAATATATAATCGCGATAAATTATGAATGAATTATAAAGTAATTTATAGGAAAAATCAAACGGGAAAATTTTTTCATTTTGGAATGAGACCTATAAGAATTGGGTATTACTGTTGTAAGAACAATGTAAAGTCAAATGATTTGTCAATAAATTGCGAATATTCTCGATTATTATCAGTAATTGAGAATGATGAAAAAACAAAATGAAGGAGGTATCTGAATACAAACTTTAGCAATAAAAGAATTTTTTAAAGATTTTCCGATTAAAAAGCAAATTTTTTATAAAACTCTCCATAAAACTAATTTTTTTTAAATATCCTATATTCAAAACGAAAAGATTATTGTATAATTGATACGAAGTTTAAAATAATACTAATTATAAATTAAGAAAGATTGACGCAGGTGCCTATTTTGCACATTGATGCTATATATGAAGATCAAATAGAAGGGAAGTGTAACAATGATTGTAACATTATATACATCACCAAGTTGTACATCATGCAGAAAAGCAAAAGCTTGGCTAGAAGAGCATGATATTCCTTATAGAGAAAGAAACATTTTTTCTGAACCACTTACAATCAGCGAAATTAAAGAAATTTTACGAATGACAGAGGACGGAACAGACGAAATTATTTCAACCCGCTCTAAAGTATTCCAAAAATTAAATATTGATGTAGAAAGTTTACCTTTACAAAAATTATATGAATTAATTCAAGAACATCCTGGACTTCTCCGTAGACCAATTATTTTAGATGAAAAACGTCTTCAAGTTGGTTTTAATGAAGATGAAATCCGCCGATTCTTGCCAAGAAAAGTTCGCGCTTATCAGTTGATGGAAGCACAAAAAATGGTCAATTAATCATAAAAAGTTTCCTGGAAAAGTGTAAATGCAGTCAACTTTGCTTGACTTGTTTACACTTTTTTTATTTTCTAAGAAATTTCATCTTTTTTTACTTAATACTTGATTTAATTGAGGTTGTCATCTACAATTTTCAATAATTCAAATAATTTTATTTGAAGGGGCTTTTTCCTTTTCATTTTCTATATGTCCATCATACAATAGAATCATAGAATAAGACATATAATGATATAAGCGTTTTGTTCTGTATACCGATGGAAAGAATAAGGGGAAAGGCACTTTCGAATTGGGGTGTAATTTGGCTCCGATTCAAACATACTAAATACACGCTTTCGGGTTTTCAACCAATGACTGTGAAGGGAGTTGAAGTCTCATGGACATCGAACGCGTAAATGAAAATACAATCAAGCTCTTTATCACATATCGTGATATAGAGGATCGCGGTTACAGCCGTGAAGAAATTTGGTATAACAGAGCAAAAGGCGAAGAATTGTTTTGGGATATGATTGGTGAAATCAATACAGAAGAATATTTTGATTTAGATGGGCCTATTTGGATTCACGTGAATGCCTCTGAACAAGGGCTGGAAGTGATTGTGACACGTGCCAATGCAACGGATTCCGATCCAAACTCTCTCTTCTCAAATTTTGAAGAACATGAAGCAACCATCGGAAATAAAGACCCATTCAATCCCTTCGATGAAGATGATGTGCTAAACCATGAAGGAATTACAAATATGTCTATATATAAATTCAAGGATATTGATGAAATTGTACCAGTAGCCAATCGACTAGTTGAATACGGGTTAAACAGCTCTTTATATAAATATGAAAATGATTACTACATTGCCATTGATTTTTCGGGCGTGAATGATAGTGCAACTCGCCAAAACATCCGCTCAATATTAAATGAGTTTTTAACAAGTTCCAAAATGACGATTTATCGTTTGCAAGAATATGGAACAACGATTATGGAAGAAGATTGCTTCGAAACAATCGTTCATTATTTTGATTAAATTGTGCCTAATTTAAGGCACTTTTTTTATTTTTGCCTATCTTTTTCCCCTCAAAAAAAAAACTTTCCAATCCCCTCTTGCAGCTATCAATATGGTTACATAAAATGGTAGAAAAGGGGGGGTTTTGTGCTTGTTGCATTGACGGAGAAACAAGAACTATTTGTGCTTCATTCTAATCTTTCTCATGCAGAATTAAGACGTTTGAAAGAAGAGAAAACATTTTTTTGCCCTCAATGCGGCGAACCGCTTCAAATGAAACTGGGGACCATTAAAATGCCTCATTTTGCCCACTATTCAAAAAGCCAGTGTGAATCCCGATTTTCAGAAGGAGAGACCTTCCAACATTTGCAAGGAAAACAGCAGTTATATGAGCTGTTTAAAACCCTACAACTTTTTGTTGAACTTGAGCCGTATCTAAAAGATATACAACAACGTCCCGATTTATTAATTGTGAAAAATAATACGGCTTATGCAATTGAATTCCAATGCAGCTCCATTAATGGCGAGCGTTTTATAGAACGAAATCAGGGGTATGTGCAAAAAGAAATTGTTCCCATTTGGATTCCTTTAACACCCATTCAAAAAGTACAACAATCCCGCTTTCAAAAAATCACCGTTTCCCATCAGCTCCAACTTTTCAGGAATGGTCAAAATCAGCCTAGATATATCATGACCTATCATCCTTCAACTAAACAGTTTTATTATTTCTCCAATCTCCTTCATTTAAATGGAATCAGTTTTATCTCCAAAATTAGCCAAATTCCTTTGCTTCAACAGCATTTTCCATTTTATCAACCCAAGCCTTTAACAACCGATGAATTTTCCTTTATATATAAAGCATACCATCAATTTATAAAAGAAATTTTACAAAGAAAGGTTTTACTTAGCCGCAAAGGTGTCAATGATTTATTTTTGAGAAGCCTTTATGAACTTCGCTTAAATTTTCAAGAACTACCCAATTTTCTTCGAGTTCCGGTGTTCGGCAGCGAAGTGATGAAAGAGTGCGCCGTTGAGTGGCAAACGGAACTTTTGTATTTTCTTCATTTATGCGGCATCAGAGTAAATGCGGTGAATGAACAGACGGTTGCTGAATTTCTCCGGTGGTCTAATCGAGAATGCAGCCGTGAAATCCTTCAGTTGGTCCTTCGATACGCAAACCTTCTGAAGGCATTGGGAATAGAGAATGCAAAAAGTTCAGTGCATGATAGTCATCTGAAAGATTTGCTATATAGGCAATTTCTTGCAACAGAAGTTAAATATTGAGAAAATATGGATGATAAAAAATTTATTATTACGGGGGCATTGCTATGGCAAAAAAACTAATTACACGTGAAGAAGTGCCTGTGGAACTGACATGGGATTTAACTACGATTTTCCCTTCAGACGAGGCATGGGAAGAAGAGTTTAAAGAGCTTGAACAATTAATTCAAGAAGCAGAAAAACATAAAGGGAAAGCGACAGAAAGCGCAAAAGCTTTATATGAAACATTACAATTCAGCGATAAAATTTCAGAACGCTTTGGTAAGCTTTACGTTTATAGCCATTTAAAACATGATGAAGATACAACGAAAAGCAAATATCAAGCGATGGAAAGCCGCGCGCGTTCGCTAGGTGCAAAAATCAATGCAGCATGGTCTTTTTTAACACCTGAAATTTTAACTTTATCGGAAGAACAAATTCAGCAATATTTGGATGAATATGAACCATTGCGCCTTTATACGCAAATGTTTAAAGAATTAAACTTGCAGCGTCCGCATGTGTTATCGGCGGATAAAGAAGCGATTTTAGCCCAATTTTCCGAAGTAACAAGCTCTCCAGGTACAACATTCAGCGCTTTAAACAATGCGGATTTAGAGTTTCCGGTTTTAAAAAATGATGAAGGCGAAGAAGTGCAGCTTACCCATGGAAACTACATCACATTTTTAGAAAGCGAAAACCGGGAAGTAAGAAAAAATGCCTTTAAAGCGATGTATGATACTTACGGCAAATTCATTAACACCTTTGCATCCACTTTGGCAGGCAATGTGAAAGCGCACAATGTGTATGCACGAATCCGCAACTACAATTCTGCCCGTCATCGTGCGCTTAGCAGCAATAATATTCCTGAAAAAGTGTACGATCAATTGATTGAAACGATTCATGAATATTTGCCAGCCCTTCACCGCTATGTAAAGGTTCGCAAAAAAGTGTTGGAACTTGACGAATTGCATATGTACGACCTGTTTGTTCCTCTTGTGAAAAAAGTAAAAATTGATATGCCATACGAAAAGGCAAAAGATATTATGGTAAAAAGCTTTGCTCCATTAGGTGAAGAATATCAATCGATTGTGCAGAAAGGTTTGGACAGCCGCTGGGTCGATGTGATGGAGAACAAAGGAAAACGGAGCGGCGCCTATTCTTCAGGTGCTTATGGAACGAATCCATATGTTTTAATGAACTGGCAAAACAATATCGACAACTTATTCACATTAGCCCACGAATTTGGACACAGTATGCACAGTTACTATACGCGCAAAAACCAGCCATATCCTTATGCGGATTACTCCATTTTCGTTGCGGAAGTGGCATCGACTTGCAACGAAGAATTGCTGTTTGATTATTTATTGAAAACAACCGATGATAAACAAATGAAACTTTACTTGCTCAACCATTGGCTGGACAGCTTCAGAAGCACCGTATTCCGTCAAACCATGTTTGCGGAATTTGAGCACATGATTCACGAAATGGACCGAAACGGGGAAGCCATCACAGCTGAACGGTTAACAGAAATTTATTATGATTTGAATAAACAATACTTCGGTGAAGAAATGACAGTGGATGAGGAAATCGGCTTAGAATGGGCAAGAATTCCACACTTCTATTACAATTACTACGTATATCAATATGCAACAGGGCAAAGTGCAGCGGTTGCATTAAGCCGACAAATTTTAGAAGAAGGAAAATCGGCAGTGGACCGCTATATCAACAATTTCTTAAAAGCTGGATGCTCCGACTTCCCAATTGAAGTATTGAGAAAAGCAGGGGTAGACATGGAATCAAGGGAACCAATTGCCCAAGCTTGCCAAGCGTTTGAGGAAAAATTGAATGAATTAGAGTCTCTGTTATTAAAATAGTGATTTTTCCAGATTTCACATCATGCGCTTAGTGAAAATGCTTCAAAAGGAAATGGTCTTCTCTTTTGAAGCATTTTTTTCTTTTGTTAATATTTTAAAAATATAATAATTTTAGGTTAGCGATTTTATAGATTGTGAACGAAATTTGAAGGGAATAAACTCCAAAGTATAGGTCATTTTTGCTTAATATTTCTGTATTTTTCGAAAGATGGATGAAAGTGTTTACAATATGTCGAATTTGTGAATTTCGATACATATCTATTGCACAAATTATTATTCCATGATAAATTATAAAACGTGAAATAAATCACATATCAAACATACACCCCTTTGTTTGAACGTGAACATTTCTCCCATCCCCTTTGTGTAAAGAGGCATTTGCAACTGGCAAATGCCTCTTTTACATTAGTGCGCCTGGCATGGGTGTAATCTATAGGGTGTAAGTCCTGAACTGTGAAGGCAGAAGTAACAGTTAGCTTAACGCAAGGGTGTCCGTGGTGACGCGGAATCTGAAGGAAGCGAGCGGCAAACTTCCGGTCTGAGGAACACGAACTTCATATAAGGCTAGGTATCATTGGATGAGTTTGCTAAACAAAACAAAGTCCTTTCTGCCAAAGGTGGTACAGAGTAAATGAAGCAGATAGATGGAAGGAAAGATTACATTCTTACCCGGGGAGGTCTGGCGGATAGGTGAAGTACGCTTCATAACCTACTTAGTGATAAGTAGCTGAACCGTCAGAAGTCAGCAGAGGTCATAGTATTAGTTGGTTTAGAACTACTAAGAAGGACCGAACAATTAAGAGAGAATAGCCCTTGGCATTCAGTGAGTCATGATGAACACAGAAAACGTAGTACCTCACTTGAGGAAGGAAGCGGTGAATCCCGTGGGGGACCTCTTGGAGGGTGGAGTGACCACTGGCATAAAGAGAACAGCTATTCACGGAAGGAGAATAACGATGCTTTTGAATCAAATCCTGTCACGGGAGAACATGCTTCAAGCACTAAAACGTGTAGAACAGAATAAAGGAAGCCACGGAGTAGATATGATGCCCGTACAAAACCTACGACAGCACATAGTCGAAAACTGGCTATCTATTAAGGAGGCAATTCTCAAGGGAACTTATGAACCAATGCCAGTCCGCAGAGTCGAAATCCCGAAACCTGACGGCGGTGTTCGTTTACTAGGAATCCCTACCGTAACAGACCGTTTGATTCAACAAGCAATCGCCCAAGTACTTTCAAAAGTGTATGACCCTACATTCTCTGAAAACAGCTACGGATTTAGACCAAACCGAAGTGCCCATGATGCGGTGAGGAAAGCGAAAGAATATATAAGAGATGGACATCGATGGGTTGTAGATATGGACTTGGAGAAATTCTTTGATAAGGTCAACCATGACAGATTAATGGGTACACTCGCGAAGAGAATCCAAGATAAACCATTACTGAAATTGATTCGTAAGTATTTACAATCGGGAGTCATGATTAATGGTGTGGTGTCAAGCACATTAGAAGGAACTCCACAAGGAGGACCATTAAGTCCGCTACTATCTAACATTGTACTAGATGAACTAGATAAAGAATTGGAAAGAAGAGGACACAAATTCGTTCGATATGCGGATGACTGTAACATTTACGTGAAAAGTAAACGAGCAGGACTTCGCACAATGGCAAGTATCCAGCGATTTATTGAAGGAAAACTACGACTGAAAGTAAATGAAAAGAAATCAGCGGTCGACCGTCCATGGAAACGTAAGTTTCTAGGATTTGGCAAGTATCCAGCGATTTATTGAAGGAAAACTACGACTGAAAGTAAATGAAAAGAAATCAGCGGTCGACCGTCCATGGAAACGTAAGTTTCTAGGATTTAGCTTTACCTATCATAAAGAGCCAAAGGTTCGTATCGCAAAAGAAAGCCTTAAACGAATGAAGAATAAAGTTCGTGAAATCACATCACGCAAGATGCCCTACCCGATGGAATACCGCATTCAGAAACTGAATCAATATCTAATGGGATGGTGTGGATATTTTGCGTTAGCAGACACCAAATCTATATTCCTTGAATTAGATAAATGGATTCGTAGAAGACTTCGAATGTGCCTATGGAAGAACTGGAAGAAACCGAAAACAAAGATACGCAACCTTATTCAACTTGGCGTACCACAATGGCAAGCGTATGAATGGGGAAATACTCGGAAGAGTTATTGGCGTATTTCAAATAGTCCAATATTACACAGAACCCTTGGTAACTCCTATTGGAGAAACCAAGGGCTGAAAAGTCTTGAAGCTCGTTATGAAAACTTGCGTCAATGATCTTAATTGAACCGCCGTATACGGAACCGTACGTACGGTGGTGTGAGAGGACGGGAGTTAATCGCTCCCTCCTACTCGATTTTACTTCATCGTTTAAAAGATTCTCATGATAAAAAAGGGCTATCCAGAAAGTGTTCGACTTTCTGAACAGCCTTACTTCTTATAGTAATATTCTCTTAAAAACTTTCCCTGCGGTGGTTACAAAACGCACATTCTCGACGCAAAGGGGGCGTCTTGAAATGACTTTTCAGACGCCCCCTTGGAAAGATTCTATTATTATCAAATAATGGTGAACGACTGCTAGAATGAATAGGACGATTGCTTGAGCCTCCAGAAGGTAACAGCATTGTTGGAAATGCGTTCAATTTTTTGCTGAAGCATTCGTTTTTTCAATTCTCTCTCTGCATCATTCATGGATATTGAATAAATGCTTGCCACCTCATAGGTTGTTAAACATTGAAAACGTTGGAATAGTTCTTCAAAAGTTGGCAACGGTTTGCTTACAATTTCTTCATCCAACATTTCTTGCAAGATTTGTACATAAATTTCATAGGAATACATTCCACTGACTTTTAATCCTTCATCTTCAATGCATTCATTAAAGAACACAATGCTTGGAACTTCATCAATTTCCATTTCTCTTGTAATGTAGAGATCGCATTGAAAGGCGCGCACCGCTTCTTTAGAACCGAAATCTTTAATAAATTCTTCTTGGTCTAACTTTGCTTCCTTTGCAATTTCAATTAAAGCGGTATAGGAATGAACATTTTTTGTTTCCAGTAATGCATGTTCCTGAAGCTTGCGAATGTATCGATAGGCAGCTTTTTTTCCTTGCAATTCAGCTGCTTTGATGGCAAGTGAGGGTAAGGCAGGATGAGTAATATCCACATCAGCACCTGTCAAGCACCCTTTAATGCGCCGAGTCACACAATTTAAAGTTGTTAATTGTGTGCTTAGTACATATCTCCAAGTGAAATAATGTTCATATTCCAATTGAAGCTTTTTTAACATCGACTGCAATTTGAAGGCATTTGGACAAAGCGGGTCAATAAAAATGTATAATTCAATTGGTTTTGTCGTTTTCTCGGATGCTACAGGTTCTGACAAAAGCTGGATATTATTCAATCGAATCCCCCCTCATCCTCGTTCGGAGAATTAATCATATGATGCGCTGTTAACACAAGACGTTTAAAATATTGTTCACGAAATGGTCCTTCCAGTCCAACTTCATCCATCGCTTCACTCATGCATTCCAACCAAGCCTGCGCATGATCGGGCGTAATTTTAAACCGCATATGCCTTGCTTTCATCATCGGATGACCATGTTCCTGCGTATATAAATTCGGTCCGCCTAGATATTGTGTTTGAAATTGAATTTGTTTGCGGATCGTTTCTGTTAAATCCTCAGGAAATAAAGGGCGGAGTAATGGATGTTTGTCAACCCGTTTATAAAAAGCGTGAATCAGTTCTTTTAACTTTTCAGCACCAATTTCCTCATAAGGAATCTTGTATTTTTGATTCATCGGTGTAAACTCCTTTATCCACTTTTCCGCATATGCGAAATTGTGAGCGAAATATGAAGACCTTTCTTTGATATTAAACATTCTAACAACGACAAGGCATTTTCTCAAACAAATCGCTTAAAGCAAGTAATGATAAATTAGGAGAAATCTAAAAAATAAATCAAGTTACTAAGTTTCTATAGTAATTGAGAACTTTCTTTACATAGTTTTGAGTTTCTTTAAATGGTGGAATGCCTCCATATTTTTTTACATTTCCTGGACCTGCATTATAAGCAGCTAAAGCCAATTCCACATCATCGTTAAATTGATCAAGCATTTGGCGCAAATATTTTGTCCCGCCCATAATATTTTGTTCAGGGTCTGTTAAATTGGTAACTCCTAAATATTTCGCGGTGCCAGGCATAAGCTGCATCAGCCCTGTAGCCCCAGCAGAACTTACCGCATTTGGGTTGAAATTGGACTCCTGTTTAATCACAGCAAGAATCAATTTTTCCGGAACGCCATATTTGGCAGAAGCTTTTTTTACAATATCAAGATAGTTGCTATTCGTTGAAATGGTTCCGGCGGTTTCAGCTGTGGATGAATCATTGTTAAAAAGTTTTTCGTAGGCTTTTGTTATGTAATGATTTGGATTTGATAATAAATAATTGGATAAGTAATTTTTTACGTCATCATCTAATCCGTTTGTTGTTGAAAAGTCGTCAATCGCTTCTAAAATGGCTTCTTTCGAATTGCCGCTTATTTCCGATTGGGACAAAATGTCGGTCAAAATTTCTGCAAATAAACTGTCTCCGCTTGATGAATTGACGGAAGAGCTGTCAAGAGAACGCAGCGCATCAATTTCTAAGATGGTTTTCATAATTGCAGCTTCCATTCACTGTTCCCCCTTTCTCTCTTGGAAAGCTTTCATAAAGCGTGCGATTTTTTTATCAGCCGTTTGGATGTTAATGTTTCGTTCTTTTAAGAAGGATAAAAATTGTTCTCTCCCTAGAGAGGAATCTTTTGTTTCATATTCTACCTCATAATCGTCGCAGTGCAAATAGAAGGAGTGATCAAATACAAGAATTCCATCTTGATATGGAACCTCCACCCGATCAGTCGTTAAGGTTCCAAAGAGTCTTAATTCTTCGATTGGCACCTGTAATTGGATAAGCCGCTCCTTGACGGAAGGGGCTGCAAAACCTTTTCCTGCAAGCATTTCATCCCTTTGTTGTTCCGTTAAAACATCCGTTGTTTCCAGGTGGATGTGTTCATCCCTTTGCTCCTTTAAAGTGCATACAATTTTTTGATTTTGTTGCCGTATGCGAAGAGCGCTTGATAATTTTTTTAAGTGCCATTCTTTTGTATCAAAATAATGGTTCACTTGCCTGTGGATTTGGTGGGGTTCAATATTGAATTCTTCCAATAATTGTTCATATTGTTTCTTCGTTAAAACATTTTTAAATTCAATTTCGTATTCTTGGCTCATTCGATTGTTCCTTTCATTATTGGATTTTCGAAAGCTTTTTATCGAAAAAAGTTGTTGCTATGTTAAAATATGAGAAGAAATAGTTGGAAAGGATTGTTATCAATGCGCAATGTATTTATAATCGATGATTTTCGTTTTGAAGATGGCGATCTTTATTTTAGTTTAAACGAAAGTCATGGGGAAATACAAATTCAGCCAGCTGGACAAGTGTTGACAGATTCCGATTCTATTGCATTTATCTACGTGGTGGATGAAGGCAATGAATATGGCTATTTGCAATTTCCAAAAAAAGTTTGGAGCGCCCTTGTAATGATTTTAAAAACAAAAAAGGATCCTTTATTAAGATTCAATAATGGTGAATCCATTTTATTACATAATTTCGCAAATGAATTAGAAATGCTCGTTTTTAACATTCAAGGAAACGGCAATTACGGAGAAGCCTTTGTGCAAGCTGTAGAAGAAACTTTCAAAGAAATATTGGAGCAATAAATCGTTTTGGATTGAGCATTGGGGGGGATCTTAAATGGGGCAATGGGAACGTTTTTTAGAGCCTTATAAACAAGCAGTAGACGAGTTAAAAGTAAAATTGCGCGGAATGCGGTCCCAATTTACGACAGAAGGGATGACATCACCCATTGAATTTGTCACTGGCCGGGTAAAACCGTTGGCAAGCATTTACGATAAAAGCGTTGAAAAGGGAATTCCTTTCGAGCCTTCCGATGAATTGGCAAGAGTGCTTCAAGATATCGCAGGCATCCGCATTATGTGCCAGTTTGTTGATGATATAGCCACGGTCGTTAATTTAATTCGCCAGAGGGATGATTTAAAAATCATCGAAGAAAAGGATTATATTACGAATAAAAAACCAAGCGGCTACCGCTCTTATCATATGATTGCTGAATATCCGGTGGAAACGGTAAAAGGCAAAAAAACGGTGCTTGTAGAAATTCAAATTCGTACATTGGCTATGAATTTTTGGGCATCAATCGAACATTCTTTAAATTATAAATATAAGGGCGATTTCCCAGAAGAAATAAAATTGCGTTTGAAACGCGCCGCCGAAGCTGCTTTTCAACTAGATGAAGAAATGTCATCCATCAGACATGAAATTCAGGAAGCCCAAGCTTTTTTTAGCGAAATCAAGGAAGCGCAAAATCCAAAGATCCGAGAGGAAAAGGAGCGTGAATAGTTTGAAGTTTTCCATTCAATCACGCAATGATTCACAGTCAAATGAATTAAAAGAATTGGCAACGAATTATCTGCAAGATTTTGGCTTAATTTTGGATGAAAATGAACCGGATATTGTAATATCCATTGGTGGGGATGGCACCCTTTTACATGCTTTCCACAACCATACCAATCGCTTGGATAGAGTGGCGTTTGTAGGGATTCATACAGGACATTTAGGGTTTTATGCCGACTGGAAGCCATCTGAACTGGAAAAGTTAGTGTTATGCATTGCAAAAAATCAATATCGAGTCGTTGAATATCCGCTTTTAGAAGTGACTGTGTGCAATAGCCAATCTGAAATCAGCACATATCTAGCGCTGAATGAAGCAACGATTAAATCGCCAAGTGTGACCCTTGTGATGGATGTTTATTTAAACGATCGCCATTTTGAGCGTTTCCGCGGCGACGGTTTATGCATTTCCACTCCATCGGGAAGCACCGCTTATAATAAAGCGCTGGGCGGTGCCATCATCCATCCAACTTTGCATGCAATTCAATTGACGGAAATGGCATCCATCAACAACCGGGTATTCCGTACAATCGGCTCCCCTCTCGTCTTACCTGCTCATCACACATGCAAACTGAAGCCGGTCAAACATCAAATGTTTACGATGACTGTTGACCATCTCCAATTAGATCATACGGAATTGGATCATGTCGTTTTTAAAGTGGCGAAAGAGAAAGTGCGATTTGCCAGATTCCGTCCGTTTCCGTTCTGGGAAAGGGTTCATGATTCCTTCATTGCGAGCGAGTGATGCAGATGACGTTTAAATTGCAATTTCAAGCTATGGAAGACGGAGAGTTGCTAAGAGAGGCGATTTATAAGCAGGAAATTTCCAGCAGAGCGTTAACAGACATTAAATATCGCGGCGGAAAGATTTTAGTCAATGGCGAAGAAAAAAATGTGCGGCACATCCTTTCAAAAGGAGATGAAATAACGATCATTTTTCCAGAAGAACAGGCGAGCGAACATCTTCAGCCGGAGCATGGAGAAATGAACATCGTTTATGAAGATGAGGCCTTGTTAATCATCGATAAACCGCCGTTTATGAATACTATTCCATCACGGGAACATCCGACAGGTAGCATTGCTAATTTTGTGTACGGTTATTTCAAAGAACGAGGGATTGATTCCACCATTCATGTCGTTACAAGATTAGATCGGGATACTTCCGGCCTTGTATGCATCGCCAAACACCGGCATATTCACCATCTAATGAGTTTACAGCTCGAACAAGGGCTGGTGAAAAAGGAATATGAAGCGATTGTACATGGGCATATCTCAACGGATGTTTCCATCATACTTCCTATTGCCCGCAAAAGTTCTAGCATCATTGAAAGGGAAGTAAGAGAAGATGGCCAGTTTGCTCACACGGAAGTGAAAGTGTTAAAACATTTCCTTTATCAAAAAGAGCCGCTCTCCCATGTTCGGATAAAATTGCATACAGGGAGAACCCATCAAATCCGAGTTCATATGTCCCATATCGGGCACCCGCTTATCGGCGATGATCTTTATGGAGGAAGTAAAGAATTGTACGATCGTCAAGCCCTCCATTGTGTCCGTTTGGAATTTTTCCATCCGTTCACTAGAGAAAAAATTATTTTTACAAGTGAAATAGTTGAATCAATGAAAAAAATAATCCATAATTAGATGTTCGAAGTTTTCGAGCATCTTTTAATTTTTTATAAAAAAAGATTTTCATAAAAAATTCTATTGTCGCAAGGAAAATTGCAACCTATTATTGAATTGAGGCTTGAGAGGAGGGGGACAAAATGATCGAAGAAAAAGATGAAAGACGGGATGTTTCTTTTGATGAAGATCAATTAATCCGATGGTTAATTGATGAAAATATTGATGAATTCCGTAAAGATTTTTTATCCATGCATGCGTATGATCAAGCAAAATTTTATGTAAAGGTTGGACCTGACATACGCAAGATTATGTATCATTTTTTGTCTCCCGAGGAAATGGCGGAAATTTATGAAGCCATTGAACTTGACGACGAAGAAATTGAATATTTTATTAAAGAAATGGATCCGAATTATGCAGCGAAAATGCTGTCTTATATGTATACAGATGACGTAGTGGACGTATTAACTGAGCTGGACGAAGATGATCGGGACAGTTTTCTTGAATTAATGGATGAGGAAATGGCGGAAGAAATTACCGAATTGATGGGGTATGAAAAATATACTGCCGGCTCCCTCATGACAACAGAGTATGTATCCATTCAAGAGAATTCAACGGTGCGTTCAGCCATGAATGTGCTTCGTCGAGAGGCGCCTAATGCGGAAACGATTTATTATGTTTTTGTAGTCGATGAAAACCATCGTTTAACAGGTGTCATCTCTTTAAGAGATCTGATTGTTGCCGAAGAAGATACATTAATTCGCGATATTATGAACGAAAGGGTCGTATATGCAAAGGTAACAGATGACCAAGAAAAAATCGCCCAAATTTTTAAAGACTATAATTTCTTAGCTTTTCCAGTCGTGGATGAAGACCTTGTATTGCAAGGGATTATTACAGTTGATGATATCATCGATGTTATGGATGAAGAAGCAAGCGACGACTATTCCAAATTGGCAGGGATTTCTGATATTGACGATATTGATGCTGGGCCATTTAAAGCGGCTAAGCAGCGTCTGCCTTGGCTTGTGATGTTGTTATTTTTGGGAATGATTACAGCATCACTGATGGGACAGTTTGAAGCGACGTTAGAAAAGGTTGCATTGCTTGCATTATTTATTCCTCTTATTTCTGGAACGAGCGGAAATAGCGGCACACAAGCCTTGGCGGTTGTTGTCCGAGGGATTGCAACGGGGGAAATTGATGAAAAAAGCAAATTGAAAATGATCTTCCGGGAAATGGGCACTGGTTTGATTACAGGCATTGCTTGTGGATTAATAGTGGTATTGGTTGTATTTTTATGGAAACATTCCCTTATGATAGGAATGCTTGTTGGAACTGCAATTTGCTGTTCAATATTTGTTGCAACCATTGCCGGTTCTTTCATCCCGCTTCTCATTCATAAAATAGGCATTGACCCAGCTGTTGCCTCTGGTCCATTTATTACTACATTAAACGACATTACAAGTATTTTAATTTATCTAGGACTAGCAACCATGCTGCTTGGCCAACTTTGAATAAAAAAATCTGCTCTACTTGAAACGTAGGGCAGATTTTTTTCTTAATAAAATAGTGTAGGGGAAGTGGACAAAAGGGATTATTTGAATCCTTTGTTCGCGATGGAAATGGATTCTATTTCATTGGCGTTAATGGTCGTGATTTCTTTTTCTGTACGAATTTGAATCATAATTCCATCTAATCCTTCAATAAAGCCTGTAATTACTTTTCCATTTGTCAAATGAAAAGTTAAATGGCGTTTTTTTCGTTGGGACGGTTGGGAAAAATAATGCAATTGTCTTGCGATCACTGGATTTTTAATGCGTACTGTTCGGGTTATTTCATAAACCGAAGTACTCTCATCAAGACTCTTTTCCGTATCTTCATCCGTCTCAATGTAATAAAAGGGTGGAGTCTGAATAAATAGTAATGGCTCTTCCAATGATGCACATCCTTTTTTTTCATAAAATATGCGAATTCGTTTTTTTCGTGACAGATGTCTAATTTAAAACATGTCAACTAAAAAGTTTGGGTGATGAGCCAAATAAAGCAAAAAGAAGGAGCGGGTTGCCCCTTCTAATTATTTTTTCTTATGATGAATGTTCAAATTTACATCCGCAACGCATTGAATTCCTGTAAAGCGGGACAAATCAACTGTTACGCATGTATCTGTTTTCTTGAAGTGGTAGAAGTCCATCATACCGCTTGCATCAAGTTCTCCGTCAACTACAGAAAGCGGCTCATATGCTTCGCTTGTTGGAGCAATGGCTCGGAGCGTTGCACAGCAATCGCCAAACATATCTTCTACTCTGAAGAATGGCGTTTTGTACCATCCATACTCCTTATCAAAGAACATCACTTTAAATGGAGAACCGTCTTCTGTTAGTAACATGAATACTCTAGTATCTGCATGATTGTTGCATTTTTTGTTGTTGATTCCTCCAAGCGGCTCTAAGAAGCAGCTAGTTCCGCAAGTATCATCGTCATCATCCACAATATGATTTTGAAGTTCTAAAATTGTCTCTACCACTTCGCAAATGCATCCTTCATGACGACGACCAAAAGATGAACTCTCAAAATGTTTTCTTCCGCAACCCATTATCAATTCACCTCGCTTATTTTTGTTCAATCTACAATATGAAAAAGTGAGAATGACAATCGGGCGAAAGTCTATAGGCGGATACGTTAGGCAGTTTTTCATGAATAGTTTTTTTTATGAAAACGCATAATGATATTAAAAAGGGGGATGTAATTTGAAAAAATTGGCACTTCCCATATTGCTGTTGTTTTTTTTAATGGGATGCAACGATGAAAAAACGCTTGAAGTGAATGCAACGAGCGGGCAAGAAGCGGAAGAAGTAACGACTATACTTGAAAATGAAAAAGAGATTTACAGCGGAAGGGCCATCTTTGTAGAAGATCAATTATTGGTTGCAGTGCAGGCAAAACCATGGCTCGATTATAAAAAATCAAAAATTGAAAAAACTTTAAAAAAGAAGCTGGAAGAATATTTTCCTGAATACGACATCACAGTTTCCTCGGATTACAAACTTTATTGGGAAGCCAAAAAACTTTTGGATGAAGAAAACAGTGAAAAAGTAAAGGAGAAAGTGGAAAAACTAAAAAAACTGAAGAAGGAGGAAACGTAATGAATCAGGAACAATTTGAACAAATTGAACAAGAGATTACTCCCAGCACCCCCTATGTAAAGAATGTGTTAAAGGCATTTTTTGTCGGCGGCCTTATTTGTACAATTGGACATGCTATAACGTATTTTTACATCATTTATTTTGATTTTACGGAAAAAACGGTAGGAAACCCAAGCGTTGCGACGATGATTTTTCTTTCCATGCTGCTAACAGGTTTTGGATTGTACCAAAAGCTCGGCCAATTTGCAGGAGCGGGAAGTGCAGTGCCGGTTTCAGGTTTTGGTAATGCGGTGATTTCCTCAGCCATTGAACATCGAACAGAAGGACTTGTGCTTGGAGTGGGAGGCAATATGTTTAAATTAGCAGGTTCCGTCATTTTATTTGGCGTTGCTTCGGCTTTTGTCGTTGCTTTAATTAAACTAATTCTTGTTACGATGGGTGTTAGCGAATGGTAATTATATTCCAAAGAAAACCTTCCATTATTACAAGCGCAGCTGTTGCAGGGCCGCTGGAAAGAAAGAGCGTTTTTTATTCCTATTTTGATTCAGTCGTAGAGGATGAACGATGGAATCAGGCGACGAATGAACAAGGAAATGTCAAAATGATTCAAGAAGCCTGCCAAATTATTTTGAAAAAAGCGGACTTAAATCGTTTGGATATCGATTTCTTTTTAGCAGGCGATTTAATCAATCAAATGACGCCAACGAATTTTGCAGCGAAGGAAATTGCTGCGTCATTTATTGGATTGTTCTCCGCCTGTGCAACATCCGTCTCCTCCGTCATCATTGCATGTCTATTGACTGAATTAGAAGCGTCCAAATATGCCATTGCAGGAGCGTCCAGTCAACACAATTCAACAGAAAGGCAATTTCGATATCCAATTTATTACGGGGCTCAAAAACCTGCCACCGCTCAATGGACAGTGACGGCAGCGGGATTTGCCTTGATTGGGAAACATCATCCTAAGTCTCCTTCTGTCGTCGCTGCGACTGTAGGAAAAGTGATTGACTATGGCCAAAAAAACCCGTTCCATATGGGATCTGCAATGGCGCCTGCTGCATTTGACACGATTAAAAGACATTTGGAGAAGCGGAATCAAAAGATTCAAGATTACGACATGATTATGACAGGCGACCTAGGAAAAATCGGATTGCAAATATTGAAAAGAATGTTTCAAGAAACAGGGGCAAGTGAAGCAGATTGTCAAATTTTTCGCGATGCAGGGGCAGAGTTTTATGGGGAAAATCCATCCTTTTTAGCTGGGGCAAGCGGTGCAGGTTGTTCCGCATCTGTCTATTTCAGCTATGTGCTTCAGCAATTAAAAGGTGGACGATTTAAACGGGTGCTGCTTGTTGCAACCGGCTCCCTTCATTCCCCATTGACGTTTCAGCAAGGTGAGACCATTCCTTGCACTGCCCATGCCATTGAAGTGACGATGGAGTGAGAAACAATGATATTGATGGACTTTCTTCTTGCATTTATTGTCGGTGGGATTATTTGCGCAATTGGACAAATCTTAATGGATGTAGGGAAAATGACGCCTGGCAAAACTTTGTCCATTCTTGTCGTTGCAGGTTCCATTATTTCAGGATTAGGCTGGTATCAGCCATTAATTGACTTAGCAGGCGCCGGTGCAACGATTCCTATTACTTCTTTTGGACATTCACTGACACAGGGAGCGATCGCTGAAGCTGAGAAGCATGGTTGGGTGGGCGTTTTGACCGGCATGTTTGAAGTGACGAGTTCTGGAATCAGTTCTGCCATTGTTTTTGGTTTTTTAGCTGCATTACTTTTTAAGCCAAAAGGAAAAGTGAATTAGACGAATACCCCTCCTCGCAGTTGCAGTGGTGCATACACTACAACTGTATAGAAAGGAGGGGATTTTTTATGTGGGAAAAATGCGGATGCCAACCTCAGTTTAGCCAAGTGAGCCCTATGCCAATGAACCCTATGCCAATGAACCCTGCAGACCTTTGCGGACCATCTTATGTAAGTCCTGCATATTATAAAGGAAAATGCAAATACAACGGTGATCTCTTTGTATTAATCGTTGTATTATTCATCTTATTAATTATCGTGGGCAGCTGTAGCAAGTGGTAAGGAGGGGAGTCATGAACCATTTTTTTAAACAAATCGAAAGAAAAACAGGCGTAAGTATGGAAGAAATTTTTGCATTAGCCAATGCAATACAGCATGCCGATTTTACAAATGAAAAACAAGTGCGCAAAATCGTGCGCCGGGTAAGTCAAGTTGCAAATAAACCAATTACGAAAGAATTGGAAGATCGAATTGTTCAATCCATTCTTCAAAATGGGGAAAACATTGATTTAAACAGTATTCAAAGAATGTTGGGCTAAAAACCAGGGCTGTCTTTCAAAGGAAGACAGCCCTAAATTATTTCCACGATTATAATGCTCCTGTTAATTTATAAGTTTCATATGTTGTCCAAGAACCATCTTCCAATTGATAAATCAAGTGAATGCGGTCAATTTCTTCTTTTTCATTGATGCCAATCATTCTTAGTTGCGGATAAATATCGTCATGTTCCGTTTCAGTCAAATCTCGTCCAATAGTAATATGAGGGATAAACACGTGTTTTGGTTTTCCAATGTCGATTTCATGATATAAATCATTGTGTATGTTTTGCAATTGTTCAGTCAGTTCAATTTTAAAATAGATGACGTTTGTTGTTGGGAAAAATGAACTGATTTTCGAAGCATGAATTTTAAGCGGTCCATATTTTTCTGCGATGGATTTGATTTTATTTGAAATGTCAGCTAGCTGTGATTCATCCGCTTCGAAAGCTTCTTTTAAGGTTATATATGGAGTTATTTTTGCATAGTGGGAATCATAGCGCTTTCGATACGTATTCGCCAAATCCTGCAGCTTTTTTGATGGGAATGCCACTACACTTAATTTCATCCGTCTTCCTCCCTGAAACGCAAATTTTTCTTAAGTATAACAAATTGTGCTCGAACTATGCACGAATTTTTAGATGCTGAAAGTTTTAGAAAGGGCTCTTTTTAAATCAGATTTCCAAGATTTCCAATTATGATTGCCGTCTATTTCTTCATAAAACATATGTTGATAATTTTTTGCTACGAGTAATTCATGCAATTTGCGATTCGGAGTCAGAAAATCTTTTATTTCTTTATAAAATGTAATCGCTTTCAATTCCTGCTCTCCAACAGTTTGATAAATCATCAAAGATTCACGGGTTTCAGTTTCTTCTACAATTTTTAGTACATGTTCATCCACATAAGGGGATTGTAAAATGACTTTGCCAAAAATATTCGGATATTTTAAAGCAGCAAGCAAGGAAACCGTTGCAGCCATGGAATCGCCGATTAACCCGCGGCATGAACTGAGTTCTATTGTTGAATATTCACTGTCGATAAATGGGACAAGTTCATGGGCTAAAAATTTTAAATAAGTTTCATGTTTCTCCCCTGTCGGCAAGTATTTTTTTTTGCGATCAAGCGCATCTTTGTAAGGAATACCTACAATAATCAAGTTTTCGATTTCATAATTATCAAGTAATTCATCTGCCACATGAGAAATTCCACCTAATTGGAAATAATCCTTTCCATCTGATGCGATTAAAGTGTTATATTTATTAAGCGGGGTATAATTTGCTGGAATGTAAACAAATAATTCCAAATTCTCTTCTAGGGAGGTACTGTAAAATGTAATTTTTTGAATTGTTCCTTTTTCCACCTGAATTTCCTCCTCTAAATCACTATTCATAATTGTATCATAACAAGAAAATATTATGTATTATGAAATAAACGAATATTTTTACGATGAAAATAGAAAAAAATTAGACAAAGTGAGGAATCAGCAAATGCAAGGAAAAAAACGTGTACACTCAAATGATGTGACGAAAGCAGCTAAAGAAGCATTGGCAAGAAGAGGAGTAAAAATTGAAGATATTGCTGAAATCGTTTATGAAATGCAATCACCATATAATCATGACTTGACGTTGGAGCATTGCATTCAATCCGTTGAGCGCGTCATTATGAAGAGGGAAGTTCAGCACGCGGTTTTAGTTGGGGTGGAATTGGACGAATTAGCAGAGAAAAAGATGCTTTCTCAGCCGCTGCAATCCTTAGTTGAAAATGATGAGGGATTATTTGGCGTTGATGAAACCATTGCTTTAGGTTCAGTATTAACATATGGAAGCATTGCCTTAACAACCTATGGCCATTTAGATAAAAATAAAATCGGCATAATAAAAAAATTGGATACAAAATCGGGCAAAGGCGTCCATACCTTTTTAGATGATTTAGTAGCAGGCATTGCTGCATGTGCTGCGGGCCGCATCGCCCATAAAATGCGGGACCTAGAGGAAGAAGGAGAAACATTTCGAAATTTACCTCCAAAAGAATTAGGGCCAGAAGGGGAAATGCTGGCGGTTGATGATGAGCCGTAAACATAATAATAAAGGGGGCGTCTGAAAATCATTTCAAGACGCCCCCTTTGCGGCTTTAGCTAGTGTTTCGCCGCAGATAAATTGCGGCTTTAGCTAGAGCTTTTGCCGCAGATAAATTGCGACGAGGAGGCGCGTTTTGTAACCACCGCAGGGAAAGTTTTTAAGAGAATATTACTATAAGAAGTAAGGCTGTTTCCGAAAGTGTTCGACTTTCTGGACAGCCCCTTCTTACCTCTATCTCAAAATTAATTTTCTAATTCTTTTTCTGAATGTTCTTCCTCTTCTTCTAATGGGTGTTTGAAAAATAAAAAGGATTCATCCTCTAATTGATGAATTTTTTCTTCATTGATTCCGATTGCTAATGGTCCTGAAAAAATATCTTCCCACCAGTATTTAGTCGAAATCATATCATTTGCCCCCTCTTTAATAAAATTCTTGCGAAGACTGCTTCTCTGTAAACAATTTAAATAGTAGTTCTTCAGCAAGTTGTAGTAATATTACTGTAGTTAGTATGGACTGAAAAAAATATTTTATTAATTTGGAGGGGACATAATGAAACTTCAGGCGCATGATGTTGAAATGATGATCCGTGAGCAAAAAGATTTTTTTTATACCGGTCAGACGAAAGAGATTGAATTTCGAAAAAAGCAATTGAAAAAGTTGAGAAGTGCCATCATAAAGCATGAAAAAGAAATATTAAAAGCATTAAATTTGGATTTAAGAAAAAGTGAATTTGAAGCATATTCCAATGAAGTGGGGTTTGTGTTAAACAGCATTCAATATATGCTCAAATTCATCGATGAATGGACAAAACCTTTAGAAGTAAAAACGCCCCTCCATTTTCAGCCGGCCAAAAGCTTCATCGTCCGAGAACCATATGGTGTCGTATTAATCATCGGACCATTTAACTATCCGTTTCAATTGGTGATGGAGCCGCTGATTGGGGCAATTATTGGCGGAAATACGGCCATCGTAAAACCTTCCGAATCTTCCATCCATACAACGCAAATAATTAAAAAAATCATCGAAGAAACCTTTGAACCGCAATATGTGAGAGTGGTGGAGGGAGAAAAAGAAGAAGTAAATGTCTTAATCCACGCACCTTTTGACTACATCTTCTTTACAGGTAGTGTGTCCGTTGGAAAGATTGTCATGCGCGCTGCTAGCGAGAGACTTACACCAATCACCCTGGAGCTGGGTGGAAAAAGCCCTGCGATTGTGGAGAAAAGCGCAAATCTTGAAGTTGCTGCAAAAAGAATTATTTGGGGAAAATTTAATAATGTTGGACAAACTTGTGTAGCACCGGATTATATATTAGTTCACTCCTCCGTTTATGACCGTTTTATGAAAAAATTAAAGAAAACAATAGTAGAATTTTATGGAAAAAACCCGCAAACGAGCAAAGATTATGGACGAATTATCAATGAGCGGCATTTTGATCGCTTGGCAAAACTATTGCAAGCGGAAAAAGAGAAAATCGTTTTCGGTGGAAGAGCCGATCGAAAAGATTTATATATTGAACCGACGATTTTTGAAGTGGGTTGGGATAGCCCGCTGATGGAAGATGAAATCTTTGGGCCGTTGCTGCCGGTCATTCAATATGAAAATCTTAATGCAGCCTTTGAAGAAATCCGAAAATTGCCAAAACCTTTAGCCGCTTACTTCTTTTCTGAAAATGAAAAACAAATAGAATCGTTTTTGCAGGAATTATCTTTTGGCGGCGGCTGCATCAATGATACAGTGACGCATGTGGCTAATCATTATTTGCCTTTTGGCGGGGTTGGTCCTTCTGGAGTGAACAGCTATCATGGAAAAGCAAGTTTCGAAACCTTTACCCATGCCAAATCCATCATGAAGCGTTCTTCAAAATTTGCGAATAATTTATTATATCCTCCTTATAAACAAAAGGTAAAATTGGTTCGGAAAGTGTTGAAATAAGTAAAAATGAGAAAAATATATAAAAAAATCTAAACGATTGCATCAATCAAACAATTGGGCAATGTGAAAAAATTTGTATTTTCTACAAATTCCTCTTTGTCGAATATTATCAATTTTTGTTATGATTGTTATCATTAAGAGAAATAAATCGAATGAAAATCGTTAAAATAAAAAGTTTTCATCGAAACTTACCATTGCATAATACGGAGGAAGAAAGATGATTACAGAAGAAATATTAAGTGTCATTCCATTTAAACAGGTGATTGGCCAATTGCCGAACACCATTAAAGATATTTCGGATGACTCTAGAAGTGTACAACCAAAAAGCATGTTTGTATGCATTAAAGGTTATACAGTCGATGGACATGATTTTGCCCAAGATGCGGTCAATCAAGGGGCAACGGTAGTGGTCGCAGAAAGACCGTTGCAGCTTGAAGGAAATGTGGCTCAGGTTATTGTACCGGATACCAATCGTACATTAGGGCTTATAGCTGCCAAATTTTTTGATTATCCATCAAAAGATTTGACGATGGTGGGCGTTACTGGAACAAACGGAAAAACGAGCGTGTCGAATATCATCCATCAAATGTTCGTAGGATTAGGGGAAAAATCGGCTTTATCAGGTACTATTGGCTTTAATTTAAATGGCGTGCTTTATGAAACGGAAAATACGACAAGCGATGCATTAAGCACCCAACAAATGATTTTCCGGGCGAAAATGGAAGGATGCCATTCTATGGTCATGGAAGTTTCATCTCATGGCTTATCTTTAGGAAGACTTTCTGGGGTTGATTTCGACGTTGCGGTCTTTACAAATTTAACCCATGACCATCTAGATTTCCACGGAACAATAGAAGAATATGGATACGCAAAAGGTTTATTATTTTCCCAATTAGGCCAAGATTTGACGAAAAATAAAGCGGCTGTATTGAATGCGGATGATCCTTGGTCCAAAAAATATGAAAGCATGACTCCTTATCCCGTTTGGACATATGGTTTGAAAAACGATGCCCATTTCCGGGCAGAAAATTGCCAGTTCAAGGAAGATTTCACTTCTTTTGATATGATAACGCCCGAAGGAACATTTCCGGTGACGATGCAGCTTTTAGGAGAATTTAACGTATATAATGTTTTAGCGGCTGTGGCAGTTTTATATTCACGGGGCTATCCAATCGATGCAATTGTAGAGCAGGTTGAAGATTTAATGCCAATTCGCGGGCGCATGCAAAAAATTAAAACGGACTTGCCTTTACATATTTTCATCGATTATGCCCACACGCCAGACGCTATTGAAAAAGCCATTGATGCGGCCATGCCGTATAAAAAGCCTGGAAATAAATTAATTTTCCTTGTCGGAACTGGCGGCAATCGCGATAAGTCAAAACGGCCTGCCATGGCAGAAAAAGCGTCAAGAGCTGATTATGTTGTATTAACAACTGACGACCCTCGCTTTGAAGATTACGATAGCATAACAGGGGATTTAGCAAAAGGGATGCTTCATGAACATTATGCCTGCATCGGCGACCGGGCGGAAGCCGTCCGCCATGCCGTATCTGTTGCTGAGCCAGGCGATGTCATTATCTTTGCAGGTAAAGGTCATGAAGACTATCAAATCATCGGCAATAAAAAATATCCGCACAGTGATGCCGAAATTGCCATCGAAGCGGCAAAGTTAAAATTTGTAAAAGGATGAAGATTTGCGGGAGAGCCGTCTCAAAACAAAGGGAGACGGCTAAAATTATGGTATTAACATTGTACGATGAATGAATAAAAGAATATAAATAATGAATAGAAAAATGGTTGTCGAATGATGGATGATTCTTATATTATTGTTTACGTATGAAAAAAGGAGACGTAGAACAAAATGGATTCAAAATTAAAACAAGAAATTTTATCTCGCCGCACATTTGCAATTATCTCCCACCCGGATGCGGGGAAAACAACTTTGACGGAAAAGCTTTTGCTATTTGGTGGAGCCATTCGTGCTGCCGGAACAGTCAAAGGAAAAAAGACAGGAAAATTTGCAACAAGTGACTGGATGGAGATTGAAAAACAACGGGGAATTTCCGTTACATCTTCAGTATTGCAATTTGATTATGAAGGGTATCGGGTGAATATTTTGGATACGCCAGGCCACCAAGACTTCTCTGAGGACACATACCGCACACTGATGGCGGTGGATAGTGCCGTCATGGTGATTGACGCGGCAAAGGGGATTGAATCCCAAACAATCAAATTATTTAAAGTTTGCCGCATGCGAGGGATTCCTATTTTTACGTTCATTAATAAATTGGACCGCCAAGGGAAAGAACCCCTTGAATTAATTGAAGAAATTGAAGAAGTGCTTGAAATCAAAGCCTATCCAATGAACTGGCCGATTGGGATGGGGAAAGAATTTTACGGCATTTATGATCGCTTCCATGAACGGGTAGAGCAGTTCCGAGTAGAAGACAACGACCGTTTTTTACCGTTGGACGAAAATGGCGAACTGGCGGTGGAACATCCGATGAAAGAAACTTCTTTTTACCAACAGGCAATGGATGATATTCAACTTTTAAATGAAGCGGGAAATGAATTTTCAGAAGAAGACATACGCCGCGGAGAATTGACGCCGGTATTTTTTGGTTCTGCTTTAACTAACTTTGGCGTACAAACTTTTTTAGAAACGTATTTGCAATTTGCTCCTGCTCCACAGCCGCGTTTAACAGAAGATGAACAGCTAATCGATCCATTGGAGCATGAGGAACTTTCTGGATTCATTTTTAAAATCCAAGCGAATATGAATCCAGCCCATCGCGACCGAATTGCCTTTGTGCGCATCGTTTCCGGCAAATTTGAACGGGGAATGAATGTGACTTTAGCCCGTACAGGCAAAAATTTTAAAGTAACCCAATCTACGCAATTTTTAGCGGAAACTCGCGAAACAGTAGATGAAGCAGTTGCAGGAGACATCATTGGCCTTTATGATACAGGAACGTATCAAATTGGCGATACGATTGTCGGCGGAAAGAAATTATTCCAATTTGAAAAACTGCCGCAATTTACGCCGGAACTTTTTGTGAAAGTCACTCCGAAAAATGTAATGAAATCGAAACAATTCCATAAAGGGATTTTGCAGCTTGTGCAAGAAGGAGCCATCCAATATTATAAAACCCTCCATACAGAGGAGATTATTCTTGGTGCGGTTGGCCAGCTGCAATTTGAAGTGTTCGAGCACCGGATGAAACATGAATATAATGTAGAAGTCGTGATGCAGCCAATCGGTTCTAAGATTGCTCGCTGGATCAAAAATGAAGAAGATGTCAAAGATTCAATGAATTCATCCCGTTCAATGCTTGTAAAAGATCGTTTCGATAATCTGGTCTTTTTATTTGAAAATGAATTTGCATTGCGTTGGTTCTCTGAAAAGAACGAGCACATTCAATTATATAGTTTGTTGTAATAGTTTTGGGGGCTGTCCACTTTTCAGACGCCCCCTTTTCTTTTATCATTCCATAGCAGAATTCCGTTAAAGTGTAAATATTCCAGTAAAGGGTATAGAATTAGCAAAAAGTAGGAACCTATTGCTCGACAAAAGGAAAATATGCACTTTATCAAGAATAAATAATGAATAGGAAATTGGGGATGGAGGAAAGATTTATGGCAGTACATTTTTTCACAGGTTTTCCCGGGTTTATTACAAGACAGTTAATTCGTGAAATGTTTGAAAAAAATGTGGCGGACTTTGTATATGTGCTTGTATTGAAAACAGAAAGAATGAAAGCCGAATTGGTGAAGGATAAGATATTAACAGCATTTCCTGATAAAAATATTGAAATCATTGAAGGAGATATTACGCTTCCAAATTTAAATCTTGAGGAAGATACGATAAAAAAATTAAAAAATGAAATCGACTATTTTTGGCATTTAGCAGCAATTTATGATTTAGCCGTACCGCGGGATATAGCATGGACGATTAACGTGCATGGCACTTCCCATGTCAATGAGTTTGTGAAAACTTTGCCCCATTTAAGGCGCTATATGTATTTCAGCACGGCTTATGTGGCAGGCAGAAGAGAAGGAGTGCTTCTTGAAGAGGAATTAATTCGGCCGGAATCTTTCAAAAACTATTACGAAGAAACTAAATTTGAGGCGGAACTTTTAGTAAGGAATTTAATCAATGAAGTGCCGTTAACGATCATTCGTCCCGGAATTGTGATTGGGGACTCGAAGACGGGGGAGACGAATAAATTTGACGGCCCATACTTCTTTTTAAATTTAATCGACCGCTTAAGTTTCCTTCCTTTAATTCCGTACATTGGAAAGTCTGATGCGCGGATTAACGTCGTGCCCATCGATTATATAAGAGAAGCGGTCATCTATCTTTGCCATGATGAGGAGGCAATCGGCAAGACCGTCCATTTAACCGATCCAAATCCTCATCCAGTTCAAGAAGTGTATCGGACCATGGTAAAAGAAATGACAGGGAAATTCCCGAAAAGCAGAATCCCTCTTTCTCTTGCAAAAGCCGCATTGGAATTGAAGAGTGTTCGAACAATGCTCGGGGTTGAAAAGGAAACGATTGATTACTTAACATGGAATGCAATTTTTGATTGCTCCATTGCCAAAGCACTTTTATCAAAAGCGAATATCACTTGCCCAGATTTTATAAAAACGATACCAACAATGGTTCGATTTTATAAAGAAAATAAACATAACGAACAATACCATATTCCAATCAAATAGAGGAAATCTGTTGCAAAACAAATATGCTACTGCTATACTTAGTTTACGGAAAATTTCATAACCATTGACATTGTCAAAGGGGAGTAGCTATAAGTATTTAGCTCGTCTAAATACTTACTTCATATTCGTCATTACATGGCATTTGCCATCGGATATGAAAGCAAATTCGACCATTTGCTTAGCAAGACCTTTGCCTATTAAGGGCAAAGGTCTTTTCTTTTGCTAAAAAATGGCCATTTCCTTTGATTGTAAAAAAGATTCCGGTTGGGCATACAAACATTAAGGAGGAGTTATTTGTGGAAGCAATTCTTTTAGAATATTTGTGGGTCTTAGTCGTTCTCGTTGTGTTGGAAGGATTATTGGCCGCAGATAACGCAGTTGTAATGGCGGTAATGGTTAAACATTTGCCGGTCGACCAGCAGAAAAAAGCTCTGTTTTACGGGTTGTTAGGGGCGTTAGTATTCCGCTTTACGGCGTTGTTTTTAATTACAATATTAGTAAATTATTGGGAAATTCAAGCAATCGGTGCAGCCTATTTATTGTTTATTGCTGCAAAAAACATTTACGAAAAGAAATTTAAAAAAGAAGAAGAGAAAGAAGATATTGAGGAGCACACTCAAAAAGGAAAAGGTTTGTTGGCAACGGTATTAAAAGTCGAGTTGGCGGATATCGCTTTCGCAGTGGATTCCATGCTTGCCGCTGTCGCAATTGCCGTCACATTGCCGGAAATTGGCGATTTCCATATAGGGGGCATCAATGCAGGACAATTTGCCGTGATGTTTTTCGGCGGAATTATCGGGATGATCTTAATGCGATTTGCAGCCCAAGCCTTTGTAAAATTGCTTAATCATTATCCTGAACTTGAAACGGCTGCCTTTTTAATTGTTGGATGGGTTGGCATCAAATTAGGGGTATTAACATTATCCCATGAACGAGTTGGCATCTTGCCTCATGATTTCCCACATTCAACGCCTTGGGAATTGACATTCTGGATTGTATTAGTGGCGATTGCCCTTGGTGGATGGTTTATTAGCGTAGCAAAGAAAAAAAAGGAACAAGCGAAATAGAGTAAATGAGTCAAGGAACGGCTGCAAAGGCTGTTCCTCTTTATTTTCCATAAGATTTTTCTTATACTAATAAAAAACCTATTTGGAAATAAAAAGAGGACGAAGATTATGCTGCACAAGTTCATTAAGGAAAAGCAAATAACACCGTTTCAACTGCTTGTTGCATTTTATTTTCTTGCAATATTTATATCTTTTTTATTGTTGCGGATTCCGGGAGTGTATAAAGAAGGACAAGAAGTATCGGTCCTCGACTCTCTGTTTACAGCTGTCAGTGCGGTCAGTGTGACGGGGCTTACAGTGTTTGATCTTTCGGAAACTTTATCGGATTTTGGGGTAATGATTTTAATGATTATTGTCCAATTAGGTGCTATTGGCGTAATGTCCATTGGCACTTTTATTTGGTTGCTTATTGGCAAAAAAATTGGACTAAGAGAAAGACAATTGATCATGATTGACTTTAATCAAAATCAACTTTCTGGGGTTGTAAGGCTTCTGAAAGAAATCATCAAAATCTTGTTTGTGATCGAAGCGATTGGCGCCTTCATATTAAGCGTCCATTTTATGAGATATTTTGATTCGTGGTCAGAGGCCTTTAAACACGGCTTGTTTGCTGCCATTTCCGCTACGACGAACAGCGGATTTGATATAACTGGACATAGTTTTCAGCCATTCTACTACGATTATTTTGTCCAATTCATTTCGATGATTTTAATTGTCCTTGGTGCGATTGGGTTTCCGGTGCTTGTAGAAATAAAGCATTACTTATGGATGAAAAATCCGGCTTTTCGTTTTAGTTTATTTACGAAAATCACAACCGTTACTTATGGCGTGTTGTTTCTTGTAGGAACATTAGTCATCTTATTAATTGAGTCGTTTAATACTTTAAAAGGTTTGCCTTGGTATGAAAAAATTTTTGTTTCGATGTTTCATTCGATTTCAACAAGATCAGCCGGTTTAACAACAATTGATGTGGAAAGGTTTAATGAAGCGACAAATCTATTCTTAAGTTTTTTAATGTTTGTCGGTTCTTCGCCAAGTTCAGTCGGCGGAGGAATTCGGACAACAACTTTCGCTATAGCCATGCTATTTTTAATTAACTTCGCCAATGGAAGAAAAGAAATACAAATATTTGGGCGGGAAATTTCCATGGAAGATATATTGCGCTCCTTTGCTGTCGTTATCTTGGCCTCCTTAATGGTATTAATAGCGACAATGTTGCTCTCCATTACGGAACCGGATGCAACAATTGCTGAAATTATTTTTGAAATTACATCGGCTTTCGGAACTTGTGGAATGAGTCTTGGAATTACAGAAAATTTATCGGCGGCAGGAAAAATAGTTGTTATGGCTTTAATGTTTATCGGAAGGGTAGGATTGCTTTCATTCTTATATACTTTAGGAGGAAAAGCACAAAAACCAAAGTATCGATATCCAGAGGAACGCATCATTATTGGGTAAAGATGCATTCATTGGAAAAAATAGATTGTGTTTTGAAATGCGGGTAAAAGGAATTTCAGGATTTTTTTGCAGTTTTATCTGCATCGAAAGACCTTAAATTTGTAAAGTCAATCCATTGTGTGGAAGGGGGTGCCTCTTTTTTTGACAAATGCACCTGTATATGAAGAATCGTTTAATATTGGTTGTCAAAAAATGGATAAAAATGAAAAATTTCTAGAAAAGATGAATATTCTTGTCCTTTATATCATAAGTTGTTACAAAAATACATTAATATAAATAATATTAAGTATAAAAATAGTTAATTTGTATTATTGCGATTTTGGAAATATTTCATCAATAGGTAATTTTATAATAGAGCAATTTGACTAATTGAAACAAAAAAATACCAAAAAAGATTTAAAATTAATAACATAGATTGTCTATTTTTAAAAAATTAGTATATAATGCTTATTTTAAACTCAATTGTTTTATGAAATAATTTTTACGAAAACTAATATTATGAAAATTTTGTAAAGTTTGAATTAAACGAATATATTTTAGAAATTAATTATAGATAGAAAATTTTTTGCAATAATGCTTGTGGGGAAGGATGGGTGTTAGAATATGAATAACACTACAATGGTACCTCTGTTGGAAATGGAAGAATTAATCCTATATGAAGATGAACCTGTAATCCTTTTAAATACTTCATGTAAAATTGAGTCAATCAGCAAAAAAGCCGCTCAGTTATTAAACATAGATGAAGAGATAGGGAAGCCTCTTCCGATGGACGATTTATCCCGTTCAAGATGGCATTCCTTTTTATCGAGAGTTCGCCAAGAGAATTTTTCCTTCTCTTCATTTAATGTAAAAGGCAAAGGCTTAGGATATAAAGAAATTATAGTTTTCGGAATCTTTATAAAAAAGAAGAATTTAGTATTTCTAAAAATATTGAATGAACAATCCATTTATAATCGGGTTCAATTAGATGGGAGAAGTTTTTTAAATGATTTGCCTTATGGCATCATTTTGTTCAAAGAAGATATGATTAATGAAATAAATACCAAAGCGATTGAAATGTTAAATATGGATTTAGAAAATATTTTAAACTTAACTTTTGATTCTTTTCTAACTCAATATTTCGACTTTGGATATAAAAAAATACAGTTTTTATCAGAATTAAAAACTTTTGGACATGCCACATTCGAAATTAAATGTTTGAACGATGATAACGAAATGTTTTTTACATTAGATTGTAAATATTTCTATTATCTTGATATGGTTGTCGTTTCTGTCATCGATATAACGGAAAAGATTCAGTTAAAACAAAAAGTACAAGAATTAGAACAGCTCAGTGAAATTGGCAAAATGTCAGCAACGATTACCCATGAAATTAAAAATGTTGTGACTTCATTAAAAGGCTTTATGGAACTGTTGAAGTTTAATACGACAGAAGAAGGAAAAAAATATATAAAAATTGTTGAATCTGAAATAGAAAGAATGGAATCCATTCTTTCAGAAATTCTTTATTTAGCAAAACCAAATAAACTTATAAAAGAAAAAATTTCACTTCAAGAATTAATCAATGAAGTGATTCAAGTGATGCAGCCTCAGGCATCTTTAAATAATGTAGCCATTCAATTTAACGTCCATGAAAATTGCAATTCTATGATTGTCGGGAATGCCAACCGACTAAAGCAAATGTTTATCAATTTAATCAAAAATGCCATTGAAGTGATGCATAATGGCGGAACGATTAATGTTGAATTGAAAAATATGTACAATAAAATTCAAATATATATCCAAGATCAAGGCATTGGAATTCCAGAAGAACATTTGAACAAGCTATTTACGCCATTTTTTACAACTAAGGAAGATGGAACTGGATTAGGATTATCCCTTGTAAAGAAAGTGGTAGATGAACATCAGGGGAAAATAGCTGTGGAAAGCACTATTGATGTTGGTTCTACCTTTATTTTAGAATTCCCTAACTATACAGACTATTTTACTAGGTTTTATTATGAGAAAAATCAAAAAAATGTTGGCTAGCCGCGCGATGAATTCTTTACCATTGGTATAGTACAACTTTGACAAATCTTTTCTTCTATCGCTATAATGCTTTTATAGAGATAGAAAAAAGAGGATGATTTGTCTTGTCGTCAAATGAAATCAAACAATCGCTAAAGTTGTACATTGTTTTATCAAGGGCAAATAAGGCAATTAATGAAGTGACAAATCAGTTTTTTCAGCAAAATGGCATCAATCCAACCGAATTTGCTGTGTTGGAATTGTTATATCATAAAGGTAGACAGCCCTTGCAGAAAATAGGCACAAAAATCTTGTTAGCTAGTGGTTCTATCACATATGTTGTTGATAAACTTGAAAAAAGAGGTTTAATTAAACGGGTTTCCTGTCCATCAGATCGAAGGGTAACCTATGCAGAGATTACCGAAGAAGGCGCGGCTTTTATGGAAAAAATCTTTCCCGAACATGAAAAAAATTTGCACGAGTTAATGAATGCTTTAACACCGGAAGAAAAAGATACGGCGATTGAATTGTTAAAAAAATTAGGGTTATCCATAAAAGATTTGTCATATTGAAAAAAAAGGGCTGTCCAGAAAGTCGAACACTTTCGGAAACAGCCTTACTTCTTATAGTAATATTCTCTTAAAAACATTCCCTGCGGTGGTTACAAAACGCGCCTCCTCGTCGCCATTTATCTGCGGCGAAGTATGTGCTACAGCCGCAAAGGGGGCGTCTTGAAATGACTTTTCAGACGCCTCCTTTTTTGTAATAGAAAATTATTTTTCCTGAATTGTAAGCCCCATTTGAATAAGGGCGTCTTTTAAATCATCATCTTTTTGGTCAAAAACAGTTAAACGAACGAGAAGATTGCCTTTTTCGTATACAATGCCTACAACTTCATCATTATCAATCGTTGCAATATAAGAAGCGGAATTTGTAATGTCAGAATGTTTTTTCACCGCTTCGCTAATATCAAAAGGTTCATAATCGCTGATTGTAGCCATCGTTTCTTCTGTATTTTTCACAAGATCGTCAAAGTTGGCCTCGCTTTTTGGCACCACTTCAATTCGCATGTTAATGGCATCGTTATCTTTTAAAAACAGCAATTCTTTTCCAGGTTCTTCTTTTGTGAGTTCATATCCATCTAAAACTTGAATAGTATATTGTTCTTCTTCTACAATGTTTGTATCTGCAGTATATTCTTTGTTATTAGAAGTGTATTGAATTTGATTCTCAGGTTGAACTGTATCTTCTTGCTCTGCGTTGTTTTCAGTTGCGACTTCTTCTTTTACGGTTGTTGTTTCCTCTTCTGTTTCCTTAGTAACATCATCTGAATCGATATTTTGGTCTTCGGCTGTCCCGCAAGCAGCAAGCAACAACACTAATAAAAGAGATAAAAATAAAAATGGCAGTTTCTTCATAATCCTTCCTCCTTATTGAGTAGACGTTCTCTGCTTTCTAAAGGTTTCCTTGATTTAATAATGAATGAAAGGAAAAACAATAAACAGCAGCACAATAAAGACTTCATGGGCGACAATCACTAACGGCATGCTTTTTTTCCATTCATATAAAAAACCGAAAATAAGCGAAGTGACGAATGTACAAATGACGCCCGGTATAAATCCGCTTAATGCCATTGCCAGAGCAAACAATAAGCTTGTAATGATGCAAGAAAAAATTGGTGAAACGTATTGTTTTAACGCATGTTGAACATAGCCGCGCCAAAACAATTCTTCGCCGATAACGATAATAAAAATGAGCAATAAATAATGCCAAATATTATTTGGCCCATAAGTTTCTAAAAATTTTCGAATCTGTTTGATAGAACCATGATCCAAAAATTTTAGAAAAATATAGCCAACTCTTATAATCCCATAGGTAATTGTACCAAAGCCAATTCCAAATAATATATACTTCCATGTTGGAAGCGCATCTTTGAATTTCCCAAAAAGGATGGAAATAGCGGTACCTACGAGGAGAGTAAAGGTATATAGATGCCAAAAAATATTTTTTTCTTCGAAGGTAAAGTACATGCTAATAAAAAAGAAAGCAAGAGAGAGAAGGAGTACAACCGTTTGTCTTGATAATTTCATGTTTATGCCTCCTTTGTTATCATATTAACAAAAAAAATTCCCCCTATCATCTATAACCAATGAAAAGGGGAAGGTTTTTTTATTCAGAATCATCTTTTGATTTTATAATTTTGTAACGTTTATGATTAACCACGGTTTTTTCTTCTAGATCAAGATCTCGATAGTTGGGCATAATAGTTAAATCCACAATCACTGAATTTTCATTTACTTTTTCAACTAAACCACGAAGCCCATTTTTAAATTCGATAATATCTCCCACTTCTGCGAATTTCATAGGCGCATTCCTCCCTTTTTGCTACTATGAAGTTAGTTTGAATGATTATAGAACAAAAGTAAAGGGATTTTCAAATAATTTCGGTATGAAAAAAAGGAGGCTTCCATAGATGAATAAATATAAAAAAATGATTGAAATGCTAAAAAACGGGGAAATAGAAAGTATAGAAATAACGAAAGATGAATTTTGGGAGTTTCGAGAAGTGTTAGTGAGCGATGAAAAATTTAAACATTTCCGAGGGGAAGCAAAGCAGGGTGGAAGGGTCATTTATACGTATTCCAAAGTACCTCGCGCTTAACCTTCTTCCCCCCTCGATTAATAGGGAGGGAATTTGGGATGGAGGAATTATTAATTCAGTTGGAGCACCTTCGTGAAAAAATGATACGTTCAGGACTGGAACATGGTTTGCAATCGAAGAAAACAATTCAATTAAGCAAACAACTCGACAAAATCATTGATCAATATGTTCAACAAACGCTAGTCGCCATTTCAAAAAAATAAATAATTTTTCAATTATTTGTTATAAAATGCATCGAGTTGGGAAATAGTGATTATTGAGCACAGCAACATTCTCATTTTCCCCCTTTTCAAGCAGCAATTTTGCTGCTCTTTTTTTATATAAGCAAAAGATTATTTCTTTTTTTCATATCAACAATTCCCCGTTTATATGGTACATTACAAGAAAGTAGAAATAATACATAAATTTAGTATCGATAGAGGGGTGTTGGATACCGATGAGTCAAAAAAAGATCGCATTTATCGGAACTGGCATGATGGGGTCGAGCATCGTGAAACATTTGCTGAAAGCAGGCTTTGAAGTTACGGTGTACAATCGAACAAAAGAGAAAGCGAATCCTTTGATAGAACTTGGCGCTCTCTGGGCAGATACACCTGCTCTTGCTTCAGAGAATAAGGATATCATTTTTACAATGGTCGGATTTCCTAAAGATGTGGAAGACGTATATTTTGGGGAGAAAGGGATTTTCCAAAGGGCCAAAGTAGGAGCAATTGTTGTTGACATGACAACATCTCAGCCAAGCCTTGCAAAGAAAATTTATGAGGCTGCAAAAGATAAGGGAATCAACAGTTTAGACGCACCGGTGTCCGGCGGGGATATAGGAGCAAGAAATGGCACGTTATCCATCATGGTTGGCGGAGATGAAGAAGTTTATAAAGAAATGCTTCCGATTTTTGAGTTGTTTGGTTCCAATATCGTTTACCACGGAGAGGCAGGAGCTGGCCAACATGCGAAAATGTGCAATCAACTGTTGGTAACAACCAACATAATTGGCGTTTGTGAATGCATTGCTTACGGCATGAAAGCAGGATTGGATTTAGATAAAGTATTGCAATCTGTTTCCACAGGCGCTGCAAGCTCTTGGTCATTAACAAATTTAGGGCCGCGTATATTAAAGGGTGACTTAGACCCAGGTTTTTATATCAAACATTTTATAAAAGATATGAAAATTGCTTTGGAAGAAGCGGAAAAAATGGAATTGGATTTGCCAGGTTTAAAATTGGCTAAAGAAATGTATGAGACATTGCTTGAAAAAGGGTATGGAGAATATGGCACTCAGGCATTAATCAAATATTATCATATTTAGGACTTATAGATTCATAGACTATAAGGAAGATAAAGCGATTGACTTTTTTATATCATTCTTTTGTAATGGGTGTTTCTACCCGATTTTCTTCGGTCCAAGATGCTCCAATTCTGAAAGAAAAACGAAAAAAATCAGTTTTATTAAAGGATAGAAGGAAATTGTCGATATTTTTAAGGATATGAAAAAGTGTAATACGATTTTAATGTAAAATTGGCTACTTTTCCAAATGAATTATGCACTTGCAAATAAAAAATAAGTAGTTAAGGTAGAATGGATTATATATAGAAAGGGATGAGTTCTATGGAGCAAAAAGGAATATTGCTAGAGTCTGGAACGAATGAATTGGAAATTGTTGAATTTGAAGTAGGGTATAATAAATATGGAATTAATGTCATTAAAGTGAAAGAAATTATACAGCCAATTCCAGTTACAGTTATTCCTCATGCCCATCCACATATTGAGGGAATTATTCAACTGCGCGGAGAAGTATTGCCGGTTGTAGATATGTTGAAAGTACTTGGAGTTCCAAATGGAAAATACAGCGACCAACACAAATACATTGTGGCGGATTTTAATAAATTAAGAGTTGTTTTCCATGTGGATAATGTGACGCAAATCCATCGAATTTCATGGACGCAAATTGAAAAACCTTCCGATATTTATCAAGGAACTACAAACCAAGTCATTGGTGTTGTGAAAATCGGTGAAACAATGATTTTATTATTAGATTTTGAAAAAATCATGTTAGACATTAATCCAGACTATGGAATCAGCGTGGAACCAGTGAAAAAACTTGGAAAGAGGGAACGTTCAGAGAAAAGAATTGTGGTTGCGGAAGATTCGCCGTTGTTGCGTAAATTGTTAAATGAAACATTAACAGAAGCAGGATATATGAATTTAGAGTTTTTTGAAAACGGGAAAGATGCATATAATTATCTCGAAACTTTATTAGAGAAGAAAGGCGATATCACCAAACAAGTGCAATTAGTTGTGACGGACATTGAAATGCCTCAAATGGATGGCCATCACTTAACAAAACGAATCAAAACCCATCCGGAATTGCAAAAATTGCCTGTTATTATCTTCTCAAGCTTAATTACGGATGATCTTCGCCATAAAGGGGAACAAGTAGGAGCAGATGACCAAGTGTCAAAACCTGAAATTGCGGACTTAATTTTAAAAATCGATGAATTGATTTTATAATTCAAATTTTAGGTGACCTACATACATATTAGATTGCCGGAAGCCATCAAGTGCGCCGGCATTTTCTTTTATTGTTAATTCGTTGAACCAACCAGATACATATGGCAAAATATTCATAAAATTTACCCAATCAACAAGGGAGAAGGGACTAAATTTCGTGAATACATTCAATACAGCCATTATCGATATTGGTTCAAATACAATTCGTCTAGTGATCTACAGTTACAGCAAAGAAGCAGGATTGCATGAAATTAGCAATGTAAAAAAAGTGGCAAGACTAAGGAAGCACCTTCAATCAGATGGAAATATGTCTGAAGAAGGCATAAACATATTAAAAAATACGTTGATTTCTTTTAAAAACATGATGAAAGATTTTGCCGTGGTGAATATAAAAGCCGTTGCAACGGCAGCAATACGGCAAGCTGAAAATAATGAAGAAATCCTACAACGAATGAAAGAAGAAACCGGCATTCAAATTGATTTATTATCCGGAGAAGAAGAAGCCTACTTTGGATATTTAGCAGTCGTTTACTCAATGGATATTCCTTCTGGCATCACGATTGATATTGGCGGCGGTTCAACGGAAATTACCTTATTTGAACAAAAGAAATTAAAACATTCCATCAGTTTTCCCTTTGGCACCGTTTCATTAAAACAAAGTTTTGTTTCTGGGGATAAAATCAATGTCAAAGAAAAAAATCGATTGTACCAATATGTAAAAAAACAATTTGAAAATTTGAGTTGGATTAGAGATAGTAATTTGCCAATTATAGGGATTGGAGGAAGTGCGAGAAATCTTGCACATATTTATCAGCCTATTATTGAGTATCCGATTTCTGGAATTCATCATTATGAAATGAATGGGGAGGCTTTAAATAAATTAAGTGAATATTTAGAAAGAAAATCCATCGATCAGATGCTTCAACTGGAAGGATTGTCGTCGGATCGGGCGGACATCATTGAAATAGCATTGGTAGTATTTCAAATATTGATGGAAATTGTGAATACCAATTCGTTTTTTATAAGTAAAAGTGGATTGCGGGAAGGTTTGATTATCCATCATGTGCTCGAATCCAATGAAGAAGCCTTTCATTGCGAACGTATTTTTGAACAATTTTCCAACCAACTTGCATTCAAATATGGAAGATCTGAAGAGGAAGTCGAGAATTTAGTCAGTTTAACAGAGAATTTATATTTAGATAGTTGTAAACTCCATCTATTGTCATATGATGTTGAACATCTTGAATTATTAAAAAAAGCGGCAAGGGTATTTTCGATTGGTGATTACATTGAAATCGATTCATCCAATCAGCATACATTTTATTTATTGGCCAATCAATCCATTCCAGGGCTAAATCATAAAGACCGTGTCAAAATTGCATTGCTCGCTTCCTACAAAAATAGAGACTATTTCAGACGTTTAAGCAAGCCATTTCAATCTTGGTTTACGAGAGAAGAACTGAAAATGTTACGGCAGTATGGAGCGTTAATAAAATTTGCATATTCGTTAAACATTTCCAAGAGAAATGTCGTAAAAAGTATTAAAATGGAAGTAGAGGGGGATTACCTTGTTCTCTATGTCTATGTAAAGAATAGAGCAATGGCTGAAGAATATCGGGCAGAAAATCAAAAAAAGCATATAGAAAGGCTATTTAAAAAGAAGGTCATGATTGAATTTATCAATGAGGGGTGGAATGAGTGATTAGTGCTGAGTTAGGGAGAAACTTTCCTGAAAAGGAACCAATCCAACAAGTGGAAGTAAACGTAATGGACCGTGAAAAAATATTGGAGGAAATCGCAAAACCTCAATATTACAATAACCGTGAACTTAGTTGGCTCGCTTTTAATGAGCGAGTGTTGGAAGAGGCGGAAGATGAAACAAATCCTTTATTAGAACGTTTAAAATTTCTTGCCATTTTTAGTTCCAATTTAGACGAGTTTTTCATGGTGCGGGTGGCAGGACTTCAAGATCAAGTGCGTGCAGGATTTCATAAACCGGAGAATAAAGCGGGCTTAACGCCAAAAGAACAGTTGGAAAAGATTGCTGAAAGAACACAAGCCCTTGTCCGCCGGCAAATGAAAATTTATAAACATTTAGTAAACGAGCTGTTAACAAAAGAAAAAATTCACTTAACCGATTTTAAATCATTAACTGAAAAACAGCAACATTATATTAATGAATTGTTTGAAGAAACCATTTTCCCTGTTTTAACACCGATTGCCGTGGATGCTTACCGCCCATTTCCAACGCTTCTTGGTAAGACATTGAATTTGCTTGTTATGTTGGAAGATGTAAGGGCAGCTAGAGGATTTAATGAAAAGGTTGCTATTGTACAAGTTCCGTCCGTATTAAATCGGTTTATTGAAGTGCCTGCAGAAACTGAGGAAAAAGTGTTTGTGCTGTTGGAAGATGTCATCACATCCCATGTAAATCGGTTATTTTATGGTTATAAAGTGAAATCGGTGCAGGCTTTCCGTTTGACGCGAAATGCAGATTTGACCATTCATGAAGAAGGCGCGCAAGATTTGCTTGTGGAAATTGAAAAGGAATTGAAAAAGCGCAAATGGGGAACAGGAAGCCGATTGGAAGTGCGCGATGGGGAAATGGATGACAATGTATTGGAGTATTTACTAGAAGAATTTGAAATCAGTGATTCGGATGTATTTAAAATAGATGGCCCTCTTGATTTAACCTTTTTATTTAGTTTTGTTAAAGAGTTGTCTAAAGGAAGAGAGCATTTATTGTACGAAAGCTTCATTCCTCAACGGCCCATGGATCTGGAATCTGATGAAGATATTTATGAAAAGGCGCTCGAGAAAGATTTATTCTTCCATCATCCATATGAATCCTTTGAACCAATTGTTGAATTTATTACAGAAGCAGCACATGACCCATCAGTTTTAGCTATTAAACAAACATTGTATCGGGTAAGCGGCAATTCACCGATTATCCATGCGTTGAAACAAGCGGCTGAAAACGGAAAACAAGTGACGGTCTTAGTGGAGTTGAAAGCGCGTTTTGACGAAGAAAACAATGTTCATTGGGCGAAAGAGTTGGAACAATCCGGCTGCCTTGTCATTTATGGAATGCATAATTTAAAGACCCATTCGAAAATCACCTTAGTTGTGCGGAGAAAACATGGCAAAATTGAACGCTTTGTTCATTTAGGAACTGGCAACTATAACGATGCAACGGCTAAAATCTATACCGATATGGGCATTATTACAACAAATAAAGAATTTGGCATTGATGCAACGAACTTCTTCAATTATTTAAGCGGCTATACAGAAAAGCCAAAATTCCACCATATTGTTGTTTCTCCTTATGATATTCGGGATAAATTTATTGAATTGATTGATGAAGAAATCGAATATCATAAGAAATACGGAAACGGTTTAATCCGCGCTAAAATGAATGCATTGACGGATAAGGATTTAATCATGAAACTGTATGAGGCATCTATCAATGGGGTAAAAATTGAATTGCTCATAAGAGGCATTTGTTGCTTGCGCCCAGGCATTCCTGGCATTAGTGAAAATATAACCGTTACAAGCATTGTTGGCCGTTTCTTGGAGCATTCACGCATTTATTGGTTCCATCATAATGGAGAAAATAAAATCTTTTTATCCTCTGCGGATATGATGACCCGCAATATGGTTCGCCGTGTTGAAATATTGTTCCCGATTTATTCAGAAGATATTAAAAAACGCATAATGCATATATTATCTACTCAGCTTGCGGATAATGCGAAAGCGCGGATTCAGGACAGCACTGGGAAATATCGTTATAAGGAGCGCAAGGAAGGAGAACCAATTATAAACAGCCAGGAGCAATTCATTTTGGAAGCGATGAAGACTGTTGTGGTGGAAGAATAGGAAAAAGAAAAGAGGCAAATTTTACATTCGCTCTTTTTAATCTAAGTACGGCGCCAGCTCTCGCCTCCCTTCATTATGAGAGCATAAAAAAATGAAAAAGATGCATACTTTTTGTAACTCTAAGAAGGGGGTAGAGAATGGAATGAATAATGTGTGGACGGTTTTAACCATATTTGTATCTATCATCCTTATTGCTATTTCCTATGTGACCACAGTTAGTGTCATGAAGAAAACTGAACAGCGGGCATCCACAACAGACGTTCCAATCAGCAGGCTTGTTCGCGAACATCCAATCTTAATGAACCCAATTATCCTGATGTATGTAGTGTTTCTCTTATTTTTAGGAATTCTGATTTTTTACTTGTGGGCAAAATATGGCTACTAACTAAATTCAAACCTTCGACCTAGAAAATTCATGAGCCGTTGTCATAGTCAAAATTCTGACAAATATGATATGATATTGGTAAGTGCGGTCCTCATGGAAGGGGTTGAAGGTTTTGATTTCAACAAAAACAAGGGAATTTTTGGAAACGTCGATTAGCGATTTTATCATCCCGGCGGAAAAAGTTGCCCATGTATTAGTTGGAAATAGTGCAGAACATGCGCTATTAGTTCTTACAAAGACGGGGTATTCACAAGTACCGGTGTTGGATACGAAGTTTAAGATTCAGGGATTGATTAGTTCCAAAGTGATTACTGAATCTATACTTGGGCTGGAACGCATTGAATATGAGAAATTGGCTCATATCAAAGTTGATGATTGCATGGATCGAAATGTAGCCTATTTAAAAATCGACGATACTTTTAAAAAAGCGTTAGATTTAGTCATTAACCATGCTTTTTTATGCGTTGTTGATTATGATGGCACATTTGCAGGAATTTTAACAAGAAGAGTCATTTTGAAACAATTAAAAAAATATATTTATCAAACATTAGATTAGTATGGGAAAATCATCGACAAAATCCATAAAGAAAAAGGATTTTGTCGATTTTTATTGAATTTTAAGGTATTGTAATTTTTGGAGTGATTGGATGACAACAACAGAAGCGGAAATTATTAAAATATTAGCAGAAGAAGGGAATATGAGGAAGGCGGCTGAGCGGCTATTTATTACACAGCCGGCATTATCTCAGCGGTTGCAGTCGATTGAAAAATATTGGGGAACACAGCTATTTATCCGCTCCCAAAAAGGACTGACGCCAACGCCTGCTGGAGAGTTGGTTATTCAGTATGCCATCGAAACATTGCAAAAAAAAGAGGAAGTGCTTGAAAAGATTCAGTCCCTTGATTCTAAAGTGCATGGTACATTAAAAATTGCTTGTGCATCCATTGTAGGGATCAACTGGCTGCCAAAAGTGCTGAAAGAGTTTGTCACAACATATCCGGATGTAAAAATTTCCTTAATTACCGGTTGGAGTTCAGAAATTGTAAGAGCGATTTACGATGGCGAAGCGCAAGTGGGAATCGTTCGAGGGCAATCCGAGTGGAAAGGAAAAAAAATGCACTTATTCCGGGACACGATGTATTTGGTCGATACAGAAATACAGAGATTGGAAGAAGTTTTAACAACGGAACGGCCTTTTATTCAATTCAAGAGCGATTCCAATTATTATCAGGAAATTCAAGTTTGGTGGCAGGAGCATTTCGCTTCCAGTCCAAAACGGCAAATTATTGTGGACCAAATTGAAACATGCAAGCAGATGGCGATCAATGGAATCGGTTACGCCATCTTACCTTCCATCACGTTGAACGGAGGGGAAAATGTCAATAAAATCGCCCTGACATCCGGCAATCATGATATCGGGTTGACACGGGACACTTGGCTGATTGGCTATGAATCTTCCTTCCAATTACGCCAAGTGGCAGCGTTTGTTGAAATTGTGAAAAAGCATGCCCATTCCGTCAATGAAACTTAAAGCACATCTTATCGTAAGAGCAAATCGGAAAACAAAATTTTCCGACTTGCTCTTTTTTATTTACCATTTCTTCCGGACGGCAAAAGGGAATCTTCCCTTTTATATAGAATATGGAAAGATGAAGGAGTGATTCTATTTGTGGTTTGATAATATCGTGGAGTTGATTTTTTATCTGGTTGCATTGGGGATCATCGCCTTTCTTGCGATTAGGATTTATAGAAAACAGGAAGTAAAATTGAGTAAATGGAAAGTGATTGTCGTTATCATTGTCGGGTTATTTTCTTTTTCGATTCATTTTCCAATGTTCAAAAAGACGGTTGAATTGGCCATTTTACCGCTGGGTGTATGGATTTTGTATTTCCTCTTAAGGAATCAGGGAAACAGTTGGAAAAATTATCGTCCATATGCACTTTTAGGCTTTGCCGGCAATTATATTTTCCTTGCCGCTTTTTTCATATCCATCTTCATCTATCATCTGATTTACGATGAAAATGAGTTGTCCCACTATATAAGCGACATTTCTGAAGCGGAAATCATACCAGTCCATCCCGATGGAGAAGGAAATCCGCAGTTAAGCGGGGATTTTATGGAAATCATATCGAAAATGAAACAGAAGGAATTCTTTTCTGTCGTTTCTTATGACGACATGTTTATGGTGGATGATTTCCAAAAGGAGAATGAACGCTTTCCATATTTATTGGCCAATAACAAGCCAAGATGGGGAAGCGGTGCGGATGCCGTCATTTATATCGAAAAGGATGGGAAAGGCATTTTGGTAAATACGGAAAAGAGAAGCGTTTATTTCCGCTCCAATGAAAAAGTGTTGAAGGAGAAAGATTTATGAGAAATAAGAAAATAATCCTGGGGGTTGTTGCTGTAATTTTGGTGGTGTTGGCAAACATCATTTATTTGGCGGTCAATCTTTTTCCGGATGAATTTTTATCGGAAGGGGAAGCGATAAAAAAATTGAATCAAGCAGAAAGTGCAATCGAAGTAAAAACGATTCAGGATGTTGTTTTTTTGGATAAACAGCATGTATTTATGCCTTTTATTTCAGCAGACAATGAATATGGCTTCAGCCTTTGGGAGTGGAAAAATGGAAAATGGCGCCTTTCTGAAAAAACGGTTAATAGCAGTATAAACATCGTCAAACTGGATGAAAGCGACCCTTCGACTTATTATTTTGTTTGGAACTTCCCGGAAGATGAACAAATCAAAAAAATAAATATCTACTTGATAAGGAATCGGTCTTACCGGGGGAGTGACGAGGATTTTTATTATGAACCCCGTTTGCAGATGGGGGCATCTTTTAACCGGGAAAAGTCTTATGGTGTAGTGCCCTTGAGTGGAGGAATGCTGAAGGTGTATAAAGAAATGAGCGGCATTTCGAAAGAAAACGGGGATATGTTCAGCAATGTATTTTCAACAAATAATGAGTTGTATTTTTCATGGAACATGATTGATCAAAAGGGTGAAGTTGCCTGGATTGAACAAAGAAATAGCTCTTACGGCGGCGATGCAAAAGTGATGAGTGAATCCATCTTTTTTGAAGATCAAAAGGACATCGAATTTTTGGAATGGGAAGAGGATGCAGGCAAATGGCAAAATACGAACAAAAAATGAGCGAAACGGACATGGACGTCAATGAATTCATCGAAGCCGTCGAAAGTCCAAAAAAACTGGAAAATGCCATAAGCTATTAAAGATTTTTGAAGACACGACAGGATATAAAGGGAAGATGTGGGGGCCGAGCATAATCGGATTCGGTTCTTACCATTACAAGTATGCAAGCGGACATGAAGGCGATGCGCCATTAGTAGGATTTTCCCCCAGAAAGGCAAAAATCCGTTTATATTTCACGCTGGATGAACAGGAAAGAGAGAAGTGAAAATTTGGGGAAACATACAAAAGGGAAAGCATGTGTTTCTATTAATCAATTGGAGGATATCGATATAGGGGTAACTAAAGAAACTGATACTACATTCCATTGAATATATTCAAAAAACTCATCCCCAAAGATAAAAAGGCCGGATGGAAAGCAAGCGTCCATCCGCCTATGATTTTATTCATTTGTTGTTTTCAATAATTGCGGCGCTTTTTTGACGGTCCAAAGATGGGCTATGAGGTAGCAGCCGAATAAAATCATTGCACCGAAAATAAATGGGGAAGACAGCTTCCATTCGAGGAGTACGCCGGCAAGGGCCGGGCCGATCATATTGCCCAAACTCATATAGGCATTATTCATGCCGGCTGCATATCCCTGCTCGTTTCCTGCCAGTTTTGAAATCAATGTGTTAACGGCTGGCCGGATAAAGGTAGTGGCGATTTGAAAGACTGATGCAACCAACAAAATAAGGAAGAATCCATTGACATACACCATGCCAACCATTGAAATGGCTGCAATGTTTAAATTCACTAAAATGACTTTCATTTCTCCAAAACGTTTAAATAATTGACCCACGATAAATAATTGCAAGACTACGCCAAGAAAACCGCCAATCGTCATGATTATGGCGATGTCCATCGGAGTATAATCAAACTTCTCTGTTAAAAACATGGACAAAGTAGATTGGAAATTGGCAATGCCGAAACTGAATACAAAAACAACGATTAACATGACAAAGTAAGAAGTATGTACGGAACGGGCTAATTGTTTTAATATATTTTCATTTTTTGCTGGAATTTTTTCTTCCGTTGGCTGCATTTTAATATTTGGTAATACAACAAATGAAATGAAGGCAGCGATTAAAGCAACGACGCCCACAAAATAGAAAGGGAAATGCAAATTCACTTTTGCCAGGAAGCCGCCAATTCCAGGTCCAATCATAAATCCGAAAGAAATGGCTGCACCTAAAAGCCCCATTCCTTTTCCTCGCTCTTCAATAGTTGTAATATCGGCTGCATATGCCATAACTGGCGGCATGATGAAGGCAGCTCCTGTACCGGTAAGAAAGCGTGCGAAGAACAACATGCCAATCGCCTTTGCCATTCCGAAAATAATTTGAGACAAACCAAAAATGATTAATCCGATGATGATGAAGAGTTTTCTTCCATATTGGTCCGATAAATTTCCTGCAATGGGTGAAAAAATAAATTGGGCAAAGGCAAAATCCGCAATTAAAAATCCGAGAATGGTGCCTCCAACCCCAAATAATTGCAAATAGGAAGGCAATACCGGAACAACTGTACCAACGCCTCCCATCGTGATAAATAAATTAAACATTAACATCATGATGATGAATTTTTTCTTGTTCTGTGACATACGCACACCTACCATTCAATTCAAAAACCGTTCTTTCAAAATAATGAAGTATATTTTATCATATTGCGAAGGGCAAAACATAGATGAAATTTACTTGAAATAACATTAATTTAACATATTTTTTTGTAAAATATAAACATAACGATTCCAACGGCAAGATATTAATTGGTTCAACCATTGATTATGCTGGCGGGCAAATTTTATTTTAATATTTTTTCATCAATTTATCCAAAAAAATACAAAATGCCAAAATGTTGTTTCCCGAAATTTTTGCATTTTATGAAGTGTTCACTGAACTGATGACAATGACATTGTGGAGGAACTTACATGAAAATAATAGGGCTAATCGGAGGAATGAATTGGGAATCTAAGGTTGAATACTATCGAATCATCAACGAAGAAGTGAAGAAAAGATTAGGTAGTTTGCATTCGGCAAAATGTCTTTTATACAGCGTCGATTTTGAGGAAATCGAGCGGTTCCAGTCGGAAAGTAAGTAGGAAATCTGTTAGGAAATGTGGCTTTTTCATTGGAAAAAGCAGGGGCGGATTTTATTGTCATTTGTACGAATACGATGCATAAGGTTGTAAAGTATGTGGAAGAAAAAATAAACATCCTCGTTTTACATATCGCGGATGCCACTCCAGATCAAAAGATGAAGCCTCCAGAGGGACATACACGATAAAGCAGGATTTTTATAAATCACGGATTGAATCAAACGGAATAAAAGTTTTGGTGCCGAATGAAGAAGAAAGAAAAAGGATCAATCAGATTATTTGTGAAGAATTGTGTTTAGGCAAAATCCAACCATCATCAAGAGATTATTTCAAGAACGTGATTCAAAATTTAGTTGAACAAGGTGCGGAAGGAATTATTTTGGGATGCACGGAAATTGGTTTACTAGTGAAGCAAGAGGATTCGGAAGTGCCTTTATTTGATACGGCAAAAATTCATGCAATTGAAGCGGTGAATAAAGCAATGGCCTCTCAATGAGATCATGAAGATGTTAATAAAAAAGAAAGGGTTTTACATATCGTTGTATCGACTATGTAAAACCCTTTTCATTTTTAGATGTTATTTAATGGACATTTTGAATTGCAAAAAGTATTCATTATATTTTCCGAGCCATTCCAAACCTAGATTTTCATATACTTCCAATCTGTTTTTAATTTCTTCAGGAGGATAGAAGCGCTCATCGTTGGCGATTTCCGGATCCATAATTTCTAATGCTGCTTTATTCGGTGTGGAGTATCCTACATATTCCGCATTTTGGGCAGCCACTTCCGGGTCGAGCATGAAGTTAATAAAAGCGTGGGCACCTTCGATATTTTTCGCCGTTTTCGGGATGACAAAGTTGTCAAACCACAAATTGGAACCTTCTTTCGGCACCGCATAGTCCAATTCTTCGTTTTCCGCCATCATATCTGCGGCAGAACCAGACCAAGTGAGAGCAACGGCTGCTTCATTATTCTCCATCATCGGAATAATCTCATCGCCGATAACCCCTTTAATATTTGGAGAGAGTTTAATGAGCTTATCCGTCGCTTTTTGCAATAGTTCTTCATCTTTTGCATTCAACGATTCTCCCATTGAGTTTAAGCCCATTCCCATAACTTCACGGGCGCTGTCCACCAAGAATACTTTGTTTTTCAATGAAGGATCCCATAAATCGTTCCATGATTCAAAAGTCAAAGGTTTTGAAAGCATGTTTGGATTATAAACGATGCCAACCGTACCCCAGAAATAAGGGATGGAATATTTATTGCCAGGATCAAAAGGCAAATCCAAATAATAAGGATCGATGTATTTTAAATTTGGGATTTTTGAATGATCAATCGGATAAAGCAAGTCTTTTTCAATCATCATTTCGATTGTATATTCAGACGGGACAGCGATATCGTAAGTTGTTCCGCCTTGCTCAATTTTTGTGAGCATCGCTTCATTGGAATCAAAAGTTTCATAAATGACTTTAATGCCAGTTTCTTTAGTAAATTGCTTCAATAAGTCCGGATCGATGTAGTCTCCCCAGTTATAGATTGTAATCGTATTTTTGCTTCCTTTACTTCCGGAGGCTTCCAACTGGCCAGCAACAAAATAAAGTCCGGCGCAGACGATTAAAATGGCAATGCTTAAATTGATTAATGATCTCATAATTTACCGACCCCCCCGTTAATCAATTTCGTGCGGCGGGTTACGAAATAATATCCAATGACAATCAGCACCGTCACGATAAATATAATTCCGGAAAGGGCATTTACAGTCAACGAAATTCCTACACGGGCGATGGAATAAATTTCTACAGATAATGTGGAAAATCCGTTTCCTGTAACGAAAAATGTAACGGCGAAATCATCGAGTGAATAAGTGAGCGCCATAAAGAAGCCGGCAAAAATGCCCGGTTTGATGTAAGGAATAATCACGCGATACATGACATCTCTTTTTGTAGCCCCCAAATCCTGGGCTGCATCAATTAAATTCGGATTCATTTCGGATAGTTTTGGCAGCACCATCAACACAACAATCGGTATGCTGAAGGCAATATGGGAAATTAAAACAGATGCAAATCCGAGTTTAACCCCAATCATTGTAAATAGGATTAAGAAGCTTGCTCCAATCACAACGTCCGGACTGACAATCAAAATATTATTGAGCGAAAGCAAAGTATTTCGCATTTTCCGGTTCTTGATTGATGCGATGCCAATAGCCCCTAAAGTGCCAAGAATTGTAGAAATTAAGCTTGATAATAAAGCGACGATAAGGGTATTAATTAATATCACTAACAGCCGGGAATCTTCAAAAACGGCTTCATAATGCTCCAAAGTAAAGGACTCAAAGTTGGACATGGAACCGCCGCTATTGAAGGAATAGAAAATCAAATAGAAGATAGGCGCGTATAATATAATGAATACGACAACCAGATAAATTTTTGCAGTTGTTGATAATTTATTCATTATACGCGGCCTCCTTTAGTTCTTCTAGTTCTAGCAGTAAAAATCATGCTCGCAAACATGATGATAACAAGGAATACGGCAATCGTTGAACCCATTCCCCAGTTTTGCGCCACAAGGAATTGCTGTTCAATAGCTGTACCTAATGTAATCACTTGGTTCCCTGCAATTAAGCGAGTGATCATAAAGAGCGACAGGGCGGGAATGAATGTTACTTGAATGCCTGATTTAACTCCTTCAATTGTTAGCGGCCAAATGACACGGCGGAATGTTGTAAAAGGGGAAGCCCCTAAATCCCGCGCTGCATCCACCAATGTCGGGTTTAATTTATCCAAAGAGTTGAAAATCGGAATAATCATAAATGGTATAAAGATATAGACAGCTACAAAGATAAAGCTGAAATCGGTAAATAAGATTTGCTGCGGTTCAATGCCAAAAACGCTGATGAAGGCATTAATCGGTCCATATAAACCGAAAATGCCGATAAATGCATACGTTTTTAAAAGCAAGTTGATCCATGAAGGAATAATAATAAACATCAACCAAAGATATTTATGTTTCGTTTTCGTTAAGAAATATGCCGTTGGGTAGGAAACCAACAATGTAAAGAATGTGATAACAACGGCGTAAAAAAAGCTCGTGAAGGTCATTTTTAAATAAACAGGCGAGAAGAATCGTTTATAGTTTTCCAGCGTAAAATTGCCGTTTAAATCAAGCAAGGAATAATAGATGATTAAAGCGATTGGTGCAATAACGAAAAAGATAATCCAAAGAAAGTAGGGGATAAGCGGCCCCTTAGCAACCCGGTCACGCATTTCTCTCATCATCTCCATAGGATTCCAATCGCTTATCGAATTCTTCTTCCGTCTCGTTTAAACGCATGACATGAATTGCTTCTGGTTCAAAATATAATCCGATTTCTTCGCCGACTTCTGCCTTCTTCAAAGAATGAACAAGCCATTCATTGCCATCTTTATCATAAGTTGATAATTCATAATGCACGCCGCGGAACAGTTGAGTATCCACTGTCACAACGAGTTTTCCTTTATCGACTGAAGTGATTTCCAAGTCTTCAGGGCGAATGACAATATCTACTTTTTCGTTTGGTTTCATTCCTTTATCGACGCACTCGAAAACTTTTCCTGCAAATTGCACTTTATAATCTTCCAGCATGATTCCTTCCACGATATTGGATTCACCAATGAAATCTGCGACAAATCGGTTGATTGGTTCATCATATATATCAACTGGGGAACCGGATTGTTGAATTTCTCCATCATTTAATACAAATATTTCATCGGACATCGCTAACGCTTCCTCTTGGTCGTGGGTAACAAACACAAAGGTTTTGCCAAGGCGCTGCTGCAATTCTCTCAATTCATATTGCATTTCATAACGCAATTTTAAATCGAGGGCAGATAGTGGTTCATCGAGTAAAATCACTTCCGGTTCATTGACAATTGCCCGGGCAATGGCAACCCGTTGTCGTTGCCCCCCTGACATTTCGGATATTTCCCGGTTTTCAAATCCTTCCAAGTTTACAAATTTCAGCGCTTCCCTCACACGATCTCGGATTTCTTTTTCTTTCATTTTTTTTATGCGCAAGCCGAACGCGACGTTTTCAAAAACATTCAAATGAGGAAAGAGCGCGTAGTCTTGAAACACTGTGTTTACTTGTCGTTCATGGGCTGGAACGTTGTTGATTTTTTTTCCATTAAAATAAACGTTTCCGCTAGAAGGCTCTGTAAAACCCGCGATGATTCGAAGGATGGTTGTTTTCCCGCAACCTGATGGCCCCAGTAGGGTATAAAACTTTCCTTTTTCCAGTTCAAAGTTGATGTTTTTTAATACAACTGTCCCATCATCATAGGATTTTGAAACATTTTCAAATTGAATAATCGTGTTACCCATACTCAAGCCTCCTAAACACTATAAATAAGATTCTGTTGCTACAAGAAGCAGTTGCGACTCACCATCATTGGCATTAAAAATTTGATGATTGCTTGAAGCCTCATAATAAATTGAATTTCCCTCGCTTGCGATATACTCTTCGTCTCCCAGCACTACACGAATTCGACCCTTTAATACGTAAATGAAAGTTTCTGCAAGAGACGGTTCAAATTGTTTATATTCTCCACCCTTTTGAAAGGTAATAATCACCGGCTCCATTTCTTTTTCATTGGAAGTAGGTATGAGCCATTTAATTTCGTATTTCTTTTCATCATCTCTATAGGAAGTTTGGTCTTCTTCGCTATAGACGACTTTTTGTTCTTCCATATCATCATCAAAAAATTCTTTCGGAGTGGAGCCTAAAACTTCTAAAATAGTAAAAAGCGTGTCAATGGAAGGGGAATTCAAATCGCGTTCAAGCTGAGAAATGTATCCTTTTGTCAGGTCTGTTCTTTCCCCAAGTTCTTCTTGGGTTAATCCTTTTTTAATGCGCAATGCTTTTATTTTTTTTCCAATTTGCATATAGTAAAACTCCTCTTTAGCAACAAATAGTTTATTTTCTTTAAACATTCAGTAAGAAAGTTTACTATTACAAAACTTAAAGTTTACAATTACAGATAATGATTATACAGAATTTTAGAGGGAATGCAATATTTTTTATAAAAAATTCTTTCTCATTAATGAATACCACTGGGATCAGGTTTATTTTCGCTTATTTCAGGAAAATAAAAAAATATATAACTATGATAAATAAAGGAAGAGTTTGTGAAATAAATTGAAATTAGCTCCTGTATTTGTTAATGTAAAAATTAGGAAAGAATCACCTTCACTATTCATTTAGGAGGGATTTTTCATGGCAGAACGTCTAGTAGGAAAACAGGCTCCGTTATTTGTATTGGATGCAGTAATGCCAGATAAAACCTTTGGAACCGTTTCTTTAGAACAAATCATGAATGAAGGGAAATGGACGATTTTATTTTTTTATCCAAATGATTTTACCTTTGTTTGCCCGACTGAAATTACCGCTATCAGCGACCGTTATGAGGAATTTCAGGAATTAAATGCAGAAGTAATTGGCATATCAACGGATTCTTTGTATTCCCATTATGCTTGGATTAACACAGAACGTACAAAAAATGGAATTGGTCCTTTAAATTATCCATTAGCTTCAGACCGTAACCATGTTGTTTCAAGAGAATACGGGGTTTTAATAGAAGAAAAAGGTGTGGCGATGCGCGGATTATTTATTATTCATCCATCAGGTGAAATACAATATGAAGTAGTGCATCACAATAATGTAGGCCGCGATATTGATGAAGTGCTTCGTGTTTTACAAGCCCTTCAAACTGGAGGATTATGTCCGGCAAATTGGCGGCCGGGTCAATCCACATTGTAATAAAAGGGCTTTATTAATAGATTAAGGAGGAAAATGGATGAAATTGCGTTCACCATTGCCTAATTTGGATGGTGCAACGGCATGGTTTAATGGAGAAGTAAGAAGGGAAGATTTGCTGGGGGAAAAAGCAACATTAGTTCACTTCTGGTCAGTCAGCTGTTATTTATGCAAGGAAGCAATGCCTGACTTGAATCGATTGTGCGAAAAGTATAAAGACCACTTGAATGTTGTAGCAGTGCATATGCCTCGAACGGATGAAGATCGGGATTTAATAACGGTAAAACAAATAGCAGCTGAATTGGAAATGACGCAGCCGATTTATGTGGATAATGATTATGTATTATCAGATTTATTTGGAAATGAATATGTTCCTTCTTATTATGTATTTGACCGTTCCGGTTCCTTAAGGCATTACCAGGCTGGCGGAAAAGGGATGAAAATGTTGGAGCAAAGATTGGAACGAATTATAGGCGTACAAGGCACCTCTTAATCTAGAGGTGCCTTATGTCATTGCCCGGTTGACGAAGCGGTTGATATCCACTACAGCTCCGATGACAAGCAGCACATCGCCTAAAAGAATTTTCTCATCGGCGCCAGGAGAAATAATAATTTGTTCTCCACGTTTGATGCCGATAATATTGATTCCATAATTGGCGCGAATGTCTAGGTCTTTAATGGAGTATCCGGCAATCCGATCATTAGATCTAATTTCCATAATTGAATATTCATCGGATAATTCCAAGTAATCGAGCACATTGTGGGACATGATATTGTTGGCAATGCGGATTCCCATATCCCTCTCTGGATGCACGATAAGATCGGCACCGATTTTATGCAATACTTTGGCATGATAATCATTTTGAGCTTTCGCCGTGATTTGAGGCACTCCAAATTCTTTTAAGATTAACGTCGCCAATATGCTTGCCTGAATGTCATCTCCAATTGCTACAATGACATGTTCGAAATTTTGGATGCCAAGGGATTTTAATGCCTCTTCATCGGTTGCATCTGCAATCACCGCTTGGGTAGCGATTTTTGCATAATCTTCCACCCGTTCAGGGTCAGAATCTATTGCCATCACATCTGCCCCTAATCGCACCAATTCTTCTACAATGCTTCCTCCAAATCGTCCTAGCCCGATGACTACAAATTCTTTTTTCATTAGTTACCTCCATGCTTCGTTCAAACATCGATGACAATATTTTATATCACTCCGTGGATTTCCACAAATCAGGAAAAAGAAGATATTTATTCTTTTATTCCAACCACTCGAATTCGCTTGTAGTCAGCAACCCAAACACCATTTTCAAAAAGGGAAGGTTTTAAGGCTGTTTCAACATTTGCAATGATTTCGTGTTTCAACTGTTCATTAATTCCTTCAAAAAATGAGCTTGCGAACATAGCAATCCAATTTTTTAATCCATCTTCTCCTTCAAGGGGCGTTGGACGGTCAAAATGCATCGCCAATGTAACGCGGAAACCTACTTGTTCCATTAATGCTACATATTCGCCGATGCTTGGAAAATACCAAGGGGATGCAATGTCTCTTTCAATTCCTGCTTTTTTTATTTGCATAAGCAAAGCGTCAGTAATCTTTTGAACATTTCCTTTGCCGCCAAATTCTGCAACAAATCGGCCCCCATTTTTTAGGCTGTTGAAAATATTCGTTAAGGCTTTTTCCGACGGTTTGACCCAATGCAATGTGGCGTTTGAAAAAACAGCATCAAATTCATGATGAAAATCCATTTTCGTAACGTCTTTCACTATAAATTGAATATGGGGATATTTCTCTTTTGCTTTAGCGACCATGTTTTCGCTGAAATCGATTCCCACCACATTGGCGCCGACGCTCGCGATTTTATTCGCCAAATCTCCAGTTCCGCATCCAACATCCAATATGCTTTCTCCTTTTTTTGGATCTAAATAATCGAATAATTGGTTTCCGAATTTTGAAACAAAGGCATGTTTATCATCATAAAGCAATGGATTCCAATGATCTTTCTGAATCGTATTCATCTGCATCTCTCCTTATTTTTTGTAAAATTATACAAATTTACAATAAAAGAGTAAATAATAAATTGGAATATTATGAATTTTTGAAAGAATGGTAAAAAAAGGGCTGTCCAGAAAGTCGAACACTTTCTGAACAGCCTTACTTCTAGTAAAATTCTCTTAAAAAATTTCCCTGCGGTGGTTACAAAACGCGCCTTTTTGTCGCAATTTATCTGCGGCGAAGTATGTGCTACAGCCGCAAAGGGGGCGTCTGAAAAGTCATTTTGAGACGCCCCCTTCTTTGCTTATACCTCCATAATAATCGGCAAAATCATTGGCCGGCGTTTTGTTTTTTCAAACAAATATGGAGATAAAATTTCCGTAATTTCATTTTTTAACTCTGTCCATTGGGATTTTTCCTGAATTTTTTCTGCCAAGTGTTCTGAAAGCATTTTTTGTGCTTCGCTAATTAACGTAGCCGATTCGCGCATATACACAAAGCCTCTAGAAATGATATCAGGACCTGCCACGATTTTTTGTTGTTTCATATCTACACTGACCACAACGATGACTAGCCCTTCTTCGGAAAGAATGCGGCGGTCGCGCAACACGATATTTCCGATGTCACCAATGCCGCTTCCATCAATGTAGACATCCCCAGAAGGAACGCGGCCTGCAATATAGGCTTCATCTGAACTTAATGCAAGCACATCGCCGTTTTCCATTACAAATGTATTTTCAGGTGGAATATCGCAATCGATTGCAAGTTTTGTATGCATTTTTAACATGCGATATTCACCATGGATTGGCATAAAGAATTTCGGTTTCATTAAGCGAAGCATTAGCTTTTGTTCTTCTTGGGATCCGTGTCCAGAAGTATGGATATTGTTAATAGAACCATGAATGACTTCTGCTCCTGCTTTATATAACAAGTTGATGATGCGATTGACGCTAATCGTGTTTCCAGGAATTGGAGAAGATGAGAATACAACAGTATCTCCAGGCTGAATTTGAATTTGTCGGTGAGTACCATTAGCAATTCGCGATAATGCGGCCATTGGCTCACCTTGAGATCCTGTACATAAAATCATGACTTCATTCGCAGGAAGGCGATTGATGGTTTGAGCGTCCACAAAGGTTTCTTTTGGAGCAGTAATATATCCTAGTTCCCGGCCAATGGAGATGGCGTTGTCCATTGAACGTCCAAAAACAGCAATTTTTCTTCCGTATTGAGCTGCTGCATCGGTTACTTGTTGGAGACGGTGGATATTCGAAGCAAAAGTTGCAAAAATGATGCGTCCTTCTACTTTTCGGAAAATATCGTGGATGCTTTCGCCAACTTTACGTTCGGACATTGTAAAATTAGGAACTTCAGCATTTGTACTGTCCGATAATAAACAAAGCACTCCATCGCGTCCAATTTCGGCCATCTTTGTTAAGTTTGCAGGTTCTCCAACCGGTGTAAAGTCAAACTTAAAGTCGCCCGTATGAACGATATTTCCTGGAGGCGTTTTTACAACGATTCCAAAAGCATCTGGTATGCTGTGAGTTGTTCTAAAGAAACTAACGGATGTTTTTCGGAATTTGATGACGTCGTCTTCTTTAATTTCAATTAATTTTGTTTGACGAAGCAATCCGTGCTCTTCTAATTTATTTCGCAATAGCCCGAGGGCAAGTTTTCCACCGTATACTGGAACATTCACTTTACGCAATAAGTACGGAATTCCGCCGATATGGTCTTCATGGCCATGGGTAATAAACAACCCTTTAATTTTATCTGCATTCCGAACCAAATATGTGTAGTCAGGAATTACATAATCAATTCCTAAAAGGTCGTCTTCAGGGAATTTTATGCCTGCATCAATGATGATAATTTCATCTTGAAATTGTACGCAGTAAGTATTTTTGCCGATTTCGCCCAGTCCGCCGAGAGCGAAAACGGCTGTTTGATCATTTTTTACAAATTTCATATAGTTTACGCATTCTCCAAACGGAAATTCGGGCTATTTTTTTCATATTCTAAATAATTGCCCTCTAATAATTGGATATACTCAATCAAAATGCGGCGATCCTTTAAATATTCGCGGACTTCTCGTTCTGAGTTGGCTTCTAGATATAGGCTTTTTGTATTTTCGCGAATAGGCACTTCTTCTGGATTTTCTTGATAATACACTTTGTAAATCATTTTTTCTCTCCTTCTTTGACCGAACATTTTTGCATATATTATTTTTCCACTTTTTACGAATATAATCAATTAATTATATATACTAACGCAAATGGCGCTCTTTTCTCAACCATTTGCGTGAAGTGGTGAAGATTATTCCCATCTTAATCATCAAAGATATTCACCATCATCGAAAACAAATGCATTTTCTTTTATATTATCATGGGAATCTTTTAAAATAAAGAAAAGCCCTTCATTTTTAGAGAAGGGCTCAAGCGATTGATTTTTTGCCGAGGATGCCATTGAGTCGTCTCAAAAGTTTCTTTTTGAGTCTTTTCAACATGGCGCATCACTCCTTATTAAAAGTATAAGGTAGAATGATATATATGTAAAGTATTTTTCATTTACATATAAATATGCGTTGGAAGGGTTAATGATCATGAAGAAAGTGCTGTTTTTTGACGTGGATGGAACGCTTTACAATAGCAAGAAACAATTGCCTCCGTCTGCAAAGGATGCGATCTTTCAAGCGAAGCGAAACGGTTATGAAATTGCGATTGCTACAGGCCGTGCCCCTTTTATGATTGAACCGATTTTAAAAGAGTTGGAGATTGATACATTTGTTACTTTTAATGGCCAATACGTTGTTTATAAAAATGAAGTCATTTTTATGGACAGTGTCCCAAAAGAGGAGTTGGCGGAAATTATTGAATTTGGTTCTAAGCGCAATCATCCGGTTGTCTTTATAGATGACAAGAAAATGATTGCAACAGCAGAGGGAAACGAAAAGATTGAACAAAGTTTAAAGTCGCTCCGCTATCCGTATCCGAAAATCAATCCCCATTTTTATAAAGAAAATACTGTTTATCAAACGCTGATTTTTATGGAAGAAGACGAGGAGCCTGTGTATCATCAAACATTTTCAAATGTAAAATTTGTCCGATGGCATCCGTATTCTTGCGATATTCTTCCAAAAGATGGTTCAAAGGCAAGAGGCATTCAAAAAGTGCTGGAAAAAATGAATGTGCCGATTGAAAATGCCGTTGCCTTTGGCGATGGTTTAAACGATATCGAAATGCTTAAAGCAGTCGGCATTGGCGTGGCCATGGGCAATGCAAAAGAGCAAGTAAAAGCTGTTGCCGATGTGGTTGGAGATCATGTAGATGATGATGGGCTTGCAAAAGTGATGAAAAAATTAGAGATTATCTAATATATGTATATGCGGGATACCTGTTTTAGTCTCGGCAATTCTAGTTAAAAAAACCCCAATAGCACCTTTTAACGGGCTATTGGGGGCTTTTTTATGCTTCGCTTTCCGCTTCCAATGGAAAGGCGTCTGGGATTGGGGCAAAAGGATCTTCTTTATTAATATGGTCGTAAAACATCACGCCGTTTAAATGGTCGAGTTCATGTTGGAAACAAATAGCTGGAAGGCCTTGTAGACGCATTTTTTTCTCTTCGCCATCCAAGGTGTAAAATTTCACGGTAATGCGTGCATAACGAGGCACATAACCAGGCACACTGCGGTCTACTGATAAGCAGCCTTCTCCTTGAGGCAAGTATGTTTTTTCTGCAGAATGGCTGACGATTTTTGGATTCACTGCAATAAAACTTAATGCTTCTCCGTTTTCTTGTTCTATATGAATGGCAAAGATTCTTTTTAAGAAATTGATTTGGTTTCCAGCAAGTCCAATTCCAGAGCGAAGTCCATATTTTTCTGCAATTTCAGGGTCTTGGCTATTTTTTAAAAACTGCAACATATCTTTTGCCAGTTTTCGTTCTTCATCAGTTAATGGGAATTTCACTTCTTCTGCTTTCGTTCTTAAAGCAGGGTGCCCTTCTCGGACAATGTCTTTCATTAAAATCATTTCTTACTCCCTCTCAATATCACTATCAAATTTTTCAATATAAAAATATCATAAGTTTTTTTCTTTTTCTAATAAATGGACCAATGAATATTATATGCGATACATAGGGGATACTGTATTCATATGCAAATATTTTATGAACATAACATAAAAAATGTCTAATTTTTCAAACTGTTATAACACAAGTTTTTATTGTATTATAACAGATGTGTCTTAGTTGACTGTGGATTAAAATAGAAAATATAAGATTTAAAAAGAGAAAACAATAATTGACCGATGGTGTTTAGGTGGGTTATACTGTTAACAACTAATAATTGTATCAATTTTTTCGGTTGTTTAGACTAATACAGTTAAAGGAGAGGTGTTTTATGAGTGAGAAAATTTTTGATCCTAAAGGCGTGCTGAAGGATGTAGAAAATAAATTCGAAATGTTTCAAATTCTGAATGAAAACGGGGAAATTGTGAACGAAGAATACGATCCTAAATTATCCGATGAGGATTTAGTAGAATTGATGTCTCGCATGGTTTATACGAGAATTCTAGACCAACGTTCCATCTCTTTAAACCGTCAAGGACGCCTTGGATTCTACGCACCAACTGCAGGACAAGAAGCTTCTCAAATTGCTTCCCACTATGCATTGGAAAAAGATGATTGGATTTTGCCAGGATATAGGGATGTGCCGCAAATTGTTTGGCATGGACTGCCGCTATGGAAAGCCTTTTTGTTCAGCCGCGGACATTTCATCGGAAATCAGATACCAGAAGGATTAAATATCGTCCCTCCTCAAATCATTATTGGGGCTCAATACATTCAAACGGCAGGAGTAGCTTTGGGAATTAAAAAGCGCGGCGGCAAAAATGTAGCCGTGACATATACAGGTGACGGCGGTTCATCGCAAGGAGATTTTTATGAAGGAATCAACTTTGCAGGCGCCTTTAAAGTGCCGGCCATTTTCTTCATCCAAAACAACCAATATGCGATTTCAACGCCAAGAGAAATCCAAACGGCAGCAAAAACTCTAGCACAAAAAGGAATTGCTGCAGGCATCCCATGTGTGCAAGTTGATGGAATGGATCCACTTGCAGTTTATGTGGCAACAAAAGATGCTCGAGAGCGCGCTGTGGCGGGAGAAGGGCCAACATTAATTGAAACGGTTTGCTATCGTTATGGTCCGCACACTATGTCTGGAGACGATCCAACGCGTTATCGTACGCCAGATATTGATAATGAATGGGCGAAAAAAGATCCGCTTGTGCGTTTCCGCAAATATTTGGAAGGCAAGGGATTATGGTCTGAAGAGAAAGAAACAGAAGTGATTGAAAAAGCGAAAAGCGACATTAAAGAAGCTATTAAAAAAGCGGATGAAGCTCCTAAACAAAAGGTAACAGATTTAATTTCCATCATGCACGAGGAACTTCCATCCAATCTAAAAGAGCAGTATGAAATCTATAAAGCAAAGGAGTTGAAATAACCTATGGCACAAATGACAATGATTCAAGCGATTACAGATGCGTTAAGAACAGAATTAAAAAATGATGAAAATGTATTGGTGTTCGGGGAAGACGTCGGCGTCAACGGCGGTGTGTTCCGGGCAACAGAAGGGTTACAAAAGGAATTTGGAGTGGATCGGGTTTTTGATACTCCTCTTGCTGAATCGGGAATCGGTGGGCTTGCAATAGGGTTGGCATTACAAGGCTTCCGTCCGGTTCCAGAAATTCAATTTTTCGGATTTGTCTATGAAGTAATGGATTCTATTAGCGGTCAAATGGCCCGCTATCGTTACCGTACTGGCGGAACGTATAAAATGCCAATTACGATTCGTTCACCATTTGGCGGTGGTGTGCAAACTCCTGAGATGCACTCAGATAGTTTGGAAGGATTGATGGCTCAACAACCAGGATTAAAAGTAGTCATTCCTTCAACGCCATATGATGCAAAAGGATTGTTAATTTCAGCAATCCGCGATGATGATCCGGTCATCTTTTTAGAACATTTAAAATTGTATCGCTCCTTCCGCCAAGAAGTGCCAGAGGGAGAGTATACAATTCCAATCGGCAAAGCGGACGTTAAACGAGAAGGAAAAGATTTATCTATTTTTGCCTATGGACTTATGGTGCATGAAAGTATAAAAGCGGCAGAAGAATTAGAAAAAGAAGGATACTCTGTTGAAGTGGTCGACCTTCGCACAGTGCAGCCTCTTGATATTGAAACAATCGTTGCTTCTGTTGAAAAAACAAATCGAGCTATCGTTGTTCAAGAGGCGCAAAAACAAGCTGGCATTGCGGCAAATGTTGTGGCGGAAATCATGGAAAGAGCAGTGTGGAGTTTAGAGGCACCTGTTTTAAGAGTTGCAGCACCGGATACAGTTTATCCATTCCCGCAAGCTGAAAATGTATGGCTGCCAAATTATAAAGACATTATTGAAACAGCGAAAAAAGTATTGACATTTTAAGTAGCAGAAAGGGTGATTGGTAATGGCGTTTGAGTTTCGTATGCCGGATATTGGCGAAGGAATTCATGAAGGCGAAATTGTCAAATGGTTCGTAAAACCTGGAGATGAAGTGAAAGAAGATGATATTTTATGTGAAATTCAAAACGATAAAGCAGTCGTTGAAATTCCTTCTCCAGTGGATGGGAAAGTAGAAGAAATTTTAGTGGAAGAAGGAAAAGTGGCAGTGGTTGGCGACGTGCTTATCCGCTTCGATGCACCAGGTTATGAAAATATGCAATTTAAAGGCGATGTGCATGTAGAAGAAGGAACGAAAAAAACAGAAGAACAAGTGCAAGCAACAGCGGAAGATGGAAAGGTAGAAAATGCAAAAGAAGAGACATCATTGACGGCTAAAGAAGAAGTGGCTGCCCGCGTCATTGCGATGCCTTCTGTTCGCAAATTTGCAAGAGAAAATGGTGTAGATATTCGCAAAGTGAAGGGAACTGGTAAAAACGGGCGCATTTTAAAAGAAGATGTGATTCAATACATGGAAGGCGGACAAAAAGCACAAGAAGTGCCGGAAGTGTCTTCAGAAAAAGTGGAAGCTGCGCAAGAATCACCAAAAGCTCCTATATTGGAAGGCGATTTTCCAGAAACGAGAGAAAAAATTTCCGGAATCCGCAAAACCATTGCGAAAGCTATGGTTCATTCAAAACAAACGGCACCTCATGTCACATTGATGGACGAAGTGGACGTGACAAATTTAGTGGCCCATCGCAAAAAATTCAAAGACATTGCAGCGGAGAAGGGCATCAAGTTAACTTACTTGCCATATGTAGTAAAGGCATTGGTCGCAATGCTTCGTGAATTTCCAGAATTCAATCGTTCCTTTGACGATGCAACAGAAGAAATCATTCAAAAACATTACTATAATGTAGGAATTGCTGCAGATACGGAGCGTGGACTCCTCGTTCCGGTCATCAAACATGCCGATAAAAAATCCATTTTTGCATTGGCAAAAGAAATTAATGAGTTGGCAACAAAGGCGCGCGAAGGCAAACTGGCTCCTAATGAGATGAAGGGCGGTTCCATGTCCATTACGAATATAGGATCTGCTGGAGGTCAATGGTTTACGCCGGTCATTAATTATCCGGAAATTGCAATTTTAGGGCTTGGAAGAATTTCAGAAAAGCCTATAATAAAAGAAGGTGAAATTATTGCAGCACCTATGTTAGCATTATCATTGAGCTTTGATCATCGTTTGATCGATGGCGCATTGGCTCAAAATGCGTTAAATTATCTAAAACAATTAATTAGTGATCCAGAACTTTTATTAATGGAGGCGTAACAAATGGTAGTAGGAGATTTTCCAATTGAAATCGACACACTCGTAGTCGGAGCGGGTCCTGGTGGATATGTAGCTGCGATTCGTGCGGCACAAACTGGGCAAAAAGTGACAGTTGTTGAAAAAAATGAAGTGGGCGGCGTATGCTTAAACGTTGGATGTATCCCTTCAAAAGCATTGATTTCTGTTGCTCACCGTTATGAAAATGCGAAACATTCAGAAGATATGGGCGTTATTGCATCTGATGTAAAACTTGACTTTTCAAAAGTTCAAGCATTCAAAGATAGCGTAGTGAAAAAATTAACTGGCGGGGTAGCCGGTTTATTAAAAGGAAATAATGTAGACGTTATCAAAGGTGAAGCATATTTTATTGATGCAAACACTGTTCGCGTTGTAAACGGTGACAATGCTCAAACTTACAAATTTAAAAATGCTATTCTAGCTACAGGTTCACGTCCTGTAGAAATCCCAACATTCAAATATTCTGACCGCGTATTGAACTCCACTGGCGCATTAAATCTAAAAGAATTGCCTAAAAAATTAGTGGTTATCGGCGGTGGATATATCGGTACAGAATTAGGTACTGCATATGCTAACTTCGGTACAGAAGTAACAATTCTTGAAGGTGGAAGCGACATTTTAGCCGGATTTGAAAAACAAATGACTCAAATCGTGAAAAAAGGTCTGAAGAAAAAAGGCGTGACAATTGAAGTGAACGCCCTTGCTAAAGGTGTAGAAGAAACAGAAAATGGCGTAATCGTTACTTATGAAGTAAACGGCGAAGAGAAAAAAGTAGAAGCAGATTACGTACTTGTAACAGTTGGACGCAGACCAAACACAGATGAACTTGGTCTTGAACAAATCGGCATCGAGTTTGGCGAAAGAGGATTAATTAAAGTTGATAAACAATGCCGTACAAATATTCCAAATATCTATGCAATCGGTGATATTGTTCCTGGTCCACAACTTGCTCACAAAGCTTCTTATGAAGGAAAAGTTGCTGCTGAAGCAATTGCCGGACATAAATCTGTTGTTGACTACTTAGCAATTCCAGCAGTTTGCTTCACTGATCCAGAAATGGCATCTGTTGGATATAGCGAAGAGCAAGCAAAAGCGGAAGGCATCGAAGTAACGGTTGCGAAATTCCCATTTGCTGCAAACGGCCGTGCATTAGCATTAAATCAAACAGAAGGTTTTGTGAAACTTGTTGCACGTAAAGAAGATGGCCTTATCATCGGTGGACAAATTGTAGGTGCAGGTGCTTCTGATATGATTTCTGAAATCTGCCTAGCAATCGAAGGCGGTATGACAGCTGAAGACATCGCTCTTACAATTCACCCGCATCCAACATTGGGCGAAATCACAATGGAAACTGCCGAAGTACTATTAGGCAATCCAATTCATATCATTTCAAAATAATTCATAATAAAAAAAGGAGCAATCTGTCTGGTTGCTCCTTTTTTTGGTGCGATTGGCATGTACATGAACTATGGGGTGTAAGTTCCGAACCCCGAAGACAGAGGCAGCAGAGGTCATCGTATTAGTTGGTTTAGAACTACTAAGAAGGACCGAACAATTAAGAGAGAATAGCCCTTGGCATTCAGTGGGTCATGATGAACACAGAAAACGTAGTACCTCACTTGAGGAAGGAATCGGTGAATCCCGTGGGAGACCTCTTGGAGGGTGGAGTGACCACTGGCATAAAGAGAACAGCTATTCACGGAAGTTATAAAAACTTGCGTCAATTATCTTAATTGAACCGCTGTATACTACGGTGGTGTGAGAGGAGGGGAGTTCATCGATCCCTCCTACTCGATTGAAACCGTTTGGATATTCGCTGCGTATTGTTTAATGAGAAATACAATCAATGAAAATTCTTCATATTTCTGCAGATTGGACACAAGACCAGTTAAGATGGCCAATCTAGGATTTTCTTTCTTCATTTCATCTATTAAAAGTTGAATGGATTCATCAATCAACGGGTTTTCCTTATAATGCCCATCTAATGGTTCGAGCAAAGATAAAATATGTTCTTTTGAAATCAGTTCATCGAAATTGGAAGAACCTATTAAATTCCACATTTGTTCCGTCACAAAATGAAGGTTGCTGTATTCTACAATAATATTTACTTTTTCTGCAAGGCTATTGGCTAAATGCTCTAAATTATACTTTTGTGGACGAGTCGTAATAAATTCGGTATAACTAATTAATAAACCACGAACAACTAATAATAAATCATACTTAAAATGTTCCGCTTTTTCTCCAAAAGTTTGTTGGATAATCGTCAGCAGCGATTGATCAAGAATGGAATTCAATTCTTTGATTTTTTTAATGACTTCATTGTTCATCGGTTGAAAATTTTCCCGCATGCACATGGAGATAAAGGAGTAGTGGTCTTCTAAAAGTTTAAAACTGTGAAAAAAGAACAACGTGATTTTATTTTCTTTCGGTATGCTGTCATTTAAAATTTCATTCTGTTTCGCAATGATTTTTTTAATAAAATAATTGGTAATTTCCACGAGTAAATCATCTTTTGATTTAAAGCTGAGATAAAAGGCGCCTTTCGAAATGCCGCATGCATTGGTTATATCTTGGATGGAAGTAGACTCCACACCGTTTTTCGAAAACAGTTCAATAGCCTTCTCCATAATTAGAATTTTTTTTGTCACAAAATCTCCTCCGAAATGTAAAGAAATAACTCGATTACATTGACAGTGACTGTTCAGTCAATTATTATATTGAAATGTGACCGATTAGTCAAAAAAGGTGGGTTTAACTTTGAACGGATTAGTGAATTTCGTCATAAAAAATAAGTTAGCCGTATGGTTATTAGCCATTATTTTAATGGTAACAGGAATTTATTCTACTTCCCGAATGAATAAAGAAACAATTCCTGACATCTCAATTCCTTATATTACGGTAATGACCATTTATCCAGGGGCTACTCCTGAACAAGCAATGAATGACATTTCCATTCCTTTAGAAAACGCAGTGCAAAATTTAAGGAATGTAGTAGGGGTTTATTCCACATCCTATTCCAATATGTCCAGCGTACAAGTGGAATATGAATATGGAACTGACATGATCGATGCGGAACGGGAATTGCGTTCAGTCATTGACAGCATGGAGTTTCCGGATACAGCCCAAGACCCTACAATTGCCCGGATTACAGTGAATTCTTTCCCGATTTTAGCATTAAGTGTTTCAAGCGATAAAGAAGACATTGTGGAACTGACTTCCACAGTTGAAGATGTCATTGTACCGAAATTAGAAGGGATTGAAGGCGTATCTTCCGTTTCCATTTCGGGCCAGCACGTAAATAAAGTGGAACTTGAATATGACCAAGAAAAAATGGCGTCTTTAGGCATTACGGAAGATAATGTGAAACAAATGATTCAAGCAAGCGACTTAAAAGCTCCGCTTGGGTTATATCCATTTAAAGAAAAAGAACAATCTATCGTAATAGATGGCAAATTTACAACAGTTGATGAATTGAAAAACTTGCTTATTCCAGTTACACCAACTATACAACACCCAACACCTTTTGTGACTTTAGGGGAAATTGCAAAAGTGGAATTAGTCGGGGAAGTTGAATCAGTTTCCCGTACAAATGGAAAAGAAGCAATCGGCATCCAGATTGTAAAAGGTCAAGAAGCAAATACAGTTGAAGTCGTGAATGAAGCAAAAGACATCATTAAAGAATTAGAAGACAAATATGACGGACTGCACATTGATGTAACCCTTGACCAAGGGGAGCCGATTGAAGAATCTATTTCCACAATGCTTGGGAAAGCCATTTATGGTGCAGGATTTGCGATTATTATTATCTTGCTGTTCTTGCGCGATATTAAGTCAACAATTATATCTGTTATTTCCATTCCGTTGTCTTTGTTGATTGCATTTACAATTTTGCATCAAATGGAAATTACATTAAATATCATGACTCTTGGTGCGATGACCGTTGCAATTGGACGGGTTATCGACGACTCCATCGTTGTAGTTGAAAATATTTATAGACGATTGCACTTAAAAGATGAAAAATTAAAAGGTCGTGCGTTGATTCGTTCTGCAACGATTGAAATGTTCAAACCGATTTTAGCTTCCACCCTTGTAACCATTGCCGTGTTTGCGCCGCTTGTGTTAGTTGGCGGCATGGTGGGAGAGCTATTTACACCGTTTGCATTAACGATGGCCTTTGCCTTATTGGCATCCTTGTTTGTAGCTATTACAGTTGTTCCTTCCCTATCCCATACGCTGTTTAAAAAGCAATTGTATGGTGAAAAAGCGGTCGGAAAAAATAAACATGAAAAACAAAGCGCTTTAGCTTCATGGTATAAAAAGGTATTGGCTTGGTCTTTAAATCATAAAGTAATTGCTTCTCTTATTGCGATTGCATTATTAGCTGGAAGCTTATTCTTAATTCCGGTTGTAGGTTTCAGTTTCTTATCAACTGACCAAGAAAAAGTCATGTATCTCACATATACGCCTGAACCTGGCGAATCTAAGGAAAAAACGTTGGAAAATGTGCAAGTTGTTGAAGATAAACTACTTGCAAGAGATGATGTAAAAATCGTCCAAGTTTCCATTGGCTCTAGCGGCGGTCCAATGATGGGCATGATGGGAACGGACGGAGCATTGATGTATGTTATTTTTAAAGATGACACAGAAAACTTTGATGATGTCCAAGAGGAAGTTGAAAAATATATTGAAGGCTTGGACCAATCAGGTAAATGGATCAATCAAAACTTCAGTATGTCCATGTCCAATAACGAACTAAGTTATACTGTTTATGGCGATGACATGGAGAAAATTGAAAAAACTGTATCAGACATCGAACAAATTATGAAAGAGTCTGGAAACTTAAAAGATGTAAGTACCTCTCTTTCTGAACGTTATGATGAATTCACATTAAAAGTGAACCAACAAACATTGTTGCAATATGGTTTAACAGCTGGACAGCTTGCCATGATGTTAAATCCGAACCAAAAAGATGAAGTGTTGACAACACTTAAAAAAGACGGTACGGATATCGATGTCATTGTAAAACGGAATGTTAACTTAGCTGAATCGTTTGATGATTTATTAGAACGGCCTGTGCCGACTGCAACAGGTGCGCCTGTACAGCTTAAAGACATTGTGGAAGTGGAAAAAGGTACAGTTTCCAATACGATTTCTCGCAGCAAAGGACAGTTGTATGCAAGCGTATCTGGTACAGTCACAAGCAAAGATGTAACGAAAGCTTCATCCGAGGTAGATAAAAAAATAGATAAACTTGATTTGCCAAAAGGCGTTGAAATTGGCGTTGACGGTGTTACAGCAGATATGGAAGAAGCCTTTACACAATTAGGCTTTGCGATGATTGTGGCAATTGGAATTGTTTACTTCATCCTCGTTGTAACATTTGGTGAAGGATTGGCTCCATTCGCAATCCTCTTCTCATTGCCGTTTACAGTGATCGGTTCATTAGTAGGGCTTTGGATTGCAGGAGAAACAATTTCCGTATCGGTTATGATGGGTATGCTCATGTTGATTGGTATTGTCGTAACAAATGCGGTTGTATTAGTTGACCGAATCATCAATATGGAACGTACAGGAATGCCAATGCGTGAAGCGATTCTAGAAGCAGGTGCTACTCGTCTTCGTCCAATCCTAATGACAGCCATCGCCACAATTGGTGCGTTAATTCCGCTTGCGATTGGCGCGGAAGGCAGCGGCATGATTTCAAGGGATTTAGGTATTTGTGTAATCGGCGGTTTATTCAGTTCAACGATGTTAACCTTAATTGTAGTGCCGATTGTTTATGAAATTTTATCCAAAATGTTGCGAAAAAATCGTACAGAAATTGAAGAAGATTAATTCATAAATCAAGAATTCACCCTCGATATCTACAATATCGAGGGTGAATATTTTTTATCCTTGCTGGACAATTGCCAAAAGCAGGCGTAGAATAGTGGATACAAGAAGGAGGGAAAGGTATTACAAATTACTTTTGATACCGCAGATTATGACCATTATCCGCACGATTTTACAAATACTGATTTTATATATTTTTTATTACATTGGCGTGTTGATTGTGAATGTAACCCATCTCCCTTTTCCGCCTAGTGTGATTGGTTTGCTATTATTATTTTTATGTTTGCAACGAAAATGGATTAAAGTGGGAATAATCCAGCAAGGTGCCAGCTTTTTAATAGGGTTTATGACATTATTTTTTATTCCTTCGATGCTCGGGATTGTAGAATATCCAGAATTGCTGTCGATGAAAGGGATTCTTTTAATCGTGACCGTTTTTGCAAGTACGGTGCTTACCATTTATTTGACAAGCATCTTTAGCGGAATTATCGAAAGAAAAGAGAGAGGATTGAAGGGGAAGGAGGATGGTGGAGTTGAACGCCATCATTTATATCATTAGCACGGTTCTCATCTTTTTAATCATGATGAGATTATATAAACGTTTTCCTTTTCCGTTTTTACTTCCTATTCTTACGACAACCATTGTATTAGTGGTATTGATTATATTGCTTCATATCCCTTATAACGAGTATATGGAAGGCGGAAAATGGATTCAAAATCTATTAGGGCCGGCCGTTGTTGCATTGGCTTATCCATTGTACAATCAACGTCAATTAGTAGCAAAATATAAATATACAATCATGTTAGGCATTGTTTTTGCGATGATGATTGGTTTAATCAGTGTATGTTTAGGTTTAGAAGCATTTCATGAAGAAAAAGACTTTATCTTGACGGCCTTGCCTAAATCGCTGACGACGCCAATTGCCATGCAGGTGAGCGAAACCATCGGAGGAATTCCACCGTTAACGGCCGTTTTAGTGATGGTGGCCGGTTTTACGGGGGCACTTTTTGGTCCAATGGTATATAAATTAGGCAAAATCGATTCACCGATTTCAAGAGGCATTTCGATGGGAAGCGCCAGTCATGGAGTCGGCATATCGAGATTAAAAGATTATGGAGAAGAGGATTTGTCAATCGGCTCTGTCTCCATGAGTTTAAGCGCGGTTATTGGTGCGATTCTTTGCCCGATTTTCGTATTTCTCTTTTTCTAAAAGATTTTATTAGAGCGAATGGAAGAAACCATAAGTTTCCCATTCGCTCTTTTTTGGTGTGAATTGGGTACACTTATATAATGAATCATTTTGTAAGTATAACGTAAGAATAAATGCTTCTTTATACGCATATCCCCATATAGTAGACATCGCAAGAAAAATCTATGAATTGTATCCAAATTTTAGATTCTTTTGATTTTTCAAAAATAATTAATAGACAAAAATTTGTCACAAGTTTAAAATAACGGATACAGGGGGTGAAATTTGGAAAAAGTTTGACTTTTTCCAATGGGGATATGAAAGTGATTCGAATTATTCTTCAAGTAATGCTTTTATATGTGTTCTATTACATTGGGGTGTTTGTGGTAGAAATGACGCATTTGCCATTGCCAGCCAGCATCATCGGCTTAGTGCTTTTATTTATCTGCTTGTATTTTAAATGGATTAAAGTGGATTATGTGAAAGATGGGGCAAATTTCTTAATCGGGTTTATGACGTTATTTTTCATTCCGCCCATTATCGGGATTATTGATTATCCGGAACTTCTTTCTGTATCAGGTTCATTACTGGTGGCTTCGGTCATCATCAGTACACTTTTTGTGCTGTTTACAACAAGCTTGATTTGCCAATGGATTGAGAAAAAAGAATTGGCAATGAAAGAAAAAAAAGAACTGGCAATGGAAAAGGAGGGAGAAAGGGATGTGGATCGTACGAGCGAGTGTATCCATCATTAGTACAGTTTGTGTATTCCTATTAATGAGGAAATTGTATTCCAAATATCCCACTCCATTATTAATGCCCATTTTAACATCGACGATAATTATCATTGCAGGGTTGTTGCTTTTGAATATTCCTTTTGATGTTTATATGGAAGGTGGACGTTATCTTCAACATCTATTGGGACCGGGTGTTGGCGCTTTAGCTTATCCGCTTTACAATCAATGGCAGATGGTGTTGAAGTACAAATATACAATACTATCCGGCATTGTGATTGCAATGGTGAGCGGTATAATAAGTGTTTATACACTGCTTGTCGTTTTTAAAATCGATAAAGAATACATCTTAACTGCCTTGCCTAAATCAATGACGACACCAGTTGCAATGAACGTCAGCGAAACTATTGGGGGAATTCCGCCTCTTACCGCAGTATTGGTGTTGATTGCAGGATTTACGGGAGCTCTTCTCGGCCCTCTTATGTATTCCCTTGGAAGAATTCATTCTCCTATCAGCCGGGGAGTTGCCATGGGAAGCGCAAGCCATGGGGTTGGTACGGCAAAGCTGGTTGATTATGGTGAGCTGGATTTATCCGTTGGTTCATTATCGATGGGCTTAAGTGCAGTGGTTGGAGCGATTTTATGTCCTATCTTTGTCTATATCTTTATGTAATAAAAAAGAGGCTGGGACATAAACAAAAAATTAAAGGGGCAGTTGAAAGAGTTTTGATAAAAAATTGATATAACTAAAAATTGATTGGAGTGACGGGGCGACTCCTGCGGGATCAGCCCGTGTCTCGAGACACCGCAGGAGCGAAGTAATGAGCTCCGAGGAGGCTCGAGCCGGGCCCGCGGAAAGCGTCCCCGGAACGGAAATCAATTTTAATAACATATCAAAAAAACATCATTTTCTCCTTGGAGAAAATGATGTTTTTTTAGATTTGTCCCAGCCTCTTTTTCCTTTTCGCATATTAATATATAGGTTTTCGTTCTTTAATAACCCGAATCGTTTGAAGGCTTGCATCTTCAGGCCCTTGCACCGGCAGTCCCGCTTCAATGTTCATTTGAATATATTCGATATTTTCTTGGGTAATAACTTCGCCAGGAATGAAAATAGGAATGCCAGGTGGATACACCATGATAAATTCAGCGCAAATATAGCCTGCCGAATCTTTAAATGGAATGACTTCTGTGCTGGAATAGAAAGCATCTCTTGGCGTCATCGCAAGGGCTGGAATATCCGGCACATTCACTTCCGTTTCTTTTATGCAAGCCTCCGAATCAAATGCCTGGGACATGCGTTGCAATGCATTCACAAGCAAATTGATTTCTTTTTTTGTATCCCCCAATGTAACAAGGCAAAGGATGTTGTAAAGATCTGACAACTCGACTTCGATATTCGCATTTTGCCGAAGCCATTCCTCTGCTTGATGACCTGTAATCCCCAAGTCTTTTACGCTAATTAATAGCTTTGTTGGGTCCATGTCGAAGGTTGCAGATGAGTGCAGTTTTTCTCTTCCTGCTACTTTCAAATGAGGAATTTTATTGATTCTTTTTCTTGCTTCTTTTGCTAAACGAATCGTTTTATCAATTAAATGATAACCATTGATGGCAAGCTGTCTTCTGGCGCAGTCAAGGGAAGCGAGCAATGGATATGATGTTGAAGTCGTCGTTAACATCGAAAAAACCGATTGTACACGGCTTACGCTTACCAGCCCTTCCCGCACGTTTAAAACAGAACTTTGCGTCAAAGACCCTCCCAGCTTATGTACGCTTGTTGCAGCCATATCTGCTCCAGCTTCCATCGCTGAGATTGGCAGTTCATCATGAAATTTCAAATGAATGCCATGGGCTTCATCGACAATCACCGGTATATTTGAAGCATGTGCAATGTCCACAATGCGTTTTAAATCAGCAGCAAATCCATAGTAAGTTGGATTGATGACAAGCAAAGCTTTTGCATCTGGATAAGTTTCAATAGCCTTCTCAACGGATTCTGCAGATATTCCATGGGTGATTCCATATTCTTCATCCACTTCAGGATAAATAAAAATAGGAATTGCCCCAGACAGAATAATCGCAGACATAGTTGATTTATGAACATTACGTGGTACCAAAATTTTATCTCCTGGACCAACGACAGACATAATCATCGTCATGATAGCACCACTAGTTCCTTGAACAGAAAAAAATGTATAGTCAGCACCAAAGGCTTCTGCAGCTAGTTTTTGTGCCGCTTTAATTGCACCTTTTGGCGAATGTAAATCATCTAGTGGAGCAATATTGATCAAATCAATGGATAAAACGTTGTCTCCAATGAATTCTCGAAAAGCAGGATCCATTCCTTGCCCTTTTTTATGCCCAGGGATGTGGAATTGGATTGGATGTCTGTTTCGATGTTTTAACAATGCGTCGAACAGAGGAGTTTCTAACTGTGACAACGCAGGTACCACCTCACTTTAATGAAATATTAAAAAACAATGAAATTATAGCATCTATAGACTCTAGTTGCTATAAAAATTTAAAGGAAATTTTAGATTTATTAGAGAACTCATTAATTTAATCAATATGAAATAAAGGAGTTGGGCATGATGAATTGGGAAACGAGAGTGACGAAATTATTGGGGATTCAGTATCCAATCATCCAAGGTGGGCTTGCTTACTTAGCCTATTCTGATTTAGCGGCAGCCGTATCCAATGCCGGCGGACTTGGACAAATTACAGCTTTAACTTTAGAATCCCCAGAACAATTGCGGGAAGAAATTAGAAAAACGAGGGAAAAAACCGATAAACCCTTTGGTGTGAATTTTGCATTCGGTAATTATGGCAAAGGATATGAACCAATGGTGGAAGTGGCCATTGAGGAAAAAGTTCCGGTGATTTCCATGACGGGCGGAAATCCTGCACCGATGTTTAAATTGCTTGAAGGGGTCGATGTGAAAAAGCTAGTATTAGTGGCGGCACGCCGTCAAGCACAAAAAGCGGAAGAACTAGGGGCAGATGCCGTAATGGTGGTAGGACAAGAAGGAGGAGGCCATCTAGGAAGAGATGATGTGGGAACAATGGTGCTTGTTCCGCAAGTGGTAGATAGTGTCTCCATTCCTGTCATAGCTTCTGGAGGAATTGGCGATGGCAGAGGCTTAATGGCTGCACTAGCTTTAGGAGCGGAAGGGATTGAAATGGGGACAAGATTTATTGCGACAAAAGAATGCGTCCATGCTTCCCCAGCTTATATTGATGCATTAATCAACAGTTCTGAAACGGATACAACAGTAATTAAACGTTCACTCGGGACGCCAGCACGTGCATTAAAAAATGAATTCACAGAAAAAATTTTGCAAATTGAAAAAGAAAATCCGACTTATGAAGCCTTGAAAGAGTACATTAGCGGCGAAGCAAATAAACGCTTTATTTATGACGGAGATGCAAAGAATGGCTTCGGATGGGCAGGGCAGGTGGCAGGTTTAATCAAAGATGTGCCGACAGTTAAAGAATTGTTTGAACGGATGATTCGAGAAGCGGAAGAAATTCGGCTAAAATGGGGAAGATAACAAAAAATAAAAAGTGAGGTACAGTTAATGGAATATGCTTATCCTATATTACCGGATTGGACAACAGAGGAAATTATTGCAGTTGTGAAATTTTTTGAAGGCATTGAACAAGCCTACGAAAAAGGCATTAAAAGAGAAGACATGTTGGAAAAATATCGCCGTTTTAAACAGATCGTCCCCTCAAAGGCGGAAGAAAAAACATTGTTTCGGGAATTTGAAGAGATCAGCGGATATGCAAGCTATCCAGTTGTCAAACAGGCGAGGGAATTAGAAAATGGCGCTTGGATTCATATGAGATCTTGATTTTTGCAGTTGCTTTTAACAATCTCTGGCGAAGCAAAATAAAAAGAGCGGATGGGTAAACGCCTCGTTTTCCTCCATCCGCTCTTTTTGGTGCGCCCGGCATGTACATGAACTATAGGGTGTAAGTCCCGAACCCCGAAGACAGAAGTAGAGGTTAGCCAAGAGCAAGGGTGTCCGTGGTGACGCGGAATCTGAAGGAAGCTGGAGGCAAAACACCGGTCCGAGGAACACGAACCTCATATAAGGCTAGGTATGATTGAGTGAGTTTGCCAAACAAAACAAAGCTCTTTCTGTCGAAGGTCATATCGAGTAGATGAGGCGGATAGATGGTGTGAAAGTGCATGTACTTACCCGGGGAGGTCTGGCGGATAGGTGAAGTACGCTTCATAACCTACTTAGCGATAAGTAGCTGAACCGTCAGAAGTCAGCAGAGGTCATAGTATTAGTTGGTCTAGAACAACTGAGAAGGACCGAGCAATTAAGAGAGAATAGCCCTTGGCATTCAGTGAGTCATGATGAACACAGAAAACGTAGTACCTCACTTGAGGAAGGAAGCGGTGAATCCCGTGGGAGACCTCTTGGAGGGTGGAGTGACCACTGGCATAAGAAGACAAGCTATTCACGGAAGTTATGAAAACTTGCGTCAATTATCTTAATTGAACCGCCGTATACGGAACCGTACGTACGGTGGTGTGAGAGGACGGGAGCTAATCACTCCCTCCTACTCGATTCAATGAGCATTTTATGAAAATTTGAAGTGAACAATTAGCAAATTTGATGAAAAAAAGAAAGAGAAAAATGTAATGTTTAAAGTCGTCCTAAGCATATTTATTTATACAACATAAGCCAGAAAATGAAAATTTCCCACGATGTCAAAACAACGCCACTATTATCCCCTAATTTTTCCCAACGATGACATTGTAAATTGGGAAGAGGGTTTCAAAAGTATCTTCAGCCATTTTTATAAATTCATCCGAGGATAAGTTTATGCATTGTTCCCGGGGAATATGACGACCAACTAAAAATTCACCTTTTTTGACGTCTCTCAAACGAAGGAGAAGCTTTTCCAAATCGCCATTGAACGCTGTTTTTAAAGGAATGGCATCAGGAGAAGTATGATCGCCTGAAATCACAAAATCGTCAGGCAGTTGTTTAAATACATCCAGCGCCTTAAGCAAACGATTCGCCATGTGAGATTTTTGTGGAACTTCATAAATAATTGCAACAACGATGAATAAATGGGTATTGGTTAGACCGATTTGAAAATGTGGAAGCGATTTGTAACCCCGTTTGTATGGAGCAAATGCTACCCATGAATCATTTGGGGGATTAATTGTTCTTCTGGCATGCTTTGCAATATGGGCAAAAAATTCATCACCCGTTTTAGCGCTAAAATATCCCGCAAAATATTCCCCCAGCGCTTGGAATTTTGGCCGCACAATCGTTTTCAATGCATCCATTCGAGCTTCTAAACCGTCAATTGCAAAAACATCAAAATCGGAATTTGTCCATTTGACATCGATCATGATTATTTTCCTCCTTTTTGAAACTTATGTTTATTTTCCATCTTTTTTGGGAAAAATCTTGTAACAAACGGGACTTCATCTTTTGATAAAATCATTTGGAAAGGAACGTGAGTGGCATGAGACAAACGGTTAAGATTATCCGCAAAGTCGATATCGAAAAACAGTATGAACACGTTTTACGTTTAGAATTAGATTATGAATTAGCTTCCTTATATGCCGCGATGCAAGGAAAGGATACAAAAGAAATGGAAAGATGCAAAAAACGCTTAAAAGAAATCCAGGATGAATTAAACGGTCTGCACGCTTATGCGTAATCGAGTCCCCTTCCTTTAGAATCACTTGCTTAAATGATGAGCAAGTGATTTTTTTATTTCCAAAGGATGTCATTGTCTTTTCCTGCACCTTCTAAAAAAGTATATAATAATAACGTAAAAAATAAAGATTTTGGGAAAGATTTTGCAACTTGAACAATTTAACAGTTTTTTTCAAAAAATCATGTTAAAATAATGAGGTATAGAAACTCTATACCTATTTAACCCAAGTGAAATTTCTGAATTTTAGAAATAGTTTTTTAGAGAAATAGGATTTTATTGTATTTCAAGAAGGCAGGTTTTAAACGAATGAATTTACAAAAAATAAATGAATTTGCAATAAATACAATTTTACAAGCTGGAAGACAAATTCGAGAATCCTTTTCCAAAGAGTTAATTATCGAAACAAAAGCCAATGCCAATGATTTAGTGACAAATATCGATCGTAAAATTGAACAATATTTTGTGGAAAAAATAAAAGAATTGGATCCATCCCATAAAATTTTAGGAGAAGAAGGGATGGGGGATCGAATTGCAACTTTAGATGGTCCCTTGTGGATAATTGACCCAATTGACGGCACAATGAACTTTATTAAACAAGGACGCCATTTCATGATTACAGTCGGTTTTTTTGTGGATGGAGTTGGCAAGTTAGGATATTTATACGATGTCATGCGGGATGAACTTATTTCTGCTATACAGGGAGAAGGAGCGTTTTTAAATCGCCAGCCACTCAAAAAGTTAAATCCGCTGACAATTGAAAAAGCAATCATTGGAATTAATTCTAGCTGGGTGATTCCGAATGGAAAAATTAACCATGAAAAACTTGTAAAACTCATCAAAACCGTCCGCGGAACCCGTTCATACGGCTCTGCAGCTATGGAAATTGCATTAGTGGTGACAGGAAAACTGGATGCTTATCTATCCATGAGGTTGGCTCCGTGGGATATTGCTGGGGGATTGGTCATTGCGAATGAAGTTGGGGCAGTTGCGACGAATTTGAAAGGCCAGCCGTTTAATTTATTGTCCCAAGATACTTTTTTGATTGCGAATCCATCTATCCATCAAGTATTGCTCGACCAATACATCGAGTTGATAGAAGAAAAACAGCATTCCAAGTGAGGAAAAAACAAAGAGGTTGGGACAAAACCCTCCTCTAAAAAAGATGAAAAAGAGGCTGGGACATAAACAAAAAATTAAAGGGGCAGTTGAAAGAGTTTTGATAAAAAATTGATATAACGAAAAATTGATTGGAGTGACGAGGCGACTCCTGCGACGAGCCCGTGTCTCGAGACACCGCAGGAGCGAAGTAATGAGCTCCGAGGAGGCTCGAGCCGGGCCCGCGGAAAGCGTCCCCGGAACGGAAATCAATTTTAATAACATATCAAAAAAACATCATTTTCTCCTTGGAGAAAATGATGTTTTTTTAGATTTGTCCCAGCCTCTTTTTCCTATCTTGAAGCTAGTTTTGTCCCAGCCTCTATGCTATAGAAGCCCTTTTTCACGGAATTTTCTTTTCATGCCGAATCCAATTCCCATCACAGCAATTAAAGCAACGATACTAGCAATGATTGAAACAATGCTTCCAATGGCAATGGCATAACCGATCGAAATCATTGACAGTAGTGCGGCTATGGAAAAAAGCAGCATCACAAATTTTGCTAGATTCACTAGTAAGCCCCCCTTTAGTGTTCCAACGAATAAAAATGTAACAATTTAAAAAGGACATTTACACGTTCTTGTGATATAATATCACAGTTAATCTTATGAACAAAGAAATTGGAGTGGAAAAATGACAAAATTACGTGATGATATTCGCAACATTGCTATTATTGCACACGTTGACCACGGAAAAACAACATTAGTCGATCAATTATTAAAACAATCTGGAACGTTTCGTGTAAATGAACATATTGAAGAACGAGTTATGGACTCGAATGATATAGAGCGTGAACGCGGTATTACTATTTTAGCAAAAAACACAGCTGTTCACTATAAAGGCACAAAAATTAACATTTTAGATACTCCGGGACACGCGGATTTCGGGGGCGAAGTAGAGCGGATTTTAAAAATGGTGGACGGAGTATTGCTCGTTGTAGATGCATACGAGGGATGTATGCCTCAAACGCGCTTCGTTTTAAAAAAAGCGTTGGAACAAAAATTGACGCCAATTGTTGTAGTCAATAAAATCGATAAAGACTCTGCCCGTCCTTTAGAGGTAGTCGATGAAGTATTAGATTTATTAATCGAATTAGGTGCAGACGAAAATCAATTGGATTTCCCAGTTGTCTATGCTTCGGCAGTCAATGGAACAGCAAGCCTTGATCCAGACCCAGCTAACCAAGAAGAAAATATGCAATGCTTATTTGATAGCATTATTGATCATATTCCTGCACCGGTGGATAATTCGGATGAACCTTTGCAATTCCAAGTAACAATGCTCGATTATAATGATTATGTAGGGCGAATTGGAATTGGACGAATCTTCAGAGGAAAAATTCATGTAGGCCAATCTGTAGCCTTGATGAAATTAGATGGCTCTGTCAAACAATACCGAGTGACAAAATTATTGGGCTACGCAGGTTTAAAACGGGAAGAAATTCCATCTGCAAGCGCTGGGGATATCGTAGCGGTATCTGGCATGGATGACATTAACGTAGGGGAAACCGTATGTGAGGTCGAACATCAAGAAGCATTGCCGCCTTTGCGAATCGATGAACCAACTTTGCAAATGACATTCCTTGTAAACAATTCACCTTTTGCCGGCAGAGAAGGAAAATATGTCACAGCCCGCAAATTAGAAGAACGTTTAAGACAGCAATTAGAAACCGATGTTTCATTGCGGGTGGAAGATACAGATTCACCAGATGCATGGATTGTTTCCGGCCGCGGTGAATTGCATTTATCCATTTTGATTGAAAATATGCGCCGTGAAGGATATGAATTGCAAGTATCCAAACCAAAAGTCATTATTAAAGAAATCGATGGAGTTAAATGTGAACCGGTGGAACGGGTGCAAGTAGATGTACCAGAAGAATACGTAGGCGCTGTGATTGAATCATTAGGTAATCGCAAAGGTGAAATGATGGATATGTCAAATAACGGCAATGGACAAGCCCGCCTTATTTTCATGGTGCCATCGCGCGGATTAATCGGTTATACAACAGAGTTTATGTCCATCACAAAAGGTTACGGAATTATCAACCATTCTTTTGACAGCTATCATCCGGTTATGCCAGGCCGTGTCGGCGGTCGCCATAATGGAGCGCTCGTTTCAATGGAAACAGGAAAAGCAACTACCTATGGTATGATGCAAATTGAAGATCGCGGTACTTTATTTGTAGAGCCGGGAACGGAAATTTATGAAGGTATGATTGTTGGGGAAAATAACCGCGAAAATGACCTTGCAGTGAATATTACAAAACAAAAACAAAAAACGAATGTCCGTTCCGCAACGAAAGATCAAACAGCGGTCATTAAGAAACCACGCCTATTGACATTGGAAGAAGCATTGGAATTTTTAAATGATGATGAATATTTAGAAGTAACACCACAATCTATTCGGTTAAGAAAACAAATTTTAAATAAAAGCGAAAGAGAAAAAATGGCGAAAAAGCAAAAATACGCTGAACAAGAATAATTCTCTATATGGGAATGGGAAAGGTGTGTTCGACTTGAAGCTGTTTAGTTTGATTTTGGCATCTGCACCAATCAGTGACACAGATCGTGTGTTTAACCGCATGTCAGCAGTTACTCGTTATGTATACGAAAATGCACCGAATAACCAAGTGGCAGGATATATTATCTTTTTCCTTGTTTTTATCCTTTCCGCCATCGTGTACAAGCTGGGGTTTGCTAAAAAACTCAGCGTAGGGAAAAATATAATTATTTATATTTTCCTATTTTTGGGCTGTATTCTATTAACCTTTTTTGCCTTATTCTTGCCAATGATAGAAGGTTTAATAGTGGCTGCCCTTGTACTGATTCTCTATAAAATCCGTTTATGGAGAGAGAAAAAAGAAGAAAAAGAAGCTTCGTAAGAAAAGAAAAACAGCTTTGTGATTGCCATCATCATTTTCAACTGAAAATAGAAACATAGATTTGAGGCTGGGACATAAACCAAAAATGATAGGGGCAGCTGAAAGAGTTTTAATAAAAATTTGATATAACGAAAAATTGATTGGAGTGACGGGGCGAGTTCCTGTCGCGCACGCTTAGTCATAAAGCAAATATTTTCCTGCGATGAGCCCTGTCGAGACCACGAGGAGCGAAGGAATGACTCAGAGGAGGCTAGAGCCGGGCCCCGCGGAAAGCGTTCCCGGAACGGAAATCAATTTTTAATAACCTATCAAAAAACATCATTTTCTCTTTGGAGAAAATGATGTTTTTTTAGATTTGTCCCAACCTCTTTTGTTGTTTCAGTAGGAGGAAATCAAGCAAAAGAGGAAGTTGTATCGGCAAGCACCCGTGGGCATTCACACATTATTTTCCCTTCGCATAACCTACTCTTGATAATGGATGGAACCATGAAATAAGGAGGTAAGAGGGATGAAATGGTGGAAGATTAGTCTTGTCGTTATGTTGGCAAGTATGGTGGTTCTTCTTGCTGCGTGCGGGGAGAAAGAAATGACAAAAGTAAAAGTTGGGGAAGTAACGCGCTCCATCTTCTATGCTCCTCAATATGTAGCAATTGCGAAAGGATTTTTTGAAGAAGAAGGACTTGAAATTGAACTTTCTACTATTCCAGGCGGAGATAAAACAATGACTGCCCTTCTTTCAGGCGGCATCGATATAGCCCTTGTAGGAGCAGAAACTTCCATTTATGTAACGGCCCAAGGAGCCAATGATCCAATTAAAAACTTTGCTCAATTAACACAAACAGATGGAACTTTCTTAGTTGCCCGGGAAAAAATTGACGAGTTTTCTTGGGAAATGTTGAAAGGTACTACATTCCTTGGCCAACGCAAGGGCGGAATGCCGCAGATGGTCGGTGAATTTGTATTGAAAAAACATGGAATCGATCCGCATAATGACTTGAATTTAATTCAAAACATCGAATTTGCCAATATTGCAACAGCCTTTGCATACGGGTACAAAAAACACCACAAAAGGAATCATGTAATAATTGGGTTGCAGTGTCCTTGATACAGTATTTAATGATCCATTAATGTGTGTGTAATTTTAATAAAGGATGGCAATGAATGTATTTAGTCCTTCTTGGTTACAAAGATTACGAGAGAGTGAAAATGATGCCAATCTTGTCAATTGTCATACCTGCTTATAATGAAGAAAAAATGATATTAAAGGCGGCATATACGATTTCAGAACTGCTGAATAAGGAAAAGATTTCTGCAGAAATTCTCTTTGTCAATGACGGTTCTGAGGATAATACTTGGAAAGAAATCCAGCGTGCAAGTCAAGAAATTGAGAATGTGAGAGGAATCAGCTTATCCAGAAATTTTGGTAAAGAATCTGCCATTTTGGCTGGTCTTACTCATGCCAAAGGGGATTGCTGCATTGTCATGGATTGTGATTTGCAACATCCTCCCGAAACAATCATTGAAATGTATAGGCTATGGAAAGATGGCTATGACATAGTAGAAGGATTTAAAAAATCCAGAGGCAAAGAAGGAAAAATTAAAACATTTTTTGCCAAAAGTTTTTACCGGTTAATCAATCGGGTCACAGGATTTGATATGTCAGCTTCTTCGGATTTTAAGCTTTTAGACCGGAAAGTGGTGGATGCTTATTTACAGCTGCCTGAGCGAAAAGTGTTTTTTCGCGCTTTAACCTTTTGGCTCGGCTTTAAAAGCATTGGAGTGGAATATGAGGTGCAGGAACGAACGGAAGGGAAGACGAAATGGTCTTATCTTTCCTTAATAAAATACGCCATTACAAATATTACGTCCTTTTCTACTGCTCCTATGCAAATTATAACCATCATCGGTGTGTTATTTTTTATTTTTTCCATTGTTTTAGGTGTGCAATCTCTCATCAACTTTTTCAGCGGCCGTTCCCTTGAAGGATTTACAACTGTTATTCTTCTTTTATTGGGAATTGGCAGTGTGCTTATGATGAGTTTAGGGATTATCGGTTATTATATTGCCAAAATTTATGAGGAAGTAAAACGGAGACCAAGATATATTGTTTCTGAAAAAACGAATGATAAGGATGAATAATAATTTGTGGAAGCGTATAGGCTCGGTAGTAGATGAGAAGTTTTGGAAATTTATAATTGTAGGAATCGTGAATACCATTGTAGGAACGATGATTATGTTTGGTTTGTATAATCTCGCCGGATTTTCCTATTGGCTGTCTTCATCGGCTAATTATATTTTGACTAGCATTTTAAGTTATTTTTTAAATAAATATTTTACATTTCAGCATAAAAAAGATTCGTGGAAGTCGGCATTGCGCTTTGCTTTAAATATAGCGGTTTGTTATTTGTTGGCATATGGAATTGCTAAGCAGTTGGCTCTGCTCCTTTTATCGAATGTTTCTGTCAAAGTGCAGGAGAATGTGGCAATGATTGTAGGGATGGTCTTTTTTACAATGCTCAACTATTTAGGCCAGCGTTTTTTTGCCTTTAAGGAATAATATAGTGGATTGAATTGGAAAGAAAGTAGTGGTGGAAACTATGCCGGAACAAGTGTTAAAAAGTTTAAAAGAAAAAATACAACCTGAATGGGTGCTCGCATTTTTCTCAGCAGTGATGATTGGCTTTTTAGCCCATGCTTATGTCTTTTTGCATCGTTTGCCGAATCATGATGGCATTATCAATATATATAATACGCAGGCGAAGGTTAAATCCGGGCGCTTCTTTTTAGGCCCTGCTAGTGGAATGAGTTCTTTTTTTGATCTTCCTTGGGTTATAGGGGTGCTATCCATCCTTTTCTTGGGGTTGGCTGCTGTTTGTATCATTATTTTGTTTGATGTACGAAAAAAACTAGCTATTGTGTTAATTTCAGGAATTATCGTTGTTTTTCCAAGCGTGTCTGCTACATTTGCCTATATGTTTACAGCAGATGGTTATATGCTGGGCATCTTTTTTGCCATTTTAGCCGTAGTGTTGACGAAAAAATATAAATTTGGCTTTCTGATTGGAGCCATTCTTCTTTGTTTGTCTGTAGGGATTTATCAGGCAAATTTATCCGTAGCACTTGTTTTTATCACGTTATGGATTATTCATGAGATTTTATTTTCCACGTTTTCAACGAAAGTAATCGGGCTTCATATCCTTCGTTCAGGTTTGGCTGTAGGGATTGGAATGGTGTTGTATTTGGCCATATTTAACTTTTTTACAAAGTTTTTAAATGTACAAATTACGAGCTATCAGGGACTGGATAAAGTAGGAGCTGTAACAATACATGATATTCCAAAACGGTTAGTGCAGATAAAAGAAGAGTTGTTAAGTTTTTTCTTCGATAGTTTTTACAATCATCATGATATAAGTTTACTGCCGATATTGAATGTTTTCATTTTCATCACCCTCATTGCGGCAGTTTTTACAGTGATTGTGAAAAAACATTTATATAAAAACCTTTTACATATGATCCTTTTCATAGTGCTGGTAATGAGTCTTCCGTTTAGCTATTATATTGTTTATTTTATTTCGCCGGTTGCGTTTTATCATACGTTAATGGTTTTTAGTTTAAGCAGTGTGTATATTTTCCTTGTGCTGCTGTATGATGCTGTAGAAGAAAAACGGCCATTATGGGTGGAAAAGGTCAGCTCTTGGGCAACGGTATTGTTGATGAGCGTTGCGATTTTTAATTTCGCCATCATTGCGAATATTAGTTATTTTAATATGGAATTGCGACATGAAAAAACAATGAATTTGACTAATCGAATTCTTGACCGAATTGAACAATTGGATGAATACGAAGACATTAAAAAAATGACAGTGTTCGGAAAAGTTCCCATGCATTCAGAATTGACTTCTGAAATTATTCCAAACCGTATTCCCCATATGATTGGGACAACAGGAGAAGTTTTTATTTCGGAACCATATCATTATACGGCATTGTTTGACAGTTTCTTTGGTTATTCATTGGATATTGCCACTGAAGAAGAAAGAAAAGCAATCCAACAAAGCAGGGAATTTAAAGAGATGGGCGTTTGGCCTGCCAAAGACTCCATTAAAGTATTTGATGATATTGTTGTTGTGAAATTTGAGGACATAGAATAATTTTTATAACTAGTGGTGTTGGCGTGTTATGTCAGCACTATTTTTTTTTGAAGTAATTTAAATATAAAATGAAGCTGCTAATTCCTGATTTTTTGATTAGAATTAGCAGCTTCGTTTTTTATAGATTAAAGGTGAAATACATTTTTTTATTTATTTTTTTCCATGTTTTCTGCAATCCCTTTGCTTACATCAACGCGTTTTAAAAACAATGCTAAGATTAACGCTACTCCTGTAACAACGGCTGCCACTAAGAAGGAAACTTGGACACCTTCAAGCAATGCTTGTTGCTGAATTCCGGCTATGAACATTTGGTCTTGTAATTGAGCTGGATTTGAAGCTTTTGCTGCTTCCACCAACTCTTCGCCCTTATTAGTAGCGACAGAGTTCATTAATGTTACAAATAGAGCTGTACCGATAGAACCAACTACTTGTTGGATTGTGTTGTTCACCGCTGTGCCATGCGGATTTAATTGATTTGGCAATTGGTTTAAACCGTTTGTCATAATTGGCATCATAACCATTGACATACCGAACATACGAAGCGTATACATTAAAACGATTGTCGTTTTCGTTGTTTCCAAATCCATAGTGGATAGTAAATATGTTGCGTATCCTGTAATGGCTAAACCGATTAATGCTAAGACGCGAGGTCCGAATTTGTCAAATAATTTACCGGTAATTGGCGACATAATCCCCATCACTAGTGCGCCCGGAAGCATAATTAAACCAGAATCGAGCGGTGAAATGCCGCGGACACTTTGTACATAAGCAGGAGTCAAAATCATGCCGGAGAACATGGCTGCCGTTACAACCATTGATATAATATTCGCTAGTGCAAACATTGGATATTTGTAAACACGCAAATCTAATAATGGCTGTTCTAAACGGAATTGGCGAACAACGAACAAAATGATGCCCAATGCTCCAACGATTAGTGTTGTCAATACAGTTGCGTCTGACCAGCCATCGTTCGAAGCTGTTGAACAGCCATATAATAAACATCCGAAACCAATAATGGATAACACAACAGATATATAGTCAATGGAAGTATGGCGTGTTTCCAAAATATTTTCCAATTTCCAAATAGCAAGTAAGAGGCTGAGAATGGCAAATGGCAAAATCATTTCAAATAAGATGCGCCAGTCCCAATACTCTACAATATAACCGGATAATGTTGGACCAATAGCTGGGGCAGTAATCATTACTAATCCGAAAATCCCCATGGCCGCCCCTCGTTTTTCTCGTGGGAAGCTGACGAGCATGATGTTCATAAGTAATGGACCCATGACGGAACCGCCTGCAGCTTGAAACATACGTCCAGCTAAAAGAATGCCAAAATTAGGAGCATAAGCTGCTAGTGCCGTTCCAATTGTAAAAAGGAACATCGCTGTAATAAACAAATGACGGTTTTTAAACCGCGTAATTAAAAAGGCGGATACAGGAATTAGTACACCGCTTACGAGCATATAGCCTGTAGCTAACCATTGTACCGTTGAATATTCAATTTCAAAGTCCTTCATTATCGTTGGCAATGCAACGTTTAATAAGGAGTTATTTAAGAAAGATACAAACGCACCAAAGAAAAGTATTGCGATGACTAAATATGGCGGTTTTTTCTCCTTATCGTCTAATGTCATATTTTCCCTTCCTCATTTCTCTTTTTTTTGACTTAAACATTTTATACCTGCAGTTCATTTTTGGCAACAAAAAAATACATTGGGTTCAAATTCTGTTTTTTCGTGTATAATGATAATAAGCAATAATAAATAGAGGAGTTTAAAATGAATAAAAGAAAAAAAGCAGTAGTGGATCACGCTTTACAATTATTTGTTGAAAACGGCATTGCGAAAACATCCATTCAACAAATTATTGAAAGTGCAGGCATTTCAAAAGGAACTTTTTATAATTACTTCTCTTCCAAAGCGGAATGTATTGAAGCGATTTTAGAACAGGCAAGATATGATGCTTCGCTTTTGCGCGCTGAACTGATGATTGGTAAGGACCCTACGGATATTCATGTATTTGCCAATCAGATTGCAGTACTGTGGAAGATTAATCAAGAATCGGGATTGGATGTTTTATATGAAGAAATTTTGCATTCTGGGGAAGTGGAATTAAAACAACTGGTGCTGCGCCATCGTTTATTAGAGTTTGAGTGGTTTAAATTGCGTTTATGCGAAATTTTCGGCGATGAAATCCGACCTTACGGATTTGAAGCGGCAGTTTTATTTTATGGAATGTTTCAATATTTAACCTTCACATGCAAAATTACAAATCATCAATCGGTTTCATTAGAAGAAATTGCTTCCACCTTATTAAAGTACTTAGAAAAAATCATTGATTTAATACTCAAAGAAAAAACGGCTCTTTTAAATCCTGATAAAATTAATACATTTATTGCCGTATCAAAGAAACAATATTCTTTTGATATTACAGAGATAAAATATAGACTTAAGGAATTGGCTGAACAAAATTTAACGAACTCCCAAGAGGAAATTGTCACAGCAATTATAGAGGAAATCAATCGCGAACCTCTTCGAACACGGATTCTCAACGCTCTCTTGAAAGTATTGATTGATGAATTTAAAGGCTCTGAATATGAACAAACGGTAAAAGAAATCGCGAGCCTTATTTGGTATGATGTACGGGCTAAACAATTGCAGCAAAAAAGCACCTGAAATGTAAAGGGGAATCCAATAACTTACCATCAAAAAAGAGCTATTTTAGTAGGAGGCAATCTACTAAAATAGCTTATTTTTCTGCAATTATCTTTAATAAAGTTTTCCATTCAAATAATCTGATAATGAGAGATTCAATTCAATGTCAATTTCATTTTTTCCAAAGTACACTTTATGAATTATCTTTGAAAGCATCGCTTTTATTAAATCTTCATCGGCTTCATTAAATTTTTGTTCCCAGTTTTTGAATTGATTTTCCGGCTTATCGGCATGATCCCGCTCTTTATCTAATGCTTCCTTTAAATCATTGATTTGCCTTAACTTTTCTTCAAGTTGCTTTTCGATGGCTTTCAAGGCGAGAGATAACTGTTCAGGTGTAAATGCACTTTCCCCAATTAACGCTTTCCCAATCTCCAGATTTAATTTTTCCTGCTGTTTTCTTAAATCTCCATATTCTTTTTTTAAATTTTTCAGATTTTGTTCCTTTAGCTTTAGGAATTCATCTTTTCCAGTTTGGTTTTTATTAAAGAAGGATTCTAATTCCAATTTGGATAGAATGGTTTTGAGTTGATTGATGATAAGAGTGTCATATTTTTTTCCGCCCCAAACGTTTTGTTGGTGGCTCCCGTGCAATTTGCCTTTATTCAAAGGGCATCGGTAACGGTAAATGATCGTTTTAGAAGATTCATTTTTGGAAGTTCTATAAAGATAATTTGATGTCAGTTTAGAACCGCAATATTTGCAATAGGCAAGGCCAGAGAATAGAAGCTTTCCGGTTCTTGGGATGCTTGATTTATCTTGTTTTTCAATAGAATTGTGCCGGACCTTTCGGATTCGTTCTGCTTGATAAAAGAGTTCATCAGAAATAATCTTTAGTTTTTCGTTAAAAGGCTGCGTTCCTCCTAAAGCGGATTTATATCGCTTGTATCCGATGTAAATGGGATTGGATAATATGCGCTGGATGGTGCTTACAACAAAAATGCTACCATCTCTTGTTCGGAACCCATGTTCATTTAAATAATCGGCAATTTTCCGATAGCCCATCTGTTTGTTTACATATAAATGGAAGATTAACTTTATCATTTTTGATTCCATTTCGTCTGGGACTAATTCTTTCAGTCGGCGGTCTTTGTTTTTCCAATGAGGTTGATTCGTTTCCACGATTTTGTACCCAATGGGAGCTGTACCACCTTGAAAAAAACCTTGTTCACCAAGCTGTTTTTTTGCCTCTTTTACCCGAATGGAAGTTTTTTGGCTTTCGCCGTCGGATTGCCAAAAGCTGATATAATTCAGGAGCTTATCGACATGGGATTCAATTTTCCTCTGTCCTTCTTTAACAGACCAGACTTCTATGCCATGTTGAATTAAAAAATTGACCATAACCGGCGTTTCATCTTCCCGCCGGCCTAACCGGTCGAACATGAAAACGAGCAAAACGTCAAATTTTTTCTTTAATGCGCCTTCTTTTAATGCAGCCATTTCATCCCGTTCACTAGCAGTCTTTTTCCAGCCAGATACGCCCTTTTCATATAACTCATTGGTGATGGTCCAATCGGGTTTGTTTTTGACGAATTCATGGCAGGCATTTTTTTGCATCGGAATGTCTTCATCTGCACTGACTTGTTGTTTTTTCGATACCCGATAAAGACACCAAACCCGCTTCATTCCACACCACCCGTTTCATTAGAATAATAGTTCTAAGAAAAAGGTTTTTAATGCATTTTCGGCTTCTAATCTTTTATCCTTATCTTTCGTGAATTTTAGATGAATTTTCACTTCGTTGTCTAATATCTCCGTTAAATAATCGAACCTTTCATCAGATTTGTATATATATTTTCCTCCGTCAATGACGATTTCTTTAATGCTTCGAGGAGGATTTACATGATTCAACCAGATCCCTCCAATTTTGTTGTGTTAAATTGTATTCGATTAAAAAGGATAATATTAGTCATTGTTCGGGGAATGCGCGTTTTTTGTTGGGGTGGGTTATTCTAAAAAGTTTTCTTGATGAGTTTGCAGGAAATAAAAAAGAAATTGGAACCTTTTGTCATTTTTTTCGTAAATTTAGTAAGGAAAGTTTTGGAATGAATTTGAAAAAGGTTGTGGGAATTTTCGTCGGTTATTTTTTACCTTTTCCCATGACGTTTTTATAAAGGAGTAAATAAGTGGAAACCGAATGGGTACAGAGGTGATTGGGATGAATAAAAATAAAGTTGGAAATATTTTAGGAATTAATTCAATTTTACCTGCAATCGTGAGTATGATCGTTTTTTTTATATTATCAGGACCGGATGCAGATGGTTATTTAATAGTAATAATTTTTAGTCTTTTATCAATTATCGGTGTTTTTATGGCTGTGATTGGCTTGATTTTTGACAAGAGGCGTATAACAGCCTTTATCGGATTAGTCGCTAACTTGATTGTGTTGGTTTGCACTTTTTTATTATTCTTAGCGATGCGTATAGGGGAAGTTTAATAGAAAGGTAGAGTTATTTTGTCTAAAGAGGATGGGACATAAACCAAAAATTAAAGGGGCAGTTGAAAGAGTTTTGATAAAAAATTGATATAACTAAAAATTGATTGGAGTGACGGGGCGACTCCTGCGGGAACAGCCCGTGTCTCGAGACACCGCAGGAGCGAAGGAATGAGCTCCGAGGAGGCTCGAGCCGGGCCCGCGGAAAGCGTCCCCGGAACGGAAATCAATTTTAATAACATATCAAAAAAACATCATTTTCTCCTTGGAGAAAATGATGTTTTTTTAGATTTGTCCCAGCCTCATTTAGCATTGCAAACAAATATTTTTCATTGTTCTATATTTCTTGTTAACGTTCTTTTACAGGAAACCAGCCGGGTCTATTTAAAATTTGATCCCATAAGCCATCCGGAATGATTAATTCTTCTTGTTGGTCTGTATAGATGCAAGTTGCGATTTCATTTTCTCGTCCTTCTTCAATTTTTTGCATCCAATCAGGATCTACAATCATCTCTCTTCCTATGGCAACAAGTGAAATGCCTGTGTCGAGTGCTTCTTTTGCATCATCTGCGGTAATAATGGAACCGACTCCGATAAGCGGCACACGTCCATTGATGGTTTCAAGCAAATATTCAATGCGCGTTTTTGTTAAATCTTTGACGCCGACTCTTGGGGTGGAGCGGAAATCATGCAATGAAACATGAAGATAATCAAGCCCTTTACCGGCAAGAACATCGACAAACGCAATGGTGTCTGCCATCGTAATGCCAGGTGTTTCAGGTTCTTCCGGAGAAAAACGGTATCCGACAATGAAAGGGCTTTTCGCATATTTAGCGACAACGCTTTTTACTTGATCGATAATCTCAAGCGGTAACGTCATCCGTTTTTCAAGGGTGCCGCCATATCGGTCAGTTCGGCGGTTAGAGTGAGGCGAGAAAAATTGGTGAATTAGATATCCGTTCGCCCCGTGGATTTCAACTCCGTCAAATCCTGCTTCAATTGCCCGGCGAGTTGCTTCTCCAAAGGCTTCCACAAGTTCTTTTATTTCATTTTCTGTCAATGCCCTTGGTGTTTTCATTCCGGGTTTTTCAGCAGGAACAGCACTCGCACTGACGATCTCGCCATTTGGTACAAGTTCAGGTGGACATAATCTTCCACCGTGATGGATTTGAAGAATGGCCTTTGCGCCTTGTTCTTGAATGGTTTTTGCCACTTTTCTTAAGCCAGGAATCATTTCATCGCGGTCTGCTGCAAATTGGCCGTGGAATGCTTTTCCATTAGGCAATACATAAGCGCAGGCGGTGATGACTGCACTCACGCCGGAAGATCGGCGGGCATAGTATTTCAGTTCCACTTCCGATACAGAACCGTCTGGATTGGAAGACCAGTGCGTCATTGGAGCAATGACGATGCGGTTTTTTAAAGTTACACCATTTGGAAAAGTATAAGGTGAAAATAAATCTTTATATTTGTCCTTCATTAACGGTTTCCCCCAAACTGTTAAATTGCTACTATAACGATAAGCCTTTATCAGATTCCTTTTCAAATAGATTGCTTAAAAATATCCGCAGAGTGTTTTAGGACAAATCTTTCTTTATACAATTCCGCTCAAAAAATTGAACAACAATCGTATGATAAAGGATATTTAAAAGCAGGGATGCGGGAAGGAGAAGACGATGTTTATAGAGTTGATGGTCCAGTAGACAATCCAATTGATGAAAATAAATTGGAGCTTATTGAAAGAAAGTTATATGTGTCTTCCATCATTGAAATGAGGTAGTGTTTTTTGTACCTCCATGCTTTTGCATCCGGTACTGGTGAATTTGTACAATTGTTCGAACCAACTGCAAGCGTTTTTGAAAAAGAAGGAATCGGCCATGTAGTCGCCTCATTCGGTACGGAATCCGGCCGCGTGCCTTATACAGTGTTTATGGCCAAAAAGAGCTACTTAAAGGAAAATAAGGAAGTGGCGGAGAAATTTACAAGAGCCATTAAAAAAGCGCAAGATTATGTGTATGAAGCGCCAGCAGAAGAAGTGGCAAAAACCATTCAGCCATTCTTTGAAGATACAGATGTTGAATTAATTGCGCAAGTGGTAGAACGTTATCGCCAGCAAGAATCATATGCGAAGGATCCGATTTTAGATGAAGAAGAATGGAATAACTTGCAGGATATCATGGATGAAGCAGGGGAGCTTCCGATGCGCATGGATTATTCAAAACTAGTGGATACAACATTTGCAGAGAAGGTTTCGAAGTGATATGGGCTTCTTAGTTGTTGAAAATGTCAGCCATACGTATTTTTCAAAGGATGCGGCAACGGAAGCGTTACAGGATATTCATTTAACCATTGAAGCAGGTGAATTTGTATCCTTTATCGGACCAAGTGGATGCGGAAAAACAACGCTGCTTTCAATTATTGCAGGATTGATTTCCCCGACGACAGGAAATGTATATATTGACAATCAAAAGGTATACGGAAATAAAGAACTTTCCATTGGGTATATGTTGCAGCAAGATTATTTATTCCCTTGGAAAACCATAGAGGAAAATATTATTCTTGGGTTAAAACTATTAAATAAACCATTTGATGGGAAAATTGCATCCAAACTATTGGAAGATGTGGGGTTGCCGTCCATTGAGAAAAAATATCCTCGGGAGCTTTCCGGTGGGATGAGGCAGAGAGTGGCTCTTGCCAGAACGCTTGCAGTAGACCCGAAAGTATTACTTTTGGATGAACCATTTTCCGCTCTTGACTATCAATCAAAATTGAAGCTGGAAGATTTAGTTTCAAAAATGTTAAAAGCCTATAGTAAAACAGCCATTCTTGTGACCCATGACATTGGGGAAGCCATTGCGATGAGCGACCGCATCTTCTTATTCTCAAAAAGACCTGGCCGAATTCATCAGACTTTCGAAGTGCCAGAAGAAATTAGAAACTTAACTCCATTCGAAGCAAGAAGCCATTCAAGCTACTCCCCGCTATTTCAAGAAATTTGGAAGGAGCTTGAAAGCCTTGAACATTAAAGAACTCCATCAAGCATATAAGAAAAGGCTGGCAAAGGAAAAACGCTGGATTCGATTTTATCAATTACTGATCTTAGCAGGTTTTTTCGCACTATGGGAAACCGCTTCTTCCAATCGCTGGATTGATCCGCTCATCTTTAGCGCTCCTTCAAGAATTTTTAAACTACTGCAAAGCATGATTTCAGATGGTACGATCTTTATCCACATGAACTATACATTGTTTGAAACGATTCTAGGGTTTATTTTAGGAACGCTTATTGGCACGATTCTAGCAGCCATCCTTTGGTGGTTCCCAAATCTATCAAAAATTTTGGATCCTTATTTAGTTGTGTTAAATTCCATGCCAAAAGTGGCTCTTGGACCAATCCTCATTGTCGCCCTTGGCCCAGGAATGACTTCCATTATTACAATGGGGGCTATAATTTCAGTAATCATTTCCACAATCGTCATTTACACATCCTTCCGCAATGTGGATGCCAACTATCTAAAAGTATTGCAGACCTTTAATGCGACGAAATTGCAAATGTTTAAAGAAGCCATTTTGCCT